>JADFZK010000073.1 GCA_015232565.1 Candidatus Omnitrophota bacterium
GTGGGTTTTACCAAAAAGCCGCCCAGGCTCTTCAAGCTGGGCAGTCGCGAATGGGAGAAAGTCCGTCGTCTGATCGAGAAACGCATCCAGCGCCTGGCCGCTGAACTATTACATGTCCAGGCCCTGCGGGACAGTTTGCGCGGGCATGCTTTTGCCCTCGATGTGCCCTGGCAGGCTGATTTTGAAAAGACCTTTCCGTTTAGCGAAACTCCCGATCAAGCCAAAGCGGCCCGGGAGGTGAAAGCCGACATGGAACAAGCCCGGCCAATGGACCGCCTTTTATGCGGCGATGTGGGTTATGGCAAGACCGAGGTTGCCATGCGCGCGGCTTTTAAAGCGGTGATGGATGGTAAACAGGTAGCGGTCCTGGTGCCAACTACTGTGCTGGCGGAACAGCATTATTATAATTTCTCCCGGCGCATGCAGGATTTTCCGGTCCGGATCGGCATGGTAAGCCGTTTCCGCACTAAAGCCGAACAAAGCGCTATTGTGCGGGAAGCGGTGGCCGGCAAAGTCGATATCCTTATTGGCACCCATCGTTTGCTTTCCAAAGACGTGGCTTTTAAAGATCTGGGCCTGATCATTATCGATGAAGAACAGCGTTTCGGGGTTAAGGCCAAAGAGCGCCTTAAGCATATGAAAATGCTGGCGGATGTATTAACGCTCACTGCCACGCCTATTCCGCGGACTTTGTATATGGCCCTGGCGGGTTCCCGGGATATGTCGGTGATCGCGACGCCGCCGCAGAATCGGGTCCCGGTCTCAACACATATGATAGCGTTCGACGAGGATATTATTGCGGATGCTATCCGCAAAGAGCTGGCCCGCGGCGGGCAGGTGTTCTTTCTGCATAATCATATTGAAGATATTACGCCTATAGCCAGTCTGATCTTGCGTTTGGTCCCCAAAGCCCGGCTGGCCGTGGGCCATGGCCAAATGCCGGGGAAAGAGCTGGAAAAGATCATGCTCAAGTTTCTCAAGGGCGAGATTGATGTTTTGGTGTGCACCACTATAATAGAATCCGGGATTGATATCCCGAATGCGAATACGCTCATTGTAAACCGCGCGGAACGCTTTGGCCTGTCGGACTTGCATCAATTGCGGGGCCGGGTAGGGCGGATGGATGTTAAAGCTTTTGCGTATTTTATTGTTCCGGACAAGCTGACCCTCTCGACGGTTGCCAAACGCCGCTTGAAAGCGCTGGAGAGATTTGCCGATCTGGGCGCGGGCTTTAACGTGGCTTATGAGGACCTGCAGATCCGGGGAGCCGGCAATTTATTGGGCTCCCAACAGCACGGTTACATATCCAGTATCGGGTTCGACCTGTATTGCCGTTTACTTAAAGAGTCAGTGGAAAATATTAAAAAAGAAGCCCTGGTACCCAAAAAGGAAAAGACCAATGAGACTTAACAAGATGTTGGGCGTTATGTTAATGATCGGCCTGGTAACGGCTCCGGCGCATTTTGCGCGCGCGGTGGATGATGCCATCCTGGCGGTGGTTAACGAGGAGGTCATCACGGTTAAAGACCTTAAGGAATATATGCGCAGTGTTTATGCCCAGCTTAAGATCGAAGGCCGTTCGCCGCAGGAGATCAGTGATGTCATGACCCAGTATGAGAGCAAAGGTATCGAGCAGTTGATCGAGGACCGGCTGATATTGTCGGCGGCGGAAAAAGCCGGGGTGTTGATCCGCCCGAAAGCGGTGGATGAGCGGATCGAAGAGATCAAAAAGAAATATCCTACCTATCAGGCTTTTCTGGAATCCATTAACAAGGAAGGGCTGACGATCACCGAGATCCGTAAAAAGATCGAGGCCCAGATCAAGGGTCAGGCGATGGTAAGCACCCAGGTGCGGGCGAAAGTTTATGTTAATCCGCAGGAAGTTACCACGTTCTACGCTGCGCACGCGCAGGAGTTCTCGAATAAAGCCCGGGTGTATATAGAGACCATATTTGTAAAATCGGTATTCGGAAAAGATGAAGCCCGGGTCAAGATCGACAACGCCCTGACCGCGGTTAAAGGGGGAGCGGATTTTACCCAGGCTATTGCCACTTACTCTGAACTGCCTTCGGTTGGGGAGATCAGTCTGGACCAATTGCGCCCCGAGTTCAAGGACCGGATCGAGGTCATGAAAGTGGATGATATTTCGGACGTGATCGAAGTGCCGAATGGTTTTTACATTATTAAACTAAAAGGACGCGCGGATGCTTCAACGGCTTCTTTGAAAGATGTAAAAGACCGTATTTATCAAAATCTTTTTGAGAGCAAGTTCCGGGAGCGGTTTAAAGCCTGGATAGACGGCTTGCGTAAAAAGGCCTATGTTGAAGTCAAACAATAAAGCTATTCTGATCACCATGGGCGATCCCGCCGGTATCGGGGCCGAGGTCACCGCCAAGGCTCTGCTTAAAGTGCGTTTCCCAAAGGGTGTGGAACCGGTCGTTATCGGTGACCAGGCGGTTTGGCAGAAGTTTTGGCCAGCGGATAAGTCCTGGCCCTTATTTATTCATCTGGCCAGCCGCGCCCGGACAGTGCATCGTCCCGGGTTGCCGACTGTTGAGTCAGGCCGGGATTCCTTGCTGTACCTGGAGAAAGCGGTTGAGCTTATCAAGGAGGGCCGGGCCCAGGCTCTGGTGACGGCCCCGGTGGCTAAAGAAGCGATCTGCCGTTTTATCCCCGGATTTAAAGGCCATACTACTTTCTTGGCCAGGGCTTTTGGATTAAAAAATGTTGAGATGCTTTTCTTAGCGGATGCCATGAAGCTGGTGCTGGTGACCAGGCATGTGTCTTTAATGGAAGTACCGGCTATGATCACGGCGGATAAAGTTTTCGCTGTTATTAAGACCACGTATGATTTTCTGGTTGCCCGCTCTGGTAAGCGTAATCTTAAGGTCGCGGTGCTGGGCCTTAATCCGCACGCTGGTGAGAACGGGCATATGGGGCAGGAGGAGATCCGTCATATTAAGCCGGCCATGAAGAGATTGCGGGCGGTGGGAGTGGATGTGCACGGGCCTTTTCCGGCCGATACTTTTTTTGAGCCGCGGAATTGCCATGGCTATGACCTGTTGTCCGCAATGTATCATGATCAGGCTTTGACGGTTTTAAAAGCACAATACTTTGACCGTTTGGTGAATATGACCATAGGCTTGCCTTTTATCCGCACTTCTCCGGCGCACGGAACGGCGTTTGGTATTGCCGGAAAGGGGATTGCGGATGAAGGGTCGATGCTGGCGGCTATAAAGGCCGCTGTGAGTGTATGAATACTTTCTTGCCAACCAAAAGGCTGGGGCAACATTTTCTCATCGACGCCAGCATTTTAAGCCGTATCGTTGACAGCTGTGAGCTTTGTCCCAACGATGAGGTGCTGGAGATCGGGCCCGGTCAGGGGGCGCTTACCAGAGGTCTTATTCCCAGGGTTAAAAAGCTTATTGCGGTTGAGGCTGATCCGGTCCTGGCCGACAGCCTGGGCCGGGAGTTATCTGCCAGCGGCTTGCTCTTGCATAATACTGATTTTCTAAAATTTGATTTGCACGGTCTTTTTGCCAGGCCGTTTAAAGTAATAGGCAATATTCCCTATAACATATCGACGCCGATTGTGGAAAAGATGCTGGCGGACAGAAGCCTGGTAAGATCCTTGTACCTTACGGTGCAATATGAGTTTGCCCGCCGGTTGACCGCGCCAGTTGGCACCAAAGATCGTTCGGCATTAACTTGTTTACTGGAAGTATTCGCGACCTCGCGGATTTTGTTCCGGATCAGTAACCAGGCTTTCCGCCCGATCCCTAAGGTGGAATCCTGTTTTATACATATCGATTTTCAGGCTAGTCCGGGGTTCCCGGTCAAAGATGAAGCTTTCTTTAGCAAGGTAGTGAAGACTGCTTTCTTGCAACGCCGCAAGACCTTGGTGAACGCTCTTTTGCCGCTTGGGGCCAAAGCCCGACTGGAGTCCGCTCTGGCTTTTGCCGGTGTAGATAAAAAAACCAGACCAGAAGATGTGCGCAGTGCGGATTATGTTAGAATAGCCAATCACCTTCTGGAGGGTGGATAGATGCAAAGACAAGTTTTTTACCATGATACTGATGCCGGCGGAGTGGTTTATTACGCCAATTATTTAAAATACCTTGAGGAAGCCCGTACCGAATTCTTTGAGGCCCGGGGTATAGGTGTAGCCGACCTGCTGGCCCGCGGTCTTTTTTACGCGGTACGTTCTTGCAATATTCTTTATAAATCTCCGGCCAGATATGGTGATACGGTGGTGGCTGACGCCAGCATTAAAACTTTGACCGGAGCGCAGATCATCTTTTCTCAATCGGTCGTGGAGCGCGCTACGGCCCGGATCCTGGTTGAGGCCACAGTGGCCCTGGTATGCCTGGATAAAGATTTCAAGCCCCAGCCTATTCCTGCGGACATAAAAGAGAAAATAAAATGAAG
>JADFZK010000002.1 GCA_015232565.1 Candidatus Omnitrophota bacterium
GCTTTACAACATCGTTCAAAAAGGCTGATTTGGGTGTCCCATTGACGAAGTCAGGGGAAAAGGAGGATTTAATATGCCCAAAACAAAGATCATTTGCACTTTAGGCCCGGCTTCGTCGAATGCCACGACTTTGCTTAAAATGATGCGCGCCGGAATGGACGTGGTGCGCCTGAATTTCTCACATGGGACCCACGAGGAACATCTGGAGCGCTTTCGCCTGGTCCGTCAGTTAAACAAGAAGTATCGCCGTAATATCCTGATACTTGGGGACCTGGAAGGTTATCGGATCCGGATCGGTTCCCTTAAGGATGGCAAGCCGGTTGAGGTTAAGAAGGGCCAGCGCCTTTGGTTTTCGCCTGGGCAGGCGGCGGTGGGAGGGGACGTCATCCCGTTTGACTATGATGGTCCTTTAAAGGATATAATGACCGGCCAGCCGATCTTTGTGGACGATGGCACTATAGCCCTGGAGGCCGAGGGTATAGAGAAACAAATGCTCAAAGTTCGGGTAGTCATCGGCGGGCTAATTAAGGAACACAAAGGCGTTAATATTCCGGATGCCAAGCTGAGTTTCAAGGGCGTTACCGCCAAAGACCGTTTAAACCTGGCTTTCTGCCTGGAGAATAAGGTGGACTTTATTGCCCAGTCTTTTGTGCGCAGTAAGGTTGATATCCTGGCTCTTCAGTCTTTGATCAGGAAACATAGCCATAAGCCGCAAGTTATTGCCAAGATCGAAGATCGAGCGGGACTGCGCAATATTGATGCTATTATTAACGTAAGTGATGGTATTATGATCGCGCGTGGTGATATGGGGGTCTCTTTGCCGATCTGGGAAGTCCCTCTGATCCAGAAGGCTATAATCCGGAAATGCAATTTGGCCAGGAAACCGGTTATTACCGCCACGCAAATGCTGGAAAGCATGACCGAAGAACGCTTGCCAACCCGCGCGGAAGTAACGGATGTGGCGAACGCTATACTCGATGGCACCGATTATGTTATGCTGTCCGGTGAAACAGCCGTGGGGGTTAATCCCGCCGGTTGTGTGGACATGATGAACAAAATAATTGTTTATACTGAAAAGAATGGTTCGCTGTGAAGATAATCAATGGTAAAGATTCCGGGCGTAATATATTTATGCCTGCCCATATCCGCCCGACGCAAAACCTGTTGCGTAAAGCAGTGTTCGATATTATCGGCCATGACCTCGAAGGCCTGTCTTTCCTGGATCTTTTTTCGGGCAGTGGGGCCATGGGGTTTGAGGCCTTGTCTTGCGGCGCGCATGAGGTTTGCCTGATCGAACGCGACCCCAAATGTATTGAGGTGATCGAAGAGAACCTGATGATCATCAAGCCCGGAGAGCGCGGCCAGAGGGCAGATTTGATTACCAAGGATGTTTTTGCTTCGGTCAAGTTGATGGCCCGTGAAGGACGAAAATTTCATGTGGTTTTCTTCGACCCGCCTTTCGACCAGAAACTGGGGAGAAAAACCTTGAAAACCCTCCTGACGCATGATATATTACACCCCAATTCGTTCCTGGTGGCACAGTACGGCACGGATGAAACTCTGCCTGAGCTCGACGGTGTTGTGGAGATAGCAGGCAGATTTTTACTTGTCCGGGACAAGGTGTATGGCTCATCCCGTTTAACGATCTTCGAGCGGCAGTCCACAGAAAGTGTCTGATATGGTGCGTAACGCTATTTATCCGGGAAGTTTTGATCCCGTGACCTATGGGCACCTGGATGTTATGAAACGGGCCGCTTTGATATTTGGCAAGGTGGTAGTGGCGGTAGCCAATAACCCGAACAAAAAATATTTGTTCTCGCTGGCCGACCGGGTGGCTATGGTCAAGGAAGCTACCAAAGGAATGAAGGGGATCGTGGTAGAAGGTTTCGACGGTTTGGTGGTCGACCTGGCTAAACGCCGGAAAGCCGGGGTTTTGGTGCGGGGGTTACGGATGACCGCCGATTTTGAATATGAGTTCCAGATGGCCGAAACCAATCGCCGTTTGGCGGAAGATATCGAAACCGTTTTTTTAATGCCTTCGGAAGGTTTTTCCTTCCTTTCGTCATCTTTACTTAAGGAAGTGGCCAAGTTCGGAGCCAAACTGTCGCCTTTTGTGCCGCCCTGCGTGGTTAAGAAGATGAAGGGCTCTTTTAAAAGATGAAGATCAAGATCCGCGAAGTGCCGTTGTCCGGCATGGCATATACGGATCAGGCGCTGGCCGCTGATTTAGATATTGTAGATGATTTTATCGACTCCCGGCGGCCTGTTGTGGTAAGCGGGACGTTAACGCGGATCGAAGATTACATAATAGCTAACGTGACAGTTTCTTATTACCTGGCTATGGTTTGTGCGCGTTGTCTGACCGATGTTCACAAAGCAGGTACGGCCGTATATGATCTTGAGCTTGAGTTTGGACCGAAAGATGAATATGTTGACCTGGGCCGGGCTGTACGGGATGAATTATTAATAAGTTATGACCCGCATACTCTGTGCGGGGATGATTGTAAAGGTCTCTGCACCGGTTGCGGTGCGGATCTGAATAAAGAAAAATGCCAGTGTGATGTTAAACCGATGAAAGGAAGTAAGGGAAATGCCAAATCCAAAAAGACAACATTCCAAAGCCCGCTCACGCCGGCGCCGGACGCATCAAAAGCTCACGATCACCACAGCCAGCACCAAGGTTGAAGGCAGCAAGGCGGGTATCTCTCACCGGATTTGTCCGATCACTGGTTGCTATAAGGGCCGGCAGGTCGTGGCGCCTAAAGTAAAGAAAGCCGCAAAGAGCGCGTAAAGCAGGCTGTTACCCAGCTGACTTTATCGTTATTTTCAGCACCCTAGTGTATTGAGTCTAATGCTTCTTTTTATTTGAAGAGCATTTGAAAATCGAAAATAGACCGCAATGGAGCCAAATGTTTTATTATTTCTCCATTTTCGATTGCTCCATTGCTCCAGTGTGGTGATTTAAATGTAAACTACATATAAATCACCACACTAGATACGCTTAGTCTTTAATTTATTCAATCGGCTCATAATTTATTATGGGCAGGTTCCGAACAGTGAAAATAATATAAGGAGCCGCTTTTGAAGATCGTTGTCGATGCTATGGGTGGTGATCATGCGCCGGCTAATATTGTGGCCGGTGTAGTAGATGCTGTCAAAGAACTGCCGGTCACGATTACTCTTGTTGGCATATCCGACCGGGTCAACGCTGAGCTGGCTCGATATTCTTATCCCAAGGACCGCATCGAGGTCGTGCATGCTTCCGAAGTAGTGGACATGGACGATAACCCGCTGGACGTTATTCGCCGCAAGAAAGATTGTTCTATAACTGTCGGCGTGAACATGCTCAAGAACGGCGGTTATGATGCTTTTGTTTCGGCAGGCAATACCGGGGCTTTGGTTGCAGCCTCAACCTTTTATTTACGGATGATTGAGGGCGTGGACCGTCCGGGTATCGGCCTGGTAATCCCGCAGGTTAACGGGGCGGCTTTTCTGATCGATGTGGGGGCCAATGCCGAACCCAAGCCTGAGCATTTGTACCAGTACGGGCTTATGGCGCGTGCTTATATGCAGATAGTCATGGGCCGCGAGAACCCCTCGGTAGGGCTGGTCAACATCGGCGAGGAAGAAGGTAAAGGCTCCGGGTTCGACAAGCAGTCGTATGATCTGCTTAAAGAAAAAGTCCCCGGCTTTCTGGGCAATATCGAACCGAACAAGATTTTTGCGAACAAGGCTGATTGTATTGTTTGTACCGGTTTTGTCGGCAATGTGATCATTAAGCTTTCTGAAGGCCTGATGGAATCCGCGGGTTCGGTTTTGAAACGCGAAATTAAAAAGAATCCTTTGGCCATGGTTGGCGCTTTGTTGATGATGGGTGCTTTAAAGGCGCTTAAGAAACATGGCGATTATTCCGAATACGGCGGGGCGCCCTTACTGGGCGTGAACGGGATCGTGATGAAGTGTCATGGGCGTTCATCCCCGAAAGCAATCACGAACGCTATCCGCGCCACCATGCGCGAGGTAGATCATAACATTCTGGATAAAATAAAGGCCTCCCTAAAATGAATAAGATCGGGATCATTGCGTTGGGCCGTTATTTGCCGGCTTTAACGCTTACTAATAAAGACATCGAGAAACTGGTGGAGACTACCGACGAGTGGATCATCACTCGTACCGGTATCCGGGAGCGCCGCATTTCTGCTCCCGGCGAGAAGACCAGCGACCTGGCTATTGCGGCTGCATTGGATGCGTTACGCAATTCGGCGGTCAAGGCGGAAGATATTGAGGCCATATTTGTGGCTACTGTTACGCCGGACAGCAATTTTCCTTCAGTAGCGTGCCTGGTGCAAAAGGCTATTGGCGCAAAGAGAGCTTTTGCTTATGACATCAGCGCCGCCTGTTCCGGCTTTCTCTACGCCTTGACCACGGCCAAACAGTTTATTGCTTCCGGTCAGGTTAAGAACGCGCTGGTGATCGCGGCTGACCGTTTTACCAGTATCATCGATTGGAAAGACCGTAACACGTGTGTATTGTTTGGCGATGGAGCGGGAGCGGCTGTCCTGGGGAAGGTGGCGCAGGGGGGTATTTTATCCGAGTATATGATCTCCGACGGCGAAGGGGCTCCTCTGATGGGCGTTATCGCTGATAAGACGCGTACTCCGCTAGATGCTTCTGTTGATAGTGCTAAATTACCTTATGTGGTCATGAACGGCCAGGAGTTGTTTAAACATGCCGTACCCGGGATGGCCGAGGCGGTGGGTATTGCGGCGCAAAAAGCCGGGTTGTCGCTGGATGACATTAAATGTGTAGTGCCGCATCAGGCTAACGACCGCATTATTGCCAGTGTTGCCAAACGGGCGGGTATTGCCAAGGAACGTTTCTTTATAAATATCGATAAGTATGGCAATATTTCGGCCGCTTCTGTTGTGGTAGCGCTTTGCGAAGCGGTGGAAGCCGGGCGCATTAAAAAAGGTGATAAAGTTGCTTTGGTGGTTTTTGGCGCCGGCCTGGTGGCCGCGGCGAACATTGTTGAGTGGAGCTACTGATATGAAGGATATAGCGTTAATATTCCCCGGGCAGGGTGCCCAGAAAGTGGGGATGGGCAAAGAATTATACGATAATATACCGGCGGCCAAAGCGGTATTCGAAAAAGCTAATGCTGTTTTGGGGTATGACCTGACGGATATTATCTTCAATGGACCGGAAGATAAACTGATGGTCACCGCCAATTGTCAGCCTGCAATATTTACTATGAGCATGGCGGCTTTGGAAGCATTGCGGGACAGTGGACGGTTAGCCAGTGTTAATGTCCTGTATACTGCTGGGTTAAGTCTGGGTGAATACGGCGCTCTGTGTGCGGCCGGGGTACTTTCTTTTGAAGACGGCTTAAAATTAATTCAGAAGCGCGGTAAGTTAATGGAAGAAGCGGCCAAAGCCAATCCGGGAAGAATGGCGGCTATTATTGGCATGGACCGGGATATTTTGGTCGAGATTTGTCGTGAAGCAGGTTGTGAGGTGGCCAATTTTAATGCGCCCGACCAGATTGTGATCACTGGCCTGGCTGATAAAGTAAGCCTGGCTTGCGACCGCCTGACCGCTGCTGGATGCAAGAAGATCTTCCCACTGGATGTTGCCGGGGCTTTTCATTCCTCCTTGATGAGGCCGGCCGCTGACCAGTTTGTGGCGGCTTTATCCGCAGTACCGCTTAAAGACAGTAAAATCCAGGTGATTACCAATGTAACCGGTGCTCCTCAGCAAAATGTTGAGGATATCAGGGCTAATTTAGCCAAACAGATCTATTCCTCTGTTCAATGGGTTGACACTATTTCTTATATGGCTTCTCAGGGGATAATTGATCTGGTCGAGTTCGGGCCGGGTAAAGTCTTAAAAGGCCTGGTACGCAAGATCAATCCTGCCCTGAATGTGTTGAATTGTCAAAACCCCGACGATATCAATACGATAGCTTTTTGAAGTAAAATCAATAGTATTCCTTCTCGGCCGCGCTGGATAAGGTTAGAACTAAGCTATGGATATGCGCCTGTTTCTTAGCCGTATTGGTGTTCTGCTCGCCGTCTACCTGGTGGTTATTGGCTTACCGGTCTGGCTCGTAATTTATTATCCGCTGGATCGTTTCGGGCCTCTTTTGGCGATGGCTGTTTTAGCTACCGTCGGCCCCTTCACATACATCTTCTTTCAAAATAAAGCCGCCGAACGTATATTTAAAGATCAACGCCGTTATCAGGCCACTCTGATCCAGGCTTCTGCCGGGATGGGACGTATCAAGGATATTCGCAAACTCTTGAAATTGATCGTGCGGATCGTTATCCGGGTGGTCAAGGTTGAGCATTGCGCAATATATGTCCTGGACACACCGGGCAACAAGTACACTCTTGGTGCGATGATCTTAAGGCGTCGTCCGGTTATGTTTCCTGCCAGTATGCTGATGGATTCAATCTTCATTCGGGAACTTACCGCCGGTAGAAGGCCGTTACTTCTGGCGGATGCTGAAAAGAAGATCCGGCGTAATTCTGCCGATAGTCAGATTTTGGCCAAAGAATTTTCCGCTCTGCAGGGTGTTCTGGTGGTCCCGGCCATGATCGGGAATCGCTTGTTGGCCTTTCTGGTTCTGGGTCCGAGGATCTCCGGCCAGGCTTTTCGGGCGGCAGATATCGCCGTGTTCACTGTGGTGGCCAACCAGGCGGCTACAGCAATAGAGAACGCGCTATTCTACGAAAACATGAAAACAACCCAGGAACAATTGTTCAAGGCCGAAAAGATGGCTACTATCGGCACTATGGCCGACGGTCTTTCCCATCAGATCAATAATCGGTTGCATGCCATGGGCTTTATTGCCGGCGGGATGCTGGATACTTTGACCCTGCGGAAAGACTTATTTAATTCACCTGAGCTTAAAGAAGTGGAAAAAGAATTCGCCTATGCTTTGTCGCGGCTTCAGGACAATGTGGCCCGCGGCGGGGAGATCGTTCAGGGCATTATGAAATATTCCCGTAAAGGCGACGAAGGCCAGTCTGCTTGCGATATTGATCGCGTTTTAAGTTCCGCCTGGGAAATGGCGCAGTTCAAGATTAGATCGGATCAAATGAATATTGTAAAACAATACGATCCTATACTGATCCCGAAGGTGCTGGGCAACTTTACGCAGTTACAGGAAGTTTTTTTTAATCTGATCGATAATGCTTACGATGCCATGATAGTGCGCAAGTCGCTCGCTGAGGATCCACAATACAGGCCGGAGCTGGCAGTGGGTGTGGAACCCGACGGTGGACTGGTGCGTATTATCTTTTCGGACAATGGTATCGGGATAAGTGAGCAGGACCGGAAGAAACTTTTTACGCCTTTTTTTACTACTAAAGCGACCGCCCGCAAAGGGACCGGGCTGGGGCTTTACATTATTCGTAAGATAGTGGAAGATGATCACAGCGGCCGGGTCGAGGTGGAATCCACGCATATGGGCGGCACTAAGATTATCCTTACCTTGACGCTAGCCAAGGCTGCCAAATAGATATATTATTTTTTCTATTGCATTCAGCCACAGTTGTTTATAATAAATCAATTCCCTATGCCTAAACTCTTGGTTGTTGACGATGAACTGGATGTACGTGAATTCTCGCGGAGTTTCTTTCAGAAGCGGGGCGTCGAGGTATTGATGGCGCAGGATGGCAAGGAAGCTTTGCGTTTGATCGAACAGGATGTCTTTGACCTGGTATTGCTTGATGTGCGCATGAATGGCATGAGCGGGCTGGATGTATTGCGTGAACTCCGTCGTCGTAATATTACGGTCAAGGTAGTGCTGGTTTCCGGGACCGAGGATGAGGGTGCGGTGCAGGAAGCCACCAGTTTGGGCAGTGTTGGTTTTATCCATAAGCCCCTGGTTTTGGAGGAGCTTAAGAGTGTGGTATTCTCCCATTTTTCTCAGTAAGTTATGTTAGCCACCCGAATAGACTATAAAAAAGAGCTTGAAGCCGCCAGTAAAAGCATGATCATGGTGCATGATCATTTGCTTTTGATCAAACTGATGGTGCGGATGATCGTGCGTAAAGTCGATCTGAGCCATGCCGGGATGATCTTGTATGAACCCGCGCTGGATAGTTATGTGCTCAGCGTTTCTCGCGGCCAGGCGGGAGAGCGTATTCCCGAGAATTTTATCCGTTTTGACCGTGAGCACCCCCTGATAAAAGTCTTCTTCCAGAAAGAGTACAAATATCTGATCACTAACCGCAATGCGCTGGTAGCCGACGATATTAACAAACTGCTCTGGCGTGAAAGTGTGATCGAGGGGGTTAACGGTACCCGGGACCTTTTGCATCAGGTTAGTGAGCATATGCCCATGCTTAACAGTGTGGCTTGTGTGCCGGCATTTTATCAGCATCAGTTATTGGCTGTACTGCTTTTGGGTGAGAAGCGGGATGGCAGTAAGATGGAGCAGGAAGAACTGGATTTCTTTTCTGCTTTGGCGTCCGATGTGGCGATGGCTATCCGCAATGCGCGTTTGTTTGAGGACCTCAAGGTTGAAGCCGACCGTGCGCGTAATTTGTTTATTCAGACCACAATTGCCTTGGGTTCAGCTATCGAAGCCAAGGATTCCTACACTCATGGCCATACGGAACGGGTTACCAAATATGCGGTTGATATTGCCCGTCGAATGGTCGACATGCAATTTCTAACGGTCCCGGCCAAGTTCTTTGAGAATTTGTATATTGCCAGCCTTTTGCATGATATAGGCAAGATCGCCGTGCCGGAATCGATATTGCTTAAACGCGACCGTCTTACCGAGGACGAGTTTAGCATAATACGGACACATCCTTCCCGCGGTGCGGAGATCCTGGCCAATATCCGCGATTTTGACGGCTGTGTGGCCGGGGTTAAGCATCATCACGAACACTATGATGGCAGTGGCTATCCCGATGGACTTAAAGGGGGCGATATTCCGATCATTGCGGCGATAATATCAGTGGCCGACGCCTTCGATGCCATGACCAGCGACCGTCCTTATCGTAAGGGGTTCAGCAAAGAAAGTGCGATGATTGAGATCCGCAAGTTCTCGGGTGTCTGGTTTGACCCTAAAGTCACCGAGGCTTTGGAAGCTTTATACGAACATGGTCAGATATAGAAGGGCTTGGGTAAATAATCTACAAGAATTTATTCAGGGAGGTTAGGGTATGGATGCCGGTATAGCAATGATCAATGAACTGGTTAAAAAAGAAAGTTCTTTTGTTTCGGCTTTGATGCTGGAAGCCCAGAAAGTGATTGTTGGGCAGAAATATTTGCTGGAACGTTTGATCGTGGGTTTATTGGCCGATGGTCATGTTTTGGTAGAAGGTGTGCCGGGCCTGGCCAAGACCACAGCTGTAAAAACACTGGCGGATACTTTGCAGTGTCGTTTTCAGCGTATTCAGTTTACCCCCGACATGCTGCCGGCTGACCTTATTGGTACTCTTATTTATGATCAGAACACCCGTTCTTTTTCTGTTAAGAAAGGTCCGGTATTTTCCAACATTATCCTCGCCGACGAGATCAATCGCGCTCCGGCCAAGGTGCAGAGCGCTTTGCTGGAAGCTATGCAGGAGCGGCAGGTTACTATTGGTGACAGTACAATGAAACTTGACTCTCCGTTCCTGGTGATGGCTACCCAGAATCCGATAGAACAAGAAGGAACTTATCCTTTGCCCGAGGCTCAGGTGGACCGTTTTATGCTTAAAGTCAAGGTTACTTATCCTTCCAAGGCGGAGGAATTGCTGATCTTAAAACGGATGGCTTCCACGCAAAGGTCTTCGGCGGTAAATCGGGTCGTAACACCGGAAGACATCCTTAATGCGCGTAAGGTGGTGGACCAGATCTATATGGATGAAAAGATCGAGCAGTACATAGTGGATATTGTTTCTGCTACCCGCTCACCGGAAAATTACCATTTGGCGGACCTTAAGCCTCTTATTCAATACGGTGCTTCTCCGCGGGCTACCATCAGTCTGGCGTTGGCTTCCAAAGCTTATGCTTTTCTTAATGGCCGCGGTTATGTTACCCCGCAGGATGTAAAATCAATAGGTATGGACGTATTGCGTCACAGGGTGGTGCCAACATATGAAGCCGAAGCCGAGAACAAATCTTCGGAAGACCTGGTAACGAGGATATTTCAGGAAGTCAAGGTTCCTTGATGTTATATGATACCAAAAGAGATACTTGAAAACGTTCGCCGGATCGAAATTACCACCAACCGCCTGGTTACGGATGTGTTTGGCGGGCAGTACGAGAGTGTTTTTAAAGGCCGTGGTATCGAGTTCGACGAAGTACGTGAATACCAACCCGGAGACGACGTGCGTTCCATCGACTGGAATGTAACAGCCCGTACCGGGGTTCCCCACATAAAGAAGTTCGTAGAAGAGCGTGAAATGACCGTGATGGTGCTGGTGGATGCCTCGCGTTCCTGCCGCTTTGCGACAGTGCGGCAGTTAAAAAGCCGCCTGGCGGCGGAAGTGGCTGCGGTGCTGGCTTTCTCGGCCATTCGTAACAGCGACAAGATCGGGTTGATCTTTTTTACTGATGAGGTCGAGAAATTCATTCCGCCGCGCAAGGGCCGCAGTCATGTGTTGCGCCTGATCCGGGAGATCCTTTGTTTTGAACCAAAAGCCCGGGGTACCGACATCGCGGCGGCCATGGAATTCATGAGCCGGGTTACCACGCGCAAAGCGGTTACTTTTATTATCTCGGACTTTGTCGAGCCGGCGATCTTTTCCGGCGACAATGCCGGGAATGGCGAGCCGCGTTATACCAAAGCTTTGGCGGCGGCCAACAAGCGGCACGATGTAATAGCGATCACTCTTAATGACCCCCGGGAAATGAATTTACCTGATTGCGGCTTGCTGGAGTTGGAAGACGCCGAGTCCGGGCGTTCTTTTACGGTGGATAGTTCCGACCGGAGTGTGCGCGAGGAATATGCCGCTCGTAATATAAAAAGGGTCGAGCGCCGTGCGCGTTTATTCCGTAAATTGAATATGGACCATATTGATGTGTCAACTGAAGGGTCTTTTGCCGACCATCTGGTGCGGTTCTTTGCCATGAGAAGAAAGAGGGCAAGGTGAAGGCTACTGGATTAATAGACATACGCGGACCGGTGGAAATTCCCGGTGATTGGTGGTGGTTGCTTTTAACTGCCGTGGGAGTGCTTCTGCTGGGTTTGGTTTGGCTGTTAGTTAAGTTTCTGGCCCGGAAAGCCGCGCGGCCTGCTTTTGTACCACCGCCTATTCCACCGTGGGAGAAGGCTTTGGCCGAGATCGCGCTTCTCGCTGGTCAGAACCCGGCCGGAATTGAGCAGATCAAACAGTTTTACTTTTCTTTATCCGACATTATTCGTCAGTATATTGAAGCGCGGTTTTGTATTCGCGCCCCGGAAATGACCACCGAAGAATTTATGGAACGGGTGCGTTATGCTCCAGAGCTTTCGGCCATCCAACAAGAGTTCCTTAACAATTTTCTGCAAGTCTGCGACATGGTAAAGTTTGCGCGTTTTGAGCCGTCCGGCCGCGACCGTTCCGATGCGCTCCTGGCGGCTCGTCGTTTTGTAGAAGGTACCCGGCCGGTCTTACTGGAGGTTCCTCCAACTTCAACACTAAGCGGGGGGAAGGCATGATCTTTAAAACCCCCTGGATCCTGGCGCTTATTCCCTTTGTGCTGTTTGCGGTGATCTTTTTTACCTGGCGGTCTCGCCGGCCGGCCTTTCGATTCTCGTCTGGTTCACTGGTGGATGGGTTAAAGGTTTCCTGGCGGGTACGTTTGCAGAGGTTACCTTTTTTTCTAAGGTTAATAACTATAATCCTGTTCTTGATCGCGTTGGCCGGTCCCCGGAGTCCGCTGGGCGAGACCAAACATCAGGCGTTGGGCATCAATATTGTGCTGGTGATGGATGTTTCTACCAGTATGGCCGCCGAGGATTTTACTTTAAACAATAAGCGGGCCAGCCGGTTGGATGTGGTCAAGAATGTTTTACGTGATTTCATCCATAAAAGAAATGCGGATCGTTTAGGTTTGATCGCCTTTGGGTCCCGTCCGTATACTGTGGCGCCGCTAACCACGGATCATGCCTGGCTTATACAAAACCTGGAACGGGTAAAATTCGGCCTGATGGAAGATGGCACCGCGATCGGTTCGGCGGTGGCTTCCGCAGTTAATCGTTTACGGGATGTTGAGGGGCGTTCGAAAGTGGTGGTTTTGCTTACTGATGGCATCAATAATGCCGGCAAGATAGATCCTCTTTCCGCCGCCAAGGCCGCCCAGGCCAAAGGTGTACGGGTTTATACTATCGGGACCGGCAGTCGCGGCCCGGTACCGTATCCTACGGTGGATCTTTTTGGCCGGACTGTTTATCAGAATGTGCAGATTGATATTGATGAAGGTGTTTTAAAAGAGATCGCCCGCCTTACTAACGCTTCTTATTTTCGCGCTACGGACACCGAGTCTCTAAAGGGGATTTACGACCAGATCGATGCCATGGAAAAAGTGAAATTTGAAGAGGCTGGTTACCGGCAGTACCAGGAGCATTTTGATCTGTTCTTACTGGCGGGGTTGTTCTTTCTTATTGTCGAGGTATTGTTAAGCCGCACGATCTTTTTGAGGATCCCTTGATATGTTTTCTGCTCCCCAAATGTTCAATGCTTTTTTTGCGGTAATATTCATAGCGCTGGTTTTGTACTGGTTGTCAAAAGAGCGCCGGCGCAAGATCTATCGGTTTATCAATAAACAACTTTTACCAGAGGTAGCGGCCAGCGCTTCGCGTCGCAAGATCATTATCAAGGATGTGGCCATTGTTTTGGTGTTGATATTTTCGGTCCTGGCCCTCGCTCGACCCCAATGGGGATTTGAGTGGATGGATGTAAAACGAGAAGGTCTGGATATCTTCATTGCTATCGATGCTTCCAAGAGTATGTTGACGGAAGACGTTAAACCCAATCGCCTGGAACGCACTAAACTGGCAGTGAAAGACCTTCTAAAAAAACTTAAGGGCGATCGGGTGGGATTAATAGCGTTTTCGGGCAGTGCGTTTCTGGCTTGTCCTTTAACTTCCGATTACGGCGGCTTCGGGCTGAGCCTGGATGATATCAACACCGCAACCATTCCGCGCGGAGGCACCGATATCAGCAAGGCTATTGCCGAGGCTCTTAAGGGTTATGAAGATGTTCCGGCCCAGTATAAGGTCCTGGTGATCCTGACTGATGGTGAAAATCTGGAGGGCGATCCTTTGCAAATGGCCAAGACGGCGGCGCAGCAAAAGATCCGTATATATACTGTCGGAATTGGCACACGGGAGGGCGAGTTGGTCCAGGTGGTAAAAGAGAATGGCGAGCGGGAATTCATCAAGGATGGCGATGGCAATTTCATTCAATCCCGGCTAAATGAACCCATGTTAAAAGAGCTGGCGGCAGTTACTGGCGGCGCTTACGTGCGCAGTGGAGGTGCGGAATTCGGCCTGGATTATTTGTACGAGAACCAATTGTCGCGGCTGGAGAAACGCAATATTGAGAGCCGGGTGGAGAAAAAATATCACGAACATTTTGGGGTTCCGCTGGCGATAGCCTTATTGTTTTTGCTGGCGGAAACACTGCTTTCTGCCAGAAGGAAATATGAGTAAAGACACCTTTTTATTAGCCCTCTTTCTATTGCTTGGTGTTTCTGTTGCTCTGGCTGATCCTGGTGCATCGGAAGTCCGGGCCGGGAATGCTGCTTACCGCAAAGCTGATTTCAAGTCCGCTCTCGACAACTACGAAGCCGCGGCGGCCAAGGCCCCGAATGATGCGCGGATCGACTACAATCTCGGCGTTGCCGCTTATAAGAACGGCGATTTCACTTCGGCTGTCGGGTCATTTAATAAAGCTTTACTGTCTGAAGATCCCCAGCTGGCCCGCAATGCCCGTTACGACCTGGGGAATGCTTTATACATGGCAGGTGCGGCGAAAGAGGAACAGGACACCGCTGGCGCGATCAAGAACCTGGAAGAAAGTATTGCCAGTTATAACAAGGTCATTCTTGACGATGTAAAAAGTGTCGACGCGAAAGGCAATAAAACATTTGTTGAGTCTGAATTGGTAAGGTTACGCAAGAAATTGGAGGAACAAAAGAAACAACAGTCAGATTCGAAACAATGCGATCGAAAGAAACCCGCCGATCAGCCGAAACCGGATCAGCAACAAAAGCCTTCGGATCAAGCCCAGAAAGGGCAGGAGGATAAAAAGGACCAACCTCCCGGCCAGCAGGAGCAGAAAGCCGAGTCTGAAAATAAAGATGCCCAGGATCAAAAAAATACCGCCGATCAGAAGCCCAAAGACGACCAGAAAACCGCTGACCAGCCCAAGCCGGGAGAAAAGAATTCCCCCGAAGAACCGGCGGCTTCCGCTGGACAAGCCGCGGAAGGTCATATATTATCCCAGGACGAAGCGAACATGTTGCTGGATGATTTTGCCCAGAATGAACAACCTAAGGGCCTGTTAAAGTTGCAACGGGAAGCGCATCAGGAGCGTGGGGTTGTCAAGGATTGGTGAGCCAGGCATATTTATGACGAGAATCTATACTACCTATTTACGATCGGCCTTCTTGGCAGTTGTTTTCCTGCTTACAACGGCATTTAGTGTTGTGGCTGAGGATATCTCTTTTGAAACAGTAATTGATACTGACCGGGTGGTAATGGGCGCGTCAGCCCAGTTAACGCTGACCCTTCATGGTACCCAGGACCTGGCGCAGGTGGTCTTGCCTCCTCTGGACGGTTTTGAGGCGCGTTTCGTAGGGCCTTCCACCCAGATAAAAGTTGTTAATGGTGAGTATTCTACTGCCAAGTCTTTTAATTACATGCTTATTCCTTTGAAGGAAGGCAAATATACGATTCCCGCGATCGCGGTCCAGGTTAAAGGACAGGAATATCAGTCTCGTCCACTTATTGTAGAAGTAGTCCCGGCCGCTGCAGCGCCCGCCGGCACTGCCGCGCCTGCCGCCAGTCCCGCGGCCGCACCTTTGGATGATACTCAGGCCATCCGTGAACGGGTGCAAATGACCGTGGCCCTGGCGTCCACAGCGTCGTATGTTTATGAAGAGGTGCCTTTGGTTATCAAGCTTTATGTCAGGGAACTGCCGATCCAGGATATTACTTTACCTCAGATCAATCCGGAAGGGTTCATACTTTCCGAATTCTCCCGTCCCAAACAGTATCAGGAAGATGTACAGGGCAAAATGTTTGAAGTCGTGGAATTCAACGCGCTGTTAACGCCTACCAGAGAGGGCGATATCAGTGTTGGTCCGGCGGTAATCACCGGCAGCCTGCTGATCAAGAACAATGAAAAACGCAATCCCTTTGGCGGCGGGGTCTTTGATGATGAATTTTTTGCCGGTTTCTTCAACTCATACCAGAAGAAGCCTATTACTATAACAGCGCGGCCGTTAAGCTTAAAGGTCAAGTCATTACCTGCCGAAGAAAAGCCTGCGGATTTCTCCGGCGGTGTAGGCTTATTCACGTTTGATGTTACGGCTTCACCGTTAAAAGTGAAAGCGGGAGATCCGGTAACATTAAGAATGACCGTCAGCGGTACCGGCGATCTGAAAGCGGTCAAGATGCCGGCTTTAAAAGACGAGCGTTTCAAGATCTATGATCCCCAGATCAAGGCCGTGGCCGGGCAGAAGACCCTTGAGCAGGTGGTGGTGCCTTTAACTCCCGGGACGGCACAGATCCCGGCGATCAATTTTAGTTATTTTGATACTGCGGCGGGAAAATACACCACTCTTTCCCGCGGTCCGTTCACGGTTGAAGTCCTTCCGATGGATAAGGGCCAGGAATTCCAGGCAGTGGGTTTTGCCGATCGCCCGATATCGCTGTTGAAAGAAAAGTTCGGCCAGGATATTGTCTTTGTAAAGGATCACCCCGGACGGCTGGTTAATAAAGCCAGCTGGTGGGGCCGTAATGGCTGGCTATTGCTGGTTATGACCTTATATCTTAATGTTTGGGGTTTGTTTTATGGGATCTACCTTTATCGCCGCAAACTCGTTACTGACCCGGGGTTTGCCAGACGAAGCGCTGCATTTAGTCAGGCCCGTAAGGAAATGAGCGAACTTAAGCCGCTAATTTTGGAAGGTGGCGCTCGTGAATTCTATGCCCGCTTAGTCAAGGTCTTAAATAGCTATCTGGAGCATCGGATAAATATACTCCCCGGGAACACTGACCTTACGGCTTTGGAGACCATTTTATTAGAAAGAAAAGTCCCGGCCGACAAGATCGCTCACCTGAAAGACATTTTTGTTTTGGCCGAAAGGGCCTGTTTTGCGTCGGTCTCGGTAAGTGTACCTGAAATGCAACGCTGTTTCTTTGATATGGAAGACATTTTGGATGATATTGAGCGGAGGGTAAAATGAGGTTTGGGGCTTTGGCGCTAATAATCCTGGCTGTTTTGGCCGGCCCGGTTTTTGCCGATAAGGGGGAAGACTTTTTTGCCCAGGCAGTAGCTAAATATCAGAAAGCGGATTATACCGCGGCGATTGCGCTTAATGAACGCTTGCTGAAAGAAGCCGGGGTCGAGAGCCCGGCGGTATATTTCAATTTGGGGAACTGTTATTTCAAGCAGGGACGGCTGGGCCGGGCGATTCTGAATTATCTTAAAGCCCAAAGCCTGGCGCCCAGGGATGCTGATATTAAAGCGAACCTGGCTTTTGCCCGTCAGGAAGTGGAGCAATATGAAGCCGACAAGCAGGGCAAGGAATCCGGCCGTTGGAGAGCTTATTTTCGTTCCTTATCGATCAGTGAATTTAAATGGCTGGCGGCAGCGGCCTGGATGCTGACCGGGATAATTTGTTTGGTTACTTTATTTGCCGGCTGGCCGATGAAAAGAGTTGTTTTGTGCACCGGATCCGCTGCCGTGGTCAGCGCTTATATTTTGATCGCTTTGATCGGGGCATTCCTGGAAGCGTCCGGCCAGGCCGTGGCGGTTCAGGGTACCGAAGCCCGTTTTGAACCTTCCGAACAAGCTACTGTATATTTCAAGGTTTTCGAAGGCGCGGAGCTGAAAGTTTTGCGTTACAAAGATGAATGGCTGAAGGTCCAAAGGCAAGACGGGCGGTCGGGCTGGATACCGGCGCAAAAAGCCGGAGTCCTATGATCGCGACTAATGCTGAGCCTTTTCTGGATCTGATGTTGAATTTTGTTAATGAGGCCGGTGGTATTGCCCTGGACTTTATTAATGCGCGGCAATCCGATCTTAAACCCGATGCTTCGGTAATTACCGAGGCAGACCTGCGTATTTCTGCTTTGGCGGCAGAAAAACTGGCCCCGCTGATCAAGGCTGGTGGACATGCTCTGATCGATGAAGAAGACCCGCGGCGGGGCGATTATCTGGATGATGCTTTTCTGGATCGTCATCCTTTTGTTTGGTCACTGGATCCGATCGATGGCACCCGTTCTTATGCCAATCGTATTCCTTATTACGGGGTGTCTATTGGCCTGATCAAGGAACGTGCGCCCTGGCTGGGGGCGGTTTATTTCCCTTCCTTAAAAGAATTGTTCTATTGCGACGGTACGGCGGCTTATTTTGTGAAGGAGGCCTTTACGCCTCTGGCGACTAAAACCCTGATCGTGCCTTTAGATGAAACCCTCACCGATCGTTCGATCTTTATTGCTACGGATGATGTTTTTGAGAACTATGGTTGGCAAAAGAAGGAATGCCGGATCATTGTACTGGCGGCGGCGGTTTGTGAATTTTGCTGGCCCGCGATCGGGCGGGGCTGTGGTTCACTGGCGAAAGTCCATTTATGGGATATGGCAGGTTCCTGGCCGATCTTTCATAAAGCCGGACTGCAACTGCGTTCTTTAACGACAGGCCAGTTGCTCGACCGGCTGGAGACCTCGGTGTTTGAGCGCGGGAATACTCCCTGGAAACTTAAAGATCATTATATACTTTCGTCAGAACGGAATTATCCCTTATTTAAAGAAAGGCTGGTCAGGCGATGATCGTGGATACTATTGCTAATCTGGGGCGGTATAATATCCCGTCGCGTAAAGAGATCGCCCGGTATCTGGCCGGGAAAGAAGCTTTATTGCTTTCAGTGCCCGAACTCGAAATTAATGGCCGGGCTCTTTTTGTCCGTCCCTCGGCTTATGTTACCAGGAACGCCGAGGAAGGCCGGTTTGAAAGCCACGTTAAATACATGGACCTGCAATATGTTTTTCAGGGTTGTGAGATCATGGAAACGGCTCCAGCCGATGCCCGGGAAGCTTTAACTGAATATGACCCTAAGGCTGACAATCAGTTTTATAAAGCGGGCAAGGATATTTCGCGTTTTCTGGTGCGGGCGGGGGAGTTCGCGGTTTTCTTTCCTGGCGAAGCGCACCGTCCGTGTTGTTCCCCGGAAACCGGTGCCTGTGAAGTAAAAAAACTGGTCTTTAAAGTCCTGATCGGAGTTTAGCCAGCTCTTCGACCACGATCCGGGCCGCACGCTGGCTGGCTCCCGGATTGCCGAGCCGGGTTCTTAACGCAGACAGTTCCCGGCGCATGGCTTGGGTTTTGTTCTGATCATTTAAAAGCGCAAGAACTTCTTTGGCTAACCGGTTTGGATTGGCGTCTTGTTGGATAAGTTCCGGAACTATCCGTTTACCTGCAATTATATTTACCAGCGAAATATCACGTATCTTTATAACCAAACGTACAATAAGCGCGGTAAGCCAGGCGGTTTTGTAGACTACGACCATTGGTTTGCCCATGATCCCGGTCTCCAGCGTGGCAGTCCCCGAAGCTACAATACAGTAGTCGGTGATATTCAGCCCATTGTAATATTCTTTGGTGATCTGCAGGCCTTCCGGCGCCAGGGCAGAGTATTTATTCAGGAGTTCATTACTGATCGTCTTGGCTTGTAAAAGGACGAATTGAGTCCGGGGATTGTTTTGGCGAATTAATTGGGCGGCTTTGTACATTAAAGGCAGAAGCCGGACGATCTCGTTTTTGCGTGAGCCGGGCAAAAGGCCGATAATGGTGACCTTGGGGTCGAGCTTAAGCTCCGACCTGAACGCGGCGCTTGAGCGATCAGCATGGACTTCGTCCAGTAAAGGATGGCCGACAAAATCGGCCGCATAATTATGTTTGGCATAAAAGTCTTTCTCGAACGGAAAAAGCACCAGCATGCGGTCGACAACTTTCTTGATGAGCTTGACCCGGGACGCTTTCCAGGCCCATACCTGCGGGCTAACGTAATAGACTACTTTGATGCCCAGTTTCTTGAGTTCCACCGCCAGGCGCAGGTTAAAGCCCGGGTAATCCACTAAAATTGCCAGGTCGGGTTTCTCCGAACGGGCTTTTTGCACGGTGAGATCAAAAACTTTTTTGATCCGGGAAAAGTTCTTGATGACTTCCACAAAACCGATCACTGCCAGGTCGCGGATATCCGCGAAGGTCGCTACACCTTCCTGACGGCAACGGTCGCCGGCAATGCCGATAAAACGGGTTTGCTGGGCATAATGACCAATCGCCCGCACCAACGGAGCGGCACGCATATCGCCGGATTCTTCGCCAGTTACGATTAATATTTTAGCTGATCTATTTTCCATACCGCAATTTTACAGATTTTTCTGCCATTGTGCAGAATACTTTGAACTTTCTTGCTCCTAGGGTCTTAACAGCGGACACCAGCACTTAATCTCACCTTAATACTCCCTTCATAAACAACCGCTAAACTTGGATCAAATGTACAACCAAAACCAAGGAGGCGGTATGCAGAGAAAGTTGTTGATGGTGTTTACAGCGCTGTGCGTTGTGGCAGGTCCTGGTGTGGGCTTTGCCGGGGAGGTGGATGTTTTGGTCCAGAAGCTGGTCGACAAAGGGATTCTGACTCCGTATGAAGCGCAAATAGTCCTGGATGATACCAAACAGGAAGTGGCCAAGCAAAATGCCAAGGGTACGAATGAGGCGATTCCGTCCTGGATCCAGACCGTTAAGATCAAGGGGGATTTGCGCGCGCGATATCAGATGGATTCCAGTAAGAATGCCAAAACCGAGAACCGTGGCCGGATGCGTATGCGCCTGGGGGTTGAGGCCAAGCCGAACGACAAGATGAAGGTCGGCATTGGACTGGCCTCGGGCAATACCGGTGATCCGCGTTCTACTAATAGTACCTGGGGCAAGGCTGTTACCGCAACTAATCCTGGCGGGACCGCGGGGTTAATCTTGGATTATGCTTATGGCGAATACCGGCCCATGCCCGAAGTGGCGCTGACTGCGGGAAAGTTCAAGCTGCCGCTGTGGCAACCCAACGATATGCTCTGGGATACCGATCTGAATCCTGACGGTCTGGCGGCACAATTAGACTTTGCTCCGGCGCAGGGCCTGGATGTTTACCTGAATAATTTGGTCTTCGTGATGATGGAAGATCGGAATTCAGATTATTCCGATCCGGTGATGTTGGCTGTTCAGCCTGGTTTTAAGTATGCGATCACCGACTCTATCCTCTTGCAGGGCGCGCTGGCTTATTACCGGAACACTAATCTGGGTAACCGGGCCATCTTCAGTAACAGTTCCTACTCAACCAATACCAGCGATGTGAAAGCAATAAATGGCGTATCTGCAACCAGGTATCGTTACAATTATGATGCCATCCAGCCTAGTGCCGAAATAGTTATCGATAGCCCTTTTGGCGAAAAGTCATTGCCTATGATAGCTTTTTCCGGTGATTACATTAATAACTTAAGTATGAACAAGGGGTTGAACGGCCGTGACGGTTGGGATGCCGCTGTTAAGTTTGGCGATAAGAAGGTAAGTGAAAAAGGCCAGTGGCAGTCAAAGTTGATCTATGCCCGTTTGGGCCGAGATGCTTTTCTGGATGTGTTCCCGGATTCAGATCGTTATGCCGGCAGGACCAATATGAAGAGTTATGAAGCAATTCTGGAATATGGCCTGGGAAAGAATACCTCGCTGGGACTGGATTACTATTACGGAGAGTCTTTGAGCAGATCCGGGGCTACTACCAATCCGGCCCAGGTATTCCAACTGGACTGGAACTTAAAGTTTTAAGTCTTGGCCATTACTTAATGTGTTCTTAACCTGTTCTTAACAATCGAGCACTATACTTAGAAAAAAAAGGGAGAAAAAATGAAAACGACTCTGCTGTTCACGATGTTTCTTGCCAGCTTTCTTATTGGCGTGGTTCCTGCTAATGCGGCCATGATCCAGGTAAAAGGTTCGGACACAATCATTAATCTGGTACAAAAAGAGGCCGAAGTTTTTATGCAGGCCGATCCATCTGCCAAGATCGCGGTGACCGGGGGCGGCTCCGGCACGGGGATCGCGGCTTTGATAAATGGCAAATGCGACATTGCCAATTCTTCCCGTACGATCAATGCGAAAGAGATCGAGACCGCTTTGGCCAATAATGTTTCTCCGGTCCGGATCGTAATAGCTATTGATGGGTTAAGCGTGGTGGTGCATTCTACCAATAGTGTGTCCAAGCTTACTATGGACCAGATCGGCGCGATCTATCGCGGCGAGATCAAGAATTGGTCCGAAGTGGGTGGTGCTAATATGCCGATCTCCCTATATGGCCGGCAGTCAAACTCGGGCACCTACGGGTTCTTCCGGGAAATGGTGCTAAAAGGGGAGTATGCCCAATCGATGAAAAGTATGAATGGCAGTTCGCAGATCGCGGAAGCGGTTAAATCGGATCCCTCTGGTATCGGGTATGTGGGGGTGGGTTATGCTAAAGCGGCGGCAGGCTTAACTGTGGTGTCGGTGGCTGCTAATGCTGGTTCGGCCTATGAAAGCCCGCTGGATGAAACGGCAGTCGATAACGGGAAGTATCCGATCGCGCGTCCTTTATACCAGTATGTAAATGGCACGCCCACTGGCAAAGTAAAGGATCTGATCGCGTTCGAGTTAAGCGCGCAGGGCCAGCAGATCGTAGCCGAAGAAGGCTTCTTTGTAATTACTTCCGAGTACAAGGCTGGTAATGCTAAAGCTGGTTTCTAGTCTCTTTCGATAATTATGAAAATAAAACGCATTAAAGAGAAAGTAGTCGAGGGCCTGTTCTTCCTTAACGGGCTGATCGTAATTATTATCCTGGCCGGGATATTTCTGCTTCTATTAAAGAATGCCCTGCCGGGTCTAAAAGAAATTGGCCTGATGGAATTCCTGGCTACCGGGTATTGGAATCCGGATGCCTATGGTAAGGCGACGTATGGCGCTTTATCCATGTTGGTTAGTACCGGGATGGTCACTATTGGCTCGTTATTGATCGCGGTCCCGCTGGGGATCGGCACTGCCGCTTATTTATCGGATGTGGCCAGTCCCAGGGTCAGAGAGATCGCCAAACCGGTGGTCGAGATTCTTGCCGGTATACCGTCGGTGGTATTAGGTTTCCTGGGCATTGTCCTGGTTGGTCCACTGTTGGCCAAATTAACCGGAACTTATAATGGCCTTAATGCCATTAATGGTTCCATATTGCTGGCGGTCATGGCTTTACCGACCATTATCAGTTTGTCGGAAGACGCCTTGAATAGTGTGCCGCGTTCTTATGCGGAAGCCTCGCTGGCTTTGGGCGCTAATAAATGGCAGACAGTCACCCAGGTAAAAGTGCCCGCGGCGGCCTCTGGTATAGTGGCGGCTTGTATGCTGGGTATGGGGCGGGCGATCGGCGAGACCATGACGGTGCTCATGGCCACCGGCAATGCCGCCCAGTTCCCAACAGGATTCCTTTCTTCAGTTAAAACGATGACTTCAACCATTGCTATTGAGTTGGGCGAAGTGGCCTATTTTACCACTCATTTTTATATGCTTTTCTCGGTGGGGTTGGTGTTGTTTCTGATAACTTTTGTTATTAATTTGATCTCCGATATCGTATTCAATAAACATATGAAGATGCTCAAATGAAGATCAAACAATTAAAGGAAGTGCTGGGATTTCTGGCCTTGCGATTATGCATGGTGCTGGTAATGGCTATTCTGGTAGTGGTCTTCTGGGACATCGTTACTAAAGGCGGCGGGGCAGTATCCTGGGAGTTGCTGACTCAGCCACCCAAAGACGGCATGACTAAAGGAGGCATATTCCCGGCGATCGTAGGCACTTTACTGGTTACGTTAATGACGGCTCTTTTGGCGGTGCCTTTGGGCATGGGTTGTGCTATGTATCTCAATGAATATGCCCTGGATTGTAAATTCACCCGATTTATTCGGATGTCGATCCGCAACCTTTCGGGTGTGCCTTCGATAGTATACGGTTTGTTTGGCGTGGCCTTATTCGTTGAGGCTTGTAATTTTGGGACTTCTATTTTGTCGGCGGGTTGTACTTTGGGGTTGATGACTTTGCCTCTTACGATCACCGCCAGTGAAGAAGCGCTTAAAGCCGTGCCGCGTTCCTATCGCGAAGGGGCACTGGCTTTAGGGGCCACAAAATGGCAGTCGATACGCACCAATGTTTTGCCTTACGCTGTTTCCGGCATGTTGACCGGAACCATACTGGGCCTTTCGCGGGCGGCAGGCGAGACCGCGCCCATTCTGTTTACCGGAGCGGCGTTCTTCCTGCCGGACCTGCCGGGGTCATTGTTAAGCCAGTTCATGGCCTTGCCGTATCATTTGTACATACTGTCTACCCAGCATCACGATACTGCTTTGGTCCGTCCGCTCGCTTATGGAACGGCTTTGGTCTTGCTGATCCTGATCTTTATTATGAATCTATTCGCGATAATATTGCGATCCCGGTTAAGGCAAATGAAAAAGGAGTAAAATTGTGCCGTTAGCAAAAGTTAAGATAAAGATCAGTGATTTCAACTTTTATTATGGCCAGGTTAAGGTCATAAAGGGAGTATCGGTTGAAATGCTGGCCAAAAATGTAACCAGCATAATCGGTCCGTCGGGTTGCGGTAAGTCTACTTTGTTACGTTGTTTTAACCGGATGAATGACCTGATTCCCGGAGCGCGCGCCGAAGGGCGGGCCGAGATCGAAGGCGTGGATATTCTTGGCCCTCAGGTCGACGTTGTAGAACTGCGCAAACGGGTCGGTATGGTGTTCCAGAAGCCGAATCCATTTCCAAAATCCATATTTGATAATGTGGCTTATGGCTTGCGGGTAAACGATATTACGGATCGTCTGATCATTGAGAAAAGGGTAGAACAAAGTTTGCGCTCGGCTGCCTTGTGGGATGAAGTGAAAGACCGCTTGAAAGACAATGCGCTTAATCTTTCCGGCGGCCAGCAACAACGTTTGTGCGTGGCACGCGCCTTGGCGGTGGAGCCCGAGATCCTGTTAATGGATGAACCGGCTTCGGCTTTGGACCCCATTGCGACCGCCCGTATAGAAGAGCTAATTGTGGAGTTGAAAAAGCATTATACAATTGTAATTGTGACCCATAATATGCAGCAAGCCGCGCGTATTTCTGATCATACCGCGTTTTTGATGCAGGGCGAGCTGGTGGAATATGGCAAGACGTCGGATATATTTACCAAGCCAAGGAAGAAATTAACTGAAGATTACATCACCGGCCGGTTCGGCTAACGGTATTAATCTTAAACGGAGAATGATCTTATGAAGCGGCATTTTGACGACGATTTACAGGCTTTTCATTCCAATTTGCTTAAGATGGCAAATATGACAGAGCGGTCAATTAATGCCGCGCTGGATGCTTTGCACAGTCGGGATGCTGCGCGGGCGCAGAAGGCGATTCGGGGAGATAATCGTATTGATACCATGGAGCTAATTATTGAAGAGCAGGGCATTGATCTGCTGGCCCTTCATCAGCCTATGGCCAGTGATCTGCGGATGATAACGACCGGCCTTAAGATAAACTCCGAACTGGAGCGGATCGCCGATCTGGGCGTTAATATCTGCCAGCGGGTTATTGAGATCGTGGAACAACCTATCCTCAAGCCTTTGATCGATATCCCGTTATTGGCCGAACAGGCCAAATCAATGGTCCGTCAGGCCATTGATTCTTTCGTTAATAAAGATGAAGAATTGGCTAAAAAAGTAATTTTAATGGATAATGAAGCCGATCGTTTGAAGAAAGTTATTCAAAGTGACCTGCTGAATGATTATATTGTTAAGGATGGTTCAACTGCGCCCCGGGCGGTGCCATTAATTCTGGTAGCTCGTGATCTGGAGCGTATTTGCGATCATGCTACGTATATTGCCGAGGATGTAATATTTATGATCGACGCGACGGTGGTAAAGCATCATCGTGACCGTTTACTGACCAAAGCAGTGGAGCAAAATGATTAAAAAAAGTGTGGTTGTAATCGAGGACGATCAAAGTATTAACGAACTGATCCGCTTTAACCTGGAGAAGGATGGTTTCCTGGCTGAAGGATTGGCCAATGGGCTGGATGCGGTGAGCTTTATTGAACAGCGCCTGCCGGCTTTGATCCTGCTGGATATCATGCTTCCCGGGCTCGACGGCTTTGAAGTGTGCCGGCGTTTGAAGAATAATGATAAGACCGCTCACATCCCGGTAATTATGATCACCGCCCGCGGCACTGAAGTGGATGTGGTAAGAGGCTTGCAACTTGGTGCGGAAGATTACGTGGTTAAGCCTTTCAGCCCGCAAGTCCTGCTGGCGCGCGTGCGCGCTGTTTTACGCCGGGTCACTAGCGCTTCCGGACTGCACACTGGCGACCGGCGGATAATTGGCGACCTGGTTTTAGACACTGACAAGCATAAAGTCACCTGTAAGAACGAGGTGCTGGAAGTTACCGCCCTCGAGTTTTCTATCCTGGAATTCCTTTCCCGTTCACCCGGCCGGGTTTATACCCGCGATCAGATGCTGGAGAATATCTGGAAAGAAGGCCGTTTCATTGTGGACCGGGCGGTGGATGTTCATGTGCGGAATTTACGCAAGAAGATGGGCGACGCCCAGGATCATATTGAAACTGTGCGTGGGGTAGGTTATCGGTTTAAGGAGATCGACTGAGCCTATGTTCAGGGAGCGGTTAAAACTATTCCTGTTGGTCTTTCTTATTGAAAGTGCCAGTTTTTTCATTGTTGCGCTTTGGTTTCATCCTTCCGTTCGGCCGGCTTTACCACTCTGGATCTCGGTTGCAGTGCTAGGATCTATTCTGGTGGCTTTAATGATCCATACCCGGTATTTGCGACCTTTAGACCGTTTGGCGGTTAAGGTGGCTCATGTCACACAAGGCCCGGTAACTTTTGCCGAAGGTAATTTACGCCGTGATGAACTGGGGGTCCTGGCTCGCCGCCTTAATGATATGGCCGAGGAATTCCGTAAGGAAGTCGAAAATGCCATTGGCGAGAAAGAAGAAGTGCGTGCGGTCATTACCAGTATGTCGGAGGGCGTTCTGGTTATCGGAGCCGATAAACGCATTTTACACGCCAGTCATCCGGTGATCCGTATGCTTGACCTGCGGGCGGGTAATCCGTACGGACGTTTTTATTGGGAAGTTTTGCGCCAGGAAGAGGTGGTTGCGGTTATCGAGTCCGCTTTGCAATCCCGCGTAACCATCAGCCGGGAACTGGTGTCGTTAACCGAGGGGGCGTCTTTTAGTATGCACGCCGCTCCGGTTTTTGCGGCGGCCGAAAGATTGCATAGTGTGGTGGTGATCTTTCATGATATCTCGGCGATAAAGAAATTTGACCGTATGCGCGCCGAGTTCGTGGCCAATGTTTCGCATGAACTTAAAACTCCGCTTACGTCTATTAAAGGCTTCGCGGAAACCTTAAAGTCGGGCGGGATCGATGACCCGGCAGTTGCCGTTCGTTTTCTGGGTATTATTGAAACACAAGCGCTGCGCCTGGAGAAACTGGTCTCCGATATTCTGTTCCTGTCGGCCATAGAAGCCCAGGAGTCGGCGGGTGAATTGCCAGCCCGGGAACCGGTATCTTTAGCAACAATCATAGACGATGTCCTGGAAGCCCAGCGGGGGCAGATCCAAGCTCGCGGGCATGCCTTAACCAGGCTCATTCCAAATAATACTCCGCAAGTTCAAGGCGATCGGATACAGCTTGAGCAGGTTTTCTCCAATCTTATTAGTAATGCTATCAAGTTTACTCCGCCTAATGGAACTATTACTATTGAGGCGGTTGAAGAAAAGGGCCAGGTGCGGATCGATATAAAGGATACCGGCATTGGCATTCCGCCGGAACATACTGGACGATTATTTGAACGTTTTTACCGGGTAGATAAAGCCCGCTCGCAGGAAATGGGCGGCACCGGTCTGGGGTTAGCAATAGTTAAGCATATAGTGGCTTTACACGGAGGTAGTGTTTCGGTTAAAAGTACACCATCTGTGGGAACGGTCTTTTCGGTTTTTCTCCCCAGGCTTTAATTTACCCTGTTTTCCGGCGCTTAATTAAACATAAATATTACACGACATTACTATGAAAACTTCCTGCCAAAGCTGTCAGAACTGGACCCGTAAGAACGCCAACACCGGCTGGTGCGCCAATTTCAAGAAAGAGATCGTCAGTACAGTATATTGCGGTGAATGGCGTGCCAGGGTAGCCGCTTTAGTTCCTAAGGAATCTCAATTGTTTTAGCAGAGCAGTTGAATTAATTTTCGAGTTGGTATATAGTACCGAGCTATGACAGCCCAGGAATTGTATGACAAACTCAAGAATATTCGCGTTGGCGGCAATGTTTGCCAGTATTCGCTTAAGAAATGCACCGAGCTGGCGCCTTTGGTCAACGAGATAAATCGCCTCAAAGCCGAGCGGAATGCGGTCGTGCTTGCGCATTCTTATGTTGCGCCCGAGATCGTTTATGGGGTGGCCGATTTTGTGGGCGATTCCTATAAACTCAGTCGTGACGCTATTAACACGGATGCCCAGGTGATCATTTTTGTGGCCGTCCGTTTTATGGGCGAAACGGCCAAGATCCTTAATCCCGCCAAAATAGTTATCGTGCCGGCCCGTGATCCGGGCTGTACTCTGGCCGATTCAATAACGGCCGCCGATGTGCGTAAACTGCGTACAGAATATCCCGACCACGCTTTTGTTTGTTATGTAAATACCAGTGTGGAGGTGAAAGCTGAGTGTGATGTTTGCGTTACCTCGGCCAATGTCTATGAGATTGTCGAGAAGTTTCCGGCGGACAAGATCTATTTTCTTCCCGACAAGTTCATGGGCATTAATCTGGTGAATGAAATGCAACGCCGCAAAAGTCCCAAGCAGGTGCGTTTCTGGTCGGGCAGTTGTTATGTGCACGAGGAATATACCGCGGAACAGGTGTTCAAGATCCGCACCGAATATCCCGATGCCCGAATAGTGAGCCATCCGGAATGTAATGCGCAAGTGGTGGCTAATTCTGATTTTGTTGGCGGTACTGAACAGATGCTTGATTATATGAGAAAAAGCACTGCCCGGCAGTTCTTGATGCTTACCGAATGCGGCCTTTCGGCCCGTTTGCAATCCGAATTCCCCGACAAAGACCTGGTAGGCAGTTGTACTTTGTGCAAATATATGAAATCGAATTCGCTCGAGGATGTCCTTTTGGCTTTAAAGTCGCCGACCGCCGGACAGATCGTGACTATTGCCGAACCCATAAGGCTTAAAGCCCTGAAGTCTTTGGAAGCGATGTTTCAATATACGCAGGGAGTTAAATCGGCACCAGTAAAAGTTTCTTGCGAATAAAATGACCATTGTTGAGACCAAATACGCCCAATTAGCCGATGCTGCCAAGCCCCTTAACCTGCGCGGCGGCGCGCGCCTGGGTCCGGTTACGGTGGCTTATGAAACTTACGGCGAGTTAAACGAGCGCAAGACCAACGCTATTCTTATAGAACATGCCTTTACCGGCGATGCGCATGCCGCTTTTTATCATAAGGGTGACGTTAAACCCGGCTGGTGGGACGACATGATCGGCCCGGGCAAGCCTTTTGATACCAATAAATATTTTGTGATCTGTTCCAATGTCCTGGGCAGTTGCCAGGGCACTACCGGCCCGGCTTCAATCGACCCCAAAACTGGCAAGCCTTACGGGCTTTCGTTCCCGGTCATTACCATTCAGGATATGGTAATGGTGCAAAAACTTCTTATTGATCATTTGGGCATTGGCAAATTATTAAGTGTTGCCGGTGGTTCCATGGGCGGAATGCAGGCCGCCGCGTGGGCGGTTATGTATCCGCAGTCTATTCATTCGGCCATCATTATTGCTGCTTGTCATCGGCACACTGCCCAGCAGATCGCGTTTCATGAGGTTGGCCGTCAGGCCGTTATGGCCGACCCCGACTGGTTGCAGGGTGATTATTACGACCAGGCGATCCCTAAGCGCGGGCTGGCAGTGGCGCGCATGGTAGGCCATATTACGTATATGAGCGAATCTTCCATGGAACAGAAATTCGGCCGTAAGCTCGTTAAAAAAGACGCGCTGGGTTACAATTTCTCCAAGGAATTCGCGGTGGAAGGTTACCTGGAGTATCGCGGGCAAAGCTTCGTGGAACGGTTCGATGCGAACAGCTATCTTTATCTTACCAAAGCCATGGATTATTTCGATCTTACCGAGGGCGACCGGAAATTAAGCCAGGTCTTTAGCGGCGTTACCGCCGATATGCTGGTGATCAGTTTTACCTCCGACTGGCTGTATCCTTCGTATCAATCCCAGGCCATGGTAAGGGCGTTAAAAGCCAATGAGATCGAAGTCTCGTACGTTGAGCTGGCCTCCAATTATGGCCATGATGCTTTCCTGGTCGAGATCGCCGAGCAGGCCAGGGCGGTTACCAATTATCTGGCCAAGGTTTATAAAGAACGGGTTATATGATCCCAATAGATTATGCCATTATCGCCGATATTATTGCTCCCGGCTCCAAAGTGCTCGACCTGGGCTGTGGCGAAGGTGACCTGCTGGCCCTGCTTAAGGATAAAAATGGTTGCCGGGGGACCGGGATCGAGATCGACAGTAAAGCGGTCGTGCGTTGCCTGGAGCGCGGCGTTTCCGTGTCCCAGGGGAATATTAATGGCGACCTGGGTGTATACGACGATAACCGGTTTGATTATGTGATCTTGAATGAAAGTCTCCAGCAGGTTTTGAATATTGAAGAAGCTTTGGATGAAGCGTTAAGGGTAGGCAAAAGGGTTATTGTGGGAGTGCCGAATTTTTGTCAGTGGAAAGCGCGCCTGCAGGTTTTTTTCCTCGGCGAGATGCCGGTCACCGAACGCTTGCCTTATAAATGGTATAACACTCCAAACCTGCGCTTTCTCAGTTTACAGGATTTCCGGATCTTTTGTGCTCTTAAAAAGATCCGGATCGAGCGTACGCGTTACCTGGCCAATGGCCAGGAAGTTTACTTTTGCACCAATCTGCTGGCCGATTCGGGGATCTTTGTGTTACGCCGTCCCGATACTATTAAAACTTAACCCAGGGGTAATATGCCATCTGATCAATTCGACTACATTATCATTGGCGCCGGCATAATCGGGCTTTCTATCGCCAGGACGATCAAGGCCGAGCGGCCAACGTCAGCAGTATTGATCCTGGAGAAAGAAGCCGATATCGGGGCGCATTCTTCCGGGCGGAACAGCGGGGTATTGCATGGCGGGTTTTATTACACCGCCAATAGCCTGAAAGCCCGTTTTACTGTTGATGGTAACCGGTTGATGAAAGACTTCTGCCGTCAGAAAGGCATTGCTTTTAATGATTGCGGCAAACTGGTTGTGGCCATGGATGACCATGAACTGGAGCAATTATACGAACTGGAGCGTCGGGGCATTCGCAATGGTTCCAACATCCGCCTGATATCTGACGCGCAAGCCCGGGAAATGGAGCCGGCGGTATTTACGCATAAGAAAGCGCTGTATTCACCGGAAACCGCCAGCCTGGACCCCAAAGAGGTTTTACAGGCTTTAAAAACCGACCTGTTGTCCAAGGGAGTGCAGATCTGGTTTAATGCCAAATATATCAGCCATCAGGGGAATACGGTATGTACCACCAGGGGCAATGCCCAGGCGGGCAAGTTGATCAATTGTGCCGGCCTTTATGCCGATAAAGTCGCCCAGGACTACGGGTTTGGCCGTAAGTACACCATGATCCCTTTTAAGGGCTTGTACCTTAAATACGCCAAGAACAAGACCGATGTAAAGATGAATATTTATCCGGTGCCCAATCTTAAGAATCCTTTCCTGGGCGTGCATTATACCAAGACTGTTGACGGTACAATAAAGATCGGCCCCACCGCTATCCCTGCGTTCTGGCGCGAGAATTATACTTTGCGGGAAGGGTTCAATCTGGCAGAAATGCTAGAAGCTGGGTGGTACGAAGCCAAGCTGTTTACGACCAATGCCTTTGGTTTTCGCGACCTGGCCTTTGAAGAGATGGCCAAATATAATAAAGAGCATTTCATCAGTTTGGCGGTCAAGATGGTGCCGGTTGACCCGAAAGGTTTTGGTGAATTTACCCGCCCTGGTATCCGGGCGCAGTTGCTGGACAAGACCACGTCGCTGTTGGTCCAGGATTTTGTCGTGGAAGCCGATAAGGCCTCGGTACATGTGCTAAATGCGGTTTCTCCCGCCTTTACCTGTGCGTTTCCCTTTGCGCAGTTTGTGTGGCGTGAGTACATTAATAAATAGCTTCAGAAATGATAATTATATAAATGTCTTGTCGTCTTTCTCCGGAAGAAGTAAGATAATGGCAAGTTAACAATTTTAATAAACGGAGGTAATATGGGTTTTCAAAATGGTGGTGGTAAGTACGACGGACGTCCCAGAGAGATGCACAAGGTAACTTGTTCTGATTGCAACAAGGAAACCGAAGTTCCTTTCAAGCCCACCGGGGATCGTCCGGTTTATTGTAAGGATTGTTTCTCCAAGCGCAAAGAGACCAGCCGTTAATTAGTTTCAATACTGATAACAAGGTTCACTCGTATGTGAATGGATTATAAAAAGCCTGGAAGAGGTTGTTCTTCCAGGCTTTTCTTTAGGTCTGCAATACATTCAATCTTTTAAAAGCGAAAGCCCTTGATAACATGGGACAATCAAATCGAAATATCTTTGTGGCGGCTACCCGGCAGAACGATGGCAAGACCATGGTTGCTCTGGGTTTGCTCCGTTCTTTATTGAACCGTTTTGGTAATGTGGGGTACATAAAGCCGGTAGGCCAGCAATTTCACTTGATCGACGGGGAACAGATCGATAAGGATGTGGTGCTGATGCAGGCAGTATATAAATTGAGTGGCAACCTGAAAGACATGAGCCCGATCGCTGTTCCGCCGGGTTTCACCGAAACCTATATTATGCATCCTGACCGGGATGCCCTGCAGCAAAAAGTTAGCGCTTCTTTTAACAGGGTAGCCGAGGGGAAAGAGGCCGTGGTCATTGAAGGCACCGGGCATGCCGGTGTGGGGGCGGTCTTTGATATGTCGAACGCCGAGGTGGCCCGGCTTTTGGGCGCTTCGGTTATTCTGGTTAGTTGCGGCGGCATCGGCCGGCCAATTGACGAGATCATGTTGAACAAATCCATGTTTGATGCCAAAGGAGTGAAGGTGTTGGGCGCGATAATCAACAAGGTTCGCGCTGACAAGTTCGATAAGGTTGCTCCGGTGGTCAGCCGCGGGCTGGCCAACCAGGGGATCGAGGTCCTGGGGGTGGTACCGCATAATGAAGTGCTGGCCGACCCGACTCTGCAGGAATTGCTGGAAGAAACCAATGGTGAATTATTGTGCGGGAAGGGCGCTTTGGATAATACGGTGAGCCGGATCGTGGTGGGCGCTATGCCTCCGCATGAAGTGCTGGACTATTTGGGACCTGGCACTTTACTGATCACCCCCGGAAACCGCGAGGATATTATTTTAGCCGCTATGAGCGGATCATTGCCCGGGGTTACCCAAAACTTTTGTGTTGCCGGGATATTGTTGACTTGCGGGATAATGCCGCACAAGAATGTTATGCGTCTTATCAAGGACCTGCCGATCCCGATCATTCTGGTTAAAGAAGACACTTTTTCGGCCGCCTCAAAGGTCGACAATTTAATTGTAAAGATCCGTCCGCATGCTCAAAAGAAGATCCATGAGATCGAGCATCTGGTGGAACAATATGTGGATATTGGCAAAATTTTAGATTTGCTTAAGTAATAAGCGAACGTTGCGCTAAGATTGGGTAATTTCTCATAATTTTGGAGTTGTGTCTTTAATGTTTCTTTACATTTGAAGAGCAATAGAAAATCGAAAATAGACCGCAATGGAGCCTAAATGTTTAATTATTTCTCTATTTTCGATTGCTCCATTGCTCCAGTGTGGTGATTCAAATGTAAAGAAATATATTTATCACCACACTATAGGGAGAAGGCAATGAGTACTCGGGTGACATTATTGGCGGGCGACGGGATCGGCCCGGAAGTGGCTTTGGCTATGAAGAAATGCGTGGATGCCACCAAGGTCAAGATCGACTGGGAAGAACTGTGTGTGGGCGCTCCGGCGATCGCCCAATTCGGCACGCCTTTGCCGCAGGCGGCAATAGATTCCATTAAAAAGAACAAAGTGGCGATCAAAGGCCCGATAGAGACCCCGGTTGGCAAAGGGTTTCGTTCGGTTAATGTGCAATTACGCCAGGAGCTCGACCTCTACGCTTGTGTTCGCCCGGCGCGATATATTGAAGGTACCCGGGCGGTAAATACCAAAGTTAACCTTACCATTATCCGTGAAAACACCGAAGACTTGTATGCGGGTGTGGAGTTCGACCTTTATTCGGATGCGGCTAAGCATCTTATTAAGGAGATAAATTCCCTTTCCAAAAAGCAGGTTCGCGAAGATTCCGCGATATCTATTAAACCTATTTCGGTATTCGGCTCGGAGCGGATCATTCGTTATGCTTTTGAGTATGCATTAAAAAGCGGCCGTCAGAAAGTTTCCCTGGTCCATAAGGCCAATATCATGAAGTTCACCGACGGTTTATTCTTGCATACCGGCCAGAAGATCGCGCAGGAATACGCGGGTCGGGTGGCTTTTGAAGATGTGATCGTTGACAATATGTGTATGCAGTTGGTGCAAAAACCCGAGTTGTACGATGTGCTGGTCCTGCCAAATCTATATGGGGATATTGTCTCTGATCTGTGCGCCGGCCTGGTTGGCGGCCTGGGCATCGCTCCGGGTGCCAATATTGGCACCAACGCGGCTCTTTTCGAGCCGGTTCATGGCTCGGCGCCCAAGTACGCAGGCCAGAACAAAGTTAATCCCACGGCTACTATCCTCTCGGGGATAATGATGCTGGAACATATCGGCGAGTCTTCCACGGCTGCGGCTTTGGAAAGGGCGCTGCTTGCGGTAATAAAAGAAGGAGTTGATGTCACTTACGACCTGAAAGCCGATCGTAATGATACCACTGCGGTAGGTACTCAGGAAATGGCCGAGGCGGTTTGTCGGAAATTGCGTAATTAAACTCTTTCTAAGAATACGAAAAGGTAATTAATGGACCCGTTAGTATTATCCCGCTGGCAGTTTGCAATAACGACTTCTTATCATTTTCTGTTCGTGCCATTATCGGTTGGGCTGGGACTGCTGGTGGCTATAATGGAAACTTTGTACATGAACCGGCGGCGGGAGATTTATCGGCGCATGGCTGTATACTGGGGGCATTTCTTTCTGATTAGTGTAGCGATGGGGGTGGTAACCGGCATTGTCCTGGAATTTCAGTTTGGCCTTAACTGGGCCCGTTTTTCCCGGTATGTCGGAGATGTCTTTGGCCCTCCGCTGGCTATCGAATCCTGGGCGGCTTTCTTTCTGGAGTCGGTTTTTATCGGGGTCTGGCTCTACGGGCGCAAGGCCCTTTCGATCAGGATGCAGGTTTTCTCGATCTGGATGGTTACTTTGGGAGCGATGCTCTCGGCGTTCTGGATAATAAGTGCCAATGCGTTCATGCAGGAACCGGCGGGATATGTTCTACGCAACAATCGTGTTGAGCTGGTGAACTTTCTGGCGGTAGCCTTGAATCACAAGGCGCTTTATATGTGCGGGCATACGATCCTGGCATGTATTGTAACTACCTCGTTCTTTGTCCTCGGTGTTTGTGCCTGGCACTTCTTGCGTAACACAGCAGAACAGGATTTCTTCCGGCGTTCGATGAAGTTGGCAATCTTAACCGGGCTGGTGTCTTTGCTCGGGGTTATTGTGCTTGGTCATTTTATGGCCCGGGATATGGCGCAACATCAGCCAATGAAACTGGCGGCGGCGGAAGCCATCTGGGAAACCAGGACTGATGGCCGGGAGTCTTTGTTCGCGGTAATCGATGAGCCAGCCCGGCGGAACAAAGTGGATATTACCGTGCCCTGGCTTTTAAATGTTATGGTCTTCGACAGTCTTCAAGGGACTATCAAGGGAATGAAGCCGCTTCAGGAAGAGCAAGTCGTTTTGTCTGGCCCCGGCAATTATATTCCTCCGGTGACATTAACCTACTGGTCGTTCCGGTTGATGATCTTCTCCGGCATTACTATGTTACTGCTTTTGCTGGTTCTGGCGGTGACTGTTTTTCGCAGAAAGATCGTTTTACCGCGCTGGTTCCAGTGGGCTCTTATAGCGGCGGTGATGCTTCCGCACATAGCCAATATAACCGGTTGGATCGTTACTGAAGTCGGCCGGCAACCCTGGGCTGTTTACGGGTTATTGCTTACCAGTGCCGGGTCAACTGCCGGACTCGCCGCCGCAACGGCTTTATCTTCGCTGATCCTTTTTACCTTGATCTATACTGTGCTGGCATTTATTGCCGCTTCGTTAATTATCCGTCAAATTAAAAAAGGGCCTTAACGATGGACCTGCCAACCTTCTGGTTTATTATTGTTGCCTGGCTGTTGGCCGGGTTCTTTTTCCTCGAAGGTTTTGACTACGGGGTGGGCATGCTGCTGCCATTTCTATCCAAAGAGGAAGCCCAGCGGCGGATGATCATAAGTTCTATCGGCGGGGTATGGGATGGCAATGAGGTTTGGATGGTCTCGGCCGGCGCGGTGCTCTTTGCTTCTTTTCCTTCCTGGTACGCTACGCTTTTTAGCAGTTTATATATCGTGTTCACCTTGATCTTATGTGGGCTGATCCTGCGCGGCATTGGTATCAAGTTTCGCAATCTTCGTGAAGACCACCGTTGGCGTGCGGTTTGGGACTGGTTGATCTGTACGGGCAGTTTTACTGCGGCTTTCTTTTGGGGTGTGGTCGTTGGTGATCTTTTGCAAGGTTTGCCTATCACTGACCAACAGGTTTTTGCGGGAGGGATCCGGGACATATTTACGCCGTTTAGCCTGACCGCCGCCCTGGCGGTGGTCTCTTTGTTCCTTCTGCACGGAGCAGTTTATCTTAATATCAAGCTTTCCGGCGACGTATTAGGCAAATTAAAAAGACTGCTTCCGATTATATTCCTGGTCGCCTTGCTTATGGCCGCTGTTTTCCTGCTACTGGGGTATTTGCGTTTGGGGATGTTGTGTTCGCCTGCCGAATTGATCCTGGCTGGCCTGGCCGTTGCGGCTTTAATTGCTTGCGGGATATCTATACTGCGGAAGGCGGATCTGACAGCCTTCTGGGCCAGTGGAACTGTTATTCTTTTGATCGTTAGCCTGGTCTTTACTTTTTTGTATCCCCGGGTTTTGATCTCTACCCTTGATCCGCGCTGGACTTTGACAGTGCAAAATGCCAGCTCCTCGCCGTATTCCCTCAAGGTAATGAGTGTGGTGGCGATTTTCTTTATACCGACCACACTCTTATATCAAGCCTGGACCTACTGGGTCCTGCGCAAGCGGGTCGAACATTCAGATCGTTATTAGTTTATTGTAACTTTTTATAAACGACCCGGTCAAATATATTTGTTCCGTTATTGTCCCGTTTGCTATATATTCTTATCTTTATATATCCGCTTCTGTGATTAATTAAGACGCTTTTACGGAGATCTGCAATGCCTTTGGTATTGGTTGGCGTAAATCATAAAACTTGCCCGCTTGAAGTCAGAGAAAAGTTCTTTATTCAATCTGTCGAAAAAGACCTTCTATTGGCCGAGTTCCGCAATGACCCCCGGGTCTTGGCCGCAATAGTCCTTTCTACTTGTAATCGTACGGAAATTTATGCCGACCTGCTTACCGCGGACCCGGCGATCATTCTGGATCGTTTCCTTTCAGTCAAAGGGCTTTCGCTGTCCGCAGGACTGGCTGATTATTTTTATGTGCGTACCGAACAGCAAATGGTGGACCATCTTTTTCGGGTTGTGAATGGCCTGGATTCCATGATCCTGGGTGAGAAACAGATCCTGGGCCAGGTGAAATGCGCGGTAAGCTGGTCGCAACAGAAGCAGATGATGAACCGGACTTTTAATATCCTGGCGAATTTGGCTATTGAAACCGGCAAGAAAGTGCGCCGGGATACATTAATTGATTTTGGGGGGTCTTCGATCTCGTGGGCGGCGGTTACCGAGGCCCAGAATATTCTGGGCACCCTGGAGGGCAAGACCGTCTTGGTGCTGGGTTCCGGGAAAATGGGCTTTCTGGCAGTGCAGGAACTTAAGAATAAAGGGGTCGGCAAGATCTTCATAATGAACCGCACTTTTGATAAAGCCGAGGAACTGGCTTCCCAATGCGGGGCAGAAGCGGTTATGTTCTGGCAGATCAAAGAAGTTCTGGAAGAATCCGATGTGTGCATTTGTTCGACTGGCGCTCCGCATTATCTGGTGGATAAAGCTCTTATGCAACAAGTCATGGCGGCCCGGCCAAACAGAAGATTCGCCGCTATCGATATAGCAGTGCCTCGTAACATTGACCCTCACGCCTCACTGGTGCCGGGAGTCACTTTGGTATCCGTGGATGGCCTTTCGCAGACAGTTCTGGATACTAAAGCCAAACGGCTGGCGGCAGTGGAACAGGCCGAACAGATCATCGCGATCAAGATCAATGAATTCTATAAAACCCTGGATAAAGCGGCCGCGTTCGATTCTTTGAATATCACTCGGCTAACCAGTGAGGCTTACAGCGAATGACAAGCATAATAAAGAAATTGGGTTCAGTAGGGTTTACAGTACTCATCAGTGCGGGTCTGATCCTGCTTTTGATCATTTCCACCTCGCTGGAAGCTGTTAACGGCACTCCTTTTGCGCAAAAGATGTTCTATAACACTAAATGGTTTGATCTGGTTATTTCTCTGTTGTGGATCAATATCTTTTGCTCAACGCTGGTAAGGTTCCCTTTTAAGAAAGCGCATATAGGGTTCTTGATAACTCATATAGGTATTTTGGGCCTTCTGGCGGGCGCGCTAATTACCAGGACACATAGTATCGAAGGCGAGATGGCGGTTTTCGTTGGGCAGACTGCCGATACCATGATTCAGGATGGCCATGATCTGGTCATTTATTATCCTAATCAAGACAGTTCGCGTTTTGATCTTAAGAAAGGTGCCTTACAGTTTGATCTTACCAAAGAACGTTTGAATGCCGCTGTGCCTTTTTGTCCCTTAACAAAAAAGGCTCGCCCTCAAACTAACGGCGACTCAGCAGATCTGGTTAATTTTACGATCAATGAGATCCTTTTGCACGCCGCCGAGAAGAAAACAATTACACCGGCCATCAGCGGCCCGGTCAATCATGCCATCAAAATTAAAGTCTCCAGTAAACAACTGGCTCAAAATTCTGTTCAATGGCTTGTTGAACGTGAACCGGGCAGTGTTGTTACTGCGGATACTGTTATGCTGGGCCCGATACGTACTATTCTGCGGCGTAAGATCTTAACTTCATCCACGGTGGTTGTGCCGACTCTGCGGATAATGGACCGGGCGGGCAAAGCGCTTATTTCAATTGATATTACTACCGGAGCCTTGCCTAAAAAGATCACCATACCCAAAACCCGTATGGTGATCAAGGACCTGACGTATTTTCCTTATGCTTCCGTAGTGGATAAAAAGATCATTAATTTCCCCGAGGGTCAGAAACTTAACCCGGCAGTAGTGTATTTTCTGGTAGACGCTCGTGGGGTCGAGACCCGGCAGGTAAAGTTTGCCTACTATCCTGATTTTGAAACCCTGCCTCCGCAAGGCAGTAAGCGATCTGCGGAACTTCAGGTGCGTTTTTCAGCCGGTGATCCCGAGGATTCCCGGGACCTTTTTGACGGTTTGCAGGTCGGCTTTTCTTACGGCGATAAAGACCTTTGGCGTTATCAGACCACATATCAGAATAAAGTGCTCAAGGCAGGCGATGTCACTATTGGTAATTGCCTTTCTACCGGCTGGAACGATGTGGAGTTCTGCGTGCAGGAACTTTCCACCCATGCCACTGTGACTTACGATATTGTTCCGACCAGCGATGTTAACGGCCCGCTGGCAGTTTCGGTGAGTGTGCCGGCATCCGGGAATGACAAGATATGGTTATTCGAGGATAAGTTAACCCCGGTCCATTTAACCAAAGGCGACGTTAACTTCGGATTGGAACCCCGGATGTTCACGGTTCCTTTCTCAGTTACCTTAAAACAATTCCGTAAGATCGATTATCCGGGCACTTTTGACGCGGCCGGATTTGAAAGTGATGTGATCTTAAAAGATCAAAAACGCGGTATTACTATTGAGCGGACTATCAGCATGAATCATCCTTTGGAATATGATGGCTTTAAGCTTTTTCAATCTTCTTATTTTACGGATCCTCAGTACGGGCAAGCTTCGGTTTTTACCGTGGCCCGGAATCCGGGCATTCCCTGGATTTATATCAGCTCAGTTCTGGCCTTGCTGGGGGCGGTTATACTGTTCTACTGGCCTAAAAAGGAATAAGTCTAACAATGAAAATATTCACACCATGGCTTCTGTTTCTCCTGGTTCTTTCTGCTTCCCATCCAGTAAATGCTTGTTCTGGACTCGGGGCTATTCCTGTTCAACATCATGGCCGGATAAAAGCTTTTTCGGCTTTTGCACAGGAAACTTTGCAATCCATAAGCGGTAAAGATCGGTGGCATGGTCAAAGCGCAGTTGATTTTATCCTGTTTAATTCCGAACATCCCGCCATCTTCCTGGAACTGCCGCTCATCAGGATAGATCATCCGGTCTTAAAGTCCCGGCTCGGTTTACCTTCCGGCGAGAATAATTTCTCCTATCTGAAAATCCAGCCGGCGTTAAGTGTTCTAAAGGTGTTGGTGCAAAGTGCCGCCGCTAAGCGCGAGAAAGACGAACGCCCTTCAGCCTTGGAACAGCAGGCCGAGATCTTATACCAGCGTTTTATTACCGTTGAACATTTAAGTACTGGTGAGCGGATAACTGTTATTCCGGCCAAAGTCGCCTGGGTGTCTCCATACAAGACCGCTGGCCCTCAGGCTGAGACGTTTAAGAAATTAGTGCGGGAATCGGTGATTAACCCTCGGGGATCGTCTAGCGCGGTTAAGCTATGGTCGGCCCAGGTTGCTGCATCTTTAGAACCCGGCCAGGGGACCAGGATCCAACTCGAAGCTTTTTATTACCTGCTGCGGCCTTTTTATTATGCCTGGATACTTTATCTGGCTGGTTTTGTTTTATTGCTCTTGACTAGACCGCTGTTCCGTAGCCTGGGTAAATATTTGATCCTGGCCGGATTTGTGCTCCATACTGGAGGATTATTACTACGTTGGCTGATATTGCTCAGACCTCCGGTGGCTAACATGTACGAGACCATGATCTTTATGGATTGGGGGTTGATGTTAACGGTGGGCATTTTTGTGGTCATCCAGAAGCGGGCCGTTTTTCTTTCCAGCGGGGCTTTGGTAAGTGCTTTGGTTATGCTCTATGCCAGGCTGTTGCCGGTAGACCAGTCATTAGACGTGCTGGCTCCGGTTTTGCGCAGTAGTTACTGGCTTACCGTTCATGTGATCACGATCATTTCCAGTTATAGTCTGTTTGCTTTCGCCATGGCGGTGGCGCATCGCCATTTGTTCCTGTCCGTAAGGGCCAAAATGAGTCCTCAGGAAGATCAGTTATCAGCTGACACCATCTATCGTTTATTGCAAGCCGGGCTTATAGCTTTGGGCGCCGGCACTATTCTGGGCGGCGTATGGGCTAATGAAGCCTGGGGGCGTTTCTGGGGCTGGGATCCAAAAGAAACGTGGGCATTTATTACGTTCCTTGGTTATATGGCTATTTTGCATCTACGTTACAGTAAGAAGCTGAGCAATTTTGCCCTGGCGGTGGGCGGGATACTGGGGTTCCTTCTGGTCATCATGACCTGGTACGGCGTAAACTTTGTGCTGGGGCGCGGTATGCACAGTTATGGCGCAGGCTCGGGTGGTTTACAATGGATCGTGTATTTTCTGGTTTTTGAAGTTGGGTTTCTTTCTTATGTGGGATTTAAAAGACGCTCTGCTTAGTTGTTCAACAGGTAACCAATGAAAAACAAAAATTATTATCCGGTTAATCTGGATCTTCAGGGCCGTCAGTGTTTGGTGGTGGGTGGGGGAGATATCGCCGGGCATAAGGTCCGGGCGCTTTTAGAATGCGGGGCATTGGTCACGGTGATAAGTCCGATTATCAAAGCCGGTTTGCAAAGTCTGGTCAGAAGCAAAAAAATCTGTTACATAAAAGACCAATATCAGAAGCAATATTTAAAAGGCGTATTTCTGGTGATAGCGGCTACCAATGTGCCGTCAGTCAATTCTATGATCGCCAAACAGGCCGCGGCCCGGAATTTGCTGGTAAATGTTGTGGATGTGCCGGATTTATGTAATTTTATTGTCCCGGCGGTTATTCGTCGGGGGCCGTTGGTGCTGGGCATTTCCACCAGCGGCCACAGCCCGCTATTTGCGCAAACTATGAAGGTCAAATGTGAAAAATGCGCGACTCCGGCGTTGGGGTCCTTTATTAAAATGATGGGTGATTCGCGTAAGGAAGTACAGGCTTGTTGCGACACAACTTCCCGGCGTAAAGATGTTTATATGGAAATGATCAATTCTCCGATGCTGTCATTATTGGAACAGGGTAAAGTGCGTGAAGCCCGGCAGACTTTACACGATATTATGGCGAGATCAACATGCGGCCCAAAGATATAATTGTTGTCGGTACCAGAAACAGCCAGTTGGCGCTTACCCAAACCAGCCAAACCATAACGGCCTTAAAGTCACTCTGTCCTGGGCCGGAATTTGTAGTTAAAACTATTTCTACGGCCGGTGATCGGGTGCCCAATAATGAGGCACTGGCCGACCATCAAGGGATCTTTGTTAAAGAATTGCAAGACGCCCTTTTACAAGGGAGTATCGACATTGCTGTTCACAGCTTGAAAGATATGCCTTGTGAGATTATGGCCGGACTTGAATTGGGGGCGGTTAGTGCTCGGGTAACCCCCCAGGACGCCTTCCTGGCGCGCGATAATGTGAGATTTGCTGGCCTGAAACCCAACGCCCGTATTGGCACCAGTAGTATACGTCGGCGCGCGCAGGTCTTACTGGCCAGGCCAGACCTGCAGGTAGTTGGCCTGCGCGGGAATGTGGATACCCGCGTTCGTAAATTGCAGGCGGGTGAGGTCGACGCTATTATTATTGCCGCCGCCGGGCTCACCAGGATCGGGCTGGATAACCTTATTACCGAGCTGATGCCTTTTGATATTATGTTGCCTGCGCCTTGTCAGGGTGCCCTGGGTATCGAGATCCGACAAGGCGATCAGCAGTTAAAAGAAATAATCGCTAAATTCGATCATCAACCGACCCGGTTAGCGATAATGGCCGAACGGGCTTTTTTAAGCGGCTTGGGCGGCGGTTGCAGTCTTCCGGTAGGGGCTTATGCCGAAGTTTCTGGCCGGGTGCTCACGCTGAGAGTTCAGGTGGTCAGTCCTAACGGTGATAAATCTCTCCGGCGTACCGTTTCTGGCGATGTAAATAATGCGGACGATCTTGGGCAGGAACTGGCCCGGGAATTATTAACCTCCGAGGGCGAATGGTTACAGCAAGCATTAGGGATAAAAGCATGAATATCGGCAAAGTTTATCTGGTGGGCGCCGGCCCCGGAGATCCAGGGCTAGTGACCCTTAAGGCTGCTCATTGTTTAAAGATCGCGGATGTAGTGGTCTATGACCAGCTGGTCCATCCCGATATTCTGCAACTGGCCGGGAAGAAAGCCGCGCTGATATTTGGCGGTAAATACCCGCAGAACCATGTGCTGTTTCAGAACGAGATCAATTCCCTGCTGGTTAAACAAGCCCGGCAGGGCAAGACGGTGGTGCGTTTAAAAGGCGGCGACCCTTTGCTTTTTGGCCGGGGTGCGGAAGAAGCCCTGGAATTGGTCAAAGCGCGGATCCCTTTCGAAATAGTGCCTGGAGTCAGCTCCGCTTATTCGGTCCCGGCGTATGCCGGTATTCCGGTTACTTATCGTAATATCTCCTCGCGTTTGAATATTGTTACCGGTCATGAAACTCCCGACAAAGGAGCGGCCACCATACCCTGGAAGAAGCTGGTCGATAAACACTCGACGCTGGTAATCTTGATGGGTATGGCTAATTTGGCGCAGATCATTCAGCAGATCACCAAAGACCCGGCTACTTTAAAAATGCCTATAGCGGTCATTAATAACGGGACGCGTCGTGACCAGCGTGTTGTGACCGGGACTCTGGCTAATATTGTCACCCGGGTCCAGCAGGAGGGGATCAAGTCGCCAGCCATTATTGTTATAGGGGAAGTGGTTGGTTTACGTGACAAACTGCAATGGTTCAAGCCCGAACCTTTATTGCACGGAAAGCGCATTTTGGTAACCCGGCCGGAACATCAGGCGGCCGAGATCAGCGCGCTTTTAAAAGGCCATGGCGCCTATGTTACAGCTATTCCTTTGATCGAAATCGTTCCGGCGCCGGATACTTTGAAGATCCGGTCCACTCTTAAGAACATTAAGGTCTATGATTGGGTGATATTCACCAGTGTCAACGGGGTCGATCTTTTTCTTAAGGCGATGAGCCGTAATAAATTGCCCAGGAGTCATCTGCGGAATATAAAATTTGCCGCTATTGGGCGCAAGACTGCGGATATTCTGGTAAAAGCGGGGCTCAAGGTCGCCTTGATCCCGAAAGATTTCGTTCAGGAGTCATTAGCCGATGAATTGATCCGGAAAGTCAGCCAGGATGCGCGCTTACTGCTGGTTCACGCGGAGGGCAGTCGGCCGGTCCTCGAACAGAAACTGCTTTCGGCCGGATTTACTATTGATACAGTTGGGATATATAAATCACTGCCGGTCCTGAAGAATCATGCGCGGATCAGGATGATGCTGGCCAGGAAACAGCTCGATGCTGTTCTACTGACCAGTTCTTCCTGTGTGGATAGTTTTGCGGATATCTTTGCCCGCCGACAGCTCAAAGCTAAAACTAAAGGAGTGGTTATTGGCCTGATCGGCCCGATCAGCGCCGCTACTGCGCGCCAGGTGGGTTTGCCGGTGACGGTGGAAAGCCGGGAGTTTACGGTCCAAGGCCTTACTAATGCTTTGATTGACCACTATAAGGTGGTTAATCCATGATCAGTTTCTCCGGACTGCTGAATGATGTTAATTCCTATGGTGATAATTTACGTTATCGCCGCAGTACTGATGCGTCTAAACGTCGTCCGATCGTGGTCTGGAACTGTACCCGCCGTTGCAATCTTAATTGTGTGCACTGTTATTCGGATTCTGATGATAAGGATTACCCTTCCGAGTTAACCACCGAAGAAGCCAAAGCCATGATCCGCGGCTTGCAGGAATTTAATGTTCCGGTATTATTGTTCTCGGGTGGCGAGCCTTTACTGCGCCCGGACCTGTTTGAACTCGATGTTTATGCCCGCGAACGGGGATTACGCACGGTGATTTCTACCAATGGCACCCTAATTACTCCCGGGGTCGCTCGCCGAATTAAGGATACCGGCTTTGAGTATATAGGTGTTAGCCTGGATGGTATTGGTCAGAATAATGACCGTTTTCGCGGTAAGCGCGGGGCGTACGATGCCGCTTTGGCGGGCATAAGGAACCTGGTCGCGGTCGGGCAAAAAGTGGGCTTGCGCTTTACCATAACCGGTGAGAATTATCAGGATATGCTCCGGCTTTTCGATTTGGTCGAGCAAGAAGCGGTGAACCGGATCTGTTTTTACCATCTGGCTTATTCCGGCCGGGGGACAGACCTTAGATCCAATGATCTGCCAGCTCAAGAAACCCGCCGGACGATCGATCATATTTTTCAATGGGTTATTTCACTTAAGGACCGGGGCATCAGTAAAGAAGTCCTTACTGTCGATAACCATGCCGATGGCGCATATTTATATCTAAAAGTCAAAAACCAGGATCCGGCCCGGGCTGAGGCGATGTATCGATTGTTGCGGGCCAACGGCGGGAATGCGTCGGGGGTGGGCATTGCTAATATCGACAATCAGGGTAATGTGCATGCCGATCAGTTCTGGCAGAAGGTGTCTTTTGGTAATGTGCGGGAACGTTCTTTCGGTAAAATCTGGACCGATACTTCGCATGAACTTATGCGCCAGCTTAAGGACCGCCAGCCGTTCTTAAAAGGCCGCTGTCCAAAATGCAAGTTCCTCGATATTTGTAATGGTAATTTACGGGTCCGCGCCTGGGCCGCTAACGGCGATATCTGGGCCGATGATCCTGGGTGTTATTTAACTGATGCCGAGGTCTTTGAGACCACGGTGCCGCCAGTCTTATAATTATTATGATCAAACACACACCCGATCTTTCTTCCCGTTTGCAAAAGAACCCGCCCTTACGCGCTTTTGCGCGTCAGGCCTTGGTTATGCCTTTTTTTGTCGTCGAAGGGCGCGGCATCAGAAACGCGGTGCCTTCAATGCCGGGGGTATACCAGCTCTCGGTCGATCGTTTGATAAAAGAAGTCGCGGCGGCCCGTTCGCTTGGTGTGCCAGCGGTTATCCTTTTTGGCGTTCCGTCGGCCAAGAATCTTCAGGGTTCGTCTGCTTATGCGGAGGATGGTATTGTTCAGCAGGCTGTTCGGGCGATCAAGAAGCACGTTAAAGATATTCTGGTTATTACTGATGTTTGTTTGTGTGAATATACTTCCCATGGTCATTGTGGGGTCTTGCGCTCCTCTTACAAAGGCGCCGGGATAAAGAAACTAACCGATTTTATAGATCTTAAAAAGACTTTATATTCTTTAGCCCAGACGGCTCTTTCACATGCCCGGGCCGGCGCGGATATGGTAGCGCCTTCAGCCATGATGCCGCTGCAGGTTGCGGCTATTCGTTCGTTGCTCGATCAGCAAGGTTTTAAGCCTACTCCTATAATGAGCTATAGCGCCAAGTTCGCTTCGGCTTATTACGGGCCTTTTCGTGACGCGGCTGATTCCGCTCCGCAATTTGGTGATCGCCGAACCTATCAGTTGGATCCTGGAAATGCTCAAGCCGCGTTAACTGTGGTTCTGGCCGATATCGCGCAGGGTGCGGATATTGTTATGGTCAAGCCCGGACTGCCGTATCTGGATATTATTCGTCAGATCAAGGATAAGATCAATGTTCCACTGGCGGTATATAACGTGAGCGGAGAATATGCAATGGTTAAATCCGCGGCCCAAAAAGGCTGGGTGGACGAGAAAAAGATCATGCTGGAAAACTTTAACTCTTTTAAACGTGCCGGGGCCGGGATCGTGATCAGTTATCATGCCTGCGACCTGGCGGGATGGTTAAAATGATCATCTCCTGGAATATCACTAAAGCTTGTCAGTTAAAATGCCGGCATTGCTACCGGGATGCCGGCACCAAAGAAGCGGATGAATTAACTACGGCCGAGGGTAAAGACCTGATCGAACAGATAGCTTTGGCGGGTTTCAAGATCCTCATAATTAGCGGCGGTGAACCGTTAATGCGGAAAGATGTTTATGAGCTAATTGCCCATGCGAAAGACCATGGCCTGCGCCCGGTATTGGGGACTAATGGTATTATGATCGATACCTCCGTTGCCCGCCGGCTTAAAGCGGCTGGTTTAACCCGGGCCGGTATAAGCCTGGATAGCACTAACGAAGCAGTGCATGATGATTTTCGGCAGGATGCCGGTTCCTGGCAAGGCAGTCTGGCCGGAATGAAGGCCTGTGTGGCCGAGGGCCTGGATTTTCAGATCCACACTACCGTAACCACATACAATTATCAAGACGTGGAGAAGATCACCGATCTTGCGGTCAGCCTGGGGGCGAAAGCGCATCATATTTTCTTTTTAGTGCCCACCGGAAGGGGTAAGGATCTGGCGGCCGTCATACCGTCCAGTGAGTACCAACTGCTTTTAAAGAAGATCATGCAGAAACAACTCACCGTACCCATTGAGTTAAAGCCGGTCTGCGCTCCGCAATTTGTGCCTTTGGCGCATGATCTGCACCAGCCTACGCGTTTTACGCGTGGTTGCCTGGCGGGGGTGAGCTATTGTTGTATACTTCCTAATGGCGATGTCCATCCTTGCCCGTATTTCCCTATAAAAGTGGGCAATGTACGCAATCAGAAATTCAGCTTAATGTGGCGGGATCACGCGCTTTTTAAAGAATTGCGCTCAGGCGAATATAACGGTAATTGCGGTGGTTGCCAGCACAAGTCTTCCTGCGGAGGCTGTCGGGCCAGGGCCTATGCCCAGACCGGGAATTATATGGACTTCGATCCCGAATGTATTTACTAATTCATGACAAATAAAGACAAAAAATTCCTCAAAGGTTTACAAACCGATTTCCCTTTAGTCCTTCGGCCGTTCGCGGCTTTGGCGGCGGAACAGGGCTGTTCCGAGAAGGAAATGCTGGGATATTTCAGAAAATTAAAGGCCGACGGCGTTTTGCGTTACATTGCGGTAATGTTTGACCTGCGCAAACTGGGAATAGTCTCCAGTTTGATAGCGCTCCGGGTGCCTAAAAGCAAGATCGCCAGAACTGTAAGGATAATTAATGCTTATCCTAATGTGAGCCATAATTATTTAAGGGACGATGATTATAATATCTGGTTTACTGTCAGTGCTGTTTCCGAGCGCAAGTTACAGGCCATTCTTGCCGATATCAGTCGTAAAAGCGGGATAACTGATATGCTGAACCTAAGGACCCGTCAGGTATTTAAAAGCCAAGCGGTGTTTGAATTGAAATAAATCGTGTGGATTGGGCACTACTCTTTATGACTTCGACTCTTAAAAAGACTGTTTTGGGCCTAACGGCTCCTTTGGCGCTGGTGCCCGAGCCGTATGCGGCGGTTGCCGCTGGCCTGGGTATTTCGCAAACCAGCCTTTTTTCCAGAATTAAGAAGTATAAGTCCGCCGGAATAGTCCGCCGGGTGGGTGTTGTCTTGGGTCATTATAAAGCGGGTTATAAGAGTAATGCTCTGGTTATGTGGCAGGTTGCGGAACCAAAACTTGCTTTTGTCGGAAAAGTTATGGCCAAGTTCCCGCAGGTCACACATTGTTATGCGCGCAAAACATATCCCGGCTGGTCGTATAACCTTTACACCATGGTTCATGACAGGCATAAAACTGAGTTGCTTCAGACGATCCAGGCCATGTCGGTACGATCCAAGGTGAAGGTTTACAAAATTCAGTCCACGGTTCAGGAATTCAAGAAGATCAAAAGTGACCTTCAGGAGATACTCGCATGAAATGTGTCCGGTCCAAACAGTTGTATAAAGAAGCTCTAAAATATTTTCCCGGCGGGGTTAACAGCCCGGTACGGGCTTTCGGTGCGGTAGGCGGCACTCCGCTTTTTATAAAAAAAGGCCTGGGTGCGGTCATTCAAGACGAAGACGGTAATAAATATGTTGATCAGGTAATGAGCTGGGGGGCTTTAATTCTGGGCCATGCCAACCCGGTGGTGGTCAAAGCGGTTTCCGATGCAGTACGGAATGGTTCCAGTTTTGGCGCTCCCACCAGTTCGGAAACCGAACTGGCCCGGATCATTGGCCAGGCCATACCGTCCATGGAAAGAATGCGTTTTGTTAGTTCGGGCACCGAGGCCACCATGAGCGCTATCCGTTTAAGCCGCGGCTTTACTGGCCGTAACAAGATCATCAAGTTCGCTGGTTGTTATCACGGTCATTGCGACAGCTTGCTGGTTAAAGCCGGCTCTGGCGCCGCCACTCAAGGCATTCCGGGCAGTGCCGGAGTATCCGCTGTTATAAGCGGCGATACTTTGGTTTGTCCCTACAATGATTTAGCTTATTTCCGTCGTCTCATTGCCAGGTTTGCCAAAGATCTCGCCTGCGTTATTATTGAACCAGTGGCGGCTAATATGGGCGTGGTGCTTCCCAGGGAAGATTTTATGCACGAAGTGCGCAATTTGACCGCAAAACACGGGATATTGTTGATATTTGACGAAGTTATTTCGGGATTTCGCTTTCATTTCGGGGGAGTGCAGACCTTACAGAATATCCGTCCGGACCTGACTTGCCTTGGCAAGATAATTGGCGGCGGGTTGCCGATCGGGGCTTATGGCGGCCGGAAAGACATTCTGGCCCGGGTGGCACCATTGGGGGATGTGTACCAAGCCGGCACTTTGTCGGGTAATCCGCTGGCAGTCGCCGCCGGCCTGGCCGTCCTGAATACCTTAAAGAAAAGCGATTACACAATTCTTGATCAAAGAACGCTCGAGTTGTGCCAGGGCCTGACTGAACAATTCAAGCATAATAAAACGCCAGTTGTTATCAATCGCGCCGGGTCATTATTCACGATTTTCTTTACTGCCCGGCCAGTGACCGATTTTGCTTCGGCTTGTCAAGCCGATCCGGATCGTTATGCCCGGTTCTTCTGGACCATGTTGCGCCAGGGCATCAATCTTCCCCCGTCGCAGTTTGAAGCCCAGTTCCTTTCATTTAGCCACACTTCCAGGAATATTGATCAGATATTGACGTCCGCTGGTAAGCTGGGAAAATAACATAATTTTGTGTATTTACTGGCGCAATTGTATGTGTGAATAATTGTTTATTCGCCGGGCGGAGACAAGCTCCGCCCCTACAACTTAATAGTTATTCAACTCCCGTTTGATGTTGGGTTGTCCTTAAATGCACTAAATCTTATTATCACTACGGAAATGATTATTCAGGCTTCATCTTTGAATCATAACATTATTATAGCGGAGTTCTATTATGACTGAGAAAACTGACAGAACGAAAACGGCGATCAGGCGGATTGTTATTGAGAATGTCTGGCCGCAGATCGAGGCTGGAGCGGTAGCAATAAAGAGGGTCCCGGGTGAAGAGGTTCAGATAAACGCGGATATTTTTACTGATGGCCACAATGATATCAGCGCCGAATTGCTTTTTCGGGCTAAAGGGTCATTAACCTGGCAAAGCGTACTTATGACGCCGCAAGGTAATGACCGGTGGGCCGGAGCGTTCTCCGCAGGAGCCGTGGATCAGGAATATACTTTGCGAGCCTGGATAAATCCTTTCGAGACCTGGCAAAAAGAGTTCGCCAAGCGTCATGCCGCTGGGCAGGATCTGGCCAGTCATATCTTGATCGGGAGCAAAATTCTCGAGCAATTATTAATTAATGCCCAGGCCCAAAAGATAGCCGAAGCTGATACTCTTTTACTAAAGAAATTATGTGCCGGCAAATTAACTTCGCAGTCTTTGCTGGAACCAGCACTTTGTGACCTGAGCCGCCGGATCCCCGATATGGATTCAATTCTCGATTATGGGCGAACCCTTAAGGTCCAGGTTGATCCTCTCCAGGCGTTGTTTAGCAGTTGGTATGAGTTCTTTCCGCGTTCTTTTGGTAAACCGGGGCACCCGGGCCGTCTCCGTGACTGCCTGCCGGTGCTTAAAGAAGTAGCGCGGATGGGGTTTGATGTGGTTTATCTTCCCCCGATCCATCCGGTGGGCGTAACTAAACGTAAAGGTAAAGATAACGCCGTAACCTGCCAGCCTGGCGATCCGGGCAGTCCGTGGGCGATAGGCAATTCTTTTGGCGGTCATAAAGCGGTTAATCCCGAGTTGGGGACGCTGGAAGATTTTCGCTGGTTTGTTAAGGCCTCAAAGGAACTTGGCCTGGCCATAGCGCTGGATGTGGCCTACCAATGCTCGCCGGATCATCCTTATGTTACTGATCATCCGGAATGGTTCGTAAAAAGGCCTGATGGTTCCATTCAATATGCCGAAAATCCGCCCAAGAAGTACGAGGATGTGTATCCGCTGGATTTTAATTGTGCGGACCATCTGGCTCTCTGGCAGGAGCTTAAAAGCATCATCGATTTCTGGATAAGCGAGGGCGTGAAGATATTCCGTATTGATAATCCGCATACCAAGCCTTTTGAATTCTGGCAATGGATGCTGGCTGAAGTCCGTAATGAACATCCCGAGGTGATATTTCTGGCCGAGGCTTTTACCCGCCCTAAAGTTATGCATAAACTGGCTAAAGCCGGGTTTACCCAGTCGTACACATATTTTACCTGGCGCACCAGTAAAGATAAGCTTATGCAGTATGTTGGTCAATTGACTTCCGGTGAGTCGCGCGAAGTCTATCGTCCCAATTTCTGGCCTAATACTCCGGATATCCTGGCTGAACATTTACAAAATGCTCCGCGTTCCATGTTCGTGGCCCGTTTTGTTCTGGCCGCAACCTTGTCTTCAAATTACGGTATGTATGGCCCGGTATATGAATTATGCGAGAACCAACCGATCCCCGGCAAGGAAGAGTATCGGGATTCTGAAAAGTATGAACTGCGGCACTGGGATTGGGATCGCCCGGGTAATATTAAGGACGTGATCACTAAAGTCAATCATCTAAGAAAGACCCGGACAGAATTACAAACTACCTGGAATACCCGTTTCTGCGAATTGGAGAATCCAAAACTAATCTCTTACCTTAAATCTGTTGCCGACGGAAAAAGTCATACCTTAATAGTTGTTAACCTGGATCCGTTATTAGCGCAAACCGGTTGGGTAAAATTGCCTTTATATGACCTGAAAGTAGCCCTGGATAGCCGTTACGATGTGGTTGATCTGCTGAATAACAAAACGTATCACTGGCAGGGGGAATGGAACGAAGTTAAGCTGGACACTGCCGAGCGTCCGGTGTTGATCTTTGATGTAGTGTTTCATAAAGCCCCAAAGTCTGGCGGGCAACATGGTCCCAGCTGAAAAGGTTGCTGGCCCGTTCGCGGCCGGCTTTTCCCATGCGGGAACGTAAGGGCTCATCGGCCATTAAATGGTCTATAGCTTTGGCCAGATCATGCGCGAATTTTTCCGGGTTCACTGGCTCGGCCAGCAGGCTGTCTTTAAGTTCTACCGGGACGAGAATTCCGGTAATACCGTCAGCTACCGCTTCTTTAATGCCGCCCACCGCAGTGGCTACCACCGGTGTTTCACAAGCCATCGCTTCCAGATTAATAATCCCGAAGGGCTCATAGACCGAGGGACAGCAGAATATAGCCGCCTGGGAATAGAGGGCCCGCTTGTCGGCCAAACTCACCATCTCCTGGATCCAGATAATCCCCGGGTGCCGGGTACGCGCTTCCTGGAGTTGCTCTTCCATCTCCCGGGCGATCTCCTCGGTATCCGGAGAGCTGGCGCAAAGCACTATTTGCATAGCGGTCTTTAGGTGTTTAATAGCGCGGATCAGATGAATGATCCCTTTCTGACGGGTGATCCGGCCTACAAATAGCAAATAGGGCTTATTGGGGTCAATGCCAAAGCGTGCCAGTCGTTCTGGTTCTTTAACGTTATGATATTCTTCCAGGTCAATTCCGTTGGGAATAACTGTAATTTTGTCAGCTGATATCTGAAAATGCCGCAAGATATCATTCTTGGTTTCCTGGGAAACCGCGATCACCGCATCACTGAGTTCAATTGCGGTTTTTTCCAGCCAACAGCTGTAATCGTAGCCTTTACCCAGTTGTTCCTGTTTCCAGGGGCGTAATGGTTCGAGCGAATGGACAGTAAGCACCAAGGGGATACCGTAATTTAATTTGGCAATTATGCCGCCGAGATGGGTGTACCAGGTGTGGACATGGACCAGATCAGCGTTAATACCGCTGGTATTAAAATCCAGGCAGCGTTTAGCCGCGTCGAAGATGCGGATCAATTCTTTGGGAGCAGAATAATCCTGGCCATTGGAATAACCGCGCACTGTTAAGTTCGGCAGGCTGACGGCCTGTTCACCGAAACAGCGGACATCTACCGGGCAATGTTCGGCGAGGGCGCGGCTGAGATATTCAACATGGACTCCGGCGCCGCCATAAATATTCGGCGGATATTCATTGGTCAGCAGGAGAATTTTCATGTGCGGATTATAGCATGAGTCGTTATAATACATAATATTTTTACACTCATTTATTTTGTATGTTATTGCAATAAAAACCCCATGTATATTTCGGAGGAAGTATGAGTTTTCGACGTTTAGCAGAGATTGTTATTGGTATATTGGCGTTTTCTTTCATTTTGATCCAGCCGCAAAGCCAGGCGGATAAGATAGCTGAACCTCGCTTTAATAATGTGTATCCTCAAATGGCTAAAGATCGCTTTAGTCGTTTATATCCCAGGAAAGCGGCACGGACATACCGGGAGAACGGTCCCGATGAATGGATAACTTTTAGCGAACCATTTATAGGCCCGGCAGTACACACAATAACTTTTCACCTTCAGCAAGGCCGGGTCCTGGGGTGGGCGTTGGATGACCGTTCGGAAGTTGTCCTGGAATATCTTGGGGAGTTTTGTTCCCAAGGCATCCTTAATGGAATGCCCAAGATCCACGAGGCCTTAACTGACGTCTTTATGAGGATCCCGCAGGCAGATTTCCTGCAAGTTACCGACCGCCATCGGCCGGTGCTGATAACCGAATATTATGATGCCGGCACTGCCCGCTTTGCCAATACTTCCGAGATCATTGCCTCTGATACCGACGCTTTGGCCGGGGACAAAGGTCTGACCATAATTAAATTAAGTTCGGCTTTGAACGATGCGGATTCAGCCGAACCAATAAAAGGTGTTCTGGCTCATGAGTTGGCGCACCGGATCCTGGCGCATGCTTTAAAAGGCAAAGTCACCTGTCAGGATGAGCGCCAGGCCAACCAGTTGATCCGTAAATGGGGTTTTACGTCCGAGTATAAAGCGGCTGTGCGACTCTTCGGGCGTAAAGAAGGCGACCCGGTATCCTGCAGGGAAGAGTAAAGGCCGGCCGCGCGGACTCAGAAGTAATTCATTTGCAGTGCCTGGCTGCAGGCCGGATGCCCCGGGTTTTGCAGGCAGAACTGGCTTAAGGCCTGGTAACCGCGGGTTTTGTTGAAGGTGTCGATCAGTTTAATTGACGGGTTATTGGCTTTGGTCTGGGATGAAGAGCGGCAGAGCACCTGTAAATAAGTTTTCGAATTCAGTATCACCATTACGGTGAGGCGCATGTCCAGGGACGCGGCGCCATTGAACGCTTCGGCCGCTTTGGCAAAATCTTTTTCGTTGAAATAATACACTCCGCGATTATATTGCGACCAGAAGAAAACCGGCACCAGTTCTACTGACTTCTCTATCGCCTGGATAGCATTCTTTTTATCACCGTAAAGATACAGGTAATAGCCCAGCATATGCCAGGCATGGCCCTTTTCTCCGGGGAAAGTTTCAACACAGCGGTTGTAATAATAGATGCCGGTCTCCAGTTGTTCTTTGGAGGGAGTTGAGTTAAAGCCCACCGTAGTGGAATAATCGTAAGCGGGTGCCAGATGGTCTACGGCCAGGATATATGTTGCCGAGAAAATATCTTTATAACTGCCTATCAGGCATAAAACAATTATGATCAGCAAGTAAGCCAGCCACACTCTTTGGCTGAGGTCTTTGATTATATGGTTCATAACTGGCCTTTTCTGCGGTCGCGCACCATGACCACCAATATCCCGACGAACAAGGCGTTAAATATCAGCCAGATGAAAACATTGAACCAGTACCACAAGGGTGTGCCGAAGCGAAATTCCACCAGGGCTTTTCCGGCCGGCACCCAGAGGCCTTTAAAGCCGATATTGGCTCGTATTAACCGGGTCTCTTTGCCATTGATAAAAGCATGCCATTGAGGATGATAAGCATCATTAAAGACCATGAATTTATCATTTGGCAGGTTGGTGGCAAAAGCAAAATAATTTGTGTTTTGAGTTTTAATAGTCACCCGGTCATTATGCGTGCCGTTGTCACGCAAAGGATGCGCTAAAGGAGTAGCGTTATTGCTTAAGCGTTCTAATTTGGCGTCGGCAGGGACGAAAGCCAGATTTTCATCGTTGAGAAAAGCTATTTCCATTCGACGTAAGCCATAGCGGTCATACTGCAACGGTTTGACCCGGTCGTAAAAAACTAAAGTATTACGAATGTAGTTCGTAATTGCCGGGCCGGATATATTATTGGCCAGCTCGGACCAGGCATTGGAGGCGTAATAATCATCGGGAAGTCTTTTGGGTACTTTGGCCAGGTTTACCACTACGTTTTCAGGCTGGAGGCCAAGTGTGCTGGTTTCCTGGGGATAACCGGCAGTGCAAGCCAAATTCTTTTCGGATAAGTGTAGGAAAATATTTAATGATTGTGGTATGACCAGCAAACATAAAGCCCCGCAAACCGCCCATTCAACTGCCGGAGAGCCAACTAACAAGCGCCATATAAATAAGCCAGAGGTGCCAATGGTGAAAGTGGCTACAAAGCCCAGATCACCGCGCACCAGCAGGAAGACCGCTAATAACATATGGAGAACGATATTGATAACGCAGAGGGTTTGTTTCTTGTATGAGCCCCAGGTTTTGTCTTGATTTAGCAGTTGATATAAGAACTCGCTGAATATCAGGACAAATAATGGGAATACTGCGAACCAAAGGAAGAAATGCAGGTTGCGAAAATATTTAAAAAAGAACAAATGTTCGGCGAAGAACGTATATACCGGAGTACGCGGACTGCCGATAAGCAGGAAGAGCAGGGTAGTAAGAAGGAAAAAAGTGATCCGCTTGTTAATGCGGCCAAATGATCCCCACAGGATCAGGACTAAAGACACCAAGGGAAAGAAAACTATCCCCAGGTTAAAACGTTTAACGGAGGTAAAAAAAGACGAGTAAATTAATTCTTCAAAAGCGCCCCATTTCAGGTATCCGGGATCAACTTTAAGTATATGATCGGTCGCGGCTGGTAGCGCTGAGAGTGCTGGTTGAGCGCCATGCCGCAATGGCAAGGCGATATTGCCGTAGGAATTGAAATAGAGCGCGGCAGAGGGAACGAGCGTGATCACAAAGAGCGTCAACATGGCCAGGCAGAAAAGCGGATGCAAACAAAAGAATTTCGCCAGACGTTTAAAGATTGGTAAAATATCGCTCCAGAACACCACGGAAAAACAAAAGGCCACTAACATAAAGGTCATTATAAAATAGAACGGTACATAGGTATTGCACAAGATCATGGCGCAAAGTATACAGCCAGCGAACCATAGTTTCCTGGGGGCGATTAAAAAGGCGGTCAGAAAGTAAAAAAACCATATAAGCGGTACCGACATCAGGCATAGAAAACTATCGAAGATGCGGATTCCCAGGGACGAAAAAAGCAGTAGAATGAATCCGCCAAAGGCCACCCGGCGGTCGTGGTAGATCTTTTTTAATAAAAGGTAGAAACCGATCATGCCGAGAAAATAGTAAAGAGACAAGGTTAGCAGGTAAGCGACCGGGAAACTGAAAACTTTGGTCGCGTAAACTGAAGTCATGAAGGTATACAGCGGATTGTAAGCGCCCATGCGCTGGGTAAAGAAATCAAAAGGGACGCCATGACCATAGTAGGATAGCCAAAGCGGCCAGACACCTCTTTTAAGGTTACTGACCAGGTCAAGGGAACTCATTATGTAGGCAATGGCGTCAGAAGTGGAGTAGGCTTTGGTGGATATAAAATCCCGGAAAGCCACCAGCCAGGCCGCAAAAGAAAAAATGATCCAGCCGGAAACGGGGATCCTGGAGAGGAAGTTTGTTAATATGGTCTTGCAGTGAGTAAGCATGCTTGCTTTTCGATTATATATATTCCCCTGACGAATCAAATAAAATTTTTCTTATTTATTGCTTTGGCCGGAATGCTGTACAATTGCCTGACCTTTTTAATCAAAATATTTTTATCATTAACAAACGGAATTAAATTATGAATATAGTTCTCGCTTTTATTTTCTGTTTATTAATATGTCCGGTTATAGCCCGGGCCGAGACGCTTACCCAGCGCAGTCTTTTTGTAACTGTGATCCAGGAGCCTCCGGTGCTGTCCAGCCGTGAGCAAATGACCGCCTTGGTTAATTACGCCCGTCTGGCGAGGATCCACACCCTTTTCGTTCAGGTTTACCGCGCCGATCAGGCCTGGTTCCCGTCCACTGTTGGCGACCAGGCTCCGTATAATGCGGCCTTAAAAGCAGTCGGCGAGGATCCGTTGGCTCTATTAATTGACCTGGCCCATAAACAAGGGCTGGAAGTTCACGCCTGGGTTAACCTGCTTAGTTTGAGCAAAAACATCAATGCTCCGTTGTTAAAAAAGTACGGCGCCGGAATACTGACCCGGAATGTAAATAAGAAAAAGGTGCTGGCCGATTACAAGATCGACGATCAATTTTTTCTGGAACCGGGCGACCTGCGTGTGCGGGCGGAATTGTTGACCATGGTAGAAGAGTTGCTGGGCGCTTATCCCAAGCTTGACGGGCTTCAGTTTGACTATATCCGTTATCCTGACTCACAACCTCATTATGGGTACACGCCAATGAACCGCGAGCGCTTTCTGCAAGCTAGCGGACTGAAGCAGATCGACGATAATAGCCTGGCCTGGAAAGACTGGAAACGCGCCCAGGTAACGGCTTTATTGACCGGCCTGGTAAAACGGGCCCGCTCTTTGCATCCGGGGCTTAAAGTTTCTACCACCGGATGCGCGCCTGCCGTGCGCGCGCTGGAAGAAGCTTTTCAGGATTGGCCTGCCTGGGTGAACAGCGGCCTGATCGATTTTGTGACTGTGATGACCTATGCCCAGGATACGGCCGAATTTAATAAAATGATCGCCGATGCCCGCGCTCGGGTAAGTGACCCGGCAAAAATGAATATTGCAGTGGGTGCCTACCAACAGCTAAAGTCTCCCGAAGTTTTCGACCAGCAGTTGGCGCTATGTCAAAAAGAGGTTCAAGCCTCCTGTGTGATCTTTCATTACGGCAACCTGTTGGAATCCCCGGTCATGAAGGACGGCCTCTTGAAATGAGCTCTTTACCCAAAGAACACCCCAAGGGTAGTATTAAGGAAATGGCAGTAATCGCTTTGCCCATGGTCGTGTCTTGCGGTTGTGACACGGTGATGATCTTTACCGATCGCCTTTTTCTTTCCAAACTGGGGCCGGAACAGATGAATGCGGCGATGGGCGGGGGGCTCACCGTATTTATGATGATGTCTTTCTTTATCGGGATCATCGGTTACGCCACTGCTCTGGTAGCCCAGTATCTGGGCGCTGGCCGCCGGGAAAAATGCGCAGTGGTCCTGGCGCAGGCTTTATTACTGGCCTTGCTCGCCTATGTGCCCATACTCTTTTGTCGTCCTTTGGCGCACGCACTTTTTTCTTTTATGGGGGTTTCAAGTGCGCAAATGACTCCCCAGAAACTATATTTTGATATTTTACTGCTGGGGACGATCATAAGCTTGGAGAGAGTTTGTCTGGCCTCATTCTTCTCCGGCATCGGCCGCACCGGCATTGTTATGACGGCTTCCTGCACGGCGATGTTCATTAATCTGGTTTTAAACTATATCCTGATCTACGGCAAATGCGGCTTTCCTGCTTTGGGTATCGCCGGTTCGGCTTATGGGACTATCCTGGGTGGTTTAAGCGGTTTGCTGGTGCTGGCGGGGGGCCTTTTTACTAAAAAGAATATCGTCGAGTTCGGCCTGAAGACCGCCTTTCGCTTCGATCGGGATGTAATGTCCCGGCTATTACGTTTCGGCACCCCTACCGGCCTGGAAATGTTTTTGAATATAATGGCCTTTAATGCCATGGTACTGATCTTTCATTCGCGTGGTTTGGTAACCGCTACGGCCGCAACGATTGTTCTCAACTGGGATCTGGTTTCCTTTGTGCCTTTGATCGGGATCGAAGTAGGCGTCATAAGCCTGGTCGGGCGTTACATGGGTGCCGGAGATCCGGATAACGCTCATCGGGCGACTATGGCGGGTTTCAAGATCGGGTTGATGTACTCCGCGGTCATTCTGGTCTTGTTTTTTTGTTTCCCGGCCTATCTGGTGAAGATCTTTCAACCGGCCGCTTCCGGTGAAGTTTTCGCGGCGGCCGCACCCCTGGCCATAGATATGGTCCGCCTGGCTTCTATATATGTACTGGTAGAAGCGATGTTCGTAGTTTTTATTGGCGCCTTACGTGGCGCGGGTGACACGTTTTGGGCGATGGCCATATCGGTGTCTTTGCACTGGATAATGGTGGGTATTCTTTTTGTATTACTGCGTGTTATGGGTGTTTCACCGCTGGTTGGTTGGTCGGCGGTGGTTTTCTTGTTCTTTGTTTTTTCTTTTATTGCTTTTTTCCGTTATCACTCCGGTAAGTGGCGTAAAATTAAAGTTGTCGATTGTCCATCGACGGTAATTTCTCCTGACGGATTGAATGAACCTCCGGCGTTAAGTTAAGGTTTGTAAAAAAAGTTGCGGTTTCTTTAAAATCGCCCTTGTTTTTTTTAAAATTGCGTATATACTTAAGTTATCGATCGTACCACGCGAGAGCTTTTGGTGCGAATTGGGCCGAGCAGGCCCAAGACAACAACGGGCGATGAAGCCCGAAAAAGTTTCAAAGACAAAGGCGTCTTTAAGTCATCATAGCTGATGAGTTAAAGGCGCTTTATCTTTTTAAAGGATTATCTGGCAGCGCAGTCAGGGTTTGTGATAAAAGGACAAGCAGTTTCTGGCAGATCAACTTTTGAGAGGAGCTTATATGAACGCAGGAGATACAGCTTGGGTTATGGTATCAACAGCTTTGGTGATGTTAATGACACCCGGTTTGGCATTTTTTTATGGAGGGATGGTTAGAAGAAAGAACATTTTAAGCGTTTTAATGCAATGTTTCTTTATTTTGTGTCTGGTGAGTGTTCTTTGGGTAGTTTACGGTTACAGTCTGTCTTTTGCTCCGGGTACCGGATTCTGGGGCGGTTTTAGCTGGTCTATGTTAAATGGAGTAGGTCTTGAGCCGTATAACGATTATTCGGCCACCATACCACACCAGGTCTTTATGATCTTTCAGGCCATGTTCGCGGTTATCACGCCCGCTTTGATCATTGGCGCTTTCGCTGAACGGATGAAGTTCTCTTCATTTGTGGTGTTCATTACCTTGTGGCTTACCTTGGTTTATGCTCCGGTCTGTCACTGGGTATGGGCGGTGGGCGGGTTTCTGCGTACCATGGGTACTTTGGACTTTGCCGGCGGCACAGTCGTGCACATCAACGCCGGTATTGCCGCGCTGGTTACCGCTTTAATGATCGGACGCAGAAAGAATTCCGACAAGCACATTCCATCACCGCATAACCTGCCTTTTGTAGCATTAGGCACGGCCTTATTGTGGTTTGGCTGGTTTGGATTCAATGCCGGCTCGGCTTTAGCGGCAAATGGTCTGGCGGCTAATGCTTTTGTAGTTACCAATACTGCCGCTGCGGCTGCTGGTTTAAGCTGGGCTTTGATCGAATGGGTGCGTAATGGCAAACCAACGCTCTTCGGTATTGCGTCTGGCGCGGTAGCCGGACTGGTAGCTATTACCCCGGCCGCTGGTTTTGTGAATGTTAGCGGTGCTTTGGCGATCGGGTTTCTGGTAAGCGTGTTCTGTTACTTTGCAGCAGTAATCATCAAACCGGCTCTGGGTTACGATGATGCTCTGGACGCATTTGGTGTGCATTGCATTGGCGGCATCTGGGGTGCTTTAGCTACTGGATTGTTCGCCACCAAGCTGGTCAATTCTGCCGGCGCTGACGGTGCGTTCTATGGTAATCCGGCCCAGTTTATGATCCAGTTAAAGGCCGTGACGATCACCGTGGTTTATTCAACCATTGTTACCGCCGTTCTTTTTAAAGTCGTGGATATGATCATGGGCATGAGGGTCTCGCCCAAGGAAGAAGAGTTGGGCCTGGACTTAACCCAGCATCATGAACGGGCTTATACTATCTTGGAATAACGCAAATATAACTAGGAGAGCTGACCATGAAAATGATAATCGCGATCATTCAGCCCAGCCGGCTGGATGATGTAAAAGAAGAGCTTTATAAAGCCGATGTTAACCTGATTACCGTTAGTGAAGTTTTGGGACACGGTCGTCAGAAAGGCGTTACCGAAGTATACCGTGGCGCTAAGGAGATGGGGAACCTGTTAAGGAAGGTCCGTATCGAGATAGCGGTAAATGAAAACTTTGTTGAAACCACGGTCAAGGCCATTATTAAAGGCGCCAAGACCGGTGAAACTGGTGACGGTAAGATCTTTATTTTACCGATGGATCAATGTATACGTATCAGGACCGAGGAACGCGGCGGCATCGCCATCGGTTGATTTATGGAGTTAAACACTTGCCCGGGGCCTGTTAAAAGCTCCGGGCAAGTGTAAATTTTCTTCCTGTGAATTGACTTTCGAAACATCAGTGCTATAGTGAAATATCATGTCTGCCGAAGCTTCTACTACCTCATCCGCCGCTGAATTCCCGCATATCGTGGGGCTGTTATCCGAATTGAACAGCGGTAACGCGTTTGGCCATTTCTTGCATCGCTGGGAGAGCGCCATTTATGCGTTGATCGTTATTCTTGTTTTGACGGTCGTGGCGCGTTTGGCAACTATGAAATGCGAATACGTGCCGGGCCGCCTGCAAAGCGGAGCCGAGTTCTTTGTTTCTTTTATTAACGATTTTGTCTGCAGTATTCTTGGCTCACGCGGCCGGGAATTTACCCCGTTCATTGGCACGATCTTCATTTATATTTTGGCCATGAACTATATTGGCCTGATCCCGTTCTTTAAGTCACCGACTGCCGACTTGTCTACTACCCTGGGACTGGCGTTAATAGTTTTTTGCTATATTCAATATACCGGCTTTAAGGAATTAGGTTTTGCCGGCTATTTCGATCATTTGATGGGCCAGCCCCGTGGGGCCATGGCCATGACCATCATAATGCCGGTCTTTATGTTGCTTCTGCATATTGTCAGCGAACTGGTACGCCCGATCAGTTTGTCTTTACGCTTGCGCAGTAATATTTACGGTGATGATGTGATCCTGGCCTTGTTCGCCAGCTGGGGACTAAAAGATGGTTTTTTGTGGTTGTTTCCAAACTTTCTGCTGGTCTTGTTGACCTCTACTATTCAGGCGGCAGTTTTCAGTATCCTTACACTGGTATATTTTTCCCTGGTCATAAAACATGACCCGGCGCATTAATACAACAACACAGGAGGAATAAATGGATTTTCACGCGGCTTTAGCTTTCAGTTTACCGATCGGTCTGGGTTTAACCGCTCTCGGCGTTGGCCTGGGCCTGGGTAATGCGGTTTCCAGCGCTTTGCAGTCTGTGGGCCGCCAGCCGGATGCTATCGGCAAGATCATGACCCTGATGTTGTTGGGCGCGGCGCTGATTGAAACTATCATTTTCTACGTATTGGCGTTCGTGGTGTTCCCGTTAGTCGGCAAGATCTGATATTGATCCAGCAGTTTTTTAGTATCACACCTTTAAGGATGATATGGAAATATTAAAGTTATTGAACTTGCAAATGGTTATTGCCCAGATAGTTTGTTTCTTTCTGGTCTTCTTGCTTTTAAAGAAGTTCCTTTGGAAGCCGGTCTTTACCGTTCTGGAAGAGCGCCGCGGCACGGTCCAGGCTGAATTAAAAGCCGTCGAAGACGCCAAGCTCGAAGTGCTTAAGTTAAAGAATGATTACACGGCCTCTTTGGCCAGGATCGACGAGACCGCTAAAGAAAGAATGAAAGAAGTCGACCGCCTGTCGGAACTGCGGTCGCGCGAGTTAAAAGACAAAGCGCGGGCCGAAGCCGATCATATTATCGAAGATTCGCGCAAGGAGATCCGCTTTGAAATGAACAAGGCGCGCGAAGCTTTACGCGATGATGTGGTAGGCATGGTAATGACGGTGACCGAGAAAATGATCATGGAAAAGCTTACCTTTGCGGAAGACAAAAAGATCATTGAAGAAATGCTAACCGAAATGGATAAGGCAGATGCGCGACCGGATCATCGTTAAACGCTATGCCCAGGCCTATGTGGATTTTGCCAGCCCCAAGATCGGGGTGGAGCTTTGTGTAGAAGAAATGAAAAGCCTGCGCTGGCTTTTGCGGGAAGAAAAACAGTTTGTGCATTTTCTTATTGCCCCGGAAATTTCTCGTCCCGAGAAGGCCCGGGTATTGGATAATGTTCTTAAGGAAAACTATTCCGACGCAACGATAGTGTTCATTAACTATTTGATCGTCCGCCACAGGGTTTACCTGTTAACGGCTATTTGCGATCAGGTCAGGACCCAGTTCGCCCATGGGGATCTGGTAGACGTTACTTTAAGGACCACCTTTCCTTTGGAGCTCGAGATCATCGGGCGGGTTAAGGCCAAATTGGAAGAAGTCTTTGCGATCCATTCAAATCTTTATTTGGAACTCGATCCCGATCTGTTAGGCGGGGTTCAGGTGGTGGTAGGGAACAGGATAATCGACGGTTCAGTGCGTAACCGTCTCTTGCAGTTAAAGAAGCAATTGCTTAAAGCCCAGGTGATATAAAATGAGCACATTAAGACCCGAAGAGATCTCGTCGATCATTAAAAAAGAGTTGGAGAATTTCAAGACCAATCTGCGCACCGAATCTACCGGTTCGGTACTGCAGGTAGGCGATTCAATAGCGCGTATTTACGGCCTGGATGATGTAATGGTGGGCGAGATCGTGGAATTCCCGCATGATGTTTTCGGGATGGCGATCAACCTGGAAGAAGACAGCGTGGGCGTAATTATTTTCGGTAAAGATAACGCCGACCGTCTGATCAAAGAAGGGGATACTGTTAAACGTACCGGCAAGATAGTACAGATCCCGGTTGGCGAGGCGTTGAAAGGCCGGGTGGTCAACGCGCTGGGCCATCCGATAGACGGTCGGGGCCCTATTGTTACCGATCGGTACCGGGCGGTGGAATTTAACGCTCCGGACGTAGTTTCCCGTCAGCCCATTAACACGCCTTTACAAACCGGCATTAAGTCGGTGGATTCCATGATCCCTATCGGCCGAGGCCAGCGTGAGCTTATTATCGGTGACCGGCAGACCGGTAAAACTGCTATAGCTATCGACACCATAATCAATCAGCGCGGCAAAGGTGTTTACTGTATTTATGTTGCCATCGGGCAGAAGATCTCCAGCATTGTATCAGTCGTGGAAACGCTTAAAAAGCACGGCGCGATGGAATATACCACTGTGGTCAGCGCCTCTTCCCGTGCCACGGCGTCATCGCAATATCTGGCGCCCTATTCGGCCTGCGCTATTGGCGAGGAGCAGATGTTCGCCGGCAAGGATGTGTTGGTAGTTTATGATGACCTTTCCAAACATGCCCAGGCTTACCGTCAGTTGTCTTTGTTACTGCGCCGTCCGCCGGGGCGGGAAGCGTATCCGGGTGATATCTTTTATTTACATTCCCGTTTGCTGGAACGCGCGGCCAAGCTTTCCAAGGAGTTGGGCGGCGGTTCTTTGACCGCTCTGCCGATCATCGAAACCCAGGGCGGGGATATCACCAGTTATATCCCGACCAATGTTATTTCTATTACCGACGGCCAGATCTATCTGGAAGCGGATCTTTTTTATTCCGGGGTTCGCCCGGCCATAAACGTGGGGCTTTCAGTATCGCGTGTTGGCGGCAAGGGGCAGGCCAAGGCTATGCGCAAGGTGTCCGGCAAATTACGCCTCGACCTGGCGCAGTACCGCGAGCTGGTAACCTTCTTACAGTTCGGTTCCGAACTGGACAAAGCTACCCAAGACCAGATCACCCGTGGTGAACGGGTTGTTGAGATCCTTAAACAGGGCCAGTACCAGCCTTTGTCGCTGGGCAAGCAGATCATGATCATCTATGCCGGCGTCAACGGCTTTTTGGATGACCTTACGGTTGAGCAAGTGCGGCGCTTTGAGGCGGCTTTCTTTATTTTTATAGACCAGCGTTACCCGGCTTTCGAAGTTGAGATCCAGGGCACCGGCGACTTGTCTAATGACAGTGCCGAGATCCTGAAGAAAGCTATCGGTGAATTTAAAGCGGAATTTAAAAAGTAAGCATCTATGTCTCAGCAATTAAGACAATTAAAGACCCGTATCCGTTCTATCGAAGGCACCTGGAAGGTGACCCGCGCGATGGAAATGGTATCGATGTCCAAATTCAAGGCCTTGGAAACACCGCTTAAGCGCGGGCGGGCTTATTTCGACAAGGTCCGGTCTATTTTTATGAATGTGGCCGGTAGTGATACTACGGTCAAGAATGACTTCATGGTAAAACGTAACGGGCCTTTGGCTTTGTTCGTGATCAGCGCGGATACCGGCTTGTGCGGTGTTTACAATTATCAGCTTATTCGTGCGGCTGAACGTTTTATTGAACAGAATCCCGGGCGGGAGATCAGGATCTATGTTTATGGCCGTAAGGGCGCCGGGCATTTTCGTAAGAAAGGTTTAGCGATAACTCGCGCGTTTGCCGGAGTTCACGGCCGTTTACCGGTGGATTTTCACCGCAAAATGTTCGAGCAAATGTTGGCGGATTTTAAAGAGCACAAAGTGGCTGAAGTTCATGTGGCGTATACGGTTTTTGAGAATGCCATGAAACATCATCCCAAGGTCGTGAAGTTCCTTAATCTCGACCGGCCGCAAGTGTCCAACTCTAATTTTATTCTGGAATCCGGACGTGACGGTATGCTGGCCGAACTGGTGCCTTTGTATCTGGAAAGCTGGTTTCGCCTGATGTTGCTGGAATCTTTTACGTCGGAATATTCGGCGCGTATGGTGGCAATGAAGTCGTCCAAAGAGAACGCTAAGGAACTAATGGGGGACCTGGTCCTGTTACGGAACAAGGTGCGCCAGGCGGCTATTACCAAAGAGGTCATCGAGATAATTTCTTCAGTTGAGGCATTGAAAGGGTAAATATTATGGCGTACGGCGAGATCATCCAGGTTATCGGGCCCAGTATAGACATCCGCTTCGGGCATGACGAGCTTCCCAGTTTGTTGAATGCCGTCAAGGTGGAGTATCCGGACAAGAATATTGACCTTACGCTGGAAGTGGCCCAGCAGATCGGCAATAACACGGTGCGTTGTATCGCGCTGGGCGCTACCGACGGCCTGGTACGCGGCATGAAAGTGCGCGATACCTTGTTCCCGGTCCGGGTGCCAGTCGGGCCGCAGACTTTGGGCCGCATTTTTAATGTTTTGGGTAAAACCATCGATGGTCAAGGCCCGGTGGCTGATGCCCAGAAGACCATGCCTATTCATCGTGACGCTCCCAGTTTTGAAGAACAGCTGGCTATTACCCAGATCCTGGCTACCGGCATTAAGGTGCTCGACCTGCTGACGCCACTGCCCAGGGGCGGCAAGATCGGCCTGTTCGGCGGCGCCGGTGTTGGCAAAACTGTAGTGGTAATGGAATTGATCCGTACAATCGCCACAGAACATGGCGGAGTTTCGGTTTTCGCTGGTGTGGGTGAACGTACTCGTGAAGGTAACGAGCTTTATCTGGAACTTAAAGAATCCGGCGTTATGGAAAAGACCGCCCTGGTTTTCGGCCAGATGAACGAACCGCCGGGCGCGCGTTTTCGCGTGGGCATGTCGGCGCTGACCATGGCTGAATATTTTCGGGATGAAGAACGCAAGGACGTTTTGCTCTTTATCGATAATGTTTTTCGTTTTGTCCAGGCGGGTTCGGAGGTATCCACGCTTTTAGGCCGGATGCCGTCGGCGGTTGGTTATCAGCCGTCTTTGGCCACCGAAGTCGCCCAGCTGGAAGAGCGTATCGCTACCACGCGCCAGGGATCCATTACGTCCGTTCAGGCGGTTTATGTGCCGGCCGACGACCTTACCGACCCGGCGCCCGCTACGGTATTTGCGCATTTGGACGCCAAAATAGTGCTTTCCCGGCAGATCGCCGAACTGGGACTTTATCCGGCGGTGGATCCGCTGGATTCTTCTTCCCGCATGCTTGATCCATATATCATCGGCGAAGAACATTACCAGGTGGCTATTCAGGTGCAAAAGATCCTTCAGCGGTACAAAGACCTGCGCGATATCATTTCGATCCTGGGTATAGATGAGCTGGCCGAGGAAGACAAGCTGATCGTTTACCGGGCTCGTAAAATGCAAAGGTTCTTTTCGCAACCAATGTTCGTGGCCGAGAACTTCACCGGCATGAAAGGCCGTTATGTGAAGCTGGAAGATACCATCAAGGGCTTCCGGATGATCATGGAAGGCAAGCTGGACGACCTGCCCGAGCAGGCTTTTTACATGGTGGGTACTATCGAAGAAGCAATTGAAAAAGCCAAAACTCTCAGGAAAGAGGCCTGATCCTTCGCGATGAGCCGAACTTTTAACGTTTCCATTGTTACTCCCGAGCGCAGTCTTTTTGAAGGGCCGGCGGTGTATCTGGCTGTTCCGGGCGGTGAAGGGAATATGGGGATTTTACCCGACCATGCTCCGTTACTATCTACCTTGTTACCCGGCCAGTTCGAGATAAGGCTCGATGAGGTAGCGGCCAAGCCGCTGTTCTTTAAGACTCAGAAGCCGGGTTTTATCGAAGTTAACAAGAACATTGTTTCCATCCTTTTGGATGCCGCTGATTCTTTTGCCCTGGCGCAATAGTACTATGAATCTTCTGCATTACATTACTCAACATTTCTTCCGCAATCCTACCCGCGTGGCCGTAACGTCCTTTATGTTACTGGTGTCTACCGGAAGCATTCTGTTAAAATTACCCTGGGCGACCAATCCGGGCCATATATCCTGGGTAGACGCGATCTTTACCGCCACTTCGGCTTGCAGTGTGACCGGACTAGGGGTACTGGATACCGGCACCTATTTTACTTTCGCCGGACAATTGATAATATTGCTTTTGGTCCAGGTGGGAGGCGTGGGCATTATGACTTTCTCCACGCTGTTCATCCTGATGTCCGGGCGCAAGCCGGGGATCGTGGGCGGGCAGACTATCAAGGACACTTACACCCAGACGGGAGAGCGGCATCCGGCGGAGATATTAAAAGATGTGTTGCTCTTCACTCTTTTTATTGAAGCTCTGGGGGCGGCCTTGTTATTTGTGCGTTTTGCCCAGGAGTATCCGCTCCCAAAGGCGGTGTTCCTTTCGATCTTCCACTCAATATGCGCTTTTTGTAATGCCGGGTTTTCCTTATTTTCGAATAGCCTTATTGCTTATCGCGGCGACTGGTTGGTAAGCCTTACTATCGGCGGACTCATTATTCTGGGAGGCCTGGGCTTTCTGGTTTTCTCGGATATCAAACGGGCTATTCTTTCCCCGAATCGTTTCTGGAAAGAAGTAAGCTTGCAGTCTAAAGTGGTGGTTACTGCTACAATCATTATTCTGGTGGCCAGTACGGTTATTTTGCTCTGGATGGAGCGGAATTACACTTTAACGGGCCTGCCGCTTAATGAGAAGATCCTGGCCTCATTTTTTCAGTCAGTCACGGCGCGTACAGCCGGATTTAATACCGTTGATATTGGCGCCATGGCAAATGAAAGCCTGCTTTTTATGATAGTCTTGATGTTCATCGGCGCTGGCCCCGGCTCGACCGCGGGCGGCGTGAAAATAACCACTGCCAGCGTACTGGTGCTCCTGGGCCTGGCGCATTTGAACGGCGAGGAACGGCCCCATATGTTTTTCCGTTCCATAAGTAAAGCCACTCTCGGCAAAGCGGTAAGTACGGTCCTTTTAAGTGTTATTGTTCTGGTCGGAATCGTTATTCTTTTGCAGATCTCCGAGGAAGGCAACCCGTTCTTGCCCTCCGGGCATGCCAAATTTCTGGACTTGTCTTTCGAAACGGTCAGCGCTTTCGGGACGGTTGGGCTTTCCACTGGGATCACCGGGAAATTATCCGCGTCGGGTAAACTGATCCTTTCCATTATGATGATCATCGGTAAACTGGGGATGCTTACGCTCGCCCTGGCCATCAGCCACCGCCGGATGAAGAAATTTTATTATTCCGAAGAAAATATTATGATCGGTTAATCCTAACATTTACCCGGAGCATACTATGAAACAGATCGTTATTATCGGCCTTGGCAATTTCGGATTTTATCTGGCCCAGGAGCTGTCCCTGAAAGGTTACGAGATCATTGCGATCGACAAGAACCAGGCGAAGGTCCAGGACGCCCAGGAATTTGTTACCCAGGCGATTGTTGCTGACGCTACTGATATTTCGGTGCTCCGTTCACTGGGGGTGGAGTCGGCGGACCTGGTAATTGTTTGTATCGGTTCCAACTTGAGCGATTCTATTTTGACTACTTTAAATGTTAAGGATATGGGGATTAAAAAGATCTATGCCAAAGCCTTAAGTGAATCGCATGGCCGCATCCTGGAGAAGCTTGGCGCCAGTGAAGTATTCTTCCCCGAGAAAGACCTGGCCATTGCGGTGGCCCGCAAGGTGCATAATCCGAATATGATCGACTATATTCCTTTTATTGAAGGCTACACTATTGTGGAGCTGGCGCCGCCCAAAGGTTTTATCGGCAAGCGCTTGCGCGATATGAATCTGATAAATAAATATCAGGTGCAGGTGATCGCTGTTAAAGACGTGCTGAAGGATTTTGTAAATATTGTTCCGACCGGCGAGTATATGATCAAGGACAGCGATATACTTATTTTGCTGGGCCTAAAGGAAAATATCGAACGTATACGCGAGATCTCTTGACAAAAAGCTTCTGGCGGTATATCTTTACTGTAAGTTTGTACCAGAAAAACTAGAAAAACAGGATGGTGGTTATATGTCAAATGAAAAGCCTTTAACAACCGGTGAAGTGGCCGACCTGACCCATGTGCATTTAAGGACGGTCTTGCAATGGATCCATGATGGAAAGCTTAAGGCGTACCGCACGCCCGGTAATCACAGCCGCATCCAGGTTTTGGACTTTATTGATTTCCTGAAAACTTACAATATGCCGATCCCCGAATTTCTGTCTTTACGGGGCAGTACCCGCAAGATCCTGATCGTGGATGATGATGCCAACATGGTGAGTTCTTTAAAACGCCTTTTCAAGAAAGATTCGTCCTTCGAAGTGGATGTGGCTTATGACGGCTTTGAGGCGGGTATTAAATTGTTGTTGTTCAAGCCGGATATAGTTATCCTCGACATGAGAATGCCCGGGATGAACGGCTATGAAGTGGCCCAGAAAGTGAAGCGTTCACCGAATTGTGTTCATACCGCCATCATCGGGGTTTCGGCGTATTTTGAAGAAGCCGATAAAAGGCGTTTGCTGGAGATCGGGGTAGAAGCTTGCGTGGATAAGCCGTTTAATTCCGAGGCCCTTTTGGCCCAGGTGCATTCGTTAATGAATGTGGTGAAAGCCAAAGGCTGATCGCCCGTATGCCTTGTTTACCAGCGCTTTTTGTAGAGCGCTTAAAGCACATTATTCCCGTCAGCCAGTATGAAAGTGTGCTCGCCACGTTTGCCGGCGCCAGGGCTTTCGCTTTCCGGGTTAATACTCTTAAAATGAATTCCGCGGATACGTCCAGGATCTTGGAAACCCTGGGAGTATCCGCTTCTTTTCATCCGGCCTTACCGGATGTTTTTATCGTTCCTGCCGTTGCTCGAGATCAGATCCGCGAACTGGAATATTTTTCGGATGGCCGCTGGTATTGGCAGGCGCCTTCCAGCCTTTTGCCGGCTTTAGTGCTGGCTCCGGGCGCTGGTGAAAGTGTGCTGGACCTTTGTGCGGCGCCGGGCAGTAAGACCACGCAAATGGCCGCGCTGGTGGGGCCCCAGGGCGCTATAACGGCGGTTGAGGTTATCAAAGGGCGGTTCTTTAAACTTAAGTCGGTTTGTGCTTTGACCGGGGTGACTAATGTTAAATGCCTGCTTACTGACGGCCGCCGGTTTCGTCCGCCGCCCGAATTGTTTGCTAAAGTTTTGGTGGACGCGCCTTGCAGTTCCGAGGGGCGTTTTGACATCAATAATAAAAAGTCTTTTGGTTTCTGGAGCCCGCACAAGATCAAAGAGATGGCTCATAAGCAAAAAGGCTTGTTGCTTAACGCCGGGCGTTGTGTAAAGGACGGCGGCGTATTAGTGTATTCCACTTGTACTTTTGCACCCGAAGAGAATGAAACGGTGGTGGACTGGTTCCTTAAGAAAACCAAAGGCGAGTTTATTCTGGAAGCTTTTGACCTGCCGGGTGTGCCGCGCTATCCGGCATTGCAGAGCTATGAGCGGCGTGAATATGCGGCCGACCTGTCGGCCTGCTGGCGGGTTCTTCCCGACGGTGTTTTTTCCGGATTCTTTATGGCGAGGCTGCGAAAGAAGTTATGAATCTATCAAATATTTTACAACATTGGGATATTAATTTCGCGCGTGAGCGTGAAGATTTTGTTATTGCCGGCAGTCCGGAACGTACCGAAACGCGCCTGGTAATAGAAGACCAGAGCGCTAAATTGTTTGTACTGGAGGCGGTAGCGGGAGGGCTGTTGGCCAAGAAGCGCCGCATTGCACAGATCCTCGAACATCTAAGTACGCCCGGTTTACCGGAAGTATTTGCGTATCGGCGCAGCAGATCGGGCAAGCATATTTTGCCGTATGAAGGCCGTTTCTGGCAAGTAGTGCCGTATGTCCCGGGCATACAACTGGACCGGCCAAAATATGTTTTTGAGGCCTGGCGCGGAACCGCGGCGGCGGATTTCTTGTTACGCCTGCGTAATGCGGCCCCGGCGTTGAATGAACCCGTTTTCTCCTTGCCGGATTATATCGAACATTTAATGCCTGCTATTCAGAAGAATCGCCCGGAAGTCCTGCCAAAAGTTAACTTGATCTACGAACATGTAAAAAAGCATCTGTTCCCGGTGTATAGCGCTCTGCCGGTATGTTTTGCCCACGGGGACTTGCATGCTATTAATATCATCTGGAAAGAACAAGGCATTGCCGCGGTAATTGACTGGGAGTTCTGCGGGTTAAAGCCCGAGCTTTATGATGCGGCGAACATGGTTACCTGCCTGGGCATTGAAGACCCTGAATGTTTATGGAGTGGCGCGCCGGTTAGTTTTATGGAGCGTTTACGGGCCTCGGGCCGTTATTCGGCGTTAAGCTTTAAACACTTTCCGGCTTTACTGATCGGCCTGCGTTTTGCCTGGCTCTCGGAATGGCTGCGCAAGAATGACGACGAGATGCTCAGGATGGAATTCGATTATTTTGATGTGCTGGTGGCGTTGGCGGCAGGCGGGAGCGGGGATGGATCATCTCTTTAGCTGTCTTGACCAGGCTACTTTTAGTGTGTTCGACCAGATCTCCCGCCGGGCGGGCAAAGTGATCGGCGATTACAACCTGATAAAAGATGGTGACCGAATCCTGGTGGCGGTTTCCGGCGGTAAAGACAGCCTTACCTTGCTTAACGTAATGATCCATCGCCGTAGTATCGCGCCGGTTAATTTTGACCTGCTGGCCATTCATGTGGACCTGGGGATGCCCGGGCCCGACCTGGGGTTGTTGGAAGCGTACCTTAAATCTACCGGAATACCCAACCATATTGCCCGGGCCGACCTGTTTAAAACTTCCGATGGACAGAAACACCCCGACCTGAATTGTTTCTGGTGTTCCTGGAACCGGCGCAAGATCCTGTTTCGCTACGCTCAGCAGAACGGTTTTAACAAGATCGCTTTCGGTCATCACCTCGACGATATTGTGGAAACCATCCTGTTAAACCAGTTTTTTAAGGGTGAACTAAGTGCCATGTGCCCGCGGCAGGAGATCTTCAACGGAGCCTTGACTCTTATTCGTCCGCTGACTTATGAGAACGAGCAAACGATCCGCACTTTTGCCAAAGGCGCCGGCATTGGCGGCCTGGGCGGCTGCCGCTGTCCGGTAGCGGCGCATACCCAGCGCGCTGCCATCAAGAAGATCATCAGCGAAATGGAAAAAGTCACTCCGGCATTAAAGATCAATATCTTTAACAGCTTAAAGAACATCAAGCCGGAGTACATTCCTGAGAACATGATTGAAAATTTATTTTGATATAGGTGTTTCGTGTGTTATATTTAGGTTAGTTCATATGAACTAAGAAGGGAGTTACTATGGTTTCAGTTAACACACACCAGGCGAAAACAAAACTCTCCGCACTATTGGCCGCTGTGCAATTTAAGGGTGAGCGAGTGATAATTTGCCGCCATGGAACACCGGTGGCCGAATTAACACCTTTTCGCGGAGTGCCTAAAGATCCGTTTCACCAGGATCCTGCCCTGAAGAAAGTCATTTTTAAAGGCTCGCCGATGGACCCTCTTGATGATGAAGAGTGGTCCAGGAAGATCAGGTAAATACCTATGATAATCCTGGATACCTGCGCTTTGCTTTGGCTGGCTGCTGATCAGAAAGAATTATCGTTAAAAGCCCGTGCGGCTATCACGAAACATGCCCAGACCTTGTACATTTCCGCGATCTCGGCTTTCGAACTGGCGGTAAAACAACGTCGTAAGAAACTAATACTACCTTTGCCGGCGGGGGAATGGTACGCTAAAACTTTGGATCATCATGGTATTCAGGAGATCGTTGTGTCTTCTGATATCTTGGTGCGTTCGGTAAACCTGCCGTCACTCCATAATGATCCTTGCGATCGTATAATTATTGCTACGGCCTTGCATCATCGTTGCCCGATACTCACCTGTGACAGCTGGATATCCCGTTACCCAATTGTTACAACCATATGGTAAATTGCATTCCGGAACATGCTCAATTACGACTGGATAAAATTACTGGAGGCATGAAATGACTGTTTATACGTATTCCAACGCTCGTCAAAATCTATCCAGAGTTCTCGACAAAGCCCGCAGGGAAGGGGAAGTGCTTATTAAACGCCAGGATGGCAGCCTGTTTTCTCTTAGGCGAGCATTGCCTGTTACGTCACCCCTTGATGTTACCGGCATCGCTACGAATATTTCCCGACATGACATCCTGGCCGCAGTCCGCGAATCACGTTCGCGCTGACGTTCTTAACATCCGTACCTGCGCTATTAAAACGTCATTGCGAGGAGCGAGCCAGTGTTTTCGTGTGGCGAGCGAAGAAGCAATCAACGTAAATAATTCAATGTGTCCCGGTTTACTTCAATGTGTCCCGGTTTACTTAAGCCATTGTCCCGCAATGTTTTGTGTTTCTTCTGGTTTGTCGTAAATCAATCGCAAATCATTCTGAAAACACCTTGAATTCCTACCCGCTGTATGGTTAGATAGTGCATCTCCATCTATAAATTCTTTTTAAATTCTTATCTACTCAGGGTTGACTTTTTTCATGCCCTTATTTGAATACACTAAAAGATTTAACTTTTTAATAGCCCAACGCACGACCACTGTGACGTGTAAGCTATTGAACGCCTGCCGGCATGCCTTTTGCACCCCGTTAATTAATGATTTATTCATGTTCGTAGGGGCGGACTTTATGTCCGCCCGGCAATATGACGATTCTTCAATGCGTCAGACAAAAAACGTCATTACGCCGGGCGGACATAAAGTCCGCCCCTACGGACAGATAAGAATTCCATTACTTCACGCAATAGACCAGTTCCGCCCAGGCTTACATGTTGAAATTCCATCGCATCGAATTATAGCCAAGGGCGAACCCGGCGCCCCGGTAGAGATTTCATCCCGTCGAACTTTAGCGAAGGTCGGGCCGAGCACCCTTGTGAACTCGCATTTGGCGTTGCGGGTGGTGGCGGGCATGATATTGGCGGCGGGGGTTTTGCTGTCCTGCTCCACGGCGCAAGCGGCGTCACGGTACTGGGTGGGGGCGAACGGGGCTAATACCAATGATGCCAATAACTGGGCCGGGGCGGATCCGGCCAGTTGCGCTGGCGGCGGGGCGGGTATTCCCGGAAATTCGGACATCGCGTATTTTGACGCGGATTGCGACAGCAATGCCTCGATCAACGCCAACCTGAACGTCGCCGGGATTAACATTGCTTCCGGCTACTCCGGCACGATCACCCAAACCAGCACTTACACGGTAACTGTCGGCGCCAGTCATTATACCCAGGTTGACGGCACATTTACCGGCGGATCAGGTGCTATCACTAATTCAGGCAATTTCAGTGTAACCGGCGGCGCATTCACCGCGACCAGCGGCACACTCTCCGTGGCAGGCGATGTCAATCTGAGCGGCGGGACTTATACCCATAATAACGGCATCATTGACCTTACCAAAGCCGCGGGCACCCAAACCTTTGATTCCGGCAATCAAACCTTTTACCGGATCAATCATAATGCCGCGGGCACTCTGCAATTGATCAACAATTCCGTAACGGCTACAAATTATATTTATCAGACAGCCGGCACCATTGATCTCAATACGTTGAGCATGACCAGCCAGGGTAACGGGCGTGTTCGTTACGGCGGGATCTTGAATAATGGTACGTTTACAGTATCTGGTTTAACAGGAAACCAGGTTACCATTGATAACAATGCGGTTATTGGAGCCAATATTTACATTACAGCAGGTAGCATAAATTTTACTGACGCCACTTTTAATGGCGTGGCATTCTTAAATTGTAATGGGACGACTCAAGGTGATTCTGTTAGCTATGGCGGAAGCACCTTTAATAGCGACACAACGCTCCAAACCAGTGGGAGTGTGCAATTTTATACCAGTCAGTCCAAGGCGGATACATTTAACGGTCCGCTAACACTTAATAATACAAGTAACGGCACGCTTACCATCAACTGGGCAGGCAACAATACTAAATTTAACAACAATATTTATGTTAACAACACCGGCTCCGGTACAGTTTCGGTCGGGGCGTATTACGGTTCCAGCATGACCCTGGCTGACGGATATACCATTTCGGTTGGCTCAAGCGGCGTTTCTTCCGGCACTTTAAGTATCAAGGGCTTGTTGCAGGCCGGCACCACAGCCCAGAATATTGCGCTCACGGGCACCGCAACCATGAACATTTCTTACGGCGGCACCTTTAATGGCGACCTGACGGTTACCGGCGGCACGGGAAATACTGTTAACACCTACTCCACTGCCACCCGCTTCAACGGCAATCTGAATGTCACGGCTGGCATCATCAACCTGAACGGCGGCACCTTCAATGGGACGTCTTATTTCAAGCAGACCGGAACAACGTCTGATAGCGGGGGCAGTAGCGGCAGCTGCACATTTAACAGCACAACCACGATCGAGAATAACGGATCCAGGGGATTTTCTTTGGGCTATTCTACGACCGACACCTTTAATGGACCACTGACCTTAACAAATACCAGTTCCGGTTATGTGAATGTGGTGTCTGGCACCAGCGGGACCGTTTTTAATAACGACATTTTCTTTAATAATACCGGCGCAGGAACAACCTCAATCGGCAATTACAATGGCACCAGGACTTCAACGCTGGCGGATGGCCATTCTTTGTCGATAGGCACTACGGGTTTTTCCAGCGGGACTCTGGCTATTCGTGGTTTAACGCAGGTGGGTTCGACGGGTTCGACCTTGGATCTCACCGGCACATCTTCGCTTGTTATGAATTATGCCAATACATTTAATGGGCCGTTAACGATCAGTACACCTGTGTTCAACCTGGGGCGTTCAACATTTAATGGCCCGGTAACGATCACAAAGACCGGGCTGGCAGGTTCTTATACGTATACCGATGGAGGCGACACCTTCAATAGCACGTTCACTTTTAATCAGAACGGAACAGGAAGCGGCGGTGGTGCTACCTCGGCATATCAGTATCTTGGAAATAACGGTCTTTATGAAACATTTAATGGAGATGTTACCTTTAACATCTTAAACAATTCGGATATTGGCCTAAATCAAACAGGTTATAAATTCAATGGCAATCTGATTGTGAATAGCTCAGGGTCCGGGAATATTTATATTTATAACTCTACTTTAGCAACAGGGAAGACGATTTCTGTTGGAACAGGATATACAGGCGGAGAATTAAGGTTGCAGGGGTTTAATCAGGTCGGGGCAACGGCCCAGAATTTAACAATGGGTGGGACATCTATATTAACCTTGGGAACAGGTACAACATTTAACGGAGATACGACGTTTAGTGTTTATCAAACCACGGCGACTTCGGTTACATTTAATGGGGCGACAACATTTGAAGCAACGAAGTATTGGCGAATTTACGGATCAACTTTTAATGGTCCAGCCACAATGAATAATCCCAGTACTAATGATTGGTCCGGGTTTCAGAACACCGCGACCACGTTTAATAATGATGTAACATTTACCACTACTGGAAATCAAAGTTCCTATGTCGCTTTTGGTGTAAACACTATCTTTAATGGTAACGTTACTGGGGCAAATCGGGTGGTTTGGGGTAATGGGGGTATCCCCGTCTTTAGTAAGACTTCCGGGGTACAAACGTTGGATACTGCGAACATCGCTTTCTCAAACCTGACGCATTCCGGTGCGGGTGCGTTGCAATTAACAGGCAATAACTTAAGAATGACCAATGGTACTGCTCTTATTAATTCGGCAGGCACGCTAGACCTTAATGGCCGGAACATTACGGCCGTGTCGACGACGTTTACACTCACCAACTCCGGCGGTAATATTCAGCTTATCAATACCGAAACCACCAACAATTTCACCCAGTACACGTCCAACGGCACCTGGACGTATGTGGGCAATGGCACCGCGACCACGCGCACGATCAAGGATTTCGGCGCTACGGATTATTTTAACCTTTCGATCAATGCAACAGGCGCTACGCCGGATGTGTTTCAGATCACTTCTCCGTTAAATCTGGTAGGCGCCTTGCGGGTGCAAACACCATTTACACCCGGCACCTATTTGGTTACGCTCTCGGGGGCCACGGCCAGTTATACGTCCACGAATATTGATATTTCCAAGACCACCTGGACAGGCGGGTCTTTGAATATCCAATCCGACCTGGATCAAACCCTGCCTTCGGGAGAGACGTATGGAACGTTGCAGTTGGGGCGTTTCTCAGGCACGGGCGGGACGATCTTTAACATGGGGTCCACCATCGAGGGGAACTGGACAGTGGATGCGGATGCCACGGTAAACCTGACCGGGGACCTGGTGATCAGCGGGAGTGCCACCATCAACGGCCGGGTGAATACGCAAGGCTGGAACCTGACAATTGCCGGAACACTCGACATGAACGGCACTCTGGACGCCACCCGCGGCGCCACGGCCAGCACCATTACGCTCAGCGGCAGTGCAGATTTTACCGGCGGCACCTTCACACGGGATAATTCGGTCCTGCTCTTTAACGGCACCGGCACCAAAACGCTCAAGTCCGCCAGCAACACTTTTAACACCCTGCAAGTCAATAACGCGGGGCTGACACTCTCCATGCAGGATTCACTCTTGGTCGGCGGCGACCTGACACTCACAGCTGGCACACTGGACGTAACCGCATCGAATTATGCGATTTCGGCGGCGGGCACCTGGACCAATGCGGGCGGCACCTTCACGCCGCGCAACGGCACGGTCACACTCAACGGCGCCAGTCAGCGGATCAACGGGACAAACACGTTTTACAATCTGCAAAAGAATGTCACCACGGCCGGTACGCTCACTTTTGAATCCGGCGCATCCCAGACGATCAGCAATGCCTTGACGTTAACCGGTCAATCCGGTGCGATATTAACCCTGGCCTCATCGTCGGGTGGCAGTTACTGGAATGTTAATCCGGCGGGCACGCACACGTTAAGTTATTTAAGTGTCAGTGATTCGAACAATACGGGGGCTGACATCAACACAGCGGGGTTGAATATTGCCGATGGCGGCCATAATGTGGGCTGGACTTTTGTAGCCAACGGCACCTGGACGGGCGGGGGGGCCGATAATAACTGGTCGACTCCCGGCAACTGGAGCAGTGGCGTTCCTGCCACTTCCGATGTGGTTGTTTTCGATACAACCAGCACCAAGAGTTGTATTGTTGATATTCCAGCTACTGTTGCGGGGTTGAACATGGCAACCGGCTTCACCGGCACGATCACGGTTTCTAACGGGTTTACGATTAATGGTGACGCCACCTTGAACGCGGGGGATTTTAACGCTGCCGGTGCCAGCACGCTCGACATTAACGGATCGCTGGCGATCATCAGTTCGGATTTTACCGCGCCCACCAATGCGGTCATGTCGATATCGAAATCCCTCACTATCGACTCAACGGCTTCGTGGAACTTCAGCGGGTCTGGCACCCTGTTCTTTGACGCCTCGGGCACTACCAAGACTATAACAACGAACAGTAAACAACTTCAGAATGTACGGTTCGATGCCTCTTACGCAGGGTCTACCGGCACGATCTGGACCCTGCAGGATAATTTTACCGCCTACTCAATTAATGTGGCCACTACGCTGGCCAATGCGTCACTGGTGGATAACGGCAAGACGGTTACAGTGAACAGCCCGACGGCCGCAAATATCACCATTAATACCAGTGCAGTTAATATAGCGCCCTCCACCGGCACCTGGGTAATGGCAGCCAACGGGACGGTTTCGAACACTGTGCAGGGGTTTGCGATCTTTGAAGCCAGCGCCGGGGTTACGGTAACAATTTCGGGAACATGCGTGTTCAAAAAAGGTGTTTTAGGGGCGAACGCTACCGTTAACGGGGGGCAGTTCTATGCATATTCACCTACGGCCAATGACTATTTTGATTTTGCGGCGGGATCAAATGTGTCAAACATTCTTACGTTATATGGCGGCGCCAATCGAACACAAAAATCAATTAATATTACTGGCCGGTTCTTCGACTTCTCCTACGCTAATTCATCTGTCATCATGAGCGGTGACTGGACAGTAGGGAATATGCAGCTTTCCCCATCCGCTGGTACAAATTCTGACACCGAGGCTGAAGCCCGTGTTTTTGATACCAATAGCAAGAATTTAACGGCGAACGGCTGGGTGATCCTTGGTGCCGCAGGATCTTTAAGCCGGCAGGGCCAGCAAAAATTATTACTCCGCAACGGGACACACGTTATTACCGGAGCCTTGTATGTTGTCCAGGGAGCAGTGCCATCGGCGGGGTTGGTGATCCTGGATGATTCCGCCGGCTCGGTAGCGCTCGAAGTAGATGGCAACTGGACTATGAAAGACATGAAAGTAACTTTGGGTTCGGCCTCGGTGATATCAAAGGGGAATATGGATTATTCCAGCATGTACATCAGCAGTGAGTCCACCTGGGGCATGAACGCCGGAACCTCTACCATTACGCTCTCGGGCGCGGCTAACCAGACGATCACTGCGGCCAACAGCGTGGACAATACCGGTGCAGCTATCGCGGAATTCTATAACATGGTGATCAATAAAACCGGCGCTGCCGGCACCGATAAAGTGATCATTTCATCGCCCGCTAACACGCTTGACCTCACTGTAACCAACAGCGCGCGGGTTATTGATGGCATCCTGGACTTGGCCACTAACAGCGCAGTGATGACCATCGGCGTGGCTCTGACAATCGACACTGCCGGGTCCATGACCGTGGGTGCGGCCTCCACCTTGACCATCGCCGGTACCGCGGCAACCTATAAATCAAGCGATATATTCTCGATCGCTAACACCACCTGGGCGTCCACGGCCACATTGAACTTGCAATCCGATCTCGACCAGACTTTACCGTCAGATGAGACCTACGGCAACCTGCAGCTGGGCCGCTACTCGGATTCTGGGGGGACGATTTATACCATGGGTTCCACTATCGCCGGGGACTGGACAGTAGATTCTGACGCCACTGTGGAATTATCGGGCAATCTGTTTGTAACCGGCGATGTGACCATCAACGGACAGGTGAATACCAACGGGTTTAATATGACTGTTGGCGGTAACTTAGATATCGCATCCGGCGCTACACTTGACGCCAGTCAGGATACCGGCTCCAGTAAGTCTGCTATTACGGTTACCGGATATTTTCATCCGACCGGCAATTTTGTTACTGACAGCACTACCCTTGCCATCGGTGCGGGCACTACCGCTATGAAATCCCCCTGGAGCCTGGGCAGTATCACGGTAGCCTCCGGTGCTGTTTTAACTACCGACGGATATAACTTTACCACTGCCACAGATGTTACGGTGCCCGGCACCCTGAACGCGGCCAGCGGAACAGGCGGCGCCAGTACGCTCACTGTGGGCGGAGGAGTTAATCTGGCCAATGGTGCCTTTACCGGTTCCGATTCAACTCTGATCCTGAATGCCAGTTCCGGTGCACAGTCATTTGTAACCAATAATCAAACGTTCAATGTGATCCGGGTGACCGGCGCGGGTTCCTGGACTGTGACCGGGGGCTTAACCACCAGCAGTGATTTCACCATGACGGCAGGCACCTTCAACGCCGCCAGCGCCGGCACCATGGACGTGAACGGGTCATTGGCGGTCACCGGGGCTTTCATTGCTCCGTCGGCGGTAATGTCGGTGGCCGGGTCGCTCACTATCGATGCCGCCACCACCTGGACCAGTTCTTCCGGCATCCTGAATTTTGATGCCAGCGGCTCCGGCAAGACCATTACCACCAACGGCAAAAATCTTTACAATGCCTATTTCACCGGCTCCGGCGACTGGACTTTTAACGACAGCACCACGATCACCAACGATTTCACTCTTGCCGCCGGTACACTAAAAGGCGGGACTTCCACTATTAGCGTTGGCCGGAACTGGGATTCCTCGGGAGCAACGGCTACATTTACATACAATCAGTCTACGGTTGACCTTACCGGAACCGGGCAAATGAAACTGCCTTATAATTCCTATTTTTATAACCTTAAGATCGCGGCACCCGGGCAGACAACCACCGTGCTCGATCCCACCAGCCTGAGAAACTTTTACATTTATGGCACTCTTACCCTGGGCTCCGGAACGCTGACTCATTCCACTGGCGTCTACGGATTATTATTTATACTTCGGGGAACCGTTACTCCGCTGGTTTATAACAATACAAATTTCGTTTACGGCAATATGTTGATCTACAACACTCAGGAAGACGGCTACACCTTTACCGTGCCGGCTATATCGACCGCGTCGAATCTGGCCGTTTCATTTACTCCCGCGGCAACTGTTACCTACAACCTTGGCGGCGCTTTGAATATCGGCGCCTTTGATGCTTATCAACAAACGGCTGGCAAGACATTGACCTACAATACAAATGGCTTTCCCATAACAACGTCAAACTTTGTCCGGGCTGTTGCCGGAAATGGTTCCATGGCTTATGCCCGAGGTGCCACGATTGCCAATTTCGCGAACAGCACAGTTACCGACGGGTGGGATGCCGGCACAACCTGGAGTAGTTACGCATATTCAGGAACGGTTAATCTTGAGTCTTCTGTCTGGGCTGTGTCCTGGGACTGGACCATGCAATCCTCCAATGGCACCATCACAGTCAATCCCGGCACATCCACAGTAAAGCTTTACAACACATGTAAATTGTGGTCGGGAGGAACTTCGTTTAACAATCTGCAGATCCTGGGCAATAGAACGCCCTACGATAACGTGTCGGTACTTGGTTCGTTGTACCTCAAGTCGTTTTCTTTTAACTGCTCCACCTATAACGCGGCCGTTACGGTGGCAGGCGCGGTTACGATCGATGCCGGATTCGCGTTCACCGCCGGAACCGCACCATTTAATATTTCAGGCCCGACAGCCGCTTATACCAATGTTAATATCGCCGCTACCACCTGGACGGGCGGCACTTTGAACATACAGACCGATCTCGACCAGACCCTGCCGTCGGGGGAGACTTATGGCAACCTGCAACTGGGCCGCTACTCAGGAAGTGGCGGGACGATATTCACTATGGGCTCGACCATTACTGGCAACTGGACAGTGGATGCGGATGCCACGGTGGAACTATCGGGCAATTTAACTATCTCGGGGAATGCCACTATTAACGGCCGGGTGAATACCAACGGCTGGAACTTAACTGTGGGCGGCAACTTTGATATTGCCTCCGGCGGCACACTTGACGCCAGCCAGGATACCGGCTCAACCAAATCGCGGATCGCGGTCACGGGTTACTTTCATCCGCTGGGGAATTTCATCTCGGACAATACCACTCTTTTGATCGGCGCCGGCACTTCTACCATGAGATCCGCCTGGAGCCTGGGCAGTATCACCATTGCCGCCGGGTCCACTCTAGTTACTGACGGCTACAACTTCACCACCACCTCCGACGTAACCGTGCCCGGCACCCTCAACGCCGCCAACGGGGCCGGAGGCTCAAGCACTCTGGCCATCGGCGGCAGTGTGAACTTTACCGGCGGCACATTTACCAATACCCTTTCGACAGTTATTCTTAATTCGACCACCACGGCTCAAACCATACTTACGGCCGACAACCAGTACAATGTGCTAACCGTGTCCAATTCGGCGGCGGGCGGAGTGACCTTCTCGGATGCCTGGACGGTGGTGGACTTTACCGATATTACCGCCGGGTCAAAATTGTATTTCGAGAACGGCATAACTTATACAATATCCGGCACGCTCACATTAAACGGCACCTCGGGGAATCTTATAACACTCAACACCCACGACGGCTTAACCACCAACTTCATACTTAAACCCGCGGGAGGTGTGCCCACGGTTAATTATTTAAGCGTACGGCGAGCGGATGCCCAAACTAATGACATTACTTGTGTAAATTGCAACGACGCCGGCTACAACAACTCCGGCACCGGAAATAAACTCTGGGACTTCGACAACAGCGCAGAAAACGGCGGCTTAATCTTCGGCGCCATGATGTTCTAAAAAATGGAGATGTATGAAAAAAGCACAAAAGTTTCTCGTGGGGTTGTTGTTCTTAATAATGGCTGCCGGTCAAGCCTGGGCGCAAACAGCCTTGCTGGCGGTGCCCTATCGGTTTACGGCGGATTCGGGTGAGGAAGTGGAACTGGTGGTCTATTACACAGCCGGGTATAAAGCGGTGGAACACTATGGTTTTAATACAACTGTTGTACACCCCAATGGCAATATTACCATGGCGCTAACGGCTAACGAAGCGGGTGGCAAGATCAAACTGGCTCTCAAAGTCCTGGATAACAAAGTAACCGATACCACTGTCACCTCCGCGGGTTTACCCGCTGGCTCAAAAGTCCTGAGCATTAACAGCCGCAGTGGTGAAAAACTATCATTCACCTTCACCGGCCCGAAGCCAACAGTCACATCAGACCGGATTAAATAAAAAGAAAGAGCCGCGATTGCTCGCGGCTTTCCGGTAACATATATAACCGGGACATTATATTTCTTCCAGCTCGTTGAACCATTTCAATGACTGCTTTTCAAATTAATATAATGTTCCGGTTTACATCGTCTAATTGCCGGGCCGAGACAAGCTCGGCCGCTACGGAAATTATTTATTCTATAAATCTGTTAAATACGCACATAAGTTTTATTTATGGCTGACTTTGTGTAAGAAAACTCATGAATTATGGTTGACTTTGTGTAAGGAAACGCCTGATTTATGGTTGACTTTGTGCAAGAAAACTCCTGATTTAGGGTTGACTTTGTGTAAAAAAACGCCTTAATTATGGTTGACTTTGTGCACATATTCGAACGATCTTGGGCTGACTTTGTGCACAAAACAAAAGGCATCTTGATAATCCGTGTGCTATAATGCGGCACTTTTTATATGAAATTCGTTAACCGGAGAACGTTTTGTCACTTGAGTCTTGTCCCAAGCATAAGAATGATTCTGCTAAACCTTCTTTGATGCCGGTATTTGAAGGCTCACGAAAGGTTTATAAGCCCGGGGTTATTTTTCCGGAACTGCGCGTGCCGGTGCGCGAGATCAGCCTGGATTCCGGGCAGAGATCTTTGCAATTATATGATGTTACCGGCGCGTATACTGACCCCGCCGCCAATCTTGACTTGCGGGCCGGTTTACCGCCTTTGCGCCGTTCCTGGGCGGGCGGGTGCAAGCCTACTCAAATGACCCAGGCGCTGGCCGGTGTTATTTCCCCCGAGATGGAATTCGTAGCCCTGCGGGAAGGCCTGACTCCCGATTTCGTCCGTAAAGAGGTTGCCGAAGGCCGGGCCATTATTCCGGCCAACATTAACCATCCGGAATGCGAGCCCATGGCCATTGGCCGCAATTTCCTGGTGAAGATCAACTCGAATATCGGTAATTCCGCCCTGTCTTCCTCGGTCGAGGAAGAGCTGGAGAAAATGTTGTGGTCCATCCGCTGGGGCGGCGATACTGTAATGGACCTGTCGACGGGTAAGAACATTCACGCGACCCGCGAACGCATTATTCGCAATTGCCCGGTGCCGGTGGGTACGGTGCCGATCTATCAGGCCCTGGAAAAAGTGGGCGGGCGGGTAGAAGACCTGTCCTGGCCCGTTTACCGGGATACCTTGATCGAACAATGCGAGCAAGGTGTAGATTATTTTACCGTCCACGCCGGTTTGCTTAAAGCCCTGGTGCCGGCGGCCCGGAAACGCAAGACCGGGATCGTTTCGCGCGGCGGATCTATCCTGGCAAAATGGACCCAGATCCATAATCAGGAAAACTTTTTATACACCAATTTCGAAAAGATCTGTGAGCTCCTTAAAGAGTATGATGTGGCGTTCTCGCTGGGAGACGGCTTGCGGCCCGGCTCGACCTTTGATGCCAACGACGAGGCTCAGTTCGGTGAACTAAAGGTGCTGGGCGAGCTTACTAAAACCGCCTGGAAACACGGGGTTCAGATAATGATCGAAGGCCCCGGACATGTGCCGCTGAACAAGATCAAAGAAAATATGGACCGCCAGCTGGAACTGTGCCATAACGCGCCGTTTTATACCCTGGGTCCGCTGGTAATTGATGTTGGCGCCGGGCGGGACCATATTACTTCGGCTATCGGTGCGGCCATGATCGGCTGGCTGGGCACCGCGATGTTGTGTTACGTAACCCCCAAGGAACACCTTTCCTTACCAAATAAAGACGATGTAAAAGAAGGCATTATTGTCCATAAAATGGCCGCGCTGGCGGCCGACCTGGCCAAAGGCCATCCCATGGCTATAGCCTGGAACAATGCCATGTCCGAAGCGCGTTATGCTTTTCGCTGGGAAGACCAGTACGCCTTGTCTTTAGACCCCCAAACCGCCCGCCGTTACCGCGAAGAATCATTCCCCAAAGACGGCACCTCCAACCGTTGCTGTACCATGTGCGGCCCCGATTTCTGCGCTATGAAGATAACACAAGAGATCAAATAACCCCCTTTTTAGACTTTCATCTCAACTTTTATCTGCTTTTGTCTGACTTTAGTTGACATAAACGCACTTTAGTGCTATATTTGAAGTATGAAAAGGAAAATAACCTCTCAGTTATTGAATTGGAAAAACAACCCCAGGCGCAAGCCTTTATTAATGTATGGAGCACGGCAAACCGGCAAGACCTATATAATTAATGAGTTTGGCCGCCTGCACTATGAAAACGTCATCTATGTAAATCTGGAAACGAATGCCAGCCTGGCCGCGGACTTTATTGCCGATATTTCTCCGGAAAAGATCATTGACCGGCTGGAGATATTCTTTTCCCGTAAGATCGCCCCTGAGAAAACCTTGATCTTCTTTGACGAGATCCAGTCTTGTGCCCGGGCTTTGACCTCGTTGAAATATTTTTGTGAGAACGCGCCCGAGTATCATATCATCGCGGCGGGAAGCCTGCTGGGAGTAGCCGTAAACAGGGAACAACATTCTTTTCCCGTCGGCAAGGTTGATCTTTTGCATTTGTATCCGCTGGACCTGGAAGAATTCTTTTGGGCATTGGGCAAAGAGGCTTTAACGGCAGAGATCCGGGCTTCCTATGTTGCCAATCGTCCTCTGGCGCCCATGATCCATAGCGCGGCACTGGAACTTTACAAGAGTTACCTGATAGTGGGCGGCATGCCGGCAGTAGTTAACGAGTATTGTCGCACCCAACATCTGCTGGATGCGGCTAATCTGCAAGCCATCATTCTTAATTCTTACGTTGCCGACATGGCCAAATACGCCACTCCGGCCGAAACCACCAGAATCATGGCGGCGTTCCAGTCCATCCCCGCGCAATTAGCCAAAAACAACAAGAAGTTCCAATATAAAGTAATTCAACGCGGCGGATCGGCTACTATCTTTGGAGCTTCTATCGATTGGCTCTGCGCGGCCGGCCTGGTAGTAAAATGCAATAAGGTAGCCCAAATAATGATCCCGCTGGCCGTACACCAGGACTTTTCCAGCTTTAAGCTTTATATGGGGGATTGCGGCCTGTTAACTTTCAAGTCAGGCATGCCCGCACACAATATCCTTACTCCTATCGAGGAAAACAACACCTTCCTGGGTGCTCTGGTCGAGAATTATGTGGCCGATCAATTACGCGTTAACGGGCACGACCTGTGGTACTGGGAGTCCGACCATACCGCCGAGATCGATTTTATTATTCAGTGTCAGGAGAAAATAATACCGGTAGAAGTTAAAGCCAGCGGGCATACTTATTCCCGAAGCTTGACGGTGTTTAAGCAGAAATTTATCCCGCCTTATTCGATCCGGATATCTTCCCGGAACTTCGGCTTCGAGAATAGCATCCGCTCTGTTCCGCTTTATGCCGTATTTTGCATCGAGAACTGATCTTTCCGCCTCCCGCACTTGTTTTTTGCCAATTCATATTACATACTTATACAGGTATGAGGCGCCTGCATGGATCTTACGCTGATCTTTGCGGCTTTTTAAAGCTCGTTGGGGGACCAGGGGAATGCGTAGAATTGTTTCACTAATTACAGTGTGCTGTTTTATTTTGAGCGGCAATGGTTTGCCGGCGGCTCTGGCGCAAAGTGTGATCCTGCCGGAACCCGGGCGCATGATCGCGCTCAGTCAACCCTTGACAGCTGTTACCCTCAAAGGGGTAAAGGTTTATGCTAATGATCCCTTGCGTCTGGATTTCATTATAGATAATAGTAACCTTGATCGTTCGCCTGTGTCCGATACAGGTGACCAGACCCGGCGGTATAAGGAAAGTCAGGCCGTCGAATCCCGGAAACTTATCAAATATTTTCTCGCCGCTCTAACAACTCCCGAGAAGGACCTGTGGGTCAATTTAAGCCCTTATGAAAAAGAACGCATTGTGCCGGAGGCTTTTGGCTTTACCGAGATGGGCCGCGACCTGCTGGCCCAGGATTATTTGTTAAAGCAGGTTACCGCGTCCTTGATCTATCCGGAAGGCGCTACCGGCCAGAAGTTCTGGTCCGAGGTATATCGCCAATCGTCAGCGCGCTACGGCACTACCGATATCCCAATCGATACCTTCAACAAAGTCTGGATCGTCCCCGCCCAAGCCACAATCTACGAAAACACCACAGCCGGCACAGCATACATAACCAAAAGCCGCCTAAAAATAATGCTGGAAACCGACTATTTAGCAACGTCGAATAAACCAATGCCAAACCCCACAATCGACCCAACCGAAATCACCAAGAACATCCTGCGCGAAATCGTGATCCCCGTACTGGAGAAAGAAGTCAACGAAGGCGCCAACTTTGCCCCACTCAGGCAGGTATATAATTCCCTGATCCTGGCGGCCTGGTTCAAAAAGAAAGTATCCGGTAACGCCCTGGACCAAGCGTTTGTGGACCGTAACAAGATCGGCGGCATAAACATCAATAACCCAAAAGAACCCGGGCAGATCTGGTCCACCTACGTAGAAGCGTTCCAGAAAGGCGTATATAATTTCATCAAGGAAGAGATCGACGAGCCCACCGGCGAAGCTTTGCCGCGCAAGTATTTCTCCGGCGGAGCAGTGTTCGATAATAGCCAGCTTGATCCAGTACTGTCCTTCACTAAGGACGCCGCCGCGATATCCGGCCTGAGAGCCAAAGGCTTAACTTTGGTCGCCGCTTTATTAGGACTGGCAGGGGGGATGTATTATTTAAAAGCACCCACGCGCAACTTGCACAACGAAGCTTCGCCGCCAGAAATTACCGTGAGCACTACCAATACCCGCACCGCTATGCCTGATCTCCCGAAAGCGCCGGCTTATCAGGGCGTAAACGGTTTTATGAATCTGGTGCTGGCGTCGACCGACAAAACCAATCTGTTCAATAACCTCAACATTAATATTACGGGCAAAGACCTTGCCAATCCGCAGATCTCCCGGGAAATGCGCGACGCCTTCAACGCCGGGCTTAACCTGGAAATGGAAGAAGAGAGTTTTTCCTTCTTTATGCAACATTATTCCTTTGTGCGTTTTGAAACTATCGTTATGCAGATCCGCCTGGGCGATGCTTTCCAGAAAGCTATTGAAACATTTGCCGAAGAATTCCCATACCTCGACGGACAAATAATGCCCGATCGGGAAGCTTTCGGTGCCTGGATGGACACACTGCTGTTGACCCATGAGCTGGGGCCCGAGACCTACCAGAAAAAGCTCCGTATGGTCTCAGAACTATTTCCCGATGATGTTCTGGTCTCGGCCTGTATAACTTTGAGGCAGAAAGATCCCCATTATCCTTTCTGGCGCATGATGAATAATTTTGTCAGACTTATCCATAAGTACGGCCAGGATGTGGAAAAGGCAAAAAACTCCTTACTAAAACTACCGTCCGAATTTGGCAATTTTACACTTCAGGACATTGCTAATATCTTTGCCGGTATTATGGATTACCCGCAGGAATATGTGGATCAGTTTGTTTCGAATGTTATGATCCGAAATCATTATTGCCTGGAATTATCGGTTGATCAATTAAAAGCTATGTCGGAAAGTTCATTTATCAGCTTTCTTACCTTTAACAGTACTTTTCGTGTTTTGATGCTTAAAAAGCCATTGGCGGCGGCTGTTTTCTTGCTTAACGAAGATCCGGGCCGCAGATTTGTTTATGCTGACCAGGAACGATTGGCACAATTTCAGCTAGCCGCCGGTTTACCGGATAAGGAACTATTTAATCTACTTAACTGGAACTGGATCAAGATTGCCAACAAAGTTTCTTATGAAACACGTCAAAGATTGATTGCCATGGACAATGTTTCCTGGAGGCTGGAATTCGCATTAAACAATGTTATTCCCGGGTTCAATCCTGCTGACCCGTTTACAACGGCTAGCCTTGAGGTGGCATTAAAGCGTTATGGTAATGATTATAAGCGCCGTTTTGAGACATATGCCATCAACGATATTATCAAAGAAATGAATAAAGAAACCCGCGCACAACAAGAAACCAAATTGCGCGGACTTATAAGACAATACCTGCAAATGTCTTTTCAGGCCTCGGTTATGTCCCGCGAGAATGGTAAGAACAAGGAACTACAGGTTTTGCGTCAAAGGATCAATGATCTTACGACCATCATTAACACCCTGCGACATACTATCGACTCAGGAATCATGGAGATTCATGAGCTATCTCTCCCAAATATTCCTGACACTAACAGTCCATTCTCTATGGAAAATATCTTACATCGCAACTCCGCGACTACTCCCGTAGAAGTAATTCCAACTACCCCCGAAGAAGCAATCCCAAAGACTCCCGCCACACCAGCCTGGACCGATTCTCCGGTGGTAGAAGAGAGCACCCCTGCGCCGAATCGAGTACCGCGCGCGGCGCCGCATGGGATCGGGACCAGAGACCAATTGCCAGAAACTCCTCCGTCGGAACCGGAACAGGGGGATCCAGTTCCGGGCTTCGACCAACCGTCCGAAATGAATAATGTACCCCAGCCCACCGCGGAGCCTGAGCTCAATAATGAACCACAGCCACTTGAAACGTACCCAGGGGGGCCGGGGAACTTATTACCACTTAATGCTTCACTAAATCCGATAGCTAATATGGGGGCAATAACGAAGGATCCGCTTGATCCGGTGCTCGATCTGATCGCCAATGGCCAGATGCTATCAACGACGGGCGGCAATTATACTTTGCTTACATTCAGCGGTAAACTGGGGATCCGTATCAATAACCAGAATTCCGCGATCGAAACAATCTTTGAATTTGGCCCGGATCAAGCCCCGGTTGAATTGAACATTACTGGCGAGCCAATGAAACGTATAACGGACAAAGTTAGTACCCGGCTGGCGGCCGCCGCTAACGGGGTGGATCAGGCGGGACTCACGCCCGGTGGTATCGATCTTGGCTCCAGCGCTCAAAAAGTTATGATTAACGGCAACGGGCAAGGGAACATCACCGTCGCAATAAATCCGGCCTTACTACAACGCCTCCAAAACGCCTCAGGCCTTTTCCCGGTAGTCCTGGACAGCCAACCACTGGAAAGTTTAACGCGTTTTCTGGGTATTCAGTAAGAATAACCGGGACACATTGAATTTCTGAACTTGTATACCCGATCAATAGATTGAATTATTTGAGTACCGACGAAGATCTGAGCTGTTATTACGCTGAGCGAGTGGGTGTTTTAACAGGGCAAAGGGCGGCTACTTTACGGGCGCAATCGTCGAGCTCGCTGAGAAACCGCTCGCGCGCGGTATCCGGCTCTTCGGAGATCAGTGGGACCAAAGTGCGGTAGTAAGCAATACCATCGTTCAGGTTGCGGGTGTATTCCTCAATGACCGCCTGGCGTTTATTGCCCGGGTCATCGCTTTTATCAGCCAACAGAATTTCAAACTGATCGATATTCAGCCGAAGCTCTTTAATGAACATATGCGGGCGGTTCTTAAAAGGCATGATATTGCGCCGGCCGTAAATATGGTCGATCATGTCTTTTAAAGTGGCCGGACGATTAAAATAAGCAATGTTGGGCCCGGGGCAAACCGCCGGAGCGGTGCCTTCTTTTTTGGGAATATTCTCGTTAACGTAAAAACTGTCCCCAAGCTGGGCGCAAATACAGGCTTTACTGGTGATCTTGCGGGCCTGGCGATCGTACTCTTCCTGGGAAAGACCCAGGGCTTTAATGGCATCCAGTTTTAATTTCTGATAGGTCCGCGAAGCGGTACAGATCGGGTTCTTGGTAAACTCGGTATTGTTAGCCAGATGGCCCAGCAGGCAGGGACTGCCCGGTTCACCGCTGTTTATCAAGAGGCATCTTTTAATCTCGCTTAACGAATTCCGTAAATTATTAAACGCCACATTTAATGGCGAAACGTCACTTAAATAAATATCGTTCTCGCCGGCCGCGGCCAAACGGTCGAGCGTTTCTTTATCAATCTGCACCGCTTCGGGCACCAGCAGAAAAGGCGAACCCCAGCCGGTAGATATCGCGCCGTAATACCTTCTGAGAAAAACATCCTCAGCATAAGTGCCAATGCCGCCCTGGGCGGTCAGGCGAAAATCCAGAGCTCCCGCCGGCGCTTTCTTCCCTTTGGCTTTTAAAGCTTCCAGGTAAGCGGTGCCCAGCTGGTCAATAAGTTCCTGTTTTCTTTGTTTGAACTCTTCCAGTATCGGCCCCATCAGGTAACCGGAACCGGCAAAAGCATGGCCGCCGCAATTCAAGCCCGATTCAACGCGGAATTCCGAAACCCACAGGCCTTTACGGGTAAGAAACTTGCCCTGGGTAATTGCCGAGCGATAATCACTGACTTTCAGGATTATCTCTTTTTTAATAATGCCCCGGGCATCCGGATAAAAATCCGCAAACTCTTCAATATAGGTGTAAAGGCGGCGGTTAAAACCGGCCGAAAGCACGATCGCCGAAGTTACAGTACTGTTGGCATAACCACGTAAAGCGGAAAGCGCATCGGAATGTTCGTCGGGCAAAACTTCACCGGTCTTGGCAAAATTCAGCCGGTCGATCTTGGTCATTATATTGACGTCAATGCGGCCGGGGGCAATCATGGCCCGCAATTTTTCCTGTAAAAGGGCTTTGGCGCCAGTATCACTGCAAGAGAGCATGGACCGATAAAGTTCTTTGGCCGGAGAAGTCTCGGGCAGAAAATCGAAATATTTATTTATCTCACTGCCGGGTTCAAAGCGGGCATTCTTAAGGCCAGCGATCTGTTTTTGAATGATGCGGTCGGATAAATTAAGGTATTCGGTTATACGCCTTGCGCGCCAGTCATTATCGTGCTTCTTAATAGGCTCGTAAGGCTCGCCGTATTGCTGGGCATAGAATTTACGGACATCTTCGATAAGATTGTCATCCACCAGGGATATGACCGACGAAATACCATAACGCGCCACGCGTATCGGCGAGTCGGTGGTAAATCCGGTGCCCATTACGGGTATGTGGAACGTATGCGCCATAGTCTTTCCAATTGTTGTTTGTACACCGTCAATATAGAGGAAATTTACTTTAAATCAAGCTGTTTTCAATTGTTAATCCCAAAGATAATTCTTCCGGCTTTGAAATGTGATTTAACTGTTGAAAAAGCGAATGTTATAATACAATAACGGACAAAATTATGGATCCCAAAACGCTCGATCAATTAATTGACGCTGTATCCCGGCCGGCCGGTTTGTGTTTTGCTGATGGCCTGGCTGTGCTGGACCCGCAGAAGACCAGCCTGTTAACCTGTTTGAGCGCGGCCGGGCATTTCCGGGAAAAGCATTTTGCCCGGACAGTTACCGTGCATATTCTGAACAATGTCCAGAATGGTTTATGCCCCGAAGACTGCCGGTATTGCGCTCAATCGCGATCTTCCTCGGCTCCTATTGAAACTTATCCCATGAAACCCGCCGCCGAAATCCTGGCCGAAGCCAAAGCCGCTTATGAACAGGGGGCGCATCGGTATTGTATGGTTTTTTCCGGAACCGGCCCCTCCGACAGCCGGATTGAAACTATTTCCCGCATTGTCGAGGATATCAAAGCCCGCTACCCGATCGAGGTTTGTGTGTCACCGGGGGTTATTACCGAAGCTCACGCTCGAACATTAAAAGCCGCGGGCCTCGACCGGCTAAATCATAATTTAAATACCACCGAACGCTTTTATTCCGCGATCTGTTCTACCCATTCATACCAGGACCGGGTGGCCACTTTGCAAGCCGCAAAGAAGGCCGGTTTGGCGGTTTGCTCCGGCGTTATTATTGGCATGGGTGAGACGGAGCATGATGTGGTCGAAATGGCCCTGCGCCTGCGGGAATTCCAGGCTGAGTCGATCCCGGTTAATTTCTATATCCCTCTACCCGGCGCGGCTATTAAAACCGCCAGCGGCTTGACCCCGGAATATTGTTTGCGGGTTTTATGCCTGTTCCGCCTGATAAATCCCCAGGCCGAGATCCGGATGGCCGCCGGACGGGAGCTCCATTTAAGGTCGCTGGAAGCGCTGGGGCTCTACGCGGCAAACTCACTTTTTTTACAAGGTTATTTGAACGCGCGGGGAACGGCGGACACCCGCACCTTACAAATGATCAAGGACGCCGGTTTTACTATCTTGTCCGAAGTCCCGCTCGACCAGTTATTATCCGGCCAACCCGCGGTCGAAAAACAAGCTCTAAAAACGCTCAACGAATTAAGGCCCTGCAACCTTTCTTAGGCCTCGGCGTAACTTTAATCTTAAGGATATTTATGGAAAACCTGATCATCATTGGTTCCGGGCCGGCGGCACATACGGCGGCAATCTACGCGGCGCGGGCGAATCTGGCGCCTTTACTTTTTGAAGGCTTGATGGCCGGAGGGGTGGCGGCCGGTGGACAATTAACCACCACTACCGAGATCGAGAATTTTCCGGGTTTCCCCGAGGCGATCTCCGGTCCGCTGTTAATGGAACAAATGCGCGCGCAATCGGTAAAATACGGCACCCGTATCGAAACCGAAACTATTACTAAAGTCGACCTGTCCAAAACCCCTTTTACCGTAACCACCGAGAGCGGGACTGTTGCCGTGGCCAAAGCGCTGATCATTGCCACGGGTGCTACTGCCAAAAGAATGAATATCCCGGGTGAAGATAAATTCTGGCAGCGCGGCATATCCGCCTGCGCGGTTTGCGATGGCGCCCTGCCGTTCTTTCGCAACAAAGTGCTGGTAGTTATCGGCGGAGGAGATACCGCAGTGGAAGAAGCCACCCACTTGACCAAATACGCCGCCCGGGTGATCCTGATGCACCGCCGGGGAGAATTGCGGGCTTCCAAAGCCATGCAAAAAAAGGTACTGGAAAACCCCAAGATAGAAGTAATGTGGAATACCGTCCCAATTGAAGCCACCGGGGACAAGATCCTGGCCGGATTAAAAGTAAAGAACGTGCTTACCGACAGCATTTCCAGCCTGGCTTGCGGCGGGCTATTTTTTGCAATAGGGCACACGCCGAATACCGGATTTCTGGATAGGCAAATCCAGCTCGACGAAACCGGTTATATCAAGACCATTCCTGGATCGACCACCACCAATGTGCCCGGAGTATTTGCCTGCGGCGATGTGCAAGACCGTAAATATCGTCAGGCTATCGTAGCGGCCGGATCCGGCTGTATGGCGGCCTTGGAAGCAGAACATTATTTGAACGGATAGCATGGGTTTAACCAATTCAGCCTCGAACGCGATATTTAATAACATTGCCTGGCGTTATGACCGGGTGAACACGGTGTTGTCTTTTGGTTTGCATGAAGTCTGGCGCGCTCGCCTGGCGCGGGCTTTTCCCGCCGGCACCCGCTCTCTTTTAGACCTCGCCTGCGGGACAGGTGCGATTCCCTTGGCGTTCTTGCGTTACCGTACTGATGTCACCGACCTGACCGGCCTGGATCTTTCCGTGCAAATGCTGAAAATAGCCAGTCAACGACTCCTTAATAATGGCAATCATCACTTGTTTAGCAAATCAGGAGATTTAATCAGGTGCGTAGGGGCGGACTTTATGTCCGCCCTGCGGAGTGGTGATAATAGCTCAGTTTGCCTCTCGTGCCGGGCCGACACAAGGTCGGCCCCTACGCTCGACAAATCTCTCGATCTGCTACACAATTACAGCCCACTAGTCAGGTTGATCGAGGGTGACGCGCTTAATCTAACTTTTAAAGACGATTCTTTCGACGCTGTTACGGTGGGTTTTGCCCTACGCAATATCCCGGACGTAATTAAATTATTAACCTCCGCTTACCGAGTGCTGAAGCCGGGCGGCTATTTTGGCATATTGGAATTCTCGCGCCCCAAAGCCCTCATTACTCGAGCTTTCTATTGGTTATACTTAAGTTGTATTGTGCCGATTGTGGGCCTGTTAATTACCGGGAACTGGGCGGCTTATTACCACCTGGGTAAAAGCATTAAACAATTTCCCGAACCCGAGCGCTTTCACCGGATGCTCGCTCAATCCGGATTTAAGGAAATAACCGCATATCCGCTGGCATTGGGTGCGGTCACTTTGTACATGGCGAAAAAATGAATTCCGATCCGGCCAAAACATTAAAACGCAATTTATTAAAAGAATGCGCCAAAGCAGTTGCTGCCGGGCACTATCCGCTGGTCGTACGAGCCCAGGCCGAATGCACCAATGATTTCGACCCTTTATCCTGGCTGGCTTCACAAAAAGAATACCCTAAATTCTTTTGGCAGAATGCCGAAGGCGGCCGCGTCATGGCCTATGCCGGGGCGGCGCATATCTTTACCAATTCCGACCGTGCTTGTGCCGCGGATCAATGGGATTCAGTGCGCCGCTGGCTGGAACGCGTTCCCGGCTTGCGTTGCTGGTGCGGCGGGGCGTTTAATAACCGGATAACCGGGCAGGAATGGTCGGATTTTGATGCCTGGGCGATGTACATACCCAAGTTCGGCATTGAACGCGACCCCGCCAATGCCAAATGGCATCTGGTCTGTCAACTGATCCTGCCCGAGAACGATGACGGGACTCTTAACGAAGCCGTCAGCCTGCTGGAGCGCCTGTCTTATAGTGAAGACCACTCCTTATTTACGCCGGATATCCTGGCGTTGGAAGAATCTCCTTCTTATGAAGACTGGCAAAAAACTGTCAACCATACGCTCGAGACTATCGCCCGGAATGAAATCTCTAAAGTTGTACTGGCCCGTTGTATGCGGCTAACACTCGATCACGCTGTTGCGCCCGAGGCGGTAATGGCCAGATTATTGCAAAACTCTAACCAGGGTTTTATGTGTTTACCCGCGCCGCTGACCGGGTTCTTGAGTGTTTCCCCGGAACTGCTTTACCATCGCCGCCGCGACCGGCTGGATACTTTTGCTATCGCCGGAACCCGCCCAAGGGGGCATAATGAGCTCGAGGACCGACTGTTAAAAGCCGAATTAGCCGGATCCGTTAAGGACAAACTGGAACACCAGCAGGTCGTGGATATGCTGGCGGGAAAACTGGCCCAATTGTGCATTCTGGCCAAGCTGGACGGTAAAAGCACCCTGCTGGAACTGCCTAACCAAAGGCATTTCTACCAGCGTTTACGCGGCCGTTTGCTGGAAGGCGTTACCGATGAATTAATAATCAGAGCCTTGCACCCCACACCGGCCGTGGGCGGAGTGCCCGCCGATAAAGCGTTAAAACTTATTGCTTCTGCCGAGCCCTTCGATCGGGGCTGGTTCGCAGGTACGGTAGGGTGGCTCAGCCGCGATGAAGCCCAGATGGCCGTTGGCATCCGTTCCTGCCTTATCCGTCAGGATCAGTGGTATGTTTATGGCGGGGCGGGTATAGTGGATGGCTCCCGGGCTCTGGCGGAATGGGAAGAGATCGGTTTAAAAATGAAGAATATCCTGGATGTGCTCCATGCCCGCTGAACAGCTATTACCCCAGGTTTTACGGCAACCGAATATTAATTTCTTATGGGCGGCTCTGCTGGTGGAAGAACTGCGCCGCCAGGGGGTAGGCTGTTTCTTTCTGGCACCAGGATCACGATCGGCTCCGTTAATATTCGCGGTCGGTAAAGATCCCCGGATCCATTCGCAAGTCCATTTTGATGAACGCGCCCTGGCTTTTATGGCCTGTGGTTACGCCGCCGCATCGGGAAAACCGGCAGTCCTCATATGCACTTCCGGCACCGCCGCCGCCAATTTTTTACCGGGACTGATCGAAGCTTCCAAGAAGAAACTGCCGCTGATCGTGTTAACCGCTGATCGCCCGCCGGAATTACAAAAGACCGGAGCGGCCCAAAGCATCGAACAAACCGGTTTATTCAGCACCTACACCCGCTGGTCGGCCGAACTGCCTTGCCCGACCATGGAGATCAACCCCGAATACGTTCTGACCACCGCGGCCCAGGCAGTGTCCCGGGCCAAAGGCGAATTGCCCGGGCCGGTGCACATTAATGTCTTGTTTCGCGAACCATTGTCACCGGTTAAACAGTCCTCCGGCCTGGCACGTTATACGACGTCCATAAAGAGTTGGGCGTTAAGCAACAAGCCGTTTACCAGTTACTTTTCCCGGACGGCTCAATTATCCGAAGACGCTCTAAAACATGCGGCAACCCGCATCCACCAGATCAAGAACGGGTTGGTCCTGGCCGGCAAATTGGGCTCCCAGGCCGATCGTCAGGCGGTACTGACTTTTGCCGAAAAAACCGGCTGGCCGATACTGGCCGATATTACCTCCGGCTTGCGCCTGGGGCCGCAACATAAGAACGTTATAAGTTATTTCGACCAAGCCCTGACCAGAACTCTGCCATCTTTGGGTATTGATGGCGTAGTTCATTTTGGCGGCAGAATGACTTCCAAGAATTGCTATGAATTGCTAAAGAAGTCGCACTTAAACGATTATTTGATGATCCTGGCGCACCCTTTACGCAGTGACCCTTTGCATAAAGTTACCGCCCGATTCAATATCAGCCCGGCAATTTTTGTGGATCAAATATTCTATTTACTTGCACAACGCACGCCTTCTAAATCTTTAGACGCTTTGCAAAAGGCGAATAGTGCGGCCAGCCGCCAGATCGACCAGAACCTCGCTCGTTCAGCTCTTTGTGAGCCGGGCATTGCGCGCGCGATATCAAAAATTATCCCCGCTGGACAGGGCTTGTTCCTGAGCAACAGTATGCCGGTAAGAGATATGGATTCCTACGCCGCCAGCGATGGCAATGCGGTAACTGTGGGCGCCAACCGGGGCGCGAACGGGATAGACGGCATCATCGCTTCGGGAATCGGATTCGCCGCCGGCCTTAAGCAAACCACTACGCTTGTGATCGGCGACCTGGCCTTTCTTTACGACCTGAATTCCCTGGCTTTGCTCAAGACCGCGGAACAGAAACTAATTATCGTGCTAATAAACAACGACGGAGGGAAAATATTCTCCCGTTTGGCCGGAGCTGAACGCTCGGCCTTCTTTGCCAAATATTTTACCGCTTCTCACGGCCTTAATTTTCGTTCGGCGGCTAATCTTTTTGCCCTGCGTTATTACGTTCCTGGCTCCACCAAGGCATTTGTAAAAGACTATGCCCGCGCTTTAAAAGCCCGGGGCTCTTCCTTGATAGAAGTGATCATATAAACAAAACCATCAGCGCCCTTTCTTTTGGCCCGCGATTTTGCTAGAGTAATTTTAATTTGCAACTGGAGCCGGGCCCAATAAGAGACTTTATGATCACACCTGAACAAATATTGAACGCCAAGATCCTAATCCTCGAGGACGATAAAGCCAGCCGGCTTTTGTTAAAGAGCATCCTGCAAACTTCCGGTTTTCAGAACATCCACGGTTTGCCTAACGCTACTCGGATCTCCAATGTTTATCGTTCGTTTAAGCCCGACCTGCTGGTTTTAGACCTTAATATGCCGAGAATCAGCGGTTTTGATGTTATGGCCCGTTTACGCCGGGACTATCCCGATGATTATTTACCGATCGTGATAATCTCGGCTGATTCCGAGGATAGCATACACCTGAGAGCCCTTTCGGCCGGGGCCAAAGATTTTCTTAACAAACCCTATGACCGCGCCAAGGTAATTATGCGCTGTCGTAATATCATTGAAACCAATCTTCTGCATAACGCTGTTAAAGCGCAAAACGTTAATTTAGCCCAGATCATCCATGAGCGTACCGCCGAACTGCATCAAAGCCGTCTGGATGTGATCCGCCGCCTGGGTTACGCGGCCGAGTACCGGGACACCGATACCGGCGATCACATTGTGCGCATGAGCCGTTATTGCGAACGCCTGGCCCGCGCCTTGGGCATGAACGAGGAAGAATGCGAATTGATCCTGGCCACCAGCCCATTGCATGATGTGGGCAAGATCGCTATTCCGGACAGCATCCTGCTGAAGCCCGGGGCCTTAACTCCTGAAGAGATCGTGGTAATGCATACCCATGCCGAGATCGGCGCGGAGATCCTTTCGGGCGGGACTTCACCTTTCCTGAAAATGGCCGAGACGGTGGCGCTTACGCATCATGAGCGCTGGGACGGCAAAGGTTATCCTCACGGGCTTAAAGGGGAGGAGATCCCCCTGGTAGGCCGCATTTGCGCTATCAGCGATATTTTCGACGCGCTCACTTCCGAACGCCCTTACAAGAAAGCCTGGACTTTCGATGCTTCCGTTAAAGAACTCAAGCGCATGCGCGGGTACCATTTCGACCCCAAGGTCCTGGACGCATTCATTAATGTCATCCCCGACATTAAAGCGATCAGCCGGGATGTTAACATGCCGCCGCATCGCCCCTCACGCCGCCAGCGCGTTTCACTGGCCGATTCGCGCTGATCACTAAAGGGTACTTTCGTTCCTTGTTGCGCTTTTCAGCCGTCTATAATATAATCTCTTTTCTATTAGTTAATTATTTCTAATTTAACCGGAGGGAAGCGATGGGGCAGGAAACAGCGAAGGTCATAATTGACGGCGTTACTCATGAATTGCCGGTTATTGTGGGTTCCGAAGGTGAACACGGTATCGACATATCCAAACTGCGCACCCTGACCAATTACGTTACTCTCGACCATGGTTTCGGCAATACCTCCAATTGTTTAAGCGCCATTACTTTTCTCGACGGTGAAGCCGGGGTTTTGCGTTACCGCGGTTATCCTATCGAACAACTGGCCGAGCATTCCAGTTTTATCGAGACCGCTTATCTGCTGATCTACGGCGAATTGCCCACCGCGGATCAATTGCGCGACTTTTCGGATTCTTTCACCCAGCATTCCATGATCCACGAGGACATGAAAAACCTTTTTAACGGTTATCCGGCCACGGCACATCCGATGGCCATCCTGGCTTCAATGGTATGTTCTCTCTCGGCCTATTATCCGGGTATCGACCTGATCAACCCCACGCGCGAACAATTTGATTCCATCGCGGTCCAGCTGATGTCCAAGATCCGCACCATCGCCGCGTTCGCCTACAAGAAATCTATCGGCGAGCCTTTCGTTTATCCGCGGGAAGACCTGGAATATGTGCCCAATTTCCTGAATATGATGTTTTCCTCGCCCACCAGGCAATACAAGCTTTACGACGAGGTAGTTACCGCGCTTAAAGTATTGCTGATCCTGCATGCCGACCATGAGCAGAATTGTTCCACCTCCACGGTCCGGCTGGTAGGCAGTGCGAAAGCCAATCTGTTCGCTTCTATCTCCGCCGGGATCTGCGCTTTATGGGGCCCTCTGCACGGCGGGGCGAACGAAGCGGTGATCGATATGCTGGAAGCGATCCATAAAGACGGCGGTGATGCTGACAAATATATCAACCTGGCCAAGGACAAAGCCACCACTTTCCGCCTGATGGGCGTGGGGCACCGGGTGTACAAAAGTTACGATCCCCGTGCCAAGATCATCAAGAAATGCGCGCATGACCTTTTACACAAGCTGGGCATTAATGATCCTTTACTGGAGATCGCCATCCAGATCGAGGAAAAGGTGCTCAAGGACCCGTATTTCACAGAACGCAATCTCTATCCCAACGTAGATTTTTACAGCGGGATCATTTACAAGGCTATTGGTATCCCTAAGGATATGTTCACTGTTATGTTCGCGATCGGCCGCCTGCCGGGTTGGATCGCTCACTGGAAAGAGATGACCGAAGTGCCCGGCGGTACCAAGATCGGGCGTCCGCGGCAGATCTACGTGGGCAGTAACAAACGGGATTATTTACTGATTAATAAACGATAAGAGGGTTCATGATATCTTTTTACGCCAAACCCCGCCTGGACAAACAGGCGGCAGTTATATTGTTTACCAAAGAACAAGTCCAGAATAACACCTGTCCTTTTGCCCTCAAGCCGGTCTGTGAAACCTTGCGCGCGGCGGTGAACGCTTTTCAGTTCGAAGGCGGTAAAGGCGAGATGTTCCCGGCGGTTATCAACGGCCAGGTAATGATCCTGACGGGGCTGGGCAAAGCCTCCGAAGTCAACTTGACTGCCGTGCGCGTGGCACTACGGCGGGCTTTCTTGTCGGTGCCATTAAAGAAACTAACCCACATTGAAGTGGTCATGCACGAAGACAGCGCGGATATCGCTCACGCGGCGGTGGAAGCGGCGATCATCGGCACTTATGCCTGGAAGAAATATATCTCCCGTAAAAAGGACGACCACACAGTTGACTTAAAGAAATTTTATCTGGTGACCGCCTTTGAAAAAGAAACCCGTCTGGCCGCCATTGTGGCCCAGGGGGTCAATTTTGCCCGCGACCTGGTTAACGATAACGCCGACACTGTTACACCCGAGTTCCTGGAGAAAACCGTACGCAGCCTGGTTAAGAACGCTCCGCAAACCACTCTTGAAGTAATGGGCCGGAAAGAACTTACTGCCCGGGGCTTAAGGCTTTTACTGGCAGTGAACCAGGGCAGTAACAAGAAACCGCGGGTGGTCATTGTTAAATATACCGGCGCAGACAAAAAAGCGCCCTACACAGCTTTTGTAGGTAAAGGCCTTACTTTTGATAGCGGTGGACTGAACTTAAAACCTTCCGGCAGTATGGAAACCATGCGGGAAGACATGAGCGGCGCCGCGGCGGTTATCGGTATTTTAAAAACCGTCCTCGAGTTAAAACCCAAAAAGAACCTTATTTTTGCTTTTGGGGCGGTAGAGAATGCTATCGACGCCAATTCGTACAAACCGGGCGACGTTTTTACCGGTTATTCCGGCAAGACCGTGGAGATCGGCAACACCGATGCCGAAGGCCGGCTGGTACTGGCGGATGTGCTGGCTTACGTTATAAAAAACTATCAGCCCGCGCGCATAATTGACCTGGCTACTTTAACCGGGGCTTGCGTAGTTGCGCTGGGCCATGATTACGCCGGGGTCCTGGGCAATAATGATGACCTTATTATGAAAGTTCTGGCCAGCGCGCACGCGTCCGACGACCGGGCCTGGCAATTACCGCTTTACCCGGAATACAAAGATGATATCCGCTCCAAAGTGGCCGATATCAAGAACACCAGCAATGTGCGCGGCTCTGCCGGGACCATCAGCGGCGCGGAATTCCTGCGTCAATTTGTGGGGGAGACACCCTGGGCGCACCTGGATATTGCCGGCACCGCTTTCGTGGACGGAGATTCGCACTGGTATTATGGCCATGGCGCCACCGGGTATGGCGTAAGGCTGGGCGTGAACTTTTTATTGAACAATTAAGCAGGTGACAAGTGGGATCACGTATTGAAACCGACAGTATGGGTGAAGTAAAGGTGCCTTCCGACCGGTATTACGGCGCCCAGACCCAGCGCTCGCTGGAGAACTTTTGTATCGGCACAGAACGTTTTCCGCGGGAATTCATTCGCGCCTTGGGCCTGGTAAAGAAAGCCTCCGCTTTGGCCAATACCCGCTTAGGCCTGTTGGATGCCATTAAAGCCGAAGCGATTGCGGGTGCAGCCGACGAGGTCATAGCAGGCACCTGGGACGCGCATTTTCCGCTGGTCATCTGGCAAACCGGTAGCGGCACCCAAACCAACATGAACGCCAACGAAGTTATTGCCAATCGGGCCATAGAGCGCCTGGGGGGCGTGATCGGTGCGAAAAAACCGGTCCATCCCAATGATGATGTTAACAAAGGGCAATCTTCCAACGATGTTTTTCCCACGGCCATGCACATTGCGGCCGCCGAAGTCTTAAGGTCCCTGTTGGTCCCGGCCCTCACCGACCTGGAAGGCGCCTTAACGGCCAAAGCGCTGGAATTTAAAGATATCGTAAAGCTCGGGCGCACCCATCTCATGGACGCTACTCCAATAACTTTAGGACAGGAGTTTTCCGGATACGCCCAGCAAGTGCACAATGCCGTGGAACGCCTGGAAAGTTGCTGGCCGCGGCTGTTGGAACTGCCGCTGGGAGGCACTGCCGTTGGTACCGGGCTCAACACTCATGTAGATTTTGACCGTACGTCCATCCGCCTGATCGCCGAAATAACCGGGCTGGATTTTAAACCCGCGCGTAATAAGTTCGAGGGGATCGCCGCGCACGATGCTTTGGTAGAACTAAGCGGCGCCCTTAAAGCCACCGCTGTCGGGTTAATGAAGATCGCCAATGATATTCGCTGGCTGGCTTCCGGCCCGCGCGGCGCTATCGGCGAGATAGCTTTGCCGGAGAACGAGCCCGGCAGTTCCATTATGCCCGGAAAAGTCAACCCTACCCAGGCCGAAGCCCTGGCCATGGTCTGCGCGCAAGTAATTGGTAATGATGTCACTATTACCATCGCGGGCGCGGGTGGGAATTTCGAACTGAATGTTTATAAACCGGTGATCATTTTTAATATTTTACAATCGCTAACTTTACTGGCGGGCGCTTCCGGCAGTTTCCAGGCCAAATGTATCAACGGAATTAGTCCGATGTCCCAGCGCATCAAGGCCCATCTTGATAATTCGTTGATGCTGGTTACCGCCTTAACTCCCGGCATTGGTTACGATAAAGCCGCCGAGGTAGCCAAGAAGGCCTGGCACGACGGGATAACTTTAAAAGAGGCCGCTGTGTCTTTAGGCGTTATTTCGGCCGAAGACTTCGACCGTATTGTGCGTCCGGAACGAATGGTAAAGCATTTCTAAGGAGTTTATTATGCCAGTCAAAATGAAGAACAAGGTCCCTGAGCGTCGTTGCGCCCTGCGTGCCGACCGGGTGATTGCGGTCCAACATCGCCTCATCAAGCGCAACGCCAAAAAGCTGGATAATAACTGGAGCCTTTCGACTACCCAGAACATGAGCGCCAGCGGAATGCTCTTTGTAAGTACCCAGCCCTATCAAACCGGGGATGTGATAGAAGTAAGCGTGGTGATGTCTGGCGTTATTGACGTGGTCAAAGGCAATGCGGAGGTAGTTCGGGTGACCGAAAGGGGCCATACTGCGTTCAATGTGGCGGTCAAGTTCATCGCCGAAAAACCTAAAAACCGCCCGGCCAAGTCACACTTTTAATTCCGGCTTTATTTAGCTTTAAATTCCGCTACCAGTTTCTGCACGATATCTTTAGCATCACCAAAGATCATGCGCGTATTGTCATAATAGAAAAGCTCGTTCTCAACCCCCGCAAAACCGGAAGCCATTGAGCGTTTAATTACAAAGACAGTCCGAGCCTTAAAGACTTCTACAATCGGCATGCCAAATATCGGGGATGTTTTATCGTTGAGCGCCGCCGGGTTAACCGTGTCGTTGGCGCCGATCACTATGGCTACATCGGTAGACTCCATTAACGGATTGGCTTCCTCCATCTCCAACAGCTGGTCGTAAGGAATATTGGCTTCGGCCAAAAGAACATTCATATGCCCGGGCATACGTCCGGCTACCGGGTGAATGGCAAACTTGACCTCACAGCCATTACGCTCCAGCGCCAGAGTAAGCTCGCGGACCGCGTGCTGGGCCTGAGCCACGGCCATACCATAACCAGGAGCAAAGATCACGGTCTTGGCGGCTTCCAGCACCAGCTGGGCGTCTTCTACCGATATCGCCTGCGCAGTTTTCTTCTCGCCACCAAGTTTCTTTTTTTGCACCTGGCCAAACCCGCCAAATATAACGTTAACCAGTGAACGGTTCATGGCTTTGCACATAATGATACTCAGGATGATACCATTAGCCCCCACCAAAGCTCCGACCACGATCAAAAGAGTGTTGTTAATAACAAACCCGGTGGTGCAGGCCACGATCCCGGAATAACTGTTCAATACCGAAATAACCACCGGCATATCTGCGCCGCCGATGGGTATCACCAGCAAAACACCGAACAAGGCCGACAAGGCTAAAAAAGTATAAAAGAATAGTGTTTGCTGCGGATGCATCAGGAACATTACCCCAGACGCAATAATGCCAACCAGAATGAGAAAATTGAGCCATTGCTGGCCGGCAAAAAGGATGGGACGGCCAGGCAGTCTTTCACTAAGTTTACCCCAGGCAATAATTGAACCGGTAAAGGTAAGAGCGCCAATTACAATAGAAAGAAAGAGCGCGAAGCCTTCCACCATGCCAATAGCGAAGACCGGCAGGCTTAACAACTTTTCATAATGCACCCAATCCACAAAAACACTGGCCAAAGCTCCGCAACCGTGCAGAAGCGCGATCATTTCAGGCATTTGGGTCATCGCGGCCCGCAGGGCAACGAAAGTACCGCAAACCGCACCGATCACCAGCCCCAGCAGTATCCACTGATAGCCAATAACGTGCTGGCCGGCCAGAGTGGCCAATACTGCCAACAACATACCGGTAGATGATAGCAGGTTGCCGCGCCGCGCGGTCACCGGTGAAGAAAGGAACTTGAGCCCGAAAGCAAAAAGTATCGAAGCGACTATGTAAGTTATCTGGACCAGAAATGAAAGGTTCATTACGCGCCATCCTTCTTTTTAAACATTTTAAGCATTCTTTCGGTAACCAGATAACCGCCTACCACGTTAAAAGCCGCCAGCGCTACCGCCGCGGTCCCCAGAACAATGGTAAAAGGAGACTCGGCTTCCACGCCAGCGGCGATAAGGGCCCCCACGATGATTATCCCGCAAATAGCATTCGCTTCCGACATTAAGGGCGTATGCAACAGGGGAGGGACTTTGCTTATAAGAGCAAAGCCCAGAAAGATCGACAAGGCCAAAATAAATAATTGGTAAACCAACGGATCGTTCATAATCGTTCTCCAAACACTTACTTGTTGAGTGAACTATTAACAATTGCACCCTGATGGGTGATCAGGCAACCTTTAATGATGTCATCCGCCAGATTCATTTCCAGCGTACTTTTTTCTTTATTCCAGGAATGTTCGATAAAGTTAACAAAATTGGCCGACAACATTTCGCTGGCGTCGATAGCGGCTTTACCCGGCATGTTAACCAGGCCGATTATCCGGACGCCATTAATGTCTACTTCCTGGCCCGCCTGCGCGCCTTCCACATTTCCACCCGACTCAACGGCCAGGTCCACGAGGATACTGCCGGGTTTCATTCCGGCCACCATCTCTTTGGTGATGATCACCGGAGCTTTGCGCCCAAAAAGCTGGGCCGTGGTGATAACAATATCCGAGGCCGCGCAAATTTTGCTCATGCCGTCGCGTTGCCGGGCCAATTGCTCGGGAGTCAAGGCCTTGGCATAACCATCCTTGGTCTGGCCGGTCTCACCCAGGTCGATCTCGATGAATTTGGCGCCCAGGGATTGCACCTGTTCTTTAACCACCGGACGCGTATCAAAAGCTTCCACCCGTGCGCCCAGACGCTTGGCAGTCGCGATCGCCTGCAAGCCCGCCACCCCGGCGCCAACAATAAATACCCGGGCGGGGGGGATAGTGCCGGAAGGTGTAGTCATCATAGGGAAAATCTTTTTACTGCGTTCGGCCGCCAGGATCACCGCGGCATAACCCGCCAGGCTGGCCTGGGAACTTAAAGCATCCATCTTTTGCGCGAGAGTGGTACGCGGGATCATTTCCAGTGAAATAGCCGAGACCTGTTTCGCGGCCAGGACATTTATAAGTTCTTTCTCGTTGAAAGGATCGAGGAAGCTTACATGGATAACGCCGGGTTTCATTAAACCGATCTCGGCTAACGACGGTTTACGGACCCGCAAAAGCACATCGGCAGTTTTGAGGATATCTTCACGAGTTTGCAGTTTGGCTCCCGCTTTAAGGTAAGCGGCATCACTAAAAAACAGATCACTGCCCAACCCAGGCTCAATACTGACCTCAGCACCCTTTTTAACCAGTTTGGCCGTGGTCAAAGGCGTAAGCGCAACCCGATTCTCACCAGGAAAAGTTTCCTTTATTACACCGATCTTCATAGCTCTCCCCAAATCAATTAGCTTCCATTGCGGTCTATTCTCGATCTTCTATTACTCTGAACATTTCTTGAGCAAAAATGAAATTGGTTTTTTCAACAAGATACAGTACCAAATATGTTTACAAAGTCAAGTTTGCTGTGGGCGGAAAAATGACCCAATCTTGAATAATCTACGCAAGCACCCATCTAGCAACATTCTTTTGCATTCTATTCATACAAATGTTATATTTTTAATATTATGTTTAGCATATTAAGCCAATTAATATTTTGTCGCTGGATCGCGATATTCCTGACCGGGGTCTTACTTCTGCAATCCTCAGGGGTTGCTCTGGCGGCGGAAATCATTTCGTCAGGATCCCCACTGGCCGCATCCATATACACAATACGCCAGCCAGCACTGCCGCAATTAAAAGGCCTGATTCTTAACCGTCAGGATCCGCTCAAGCTGGCTTTTATTCTATCCGGAGAGGGCGCTAGTGAACCGGCCACTTTGGATCCGGTTGCCGGACGGCGTTTGGCCGGGTATTTTCTGGCCGCACTGGCTATTTCCGATAAAGACATCTGGGTCAATCTTTCCGCATTCGAAAAAGACCGTACCGTGCCGCCAGCCTTGGGAACCACGCCACTGGGGCAGGACATGCTGGCGCAGGATTACCTGCTTAAACAGCTCACTTGCGAACTCACCAATCCCGACACTGCCCAGGGACGTGTTTTCTGGAACAAGATCTACGCCGCACTTAACAAACGTTTTGGCACCACTGACCTCCCGGTGGACCTGGTGAACAAAGTCTGGATCTTGCCGGAGAAAGCAGTGGTATCACGCAGGGGAAATGCGGTTTATGTAGTAGAACAAAAACTTAAAGCCATGACTGAAACAGACTATTATGCTCTCCGCCGATCGGGGGCACTAGCCCCCAATGATACCCAAGATATCTCCAATACGGTTTTACGCGAAGTGATCCTTCCGCTAATTGATCAGGAGATCAACAACGGCGTGCAATTTGCACCATTACGCCAAATCTACAAAGCCATGATCCTGGCGGCCTGGTATAAAAAAAACCTGCGCCGATCCATTCTGGGCTCTGCATACGCCGACCAAAGCGCGGTAAACGGGATCCGTGCAACAGATCCAACAGCCAAAGAACACATCTATACTGCCTACCTGGAATCATTTCGCCAGGGAGCCTACAACTTAATTCGCGAGGAGCAAGACGCCTCGTCCGGAGAAAATATCGCCCGAAAATATTTCTCCGGCGGCCTAAGCGGACTGGGGCCCCAGGATTTCAGCGAGATCAGCAGCAGGTCGTTAACTTCGTACCAACAAAAACAAACGGCCAGGCCTGGTGATATTATAATGGGAGTGCAACTGCGTACTCTTGATTTTGCAGGGGATACTCTTGCTGATGAAGTCAAACTTTCCGATTCACTAACTGAAGACACCAGGCTATGGCAGCAAATCTTTCAACCAATTGATGAGTCGGCAATCAGAGTAAATAGTTTCTTATCAGCAACAGGGGCCAATGATTCACCAAATCAGCGTTTGTTTGATATATTGCTATACGACGAACTGCGTCTGGTAAAGAAACGAATGGATTTTGGATATCTTAAGTCTGGCACTGCGCACTTATCTGTTGATTATTTTGACGGAATGATCCGGGCGATTGACCGGATCTTGATAACATTAAGTACCCTGCCGGCAAATTCAGCCTCGTTACAAGTTGGAATACAATGGTCGATCCAGGCGGTACAACAGTCACTAAAACCATCTTATGCGAACAACCCGGATTTGCAAGCTGGCCGCGGATTACAGTTCGTCATTAATTCTCTGCGCGGCATTTCAACTCAACACTACCGATCATTTCTTAGAATGAAACGTTATCTTGCACTTCTAAGAGAAAATTACGCACTCCCTACAACCTCTTTAAATCCGTTAAAGACCGCGAACATCGCTGAAGATGAAAGAATGTGGTCTATAGCGGATCAATTAAACAACCAATGGGTTGCAGTACAAAATATTGTTTCGCGCGGTATCGCTGATATCCAATATGCAGGAGGGACAAGTCATTTCATTGGTGAAGCCCTGGATGAGATATTCAGTGCCTTTCAGGTTGCTAAGAATCGGGACTATATGTATCCCAAACAAGCCACATATATTGAAACCAGGCTTGCTCTTTTACAAGAAACACTGGAAAAGTGGAGCGATCCCGGCGAAGAACTTGCCAACAGGCAATGGGCAATTGGGATCCTACGAAATGCCCGTAGACTGACACCAGCTGAAAAAGAAGATGCAGTCAAAAGAATCTCGACGGCCAAATTCATTCTAAGAAATGGTCTGAAGGTTATGGGACCGAACATCAAAGAAGCATTGGAAATTCTGAATAAAAGCCATTTCTTTCAGAACGCCGAGGCAGTTATTGAATATTTCAGCCAGCGAGATAGATCAATCAGCACTCGAACCGATTGGGATATTAATTCATCGGTTTTCGCTAACTGGACTTCAGTGAATCCTATTACGGTTCCGCCTACTCTTGAGACTGACCCAATTGACATCGTTGCTTTGCCTGGCTATCTTCGTATACCAATTGTACAAAAAGCGGATGTGCTTCTTCAATCGGGATGGAATGGTAATCTGACGGCTTCAGTTGAGCAGTATCTAAAAACTTATTCGAGTTCGACCCTGTCGCCAGAAGCATATATGGCAATCAACGGGTTTGCCAGAAATGCCTCCCAACACAGACAGACTGTGACAGTAGGTGACAAGATTATCTCTGGTACAGATTTCAATTCTTACCCTCAACTTCTGGCCCAGTTGCTGGATTTCTCATTATGGCGCTTGGCGGGCATAGATCCGTTTAGTGATGTTGGTAGCCGCCTGGCGGCTGTTTACCCTGCTATTGGGGTTAACGGAACCCAAAGAATCGGTCAAAAGGATGTAAACGATAAATCCAGGATTATTACCGAGTTTATCGAAAGTTTAAATGCAGACATTGAAATTCGTGAAGCTTTTCTTAAGATAATGGACGCTTTTCTGACATTAATATTCAATGATCAAATGTTCCGTCAACAGATCGATCCACGGGCAGGCCGGGGGGATGAGCATGAATATGGGCTGGTCTGGCCAGGTCAATTCTGGAGTAACAGTACTGTCGATCAACTTGATCAATTGCCGGGCTTCGACCTGATCCAATATAAAGCCAAGTTCAATGAAGCTACCGCAGTATTTGTTTCTCGTATTCGTGAGCTTTTACCGTACAGACTATATTTGGCTAAACAATCCGGGCATATAAATATAGAGCCAATAATTAGTCGGGTGTTCAACGATAGCACAGGCAAGATCAAGTGGCGCCAATGGCATGTAGATCGTATTTATGAAACACTTCTGGCAGTAAAAGCACAAGGCATGTCGGAGGAAGCTGATGCGCTCTGGGAAGCGTTTAAATCTAAACTAAGCACTATCGATCCCGCCGAAATAATTGCCCGCTCTTTTGACTCTGCTGGTAATTCTTTGCAGATGACTGCCGCAGAAGACCAACTGGTACGTGAATGGTTAGACAGGAATAATCTTAAATGGCCAGTACCCCCGGATGTTGCAAATCTTACCCAAAGCGAACGGCTCAAATTTCTTACCCGATATTTGCTGAACCTTTACAAAATCATACCCAAATTTGATGATCATAAATGGCCGGTACAAATTCAGTATCCGTTAATTACTGAAGATCAACTCAAATTCCCGGGGCTTGGTGATACTTTTTCCTGGAGCAAAGTGGACACCTGGCAGAATTGGTTTATGCATACCTGGCCGGCGAATTTAACACTTTTCAACGGAGGAATTGAATTTATCATTCCCGAGATAGAAAAATTGGAGAATGGGACCACGAAAGATCCGAATGGAACTATTAGTCAAATAGCAGAATATTTCACGTATGTTACAGAATCCATGTATGACGTTACTACAGTTATTAATATGCTATCTGACATGCAGGGGGCCATTATAAATAATACATTCCGCACTAAATGGCCCGAAGGTATTGGGATTGGTTCCCCGATCAAGAGCGAAGATAAGTCCAACTGGTTTATCTACCAGATATTCAATGCTCACTCCAATGCGATAACACATCGCGCTGTTTTAAAGAAGATCGTTCTGGAGTTAGACCGTATTCGCCCAGATTGGAATGTTGCACTAAATGAGTTCAACCAATGGATCGCTAAAATAATGTTTCCTCATCCGGAATGGCAGCAAAATCTAAGAAAAGCTCAGATAGAGTTTGAGAATAATCAACAACTCCAAAAGGCCCGTTCCAGACAATCCCTCAGGACCGAAGCGTTAAGCGCGATATCAGAGCTGGTCGATCAAAGAAAGCAGGAAGCAAAAGAAAGATTGCATGCTCAGAATTTAATTGAATGGGCCCGGGCGCAGGCGCGTGGGGAGGCTTCTTTAATGTTGCCACCGGTTTGGAGTGCTGATAACACCAGACTTGGAGAATTAAACAACCGAAACCGGGTTATTACACTAACGCCGGAAGTAGCCTATGTTATAGAAGAGATGACAAATCGTGATTATCCAATCGTTTTTAGAATTTTTAAAGATGCGGTACGCCATAAGGCCGGAATAGCAGGCAATAGCAAAGAATGGAAAGCTTTTGAACATATTTTCTATTCCAATCCTGACGCGGATGAACTTGCCGAGATGATAAAACGCTTCGACCTGCTTTTGGCGCTTACGCCAGCTGAGCAGATGAAATTCCTCGCTATGTACGAACGATATAACAGGGCCGGTTATTTCATTTTATATGAAGCTCAACTTTACGATTTTTATATTGATCGAAATGACCTTTTTATTCAGGCCATCTTTGGCAAAGGCCATGGTTGGGAATTTATACCAGTTGCGAATAAACTAGGCCGCCTCAGAAAACTATTTCTTGATACCGACGCCCGGTCATCTTTTGAATTAAGCTTTACAAATCATATGGCAACGATGCACGCCCATATTCGCGCCAATAATCTCACTCCGGCTATCAAGATTTGCATCTGGGTCGTAGAAAGATTCAAGAGATCTAAACTTTCTACTCCGTTACCACGAATATTAGCTCTGCTGGATAAAATCGCCTCAAATGAGCCAGCGCTCACCGCTCGTTGCAATAATGTTAAATCGGCGCTTATCGATCAAGTAACAGGTTCAAATCCTAAGACGATGGACGGTCAATCACGAAAAAGGTTACCCACAGATTCAGCCGAAGGGCTTAAAGGCGGGATCGATTTCGCCGCTATGGGGTATACAATTAATGAGAACACGGAGAATCTGGATCTAGCCTGGCCGTCAGTTTGGCCATATGGCGGCAAGCCTCTTAATGACCTTACCCCTATAATTATCGGATATGCGCGCGCGTCAACATTACCCGGATTGATCCGGCCAGCTATTGCAAATTAGTTTAGTATTTCTTGGTATTTCTTGAATTTTGATCTCGAGCATGTTATATTATAGCTAGATTGGCTAGATTTATATTACTGAAAGGAATGCTTATGAAAACACTTGCGAATAAAGTATACCGTCCCAACCCGAAGGCGTGGAATTTGGCCGATGCCAAGAACAGGTTCAGTGAAGTAGTGGGACTGGCGCTGCAGCAAGGGCCGCAAACGGTCTCCAGACGGAACGAAAGAGTGGTCATCATTTCGGAACGGGCCTTTCAAAAACTGACCGGGGTTGAACATACTTTTCTTGACTTCATTTTCAAAGGTCCGGGCCTGGACGGAGTCGACCTTACCCGCGACAAAGCGCTATCCAGAAAGATCTCGTTATGAAAGCTCTCCTTGATACCTGCATTATCTCACATATATATCGTGCGCACAGATCCGAACGCCTTAAGCACTTTCTGCACTCTATTGGCGAAGAGAACTGTTTTATTAGCGTGGTGACTCTGGGTGAGATAATTAACGGTATTCATCAACTGGATGAAGGCAAGAAAAAGAAAGACCTGTTAGTTTGGGGCGAACAATTTGAATCAAAATACAGCGATCATCTTTTGCCAATTAATTCCGGTGTTGCCCGGGTATGGGGCGAATTAACCGCCAGGACAAAAAGAATCGGAAAAAACATACCGGTGGCCGATGGCTTGATCGCAGCAACAGCTCTTTATAATGGCCTGCATGTAATTACCGAGAATGTTAAAGATTTCGAACCCACTGGCGTCCAAGTCATAAATCCATATATCAATGTTACCAATCAATGACTCTTTAAGCCAGAGGCCCTAACAAACTTCTCGAAAAGACTGTTATCCGTATCAGAATCGTGTTATTTTAACCTTGATTATTAATTTAATTAGCGAGGCAGGAAAATGAAAGCAGTTATTGTTTTTCACTCGGTATGCGGGAATACTTATTTAATTGCCCGGGCTTTTGAGAAAGCTTTGTTAAATGGCGGGCATCAGGTGGTTTTGCGGCGGGTAGTAGACAGCGATTGGGTTGAGAAACCGGATGTGGCCGGCGATGTGCTGGCCAGTTTGCGCGCTATGCGCGCTTTACCGGAGGCCAAGCCCGACGATCTGCTTTCTGCCGATATCATCCTGATGGGCTCACCGGTCTATTTCGGCAATGTCTCCGCAGAACTGAAAGCCTTTATGGACTCAACCGGCGGTTTGTGGTTCCAGGGTAAACTGGTCGGCAAGAAATTCGCGGCTTTTGTTTCGGCAGGTAATCCCGATGGCGGGGGGGACCTTACTCTTGCGGTCTTGCACACTTATGCCAAATACATGGGCCTGCTATCACTACCATTGCCTATAACCGTGCTCCAGGGCGATAATGGCAATGCCTTAGGCATTATCCAGTACTCAAATGGCAAACTTTCCGCCACTCTTGACGACAAAACTTCCCGATTGATCGACAGATGGAGCCGCACTATATGACCATGACCATGCCGGTAACCAGTGAAGAACAACGTAAATACTTGCGTTTCGATACCGATGTCAAGATCCACTTCCATGTGCCTTACGAATTCCGCACCGAGGTCGATTTCTCGCTAAAACAAGTGCCGCTGGCCGAGAAATACATCGGCTTCTCAAAGAATATTTCCGCCTATGGGCTGTGTTTTGAAGCCAATAAAGAAGTGCATATCGGCGGGCAACTTTGGCTCGAATTACACCTGCCGGAGAGCAAGGACATCATTTATATGCAAGGCATCGCCCGCTGGTGCCAGCTCAGTGTGCTAGCGCCCGAACGGCCGAAGATGTACTTGATCGGTGTCGAAGTGCTGGTGGTGGACGGAGTGAACGTGGAACAAACCACCTATTTCGACCAGAAATACGGCATTGTCTGGAGCGAACTTTTGGAACGGGTGTTAGGCAGTTACGCCCAGCTTCATAAAAAGAACTTTGCCGTCACCGTATTGCGCGGGATACTCAAGGAAAATGGCCGCTATCTGATGGTAAGGCGTTCTGCAAACTGTACCACCTTCACTAACAAATGGGAATTCCCCGGCGGTAAAGTAATTGCCGGCGAACATACCTCGGCCGCCCTTAAACGCGAGTTCCAGGAAGAAGTCGCGCTCGAGATCGCGCCTTTAAAACGCTTTATGGACTTTACCCTGGAGCGCGCCGAAGGCAATGTGGAATACAAGATCTTCTTTGTGCAACGCGTTTCGGGCGAGCCGGCCTTAAGCGAAGAGCACGACAAACTGGGCTGGTTTTCGCCTGAAGAAATGAGAGAGCTGGACATTTCACCGCCGCTGTTGGACGTGGTGTCCCGGCTGATCAACGAAAGCTGAGTTCTTAATATGCGCTTGATAAGCTGGAATGTTAACGGGATCCGTTCCGCCGAAAAGAAAGGCTTCCTGGCCTGGTTTGCTAATGAAGCTCCGGATATCCTGTGCCTGCAGGAAACCAAAGCTGAAAAGTCACAATTGTCTTCTGCCTTGCTCGAGGTGCCCGGTTACACTTCTTTCTGGTGCTCGGCGCAAAAGAAAGGTTATAGCGGAGTAGCGGTTTATTCCCGGACTGCGCCGCTGGCCGTGGAGTATGGGTTGGGGCAGGAAGAATTCGACAGTGAAGGCCGTACGCTGATCCTTATCTTTAAGGATTTTGTCCTTTATAATATCTATTTTCCCAATGGCGGAGCGGGCAATAAGCGCGTACCTTTTAAACTTGGATTTTACGAAAGTTTTTTACGCTCCGCTGAAAAGTTTCGTCAAAGCGGGCGGGCGATAATTGTGTGCGGCGATGTAAACACCGCCCATACCGAGATCGACCTGGCGCGGCCAAAAGAAAACCAGAAGAATACCGGTTTTTTACCCGAAGAACGCGCCTGGGTGACCCGATTCATCACAACCGGTTACGTAGACACCTTTCGTCATTTCTGCCCGGAAGGCGGCCATTATTCCTGGTGGGATTATAAGACCGCGGCCCGGGAACGGAATATCGGCTGGCGGATCGATTACTTTTTTGTTTCCCCCGACCTGGTGGCCAAACTAAAACAGGCTTTTATTCTCAAAGATGTACCGGGGTCGGACCATTGCCCGGTAGGTATTGATATCAAGATCTGAATCTATTTGTTTTTTCTTCGTTTTTTCCTTGGTATAATTGCCACATGCCCACTTACATCTTCATACTATTCTGCTGTTTTATGATCGCACTGCCGAGCCGACCGTCTTTTGGCGCTGGCGAAGTTATTTCGTCGGCCATTACTATTGAACCGATCCCGCCGGCTTTTACCCTTACCAGCACCGAGTTTAAGGACGGGGAGACCATTCCCGACCGTTATACCTGCCGGGGGACCGATGTTAATCCTCCGCTGGTCATCACGAATATCCCTAAAGGCACCAAGACCATGGCGCTTACGGTGCATGATCCCGACGGCCTGGCCGGCGTATGGGTGCATTGGGTGGTTTTTAATATCCCGCCTGACACTGCAGGTATTAATGAAAAAGTTGTCCCGGGAACCCAGGCCTTAAATGATTTTGGCAATTTTTATTATGGCGGCCCTTGTCCGCCGGACCGCAAACTGCATCATTACATTTTTACACTTTACGCACTTAATGCCTACCTGGACTCGGTTAACGAAGGCGCCACCAAAGACACCCTGGATAAAGCCCTGGCCGGAAAGATTATATCCCGGGCCATATTAACCGGCGTTTATCAGAACGTTAACTGGAAATAGCTGGTATGTTTGCGTCCCTGATCAATTTCTTTAACCGGTCTTTTAGTAAGCGCTCCGCTATGCAGAAAATGCTTGCGGAAATTAACGCCAACCTGGAATGCTGTGAAGTCCTGGAACAGCGCCAGTTTATTGCCAACACCTTCGAGCTAAAGGCTTTTACCAGGGCCCGGGAATCATCCGGATCACAATTCAGCCCCGAAGTCCTGGCTTACGCCGCTGACCTGGAAAAGTTTAATCAGGCCTTCCAGGAAGTTAAATATTTTGCAGCCTTTTATTCCGCCTCAATGGATAATAAAAACCGGGCCAATGCCGAGATCCTTCATGCCCGCAAAGAAGCCCTTGCAGAATTGACCATAGGGTTAAAGCCCCGTATACTACTGGTACGTAACCAAATATCAGCCTTACTGGACACCCACTGATGCCCGCCGATATATTCACTATCTCAGAGTTGAATAGCCTTATTAAAGATGTCGTTTCTTCCGGTTTTCCATCCTCATTATGGATATGCGGAGAGATCCAGAATCTCGACCGTTATAAAAGCAAAGCGCATTTATTCTTTGACCTGGTCGAGAAAGGTACCGACGCCAGGGAAGTAAAGGCTAAACTGGGAGTTACTATCTGGGCGGGAGTCAGGCCCCGGATCGAAGCTTTATTAAAGAAAGCCGAGAACGCCTTTGAACTAAAGGACGGCATCGAAGTAAAGTTCTCGGGGAAAGTCGATTTTTATCCGCCGTACGGCACCTTGCGTTTTGTAATAGACACTATCGACCCGATCTATACCCTGGGCAAGATCGCCCAGGACCGTCAAAAGCTGATCGCCGAACTTACCCAGGCCGGAGTCCTGGACCGGAACAAAACAAAAATGATCTCACCACTGCCATTAAGGATCGGATTAATCTCGGCCTTTGATTCGGCGGCTTATAACGACTTTATCCATGAGCTGAAACGCGGCGGCTACGCTTTCCAGGTTGCTTTTGTGAATGCGGTCATGCAAGGCAAGAATTGTGAAGCCAGCGTTTGCCAGGCACTGGAAATGCTGGAGCGCCGGGACGATCTGGACGTTATCGTCCTCAGCCGGGGGGGCGGCTCGATCGCTGAATTAAGCGCCTTCGATTCCCGGAAAATTGCCCTGGGCATCAGCACTTCCCGCTATCCGGTTATCACAGGCATAGGCCATGAGATCAATACTTCAATAGCCGATCTGGCCGCACATACTTTTGTAAAGACCCCCACCGCGGCCGCCCAGTTCCTGGTAGAAAAGATCAACACGGCGATCGATATCCTGGACCGGAAACACACTGAAATGAGCGCCAGCGCCACTGAATTCGTGGCCGCTAAGCAAACGGCCTTACGGAACAAAGCACTGGCCCTGCAGGAACGCACCCGGGACTTGTTCCAGGCTCATAAAGACACTCATGTCCGGCTGGCGCAACGCTTGACCCAACTGCCATTGCGCTTTTGCCTGGAGACCAAGAACGTCCTTTTGTTACACAATGACAGCCTGAAACGTGCCCTGGGCCTGCGTTTGAAGATCGCCGCCACCCGGATCAACTCTGCCGATAAACTGGTATCCATGGCATCGCCGGCCCGGGTGCTAAAAAGAGGTTTTTCCATAACCCGCCTGGCATCCGGTAAATTGATCCGCGCCAGCCAGGATATCAGACCCGGCGATGAAATATTTACTGAAGTGCACGATGGCCAAATAACAAGTATCGTAAAGTGAGGATATAATGCCCGAAATAAAATATGCAAAAGCGCTGGAGAAACTGGAAAGCATTATCCGCGGGATCGAGAATGAAGAGATCGATATTGATGAACTGGCGGATAAAGTGAAAGAAGCCACCGCTTTGGTCAAGGTGTGTAAAGACAAGATCGCCAAGGCCGAGATAGAAGTAAAAGCCGTCGTCGACAGCTTCGGGGAGAATTAAATGCCCTGGCAAAAAGTGGCCGCGGTCAAAGATATCAAGAACGGTAACGGCATACCGGTCGTGGCGCCAGGCCGCAAGAAACCGATCGCCCTGTTTTGCGCCAACCATCAATATTTTGCGATCAGCGACGAGTGTTCACATGCATACGCGCCTCTTTCCGACAGCCCGGTCGAGGAGTACATCGTAACTTGTAAATGGCACGGCGCGCAGTTTGATATCCGCACTGGTAAAGGGATCGGGCCTTTGGCCTATAGCGATGTGAGAACTTTCCCGGTTCGGATCACGGGAGAAATGATCGAAGTTGAGATATAAAAACCCATAAGCAAGGAGCGTTATGCCTGAATGTGTTTTTTGCAAGAATTTGCCGAGAGTAATGGAGAACGAACTGGCTTATGTGCTTTTTGACATTGCCCCGATCTCGAAAGGCCACGCTTTAATCATACCCAAGCGCCATGTGGAGCAGATCTTCGACGCTACGCCTGAAGAGGGTGCAGCCATGCGCGCTTTGGTAATGGCCATGCGTATTCGGTTGCAGAAAGAGCACACCCCCGATGGCTTTAATATCTGGGTCAATTCGGGTAAAGCGGCTGGCCAGGTGGTTATGCACGCTCATATTCATCTTATCCCGCGTTACCAGGGGGAGATGATCCAGGTTAAAGACCATTTGAAAGGCAACATAGAATGAAATGGGAAACCGCCAGAGAATTCACTGATATCTGCTTTGAGAAATATGAAGGCATTGCCAAAGTAACCATTAACCGCCCGCAGGTCCGCAATGCTTTTCGGCCGTTAACCGTCCAGGAAATGATGCAGGCTTTTGATGACGCCCGCAATGACCCGGCGATCGGGGTGATCATCCTTACCGGAGCCGGCGACCGGGCTTTTTGTTCCGGCGGCGACCAGAAGATCCGCGGCACGGCCGGCTATGCCGACGAAGAAGGCGTAGACCGTTTGAATGTTTTGGATTTTCAGCGTCAGATCCGTTCTTGCCCCAAGCCGGTTATTGCCATGGTCGCCGGCTACGCTATCGGCGGCGGGCAGGTATTGCATATGCTTTGCGACCTGACCATTGCCGCAGACAATGCTGTTTTTGGTCAGACCGGCCCCCGGGTGGGGTCTTTCGACGGCGGTTACGGCGCGTCTTACATGGCCCGGATCGTGGGCCAGAAAAAAGCCCGGGAGATATGGTTTCTTTGCCGCCAGTATTCCGCGCAGGAAGCGCTCGAGATGGGCTTGGTAAACAAAGTGGTCCCGTTAAAACAATTGGAAACAGAAACCCTGGCCTGGTGCCGCGAGATCCTGGCTCAGTCGCCATTAGCCCTGCGCTGTTTAAAGTCGGCGCTTAACGCCGACTGCGACGGGCAGGCCGGCCTGCAGGAGCTGGCGGGGAACGCCACCCTGCTTTATTACATGACCGCTGAAGCCCGGGAAGGCAAACAGGCCTTCATTGAAAAACGCAAACCCGACTTTGCTCAATTCCGGCGTAATCCATAGTTTTTTTGCCGCCTTAAGGACGGTTACCTGATATATGAATCCATGGTTTCTGGCAATTCGACCCAAAACATTATGGGCTTCCGTAGCACCAGTATTAATTGGTACCGCTATGGCCTTCGGCGATGGCATAGGGCATCTGCCTTCGGCTGTAGCCGCCCTGTTCGGGGCGCTTTTTGTGCAGATCGGCACCAACCTCGCCAATGATTATTTCGACCATAAAAGCGGTGTCGATACCCCGGAACGCAAAGGCCCGGTCCGGGCTACCCAGGCCGGATTAATTGCGCCCTGGGCGGTTAAATGGGCCTTCATCTTGTGTTTCTTTGCGGCCGGGCTGATAGCCAGTTATCTGGTAGCCCGCGCGGGAATGGTGGTACTGATCATTGGCGTGCTTTCCGTGCTTTCCGGACTGCTTTATTCTGCGGGGCCCAAACCTTTATCGCATTTAGGCCTGGGTGATATTTTCGTCCTGCTTTTCTTTGGCCCGGTAGCTGTGGGGGGGACCTATTTTGTCCAATCCTACGAGATCGACGGCGCGGTCATTGCCGCCGGATTCGCGCCCGGATTGTTTTCGGCCGCTATTCTGGCGGTCAACAACCTACGTGATATAAACACCGACCGGCAAGCCGGTAAAATAACCCTGGCGGTGCGTTTTGGCAAAGGCTTTGCCCGGATCGAATACCTGGTGTGCATTGTACTGGCCTGCATTGTCCCGGTGGCCGTATTTGCGATCACGTCCGGATCCAGACGGCTTTTGCTGGCCGGCCTGGTATTCTTCTTATTATTACCGGCGATAAATACTGTCTTTACCAATGAGGACGGAGAGTCACTAAATAATGCCCTGGCGCAAACCAGCCAGGCGCTTTTCGTTTATTCGCTAATTTTCTCCCTGACCTGGTTACTATGAACAAAACCTTTTACCTTGAACACTTTATTCTTAAACCCTATCGTTTGGCGATGGCCCGGCCTTTTTTGATTAACGGGGAACCGCTGGCCTACCGTGAAGGCGTGTTATTGGAGATCATCAGCCGCGACGGCCACAGCGGGTACGGCGAAGCCGCGCCTTTGCCCGGAGTGAGCCTGGAATCCGTCAAGAAAGCCTTACACCAACTTAAATGCCTGGAACGTGAATGGGTGGGACGGTCCCTGCCGCTAAATTGTCGGGCACTCTGCACGCGGCTGGTAAAAGACCTCGACCGCTCCATATTGGCGCCATCAGTGATCTTTGCCCTGGAATCCGCCTTGATATCTCTGGCCGCCCGAGCACATGGGCAGGCGCCATCCGAGTTCCTGTCGGGGATCGCTCCGGAAAATGTCAATTCGGCTTGCCTTTTACAAGGTGATATTCAAACTATCCAGGCTGACGGAGCGCGTTACCAGGCCGCAGGATATTCAGTCTTCAAACTGAAAGTGGGCAGTAAGAATATCCCGCTTGATATCGCCAAGGTCGAAGCCTTAAGAGCGCTCCTCGGTTTTCACGATAAACTGCGTCTGGACGCTAATGCCGCCTGGGATTTGCCCGCAGCCATCACCTTTGCTTCGGCCATCGGAAAAGGGCAGGTCGATTTTATTGAAGAGCCCTGCCGCAATTGGCAAGACAATGAAATATTCTTTCGCCAAACCGATATGCCCTGGGCAATAGAGATCAATAATGCTACTCCGAACCTGCACGATCTGGAAGGCGCCCAGGGGTTAGCGGCCCTGATCGTTAAGCCCATGATAACGGGTGGGATAAGCGACTTTATGGCGCTTAAAAAAACCGCCTTTCGTATGGGAGTCAAAATAATAGTAAGTTCCGCTTTTGAAACCGCCACGGGGCTGACCATGCTGGCAAACCTGGCCGCGGTTATGAATAGCACCAGCGATCAACTCCACTGCGGACTGGGCACGGCCGACTGGTTTGGCACTCCCGCCGCCGGTATACTCCAAAAAGGCGGCATTATTCCTGCCGCCAGATTGATCCCCTGAATTTATGTCCTATCCACACTCTAATGCTATCCTTTGGAACGGCCGGGAGTTCACCTGGGATCTGGTGGATGACTACGTGCATAGCACCGCACGCCGGTTAAAAGAGATCGGTGTAAAACCAGGCTATCGCGTGTTGCTGGAGGCCGCACCAGCTCCGGGGATGATCATTGTTTTTCTTGCGCTGCTGCATATTGGCGCGATCGCCTGTCCTTTCGATCCCCGGCTGACCGCCAGCATGTTCGATAGTATCAAACAAAAAATAGCGCCTTTTATCCTGCTGGCTTTTACTTTGCCGGATCAACGTTTTACCGGACTGCGCACTTTTAAGATCGACGACGTTATTTGCCTGGAACCGGTTGAGCGGTTCATGAGCGCCAGCGCTACCGGGGATTTTAAGGAATTGCCGCCAGAGCGTGCGGCCACGATAATATTTTCCAGCGGTTCTACCGGTGATCATAAAGCGGTCTTGCATACTTTCTCCGCTCACTGGCACAATGCCCGTGGTTCAGCCGAAGCTATTCCTTTTGGACCCGGTGACCGCTGGCTAATGAGTTTGCCTTTGTACCGCATCTCGGGCATTGCGGTGATCTTTCGGGCGCTTTTCGGCAAAGGCACAATAATTCTGCCCGACCGGAATGCCCCCGATCTGGCCCAATCAATTATAAGTAACCAACCCACTCATATTTCACTGGTACCAACCCAATTCTTACGGTTGCTGGAAGTCCTGCCCCAAACCGCCTGGGGGAGCTTTAAGGCCATACTTATTGGTGGAGCGCCTGTTCCGGCTTTACTTATCGAACGGGCCGTTCAAATGGCACTGCCGGTCTTTCTGACCTATGGCATGACCGAGACCGCCTCACAGATCGCCACCAGCCCCCTTAATGAAGCCTGCGAGCAGGGCGCCCGTTTATTACCTTACAGGGAAGCCTGCATTATTGCTAACGAGATCTGCGTCCGCGGCCCGGTAACATTTAGCGGCTATGTTGAAGGCGAGAAGATCACTAATGCCTTTGATGCCAATGGCTGGTTTCATACCGGAGACCGGGGAGTATTAAACCGTCCTTTTCTGAAAGTAAGCGGCCGCCGCGACCGAATGTTCATTTCCGGCGGTGAGAACATCTATCCGGAGATCATCGAAAAAGCGCTTCTAAGTTATCCCGCGATAATTGCCGCCCGGGTAGAGCCTAAAGCAGATCCGCGCTTAGGCCAGGTGCCTAAAGCTTTTATTCGCCTTGGCACTGGCCACGTTTTTAACGAATCAGATTTAAGAACTATGCTTAAAGAACATCTTTTACCGTTTCAAATACCCAAGGAATTCGACCTGGATCCCGGCTATCGGTTCCCGGATAAATAATCCATTCACCAAAGAGGGCTTATGTTCAAATATAAAACCCGGATCTTTTTACATCACACTGACGCAGCCGGCCGCCTATTCTTTGCCAACCAGTTTTATCTTATCCATGAAGCCAATGAGCTGTTCCTGGAACACCTGGGCCTGCCGATCAAAGATATCCTAAACCATCCCCGGGCCACTTTTCCATTGGTTCACGCCGAGTCCGACTACAAAGCCGTACTGGTGGCTGGTGAACGAATATCCATCAAAGTCAGCATTGGTAAAATAGGGGAGACCTCGGTAACTTTTGATTTCATAATTCTAAAGGAGGACGGCACTCTGGCCGGCACCGCCAAAACAGTTCATGTAGCGGTAGACCTCCGCACTGCCTTAAAAACCCCCATACCCGCTGAATGGAAAAGCAAATTTGCATCAGCCATTATAACTAACGCCTGATGCAATGTTACGGTGCAAAGGTAAAGCCTCCAGGGAAAGCTTATGATCCTTTCCGCCGCGTTCATAGAATTTAGAACGTCGCTCCGGATAAACCAACCGTCATTTTAACATTCAACGGGGATTGAGTCGGATGGCAATAGTTGTAGAAGATCCTACGCGTTAGCCATATCCTCCGCGCCATTCTAAATTCATGAACGCTCATGTAAACACAGTGGCGGGGCTCATATGCTTTCCCTGGAGGCTTTACCTTTGCACCTCTGCATGTTCTTTGGTCTTTGATCTATCCCACAAAAGGGTTTGACTAAATATTTGTTAAATCGGGTTTTATATGCCATACTTTACTCAGAAGGGACAGAAAGAACAGTATGGACAGCCGCCACGGATTCGCTCTTATGAAACAGGAAAAACCTTTATCTGCCCGTCAGGCGGCCAGTTATTGCCAGGTCAATCTTAAAACCGCCCTGAAATGGATAGACGAAGGCAAACTGAAAGCTTACCAACTTCCGGACAGCGGCGTTAATCGCATTCTGTTGCCCGATCTTCTTGATTTCATGAAACGTTTCGGCCTGCCCATTCCTGCGGAGATAAATCTTTCCGGAGCAACCCGGCTTCTGGTAGTAGACGACGAATTACCGGCGATCAACACGCTGAAACGCATATTCCGTTCCCATGATCTGGTGCTGGAAGAAGCCCATGACGGCTTTGAGGCGGGACGTAAAGTGGAAACCTTCAAGCCCGACATTATCCTGCTGGACCTGCAAATGCCGGGGATGAGCGGCCGGGATGTATTAATGAAGATCAAACAAAATCCGGCGACCCGGCATATTAAAGTGATCATATTATCCGGCTATGTTGACATGGAAGCCAAGAACCGTCTGCTCAAAGATGGCGCCTGCGGTGTATTAGAGAAACCGATCGACCGGAAGATATTATTCTCCCTGATCGGATTAACGACTACCTGCCGGAAGGACGACAATACATGAAACTGGGCATTAAATACCTGCTAATGACCGTCTTTATTGTCCTGCTATTAAGCGTATCTTTGGAAGGGATAAGCCTTAATCTTTTCAGCCGCAAGATCCACGACCTTACCAAAGACCTTTTTACCGAAAAGCTGGACCGGCTTACCGCTTTGGCTTATCAGCAGGATGAATTATATTTTGAAGGCGTTTACAAGGATATTGATACCGGACGCCAGCGGTTAATTGATAAACTTGGTATTGATTACCGTATGTTAAAAGACCAGACTTCTTATGTCTTCGTTATCGATACGACCGGGAAGGTGATCCTGCACCCGGCTGAATCACGCTGGGGAACAACCTTCAGGAACAAGATCGAAAAAGGCAAGCCGATATTCCCCGAAGCCGCCATGAATTACATGAATGCTGTTCGGCAGGGCGAATATTCCTACACCTGGCATGGAATAAAGAAATGGTGTGTTTTTAAAATGTACGAACCCTGGGGGGTGTTCTTCTGCCAGACGACCTCCGTTGCCAACCGGGACAATGTGGTCATGTCTTTTCTCCTGGTCTCGGCCGGCGCGGCAATACTGGTTATACTTCTGGGAATGGTCATCACTTTGTGGCTTTCACAAAGATTGATCTATCCGGTAAACCTTGTTATCGCCCGTTTGCATAAGATCGCCAGAGGAGAACTGACCTTCTCTTCCGCCGCAAAAAGCAGAACAACTGACGACGAGATCATTCTCCTTGACCAGGCAGTTAACAAAATGGCCGAGGATCTTTCCAAAGTCACGGTTTCCCGTGATCACGTAGACAATATCCTTAACGCCGCGGCCGAAGGTATAATGGGCCTCGATGTGCACGGGAAGCACACTTTCATTAATCTTTCCGCCACTCGGATGCTGGGCTATGACCCCGACGAATTGATCGGCCAGAAGAGCCATGATCTTTGGCATCACACCAAAGCGGATGGCACTCAATGCACCGAACCGGAATGTTCTATCTACGCCGCCTTAACGAATGGTACTGTTTACAAAAGGAATGACGAGATCTTCTGGCGCAAAGATGGCACCAGTTTTCCGGTAGAGTATGCCTGCACCCCTTTATTGAAGAACGGCGTTATTACCGGGGCAGTGGTCACTTTTAATGATATTACGGATCGTAAACAGGCCGAAGCGGCCTTGAGTGCGAGTGAGAGCCAATGGCAGTCCCTCGTTAAGGAAGCTCCGGCAAGAATAATTATGCTCAGCCAGGAAGGCCGAATATTATTTGTAAATCATCAGGAGCGGATCGGGTATAACAAATACCAGACCGGGCAACTTGCCCTGGACACTCTGGATATCATTGAACGCTCTCAATTCAGTGACGCTCTGAAGAAAGTCTTTACTACTGCCAGATCGAGTTCTTATCAAAGCCGGCACAAGCTCGCTGACGGATCCGAACATTGGTGTGATAATCATCTTGGTCCGGTAAGAAGCGAACAGGGGATCAAAGCCGCCATCTGGATCACCTTTGATATAACTGAACGGATATTGGCTGAAGACAATAACCGCAAACTTTCCCAGGCGGTCGCCCAAAGCTCGGCCTCGATCATTATCACTGATCGTTCCGGCGCTATTGAATATTGCAACCCGGCGTTCAGCAATACCTCCGGATATCGGTTAGACGAAGTCTTCGGACAGAATATCCGGATACTTAAATCCGGAGAACATCCGGACGATTTCTATCGTGCCATGTGGGAGAAACTGCTTTTCGGCCAATGCTGGACCGGCGAGATCCGGAATCGAAAGAAAGACGGCGGATTATTCTGGGAGTCGGTTCATATTTCCCCCGTACTGAACAGCGATAACAAGATAACGCATTTTGTAGCTATAATAGAGGATATTTCCGAACGCAAAGAGATGGAAGCCAACCTGCGCGCGAATGAAACCAAGCTGATCGGAGCTTTGGAGGAAGTGAAGAAATACAACCAACAACTGGAACAGGCCCAGGACCAGCTGATACAACAGGAGAAATTGGCGGCTATCGGGTTTCTGGCGGCGGGTGTAGCCCACGAGATCAATAATCCTTTGGGTTATGTTCAGGGAAACCTTACGGCGCTTCAGGATTATACTAATACATTGCTAAAAATGAATTCTTTCCTGACCCCGTTCTCCGAGGCGGCAGTAGCGGGTGACCTGAACAAAGCCGCAGATATTCGAGCTGAGGTCGCCAAAGCACGCGAGGAACTGGAACTCGATTATATCACCGCTGATATCGGCAAATTGCTTGTTGAAACCAATAACGGTCTTGATCGCATCAAGAATATCGTGCAAGGCCTTAAAAGCTTCTCCCGCTCTGACACCGGTAAAATGCAAACGGCCAATGTAAATGCTATCCTGGACGGGATCGTGAATATTGTCTGGAACGAGATCAAGTATCACGCGGATCTGGTCAAGGACTATGCCGTTCTTCCGCTGGTAGAATGCAATCCTCAACAATTGGGACAGGTCTTCCTGAACTTGCTGGTCAATGCCGCTCAATCGATGCCGGTTAAAGGCGTTATTACCCTGCGGACCTTTTTGCGGAACGCTGCAGTGGTGGTAGAAGTCCGTGATACCGGAACAGGAATCCCGGATGATATTAAGAACAAGATCTTTGACCCGTTCTTCACTACCAAAGAACCGGGTAAAGGTACCGGCCTGGGCTTAAGTATCAGTTACGATATCATCAAGAAACACGGCGGGTTTATAGACCTGCAAAGCAAAGCAGGTGAAGGGACGGTCTTTTCTGTTGTCCTTCCGCATACCAGGGCGCAATCACCGAAAGCGAAGGTGTAACATGACCAAACCGATCCATGTCCTGGCGCTGGATGATGAAGAGAATATCCTTTCCTCAATCGAACGTAATTTCCTGCGCGAGCCCTACCGGGTATTCACGACCACCCGGGCTGATAAGGCCTGGGAGATCCTGTCCGCCGAGAAGATCAAGGTGATCATTTGCGACCAGCGGATGCCCGGGCTTTCCGGTGTACAATTCCTCAAGACAGCCAAAGAACGCTATCCGGACGCCCGGCGCATTTTGCTAACCGGACACGCCGATATGCAGGCCGCGGAAGAAGCGGTCAATCTGGGAGAAGTATATCGTTTTCTTACCAAGCCCTGGAACAGCGATGACCTTAAGATTACTATCCGCGAAGCTATTGAGGCGTTCGACCTTACCGTTGAGAACCGCCGCTTGTTCGAGGAAACCCGCGTAGTGAATGCCCGGTTAATACAGGCTAATATTGAACTACAGAAGTTATATGACAAACAAAAAGAATTCACCTCTACCGTATCCCATGAATTACGCACTCCTTTGGCATCCATAAAAATGGCGCTGGATATTGTCTTGAGCGGCACTCCGGGGCCATTAATGCCGGATCAGATTGATTTCCTGGATCGAGCCAAGGCCAATGTGGATCGTTTAAACCGGCTGATCAATGATATCCTGGACCTTTCCAAACTGGAATCCGGACGGATCAGTATGCAATTGCGTTCTGGCGACCTTAACCAGGCCATCCTTGAATCGCTGGAACCACAGCGCGCTGTTGCCCGGAATAAAGGCCTGCGGCTGGAATGTATTACCGACCCTTCTTTACCACCGGTCTTGTTCGACCACGACCGGATGCTACAAGTCCTTTATAATCTGGCCGGTAACGCAATAAAGTTCACTGATACCGGTTTTATACGAGTGGTAGTAAAGGGCGACGTTGAGAATAACCAGGTCGCCATCACAGTGGAAGACTCGGGCCCCGGAATCAAAGAAGAAGATCTGCCCAGATTATTCGGCAGATTTCAACAACTGGAAGGCGCCGTTAACCATAAAGCCGGAGGGACCGGACTGGGTCTGGCGATCTGCAAAACAATTATCGAGTTGCATAAGGGGAAGATCAAGGTGCAGTCCAAAACCGGCGAAGGAAGCCGCTTTGAGTGCATTATACCGATCGCTGAAAACATAAAGGAGTGACCAATGCAGAAAAAATCCTTGGTTATGATTGTAGACGATGAGAAAGATCTGGTCGACATGATCGCGTACCAGTTCAAGGCCCGTGGTTACGAAACAACTACTGCGGCTAACGGCCTTGAAGCCCTGGAACAACTGACAGTGGTAAAGCCCGACCTTATGGTGCTGGATCTGAACATGCCCAAAATGGGCGGGATCGACCTTTATCAGAAGATCTGCGGACCCGACGGTAAGACCCCGTTCCCGATCCTGGTCCTGACCGCACGCGCCAATATGGAACAATTATTCCGGGACCTTGAGGTCGACGGGTTCATGGCCAAACCTTTTGATATTGAAACGCTTATCCATGAAGCGGAAATAATAATAAACAAGCACCACCAGGTACAGGAGACCGGCAAGAATGGACTGCGCAGTGTTTACGTGATCGACAATGATCCGGCCTCAAGAAACGCTATTGCGCTTTCCTTGCTGAACGCTGGATATAAGGTGGCCTGTGCCGCCAATGGCACTCTGGGACTGGAATTGATCGCTGTGGATACGCCAACTCTCGCGCTGGTAAGACTGGGCCTGGCGGATATCTCCGGAGACCTAGTGGCTTTAAAGTCTTTACGAATGGCCAAGACTGCCGGAGTGAAATTTTTGCTTTACGACAAGAAAGACTTTCGTCATATCCAGGCCGTCCGGCAACGTATCGGTGACAAGTCCGGCATCGCAGGCCTGGTAGAATTCGACCAGCCCGAAGATATCGTCGAGACGGTTAACTCAATATTTAAGGAAGGCCTTGTCCCGAACAAAAAGGACAGCGCTTAGTCCGGATCGGAGCCACCATGACACCAATATTGCCGGGCAACCCGGAGCCAAATATAAAAATACAGAATGATGAACGGGAAGCTTTACGGGTACTATTAATAGAAGATTCTCCCTCTGATGCCCTCCTGATAAAACGCGCCCTGGAAAGGTCCCGGCGTCACAGTTTCCAGGTCCGGCATGTAACAAAGATTGCAGAAGCCGAGAGCTATCTTGACCTTGATCCCGTTGACGTTATTGTTCTGGACCTCGCTCTTGCCGATAGCCAGAAAGATAATACTCTATTATGGATGTTAAAACAAAACCACCCCGTGGTGGTAACTACCGGCAACGAGGATGACGCTACGGTCGGGGAAGCCTTTCGCCACGGAGCGCAAGACTACCTGGTAAAAGGCGGTTTCTCCGAGCGAGAAGTAGTGCGTTGCGTGCTGTATGCCCTGGAAAGAACCAAAGCCCAGAAAGAAGTGCTCTTGTACAAATACAACCTGGAACGAATAGTCCAAGATCGTTTACACGAAATACTTGTTCAGCAACCGCCTCCTGATAATCCAACAGAATAATATTAAGTTGTTTCTTTCCCCTTGATCATCAGCAGTTTGCCAGTCCGCACTACTTCGACCAGGCCGTATTTGGTCATTAAGGCTTCCAGCGCGTCCAGTTCTTCTGTCGAGCCGGTATGGGCCAGGATCATCAGGCCGTCGGTCTCGTCCATTACCTGGGCGTGTTTCTCCCGGGCATGCTTGATCACGATCGCGCGGCCGGCCGGGGTAGCTTTCACTTTTAACAGTGAGAGCTCGCGGTCCACCGCATTCGAAGTGTCGTGCTCGCTGGCATGAATAACGTCAATGAGCTTATTGACCTGTTTAATGATCTGCTCCAGAATAGTCGGGTCGCCTTTAGCAGTAATGGTCATCCGCGAGAACTTGGGGTTATGCACGGGCGAGACCACTAGCGAATCAATGTTATAACCGCGGCGGGCGAACACCAGCGCCACGCGCACCAGCACGCCGGGCTTGTTGGCCACCAAAATCGAAAGCGTATGGGTATCGTTGGGTTTCATAATATTACCTTTCTGACTCATTTTGCAATTTACGTTGATCCCGAAGGCTTTTCCATTTTGGTCTTGGGTGCTTCAATTATCATATGGTACGCCGACTTACCCGCCGGGACCATAGGGAAGACATTGCCTTCCTTGATAACCTCGGCATGGATCAGCGCCGGTCCGGGATGTTTCATAGCCTGCTCCAGAACCTGCCGGCAATCGGCCACATTGGCAATATGGAAACCTTTAATGCCATAGGCTTCGGCCAGTTTAACAAAATCCGGATTGCCCTTAAGGTCCACGCCCGACAGGCGGTTATCGAAGAAAAGTTCCTGCCACTGGCGCACCATGCCCAGGTATTTATTGTCGATCACCACCACTTTAACCGGCTGTTTATTGACAGCCGCGGTCGCCAATTCACAAAGGGTCATCTGAAAACCGCCGTCGCCGACGATCGCCACCACCAGCTCGCCCGGCCGGCCGAACTGCGCGCCGATAGCCGCCGGAAACCCAAAGCCCATGGTACCGGCTCCGCCAGACGAGATCCAGTTAACGCCCCGGTCGCTTTTATAAAATTGCGCGGCCCACATTTGATGCTGGCCGACATCGGTAGTAACGACCGCCTTGCCTTTGGTAACATGATATAAATCATCGATCACGCGCTGGGCAGTCAGGCCCTCGGCATCAGAGTAATGCAGGGGGAATTCCTGCTTGTAAAAAGCCAGCTCTTTCAGCCAATCGGCGGTGTCCAGCGGCCCGACATGCTTGATAAGCGCCTGCGCGATCAAACGGGCATCGCCAATGATCGAAAGGTCAGGCTTAACTATCTTGTTGATCTCCGCCGGATCAATATCAATGTGGATCTTTTTAGCGCCAATACAGAACTCGTCGTTATTGCCGTTAATGCGATCATCCCAGCGACAGCCGATCGAACAAATTAGGTCGCAGGAAGTAAGAGCCTTGTTAGCATACGCCGTACCGTGCATGCCCAGCATACCCAGGGAAAGGTTGTGCGTTTCCGGAAAACCGCCTTTACCGAGCAAGGTCATGGTGACCGGGCAGTTCATTTTCTCCGCCAGGGCTTTAATGATATCATCCGCTCCGGCGATCACTGCGCCGTGTCCCACCAGCAGTAAAGGCTTCTTTGACTGCTTGAACATTTTGGCCAGCTTAAGGATATCGGCTGAATTGCCTTTGCCGGGGAAAGTATAACCGGGCAGGTCCATTTCGGCCGTCAGGGAACCGGTAAAAGCCCCCGCGGTCATGTCCTTGGGCAGGTCAATAAGCACCGGGCCCGGACGACCGGTAGACGCGATATGGAAAGCTTCTTTAATTATCCTCGGAATGGAATTAATATCTTTCACCAGGTAGCTGTGTTTCACCACCGGCATGGTAATACCGGAAATATCCGCTTCCTGGAACGCATCTTTGCCCAACATAGGGGAGATGGTCTGCCCGCACAGCACCACTATCGGCACCGAGTCCATCATCGCGGTCATTATCCCGGTCACTGCATTGGTGGCGCCCGGTCCGGAAGTCACCAAAGCTACGCCGACTTTGCCGGTGGCCCGCGCGTATCCGTCGGCCATATGGGTAGCGCCCTGTTCATGGCGCACCAGGATGGTTTTGATCTTCGATTCATATAAAGCGTCGAAAAGCGGGATAGCCGCGCCGCCCGGCAAACCAAAAATGTATTGCACGCCATGCGCCTCGAGGCCTTTTATCAATGCCTGCGCGCCGGTCATAGGCGTCTGGGGTGTACTTTGTTTCTTAGCCATAATGTGCCTCTTTCTTTAGTAATGAAATAACTCTGACGTACAAAAAGAAGGCGCTGATAGAATCAGCGCCTTCTTTTTAAGATCATATCCCGCTTCTTACTTTTTCAGCGGATCCTTTTTCGTATTGATCATCTTAAGTGAAGGCGCTTTTTCCTTGTTAAGCGCTACATATTTTACCCACTGGGCCGGTACGTCGCCATCAGGATAAATAGCCTGTACCGGGCATTCCGATACGCACGCGCCGCAATCGATACAAACTTCCGGATCGATCACCAGCATATTGGTGTCCTCGCGGAAAGCTTCCACGGGGCAGACCACGCAACAAAAAGTATTGCGGCAATTAACGCAGGGTTCACAAACAACATGGGCCATTTGGCACTCCTTTTTAAGATTTTCAACGAAGACTTAATTCGCCTGAATACCGTAACCAATTTAAGCAACCAAGAATAACAGACGACCGCGGAATTGTCAAAATAAATTTATGTAAGTTACGACGGATCGGCCGTCTTCTTCTGGCCCAGGGCCTTCTTGAGAAAATAATCCAGGAAAGCCCCAAAACCATAGGCCTTTCTTAACAGATCGCCGATACTGCGAATTGTAAAAAGCATCTTCAGGATCTGCCCGGGGCGTAAATAAAACTCCTTAAGGCCGATATCCACATACCGGTTAATATCCTGCGCCGAGAACTGCGGATAGGAAACCAGAGTCCGTTGTTCACCCTCGGGGGTCAGCCAGTCGTTCCAGTCTTTGGCCTGTATGTGGCCATTTTCTTTGGCCCATTTGTAAAGCGCGGTCCCGGGATAGGTAGCAATACCGGTGATCTGCATGGTGTCCAAAGGCAGTGACTTCGCATAATCGATAGTCGTCCGCGCGCTGGCCCGGGTTTCGCCCGGCGCACCCACCATAAAACAACCATGAATAGTGAAGCCCAGTTTATGAGCAGTGTTGGCAAAGGTGCGGCCCATTTCAATGCTCACGCCGCCTTTGCGAATGGAGCGCAAGGCTTCATTGGTGCCGAATTCAAACCCCACCATCAACATCCGGCAATTCGACTGGCGCATAACCGGCAGGATCTTAAGGTCGGTGTTCACCCGCATATTGCACGACCAGCTGATCTTTTTATGTATGCCGCGGCGCATTATTTCGGCGCAAACCTGGCGCACATGTTCAGGATCGGCCCCGAAAGTATCGGTCTCAAACATGATCTCCCTGATCTGTGGGAAGAGTTTTAGGCCATAGGCCATTTCATCCACCACTTGCAGGGCAGTACGATTGCGTAAATGATGCCCGTACATCAACTGCGGATCACGGCAAAAAGAACAGGCATTATTACAGCCCCGGCCGGTCATTAAAGTAAGGAAAGGATACCTTTTCCCGGCATCCGGATACCATTCGGGCTTGATCAGTTGCCAGGCCGGGAAAGGCAGGCTGGTTACATCCAGTAAAGGCCGGTCAGGATTATTGACCAGCTGATCCCCGTTACGCCAGGCGAGGCCGGCGATGTCGGGAATCGGCCGGCCGTCCGCCAGATCACGCAAAGTAAGATCGTATTCGGCACGCAAGATATAATCCACCACGCCGGCACCAATAGTGAAGGTATCCTGGGCCTCGGCAGTAACATGTTGTCCGGCAAAAGCGGTTTTACATCCGGTCAGCCGTTTGATCTGCGCGGCCTGCTTGATATCGGCATAAATAGACGGGGTAGTAGCATGTATAAGCAACAGGTCCGGCTTAAAATCGTTGATTATCCGCAGGCTTTCCTCCAGCGGAAGATTGCGGGCGGCGGCTTCAACAAAGATCACCTCATGGCCCCGGTCCAGCAAGACCTGGGCGGCAGTCAATAGATACTCGGGATGGCGTTGAACCCGTCCCCGGGACCGGGCCGCCCAACGGGCCACCCGGACGAAGTTATCGCCATAAGAAGGATTTAATATTGCAACTTTCATAGTTCAGCTATGGTACAGGCGGATCTTTCTTTGCGCAACAATTTAGTATAATCCTTCGAGTGCTGTTATTAATTTAGAATTGTTGACGCTAATCCAACAAATGCCTATAATTCTTCACTTGAAACTGCGCCGATCAAATACTAAACACGCTCTTTACAAAAGGACCTTATGGACTTTAACAAGCAAACGCTCATCAAACAGTTAACTGTAGCCGGCCGGAAGCACTCTTTCTTCCAACTCAGCCGCCTGGAGAAACTGGGTTTTAAGAATATCGCCAAACTGCCTTTTTCGATACGCATCCTTTTGGAAAGCGCGGTCAGGAATTACGACGGCTATCAGGTAACCCTGAACGATATCCAGACCATCGCCGGATGGCAACCGGCCAATGAAATTAAAGAGATCGCTTTCAAACCCGGCCGGGTGATCCTGCAAGACTTTACCGGCGTGCCCTGCGTAGTGGACCTGGCCGCCATGCGTGAACAAATGAAACGCATGGGAGGGGACGTTACCAGGATCAACCCGCAAGTCCAGTGCGACCTGGTCATCGATCACTCTTTGCAAGTGGACTCATTTGGTTCCCCCGCGTCTTTTAACAAAAATGTATCTTTGGAATTCAAACGCAATAAAGAACGTTATGAATTTCTTAAGTGGGGCCAGAACACCTTTACCAACTTTCGGGTCGTCCCGCCGGCCACCGGCATTATTCACCAGGTCAACCTGGAGTATTTGGCAACGGGAGTCCTGAAACGCAAAGAAGGCAAGACCGTAACACTGTTCCCCGATTCGCTGGTAGGCACCGACAGCCACACCACCATGATCAACGGTGTGGGTGTGGTGGGC
>JADFZK010000003.1 GCA_015232565.1 Candidatus Omnitrophota bacterium
TTTTGACGGGGCGGAGCTTTTTTCTCTTGACACAAGCCTTCTAATGGGTGACCCACAGGTCTTTTTCCGGAATGGTCAGGGAGGCGAGAAAATACTTGATCAGGCGGATTGAGTCTAATCGTAAATTATCGTTGGATCGCTTAGCCGATGCAAGATCGGCTCCTGCGCTCGTGTCGCCTTTATCGAGAATGAAGTCGAAGCGGAAGGGGTTGCTGGGGTAAACTTTGATGCCTTTAAGAACCGGGGGATTCATCGGCTGGCTTAAAGCCACTCTGGCACCAGGTTCGGGTAAGGCAAGAATGCTCTGGGCAGAGGCCGGCATCACGCTGGAGCAAAGAAACGCCGCAAGCGTCACACCAGAAACAACCCTTTTGAGAAAAATCAAACCCATTCCCTTGCCCTTTCTTAACACAGCCACCATGCCGCCAAGGCAAGTGTAACATGTAAATATAAGAAATACGGGCAGTTAGGGCCTATTCCGGGAAAACGTTTTCACTGGTTTTCCGTAACTCTTTATACTAATTCGACTTTCCCTCCTAATTAAAATGTTAAATTATAAAAGATACCGCCTCGAGGACTTGACAGCACAAAGATTCGAAGAATTTTCATTGGTGTGCACTTACTGAACGGAAGATGTTTCTGATGACGCAGATAATCTCCTGACTTGATCCGCTCCCTGGAATCCTTCGATCTCGCCGACCATTGAATTGAACTGCAAGTATAATTTTCTGGCTTTTTAGCCTGCATAATGTATACTTGATGTAGACATTTAGATGGAGGGCAGTTATGCAAACCAGTGTTGTGGATCTTCGTTATCGAATGAAGGATGTACTAAAGGCCTTAACGCGCCGGGAAAGGGTGCAGATCCTTTATCATGGGCGGATCAAGGGCGAGATTATTCCGGCAGGCGAGCCGGCGGCAGTCCCGGTTACGGCCCATCCCTTCTGCGGGATGTATTGCGATGACGTTCGACCGGTCAACGCGGTAATGGCCGAACTGCGAAAAGGGCGCTATCGTGCTCTTTGATACCGATGTCCTTATCTGGATTCAGCGCGGGAACCTCAAGGCGTCTCACGCGGTGGAACAGGCCGATGAACGCGTTATTTCTGCCCAGACATATATGGAATTACTGCAGGGAGCGTCCAACAAACAGCAGCAACATTACATCAAATCATTTTTGACTGATTACAGCTTCAGCATTATGGCGTTCACGGAGAATATCGGCCATCGGGCGATGATCTATATCGAGCAGTTCTCCCTGTCTCACGGAATGACCTCTGGCGACGCCATCATTGCGGCCACAGCGGCTGAGAACGATCTCGTCCTTCTCTCCGGTAACAGTAAGCATTTCAACCAATTGTCAGACATAAAGTTTAAAGTCTTCCGCCCTTCGTATCGGCGGTGGCGAGTTCGGCGAAATGCAAACACAATACAGAATGATTAATGCGGCTCTATCGCAGCTATGTCTGGAATTCTCTATGCGGGAAAAGATAATCAATGATATAATTCATTCAACATGAAAAAGATCTACATTGAAACAACAATTCCCAGTTTCTATTTTGAAACACGTTCCGATCCGGAAATGATCGCCATGCGGCGCTGGACAAGATACTGGTGGGATAATTATAGTCACCAATATGAAATGGTAACAAGCGAAGCCGTATTTGAAGAGTTAAATCAAGGCGAGTTTTCCTTCAAAAAAGATGCCCAGGAACCCCAAAGGCGACGCCTTACATCTGGCACTGGCAACTCATCATAAATGCGATTTCTTATTAACATGGAATTGCAATCATTTGGCAAACCCCAATAAATTCATTCACCTAAACGCCGTCAATGCACTTTTAGGCTATTTAACACCACAATTAACAACACCATTTGCGATGTCAGGATAAGGCCATGAAAAATAATGCCACTATCTCAGCGATCAGAACAACAAGAAATAATATTTCAGCGAAGTTTGAACACAATACAGAAAAATTAGTGCGGCACTACATGAAACTACAAGAGAAACAAGGGCATAAAATCCTTAAAGCTTCTGCCAGTTTCGCACACAACTAAACCTTTTACGGAACCTGCGCGCCCTCCTGACAGCCTGCCGTTTTGACCTATTTACTATGGCTTCCGTCGCACAATGGGGGCGTCCTGGTCTGTTTGCATACACAGAAATATACAGTCCTGGTTTCCTTGACTCGGCCACTGCGTTCCTACTTGATGGCCGTTTTGGACGACATTGAAACTCCGAGATCCTGGAACTCCACCGACAGCTTGCTAATGGCGTCTTTCAGCGGAACAGCGTGGCTGGTGGCCCGCGCCGCGACATCCTTGATAGCCGACAGGCCTCCGCTGGTAAGATCGACGGATAGAAACTTTTGCACGTCCCGCAGATCAGACATATACGGAATGAAAGCGGCCTTGGCTGCATCGTAACGTTGAGTGATACGGTCAAACTGCGCGGCGACTTCGTTCTTTCGGGCTTCACTGCGATGCCGGATGTCCTCATTTTTGATCATAGCCATTTCTTTGTCCCAGTCCTTGAAATATGCCGCACCCTGCAGTTTCATTTGCTCATCTTTAACGGTAACATCCCTGGCCGTCAGGCCCAGCTCGTTAACGGCACTATTGAAAGCCTTAAACTGCTTGCGCAGGTCGAGGTTGGGATTCAAGACCAGATCGTTCAAAGTGGAAAGCGTTTCATCGATAAGAACATTACCTCTGGCGGTGATCTCGGCAGACCGGTTTAACGCCGTAGCAGTGCTGGCGGCTTTCTCATACCCGGTAGTGGCACAGCCAACGACAGACCCAACGGCCACAACGCTTACAAATAACCCGATAATCAGTCTTTTAGTTTTCATAGGTTCCCTTTTGTTAAGTTTAACCAAAGATCAAGCCGTCCCTCGACCAGCTTTACTGATTGATCCTAAGAGATTATCCAGGAGGAATCAATTGTACTCAGGTGTAATAGCTAAAAGCTCGCGGGTACTTATCTTCAACAAAAAGTGCGCCCTTCATTCCGGAAACGTTAAGTATTTAAAACAATTGTCCGACATTAAGTTTAAAGTCTACCACCCTGTGTGATGGCTGATGGCGTTTTCGATAAGATACGAACATAATGTGAGCGAATTAGTGCGGCACTACGTGGACTCGCCCGGCCTTGAATTTAATGCGTAACGCAAAACGATTGTTTTCGTTAAGGCAGATCACATCTCCGCCACAGGCGCTGATGGATTGAATGATAGCGGCTATTTGCGCTCCTGTGGCCGATGTTAGTTTCTCGAGCCGCTTGTCAGGCAGAGCGTTTATCACAAGATCACAAACCGCGTTGTCGCCATCCCGGTACGCTTCAACAAATAACTCCAGTGAAGTGTTTCTTATGCACTCCTGGAACAGTTCGCCCAATATCGCTGAGAACAAGCTTTGCAAATAACTCACGTCTAACAAAGCCCCGCAATACTCCCGGCGGCACAACGCCGCCCCCCAATGAATACCCACCTTGACCTGCGCCTAATAACCTTGTATATTTGAAGTCAGGTGAATACCCATAACACAACATCTGCAAGCAACATAAGAACAGGGACCACTTTGACCGGCGACGCCCTTGCTCCTTACCAAGCCTCAAAAGGTCCTGCCGGCCAGAAAGGATCGTGATATGAAAAAATGCACCAATTCTCCCAGGAAAGAAGCCCTGGCTGCCATTAAAAGAATGCGTGAGCTTGCCCACCGGATCCCTTCCCGCTTCACAAGAATGACCAAAGAACAGATAATTCTTAAACTGCGCGAATCCCGTGAGAAGTTGTGGGAGGAACACATTGCGCATCATTCTTGATACCAATGAATTCCTGTTCGCCCTAGGGAAAGAACGCCAAACGGCTTCTGAAAAAAGTCCTGGATATCCTTATCGGGAACGAGAAATATTCTCTTTTCATACCCAGGATCATTTTTCGCGAAGTCCGCAATAATCTGGCTCCCATCTCTTTCAGGGAGTTCATCAAAATCACCGCCATTGCTCGAGTTGATGAAGATATCGTGATCCCTTTCTCCCTGGCCCACAAATACACCGCGCTTGGACTCAAGAACGCCGATGCGGGGATTGCCGCATACGCCGAATACATCCAGGCAGATATCCTGGTCAGTGAAAACCGGCACTTCCTCAGCAGCCAAGCAAACCTGCCCTTCAAAGTTCTTACCGCCGAAAAAACATTAAGACTAATAAACAAATGAATCTTTGAATTTGAGCCCGGGCAGGCTCTAAAGATGAAAGGACTTGCCATGAATATCAAAATTGTTCTGGAAAAAGGTGACGACGGATATATCGTTGCGAGCGCCCCTGCACTGACGGGATGTTTCAGCCAGGGAAAGACGCAAAAAGAAGCCGTGGCCAACATTAAAGAAGCCATTGAGCTGTATCTGAAGCCCAATTCAAAGACCATCCGCCCCGCACACAACACGCACTCCTTGGCAAAGGCTTCGTTTTCTTCATCGGGGCTTTCGGGATAGGCCATGACTCGCGCTTCGTGAATAAGAGTCAGAAGAAGTTCTTGACGGAGGGATTGATCGGAAAGCAGTAGCGCATCGAAATACAAAATGTCGTTACGGAACGTTGCCCAGATAAAACTAAAAGGACCGGAACGGATCTCGATCGTATCACGAATGTGGATCAAGGCCTTCACAACACACGAATCGCGCGATCCCACGCCAGCAACGGCTTCATCACAAACCCGACGGAAATGCTCATCCCGCACAAACACCCCTGGCGCACACTTCGCCAGATCCACGCCAATATTCGCCTCACCAGCATCCTGGCCCTTCTTCGCCCGATGCGGGTCGCGCTGACCTGGCGCGTCAGCCTGGCGTGTAAGAGCTTTTCGTTTTGCGCGTACTTCCCTGGCGAACAAACGCCTCAGTTCATTAGCCGAGGTAATGCCCTGAGCTTGGGCGGCTTTTAGAACAATGCCGACTTCCTTTACATACCAGGCCTGCCACCAGGCCATGTGGCGGCATTCTTCAAGAGAAGACAGAAAGATCTTCAACTCATCAGTCATGGTCGAGCCCGCACGGTATATATTCCCCTCTCGACACGCCCGATACGGCGCGAAGAATGCAAGACCATAATAAGCGAACATAGAACGGGTGTGATTCTCCAGCAATGTCTGATAAAAAGCCGGATCCGAAAAGTCATCCTCTAACAAATATCCTGTTACCAGCACAAATGGCAAGACGTGGTCGAATTCGTGAACATCCGGAGTAAAATGAATCGTGTATCGAAAAGTTTCGTACGCGATCTGCTCATGCGCCGCGCGTACGCGCGCAAACGCCTGGAACAGTTCCTGATCACCCGCAAGCGCCTCCAGCAAACCTTTGAGATCCTCCGGGTTCCAAAGATCTTTTTGACCAACGCTGATCAATCCCGGAAAATGCACACAAGGATAAACAGCCGCCAGCCTTGATCCAATTCCATTGTCGAAGGGATCCAGCCCCGCCTGATTCCAAATCGCCCATTCCAGCAAAAAGCCCAGCACGGAATAACAATCCTCATTACGACCACCTTTTAACACCAGATCATAACCTTTATTGAAAAACGCCCGATGAAACCGAACAACCGACAACGGATCAAAACTGCTGTTCCATCTGATCAACGCCGGATCTGCGAGCAAACCGCGGATCTGCTTCTTAAATTTCCGCTTCCAGGCAGAAACCGCTTGCAAGCCTTCCTCGGTGGCCGTCAACGCCGCTACATCAAGATAAGCCGGCAAAGCGGAAGACGACGGCGATCTTACAAGCCTGGCCGGGATAGCAGAACTCGCCGGCACAACACTACCGCAGACATCGGATATTTCTTGAGCAAACGCACGCAAGGCTTGCGCGCGCCATTTCTCTACAATTGCTATTAACTGCTCTGGAGAACTAGTGAAGAAAGCTTCAGACAACTCGCTATGTGCCGCGGGCAATAATTCATCGGCCTTAAATATCGCAATGAGCTCCTCCAGACGCGCCCGCGACGCGCCTGATTGCGGCACTGCCCGCAAGAACTCCAGGTTACGGACATTGATCTCTTTGCCGTACCTGATCTTCAACTGAAAACGTTCAAACGCTCCCAGGAAGATTGCCGGCACATCTTCAGCGGTAATAAGTTCGAGATCGCTTCTTTGTGAATAAACAGCCATCGCCCAGGCAACGGCATACGCGCCCCGGGCATAGGCAATAAACTCTTCACGCGAGCGGCCATCCATCCCGCCCGACTCCTCCAGGCCACGCCAGCTGATCAACAGCGTTGCCCACTCCTGATCCAGATGCCCGTTGGCATAAAATGGCCGAACAAAAACCTTGAGCAAAGTATCATTCGCGTTGCGCGCATGAAAGAACGCATCCGCTGCCGCCAACTTTTCTGCTTCGGACAATTGATCGACCTCATCAAAGACAGCCCGGATGTAATCAGGCGGATCAGTAATGAACCAACGCACTACCTCAACAACATCGGGATATTTCCTGGCGAACACCTGGAACCACGCCGATTCCAGCAATGCCTTGCGCGGCGCCAGCCTGCTACTTTCCGAACCGGGCACCAGCATCATCGGCAATACAAAACATAGAACAACCACCAGCAAGACTGCCGTACCAGGAAAACTCTCCAACAGGCCTGACTGGCCCTGGCCCCTTAAGGGGAGCCGGCAACCCATTGTAAGCAGGGCCACAGGTAACAACAAAATTGCCCCTAACAGCCTTTGCAACGAACACCCGCCTTGACCTGCGCTTAATAACCGTGTATATTTGAAGCGAGGTAGATAATTATGACGCAACTTTTGCAAGCCACATACGAACAGGGACAACTGAAACCGACGACTCCTTTGCTCCTTGCCGAGCATCAAAAGGTTCTGCTGGCCCTGATCCTTACTAACGACGACACTCCCGGGCTTTTTTTGTCCAAACTGGCTGAAAAATCGGAAAGTTATAAGTTTCTTGATAACCCCGCAGAGAACATTTACTCGATCTCCGATGGATATGACGTATAACGCTCGCGCTCTGAACTGCCTTACCCGCGGCGATATAATTCTGGTTCCCTTCCCTTTTACAGATCTCTCCTCAACAAAAGTGCGTCCTGCAGTTGTTCTTTCTATCAATGAACAAAACGATATTATTATTGCTTTTATCTCCTCAGTCACCGAACACATCACTCCTTGTGACCTTCTTTTGAATGCCGACAACAAAGATTTCCCGTTAACCGGATTAAAGAAGTCTTCCGTTTTTAAAATGAACAAACTTCTGACAATCTCTTCTGCGCTCATCTTAAGGCGCCTGGGATCCGCAAGTCCCGCTCTGCAAAACAAACTTGATACCCTTCTTAAAAAAGCCCTCAATCTAACCTGAACAAAACGAATGTTCCTGCTGGCAACAACGGGTTCGACTGCCATCGATAACAATACGCAAATACCAAGAACCATACCCAGCAATATCGCCACGCCAAACGGGCTCCCGGACAAGCAACCCATGGTAAACACGGCAAGCAATATCAGCGTGCAAGACCTGCCTATGTGTCCACCATCATTACCACTTACAACACGCATCTTTTTATTTATGAGATAAAACAACCCGGAACAATGCAGTTTTACGGTAGCTACATCCCAGCCGGCATATGCATTGCGCAGAATTGAGATTATCCATTCTTTATCTTTGTGACTGTTCCATAACAAAGCTAAGGCGTTATCCTTAAGCAATCTTGGCAGATGCCAAGCCAGCCAGGATAAAACACGGCCTTTCTCGCCATCCCAGAACTGTTGATACCTTACCGGCGCATCCCCTTGTGACGTACACGAACCGATCTTGGGCATATTCCACAAAAAGCGGTCAAATTGTCGATCAAAAACCAAAGCGCCATCTACACTTGCAATATTGTTGTGCAAGCGGGCTTCAACAGCAATCCCCGCGATACGCGCCATTATCCTCACGCTACTCACTTCAAAAGGATTGATCCCGAAAGTCCAGACCGGTCTGCCCGTCTTATGCGCCACCAGCCAGACCTCCAAGCCCAGGCCCGGCCCACCCACCAGAACATCCTGGCCGGCACTTAAATTCAAGGCCTCGTCTTGCCATAGATACGGTAAATACACCTTGGCTTCCGGCAAAAGATAATAAACCGTTGGCAATATCGGCAACGTAAGCATAAGGGCATTTGGATCAACACAACAAATCTTCTCTAAAACGGACGACCCTGCGGTCAATTCTGGCGCTTGAAATGTTCTAAACTCGCAATATCCTGTGTCCCGAGAAATTTTGACAAATAGCCACATCCCCTCACCACTATTAAGCGCCAGCATGCGCCCGTAGAAACCATGTGCGGGCATTAACCGGTATTCCTTAAGGACCTTGTTGTCCTGTGCCCATTGACTGCCAAAGGCCAGCCATTGCGCCCTTCTTTCATCTTCCCCGCCAGGAAGCGGCATAAAATAATACGCGGCCAGGTCGATATAGCGATAATCAGACACAAATCCGTTAGGTAGATCACGCGCAACGTCAGCGGGAATAACCGGGAAAATAGCGATCATCCGGCCCTGATAAAATACAAGTTCGAACGTATCGGTCTTGCCCAGTTCCTGCGGAAGGATCGTTAGTCCCAAAGCCCGTCCCGGCTCTGGCGGCAACAATAATGACACCGGAAGCTTGATCGTCCAAACGCGCAAACACGCCCCGCCCTCCACGGACAAAGCGCGATCGGCAGTAACATACTCACGCACTTTCGTGAGATCCGCTAAACCCAACACCTCCAGGATCTCCCGCACCGGTAAAGGCTGTTCTGCCAAACTTATAAGACCAGTTTGCCATTCCGGAACAACAGCAAGAGAATCCGGCGCCTTCCAGGGCAATGGCGTTACCTGGCCCATCAATAAACGCGACAGCATGAGCAGCCTTTGATAACCAAAAAGCTTGACAAAACAAAAACACTTTGATAATTTATCAAATGACTTCGCCCCCCATGAAGCCAGCGCAGACCCAACGTCCAATTGACAACGCTTTGAAAGAATGCTAAATTCCGAATAAACAACGGGAGCCGCCATGAAATCCAACAGCGCCATCAATGCAGACTTTGTAACCCGGAACTTTGCTCGTTTGGCGCGTAAATATCCGCGCCGTTCGATTGTTGTTTCCAACGGCAAGGTCTTTACCGGCAAGAACGCCGTTGCGCAAGCGCGGCTGACCTTCCCAAAGATCACGCCAATGTTACTCACCATTCCTCGCAAAGAACTATTCACCCACGGCTTTCTATTAAGATCAATCTGATCGGCCAGCGCGATATTTTTGACCGCTTCGATATCACCTTCAGCAAGCAACGCAACTCGCTTTTTATGACTCCAGTCTAGGCAAATACAGGAACGAGCTTCTCGCGCGACACAACCGGCGTCCTGCCACACTTCAGCCAATCTTCCTGCAAAATTATAGTAAATAGCCAGCGAGAGAAGCGCGCAATTACCAACCATCACCCCCAATAAAATAACTGCACCAAACAGGCTGCCCGATAGACAGCCCATGGTAAGCAAGGCCACGGGCAAAAGAGCAGCGACAGCCAAGCGGGAAATCCCGAGGTAAGAATTTCCCCGAACCAAAGCAACATTCTCGACCGTGCCCAGCACCGCATGGATCACGGCCACCCCGGCCTTACACAGCTCTTCATGCGTTGGCCTGACAAACGGACGATGAGCCTGCACCAGCGATTCTCCACTGGTGGTGAACAGCGCCCAAAGAGCGTGTTGCGGCATATTGGGATATTCATAGAAATCCCGCGTTCTTCCCAGGGCTGGATCGTAAAAACCAACAGCTATTTGCCGAGCATGCATAGCCAACACCAAAGAGAACCAGTCTGGATAATTGTCCAGTCTAAACACATTAGGACCAACTGCCTCGTCCGGCGAATTAAGCCTCCGTTGAGCTAACGCCCGCCCCGGGCACAATACGCACGCCTCGGCGAAGGCTTCGTTTTCTTCATCGGTGCTTTCGGGATAGGCCATGACCCGCGCTTCGTGGATAAGCGTCAGAAGAAGTTCTCGACGGAGGCTTGGGTCGGAGAGAAGCGCCGCGTCGCAATACAAAATTCCATTTCGGAAAGTTGCCCAGATAACATTAAATGGGCCGGAACGGATCTCGACCGTGTCACGGATGCGGACCAGGGCCTCCGCAACATGCGAATCGCGCGATCCCACGCCAGCAATGTCTTCATTACAAGCCTGACGGAAATAATCATTCCGCACAAACGCCGTCGGCGCACACCGCGCCAGATCCAGGCCAACATTCGTTTCGCTGGCATCCTGGCCTTTCTTGGCCCGGTGCGGATCCCGCGCTCCCTCATTATTTGTTATTCTACGACGATTCTCGACCAGGACCGGATTATCAAGCTCGTTGGCTATACTTTTGGCGATCTCACAGATCTGGGACAGGATCTGACTAATACGACTTGCCGTTACCCCCGCGCCTTCTCCTAATTCTCCCAGCTTCTTGCATTGCGGTCGACCATCATACTCGGCCAATAGATAATCCAGGACCAATTGCATTCCCTTATTATTGCCATACAGCCGTTTAATTCGGGCCCGCAGACCTTCGGTCACTCCCTTCACACCATCCACAACATCCTGCAAGAACAACTGGCGGGAACGATCTTCCTGCATATCACTATCCCCGGCCGCCATCTCCCAAAACAAGGATTCATTAGGAGCTTCCGAATCATCACCCTGTACCGGCGCATCTACAGACACCGAATGCAATAAACACCCCGCTTCCAGCGTCCCCGCGCGCTTCTTGGCAATTGCACCCCTGGGCAAATAAACGGTCCCGCTAAAACTTCGAAAGAAATCCACCAGAGCGCCTTCGGCCCGTCTTTTGGCAAAAGTGTCCAATGACGCATCGCTGGTAAAGTTATATCGCTTTACAGCCTCAATATATCCAGCTTGAACAATATGCAACCACTCCTGAAGATCGGCCCCCGCAAATGATTTATTAAAATGCCTGTAAACGATCTTCATCAGATCCGGTTTCTTCAGTTCCAGAATAGCCACAACCGCCTCTTCATCCCCCTCATTTATCAACACCGCCAATTGCACATCCGAAAGCGTTCCCAGATGAGCCTTCCAGTCTGTAAATGAATAACCTTTCTCCCTGAATAACTGCCGTGCTTCTGGCGCTAAAGCTGGAGGCACTGAAGTCTGGTCTTTTACTGCCGAACCCACATCAACTGCCGTTGGCTCTCCAACGGGAAGCGGCGCCAGGATCTCCTTCTCCATAAAAACCGCGCGCAAAGACTCGCCAAAGATCACCCAACCGTAACCATAACGATGCTCAGCTTTTACTATTTTACTTTTGGCGCATAATGAAAGAAACGAGCGCGAATAGCCCAGAACCTGCGCGGCCGTCAGACTGGAATAAACACCATTTGGCAGGATCTCGCTTCGCTGCCATTGCCGCGGCTGACGCACCTCGGCAAAGACTGCCGTAAGATCCGCTTTTCTCATCACATAAACCATCCGCCCTTCTTCACCCAGAACAGAAACAGTCCTGAACTCAAGTCCAAACTCAAAGATCGCCCGAAGACAACACCTCATTACATGCCTCGGCCAACGCCCGGGAAACTGGGCGATATTTTCATATACCGCATCACGCAATAATACTTCTTCCGGCGTTAACTTCGCCAACAAGCGAACAGCCGGCCAATAATGAGAATTGTCTGGATCCAATGCCACACTGCCCAACTGCTGGCGCGCCTCTTCCCATCGACCAGTATCTAACGAAAGCACAGCCTGACGCCGTTGGAACTCCGCTATCGGGATCAACGTCGTAAATCCGGGATCCCGGACAAATATTCCCTGAGGAACATCATTCTCGATATCCGGCGCGCACAAAAAAGAATACGCAGCTGCGTCATACGCATAAACCACATAACCATGTGTTTTATCGACGACAGGTACAAAATACAGATCTTTCCCTCGCAATGCCATGGGCAAACCATTAACACGCAATGTCATGCCGGCGCAGGACAGGACATTAAATGTATGCGTTGTCCCTTTCTTCTGCCGATACGATATCCAGGGTTTAGGCTCAATATTGCGCCGATTTAAAGCCCATTCAAAAAAGGCTTTTTGCTGAAGATCAACCCGTTGAATGCCGGTTTTATCTACATGCACATACTGCCCAACCACGATCTCGGTGCCCATACCAGATTCATCCTGGCCATCCGCAAAATATTCAACCAAATCAGCCATCACTTCGATCACCAGGCCGAATTCCTTGTCACGCCGCAAACACAACCATCCCGTTTTGGGAAACCAGGGTTCATTCATCAGAGAATACACACCGGGAGAAAGCGCAAAAGAGAGTTCCTTTGCCGCCGGATGCGCATGATCGTAAACCCCGGTTAAAACTGTCGCCAACGGTGCAAAGGCCCGCTGTTTATCCAAACAACGAAACAAAAAAACCGGCACCACTGACGCCCATTCTCTTTCGCCAATCACATGATCCGGCGTAAACCTAGCCAACAGAATATCCAGAATGGCCAGATCTACCAATACAAACCCTTTCCGTTCATAATACTTGTAGGTACTAACCGGTTTCACAGACCGCAAACGACCGTCATCAAGTAAAGGGCCTGATAACCTGTACATATTTACTACCTGTCCATGATTAACATCCTCCTGAACGATCACCAGCACCCGGCCATCGGTCACTTGCTCATCATTGACAACTATCTGAACGGCCTGCCCCAATTGACGCCGGCCCAGATCAGTTTTAATCTGTGTTTTGTTAGCCGCTGATAAAGGAAACCCAATGACCGACGCCACACGACTCCCCTCCCGGTTATACACAGGCGATGCGACCCCGCGGCCTTTCAGCTTCAATTCAATGCCAGCTCGGGCATCCAGAATATCGAGCGCCCCGAGAAAGACAGGAACGACTCGCCCCAAATCCTCATAATATTTCAAGGAATATGCCGGAGCTGACCTAAAAGAAAGATAAACATTAATAACCACACCCTGATTAACATCATTCTCAACAACCAGCCTTACCGGCTCATCAACAGACAAGAACCCCCACGCCTGTGCGGCCGACCGAGGGCGTGGGATCTCGATAAAATCGTCTTCCCCTTCACCAAACCGCACCACAAATGGCCGCCGGCCATCCCCCCAGCGCACATTTACCGACATTCCCTTAAGGCACTCTTTTCCCAGTGCATACCTTACGATCTGCTCTGCCGGTGAACCGGAGACCAATGCCGTCCGGTCTTCCCTGATGTCTTTCTGACGTTGCACACCCCGGGCGAAGGGGCGACTTTTCTGGCGTCCAGTATTTTCGCTCACAAAACGCATGATCTCACGGCCTTCAACAATATAATCGGTACCGCAAAACCTTTGTGCTTTCAGCCTTCCGCCACGGACATACAATTGGACTGAGGAGAGTGATACCCCAAGAAATAGATGGAAAACATGTGCGAGCTTATACCGCCGCTCCGGTATTATGTCTTCCAGCAACCAGTGACGCGGTTTCTCCACAGCCGCAATTACTTTAGGCAAGTCCGCAGCCTTAATGGCATATTTAGCAGACGAATCTAGTCGAGAATCCTTTACAACCCGATAAGAAATACCATACTCTTCCAAAACAAATACCGCATCCTGATAACGCCGACTAATTTGACGACCCTGAGACATTTCCAACGGCAAGCCTTGTCTTAACCCATCCATAAGCATGATCTCCCCGTCCTGCAAAGGCATAGGGTCCGGGACAACCGAGCCCTTCGCTGCATAAGAAAGATCGGCAACTGTCTGGCTTCCAGTTCCCTGACTATCAACATTCAAGGGCACGCACTCTTCGGCGAAGGCTTCGTTTTCTTCATCGGTGCTTTCGGGATAGGCCATGACCCGCGCTTCGTGGATAAGCGTCAGAAGAAGTTCTCGACGGAGGCTTGGGTCGGAGAGAAGCGCCGCGTCGCAATACAAAATTCCATTTCGGAAAGTTGCCCAGATAACATTAAATGGGCCGGAACGGATCTCGACCGTGTCACGGATGCGGACCAGGGCCTCCGCAACATGCGAATCGCGCGATCCCACGCCAGCAATGTCTTCATTACAAGCCTGACGGAAATAATCATTCCGCACAAACGCCGTCGGCGCACACCGCGCCAGATCCAGGCCAACATTCGTTTCGTTGGCATCCTGGCCTTTCTTCGCCCGGTGCGGATCACCAGACAGGCTTACCCACTCCTGTAAGAACGCGGACGGGTCAATGCCCTCGGTGGAAAAGCCGAATTTTATGTCTGAAGCCCAGGCCGCTTTAAATGCCTCGGTCCAAATGCGCTGATGATCAGCCTTTTGGCCTGCGTCTAACCCGGCGACAGACTCTTGCCAAAGACGCTGAAACAACCTGGGCGCTGCAGCCCATTCTTCGGCATCGAAATTATCAACCGCTATTTGCGCGCCAGCCAGCGTAGGCAACACGCCTTCTTCCTCCTGGGCCACCAATAACGGCCAATATCCAAAAGTTTCTGAAAGCGGCCGGTTAAGGTCTTTAAGGTCTCGCTGTGCCCGACGAAGCAATCGCAATACTGATGGCACACGCAAAGCCACGCTGATCTGCGGTAGTCCTTGCGCCGCGGCTGCCAACTCGGGCGCCAGGGCGAAGATCGAATCCACCCCAACGACTTGGCCATATGCCAGCTTTACAGGCGGCTGTGCATTGGGTATAAATTTCCCGGTGCTCGGGTCTGACGTTTCTTTGGTATATTTCGACAACTTTACAAAATATCCATTCAACAATCCGGCCAGATCCTCACCGGCCAGATCCAAATGCAAAGCACCGGGATGATCGTAAAGCGTTTTACCATCCCGCACGGGCTTTTGTCCCCGCGATCTGAAATACATATCCACCGGAAACAGCACTAATGAATTTCTTAAGGCCTCTTTGATGTTTTGAAGAATTGTAGATTTTCCCGCGCCCGACGGAGCCGCCAAAAAGATCACTCCGCGCCGCGAGCCCAGGCGCTTCTTCCAGGCCTTAACCAGCTCCAGCACCTTATGTTCACGCTTTCTGCGGTCCTTTTCAATAACCACAATCTGCTCAGCCCTGGCACTAGCTCCAGAAGGCCAAGTCGCCTTCGGGGACAATGGCGTCCCGGGCAACATGGTCAGGACACCGTTAACACTACCCAGGTCGTTTACTGAACTATCAAGATGATCGGCCTGAAGACCCGGAACCTTGAACGCAGAATGTTCTATATATCTGTAAATTTTCCCGAGTTTATGTATATGAACTAATACGGAAAGCGCATCGAGTTCATGCTGAAAAGCGTCCAGAGCCTCTTTGATAACGGCTGGACCATCATTCGGCCAAAGCACAAAACAACTTTCGAGCGTAAAGATTGATGTGTTAAAAACATGATTGATAGCCCGAAGAATATGCCAAGGACCTTTTTGAACTTTAACAAAATGTTTCAACTCCTCGATCCCGGCCTGGATCGCGTTGCTCGTCGCTGTAGAATATGGCTTACCCGCCAGCGCACTTATGCTCGCTAATACCCGGCGACAATTAAGAATAAAGCTACTAACTGTCTGTTCTTTGTAAATGTTCCAGTTGTAATCGGCATGACATCGAACGGCAGCCTCGGGGCCGCTGGTACGCGCCAGCCGGATCCATTCGAGGGCCTTGTTATAAAGCACCTCCCTTTCTTCCCGGGTTGAAGGCCTGAGGCAGACCACATCCCCTGCCAAAACTGCCACCAGATCATGTTGATCTGCAAACCTCTGCGCCACCACACATTCCTCCCGCTCGGACGGAACCGCGTCGCGCCTGATCCCCAGCCATTGCTCGTTCTCCCAGCGCGCGGCTTCCAGAAACAACCCCCGCACAGCCCGGGCGCCCGACAATACAGCAGATTGCAACCGGGCAAACCACCTCTTATCCAGAGCCAATGGAGAAGATTTATCATTTAATCGTTCAACCCGCTCTAAAAGCGCCAAATGTTCAGACTTTTCCCGTTCGATATCCTCTGCTTTTCTAACACCAAATTTATCCTGATGTCCGCGTTCCACCAGGCTCTGAATTTTCGCGTATGACAAATTAGGCACCGCCTGCCAAACACGCAGAACTTCCCTGGGAGGCGTAGTATCAAAAACACTGGCGTCATCCGGATTGATTGACGGCATTTGTCCGTTTAACAATAGCTGACGCGGCAAAATACGCGCATACCCCGATGACACCGGCGAAAGTATAGCCACACTGGTAGGGTTTATTTCCAGAGAGATTTCATTTTGCGCAACCAAAACGGCGATCTGTCGAACATAACCCCTGGCAATGTCCACCTGATGTTCCGTCGCTCCCAACGCATATAAATGTTCCGGCGCGCAAGAAAACGCGGTCACATGTGCCAGACGGTCTGAACCAGTGACACATTCGCGCAGGATCCTGCCCAGGGCGTTTAGATAATCACGAACATATGTTTGCGGATCACCATACAAACCCTCACCCCAGGTTTCTCCAATATGACAAGTCATCCCCAATCCCGCTAAACGCACCAAACGCGAGATGACAGAACCGATCCAGTTAAAATAATCCCGCTCAAAACCAATACTGCTGGCACCCGCCACAAAAGAACGCTGATCTACTGTTAACCCGTAATAAAAACGCACGAACTCACACGCTTCGCGCACAGCCAATCGGCGCGCTTCGTAAGCCATTATCAGAAGCCCTATTAAAACGTCCTCATTTACTGATCCGCCACGGGCTATTTGCCAGGTTCGCAGATCTTCCCAAAAGATGGCAAACTCACGAACCGACTGCTCCGGCGTAAGTCCCAACACCTTTATATCCATTTCGGCCGCCAGTCCAGACACCCGCTCGCACACAGCGGCCAAGGTAAGCCCTGTATACGGCGCCAGCAGACTTAAACGCTTTTCCTCGGGCAAGGACAATACCCGAAGTAAATGATCCTTGCGAAAGCCTTTAAGTAAAACGACCGACGTATGACCCCGCGTATCCTTCAATACACGCTGAGCCATACCCAGCATAAAAGGCGACAGGTCAAGATCGGTCACTTCGATATACCTTAACTCACACTGCCTCGCCATATGCATAATGCCTTCAAACGCCATGGCCGCACGCTGTTGCGGGTCACCGCCGCTGACGGCTCTGACGAACGCCACCGCGCGCTCGAACTCCTCGAAACGCGCTTTCTGCCGATCCCGCACGGTGACAAAAGCTTTTAAATTCTTCACCGCAACGTCGAAGGCCGCACCCATACGATCGGCCGGAAAACCAACCAGCTCCGCAAAAGCCGCATCCGCCTCTGTTGGCAAAATAGCGTCCACAGGATCCGGATGATGCATGTACCAGACAGGATCACAACTACGGCCATCAATAGCCCGGGAAGTCAGAACAAATCTACGACGAGCAACCGGATCATCAAGCAAGCGCGGCAACAATTGCTCCGCATAAGCCAACCCGGAGACATGTTCATGAACGATAGCGTAAGGCAGCCTTGCCAAACAGGCTTCAACTGCCAACAACAAAGCAGGATCATCTATCGCACGATCAAATAGCAATGCCAGGTCGACGAGAGAATATTGCGGCATCCCGCTCAAAACACCGGGTAAGCAAGCCAAATCGGGCTTTTCACCCTTACCGTCGGGAGACTGGCAATACCAAAAAACCGGAGGAGCAGTGGTCCCTTTTTCCTGGGGTCTGGCGCTTAAAACCAGAGCCCCCTGTTTTCTACCGGGCACCAACATGAAGGGCAATACAATGCATAAAACAGCCACCAGGACCGCTAGAACCACCGCCCCGAATATGCTTTTCATCTGCCCTGCCTGGCCCGGGCCACTTTTGGAGGAAGAGCCTTTATCGGAAGGCACAAAGTCCTGTGAGATGATCTCAAGCTTGGGTTTGCCACCGGGGAAAGTGATGACCAGGGTTGTGCTGTAATCACTGCCTTTCCATTTCTTCGGAAGCCCGTCCTGGATGCCCAAAGCCGCGGCAAACGCCGGCAAATAATCGTGGGTCCAGCACACCACCACGGTCTTCCCGGCCAGCGACCGGTCCGCCAGCAACGCCGCGGCGGTTAATTCCGGGCGTTCATCAGGAGACAACGTGCGCACTTCCTGGTTGAGAGCCAGCGCGGCCGGTGTTACGGTCTGCAAAGCCCGCACGCTCCGCCCGTGACGAGTGGGCGCAGAAGTAAAGAAAGCGGCTGGCGCGCCATTGGTACCCAGCACATCACCCGCAGTAAGCCATTTTACCAGCCAGGCGGCCCGCTGACGGCCGACGGCAGAAAGGTTCTCGTCGGACTTTTCCACCGGCTTCTCCGCATGACGAAACAGGATAATCCGAGCCGGAAGCGTTTCAACACTGGCACGAGAAGCAAAAACGGAAGAAGAGGGAACTGTCGATTGATGATCGGAAGAAAGCGGAGAACGGCCGGAGAAACCACATTTTACGGCTGTTGCCAGCATTACGATAATAATAAACACACCGGCGAGTTGATGAATATGCTCCCTTAACACAAAAGCCGCTTCGCGCGTTAGCGCCGGCCCCGCCCTGATTCGGTCAGCCTCCAGGGACACCGGCCGGAGCTGGACCTTTCCGGCAGGATGCCGGGTCCAGCGGAGTGCCGGAGCTGGACCTTTCCGGCTGGATGCCGGGTCCAGCGGAGTGCCGGTCCCAGTCAGACCGGACCGGCCCAGTCGGCCGGGTCGGTGCGGCTCAATATTATCCCGCTCCCAAAACGGAGCCCTCAAGACGTCAATAAAGACCGCGTCCTCACGAGGATAAAACTTGTGCATCAGCACCCCCGACAAAAACAATCCCGCCAAATACGCGGCCATATCGTAATTATCGAAAACACCTTTAACACCGCTGAGGTCACTCAGATCAAATAACGGACTACCCGCCTGGGAATATTCAACCCAAACGATCATACTAAAGAAGAATAAAGTTACATAGCGGCCAAGCTTGGCAAAAGCGATCTCCAAAGGAAGTTCATCAACAACATTGGCGAGACCGGCTATTCTGGCCCGACCATTACCAACAAACACATACAACCAGCGAATAAACGCATAACCCAGAAATATCACACATGTAATACCCGGCAAGAACAGAAAATCGTTCAGCCACCAATGGTCAACATTTGCCCAGAAGCCGGATAACGGCAGGTACCAGCCCCGGAAATGCTCCCGCAGGACCGCAAAAACCGCAATAACAGCGGCCAGCGTCAACTGCCGGTTTAAGGCCCACCCGGAAGGCCGCACAACTGAACGATACTTATTCCCGGATTCCTGAAAAGCCAGGCCCTCAAGGATCCCCGCCAATACAACCACGACCAACACCGCTAACGGAAAATATAATGCCACATCGCCAAGGATTTGGATCATCCGGTCGAGCGAATCCAGATTTAAGCCGCTCCAAAAAGAACCCGGCATCAAAAAGCCCGCCCCGGCTAATTGAGCCCCCGCCGCTTTACCCAGCGGACGATCGGATCGGGCGGGATCGGACGAGTTGACGCTCCTCCGCATAAATGCTATATTTATAACGCTTGCACGCAAGAACGATATTAACTGGAGGATGACTAAATGTCTTTTGACCGCATAACCGCCGACCCTTCCATATGCCACGGAAAACCTTGCATCAAAGGGCACCGGATCATGGTGTACCAGATACTTGACATGATTGCGGACAATGTTTCTTTTGACGAGATCATTACCGATCACTTTCCCCAACTGACCCAGGAAGACCTTGTAGCCTGCGTTGAATACGCGGCTTATATAGTACGAAACGAGGAAGTTCACCTTGCCCGGTAATTGGCGCATACTTTGCGATGAATGCGTAAGTTTAACAACCATCCAGGCATTGCGCGGTGCAGGAGTCAATGTCACCACGATCCTGGAACTTGCGCTGGCCTCAGCCAAAGACGCAGTCGTATTCAAACAGGCAATCCACGACCAGCGCATTCTGTTAACTGAAGACACCGATTTTGGCAACATAACGCTCTTCCCGCCCAGCCTCCACCACGGCATTATCCTGTTACGTTTCCGCCGCAAGTCAAAAGACGCACTCCATGCCGTCCTCCTGGCATTAATTTCCAACACGGATCCCGCTGACCTGAAAGGCACCCTGGCCATAGTTGAAGCAGATGGATACCGTCTCCGCCAGTGCAATTGAAGCGCCTGGCCGCAAGTGCCAAACACCACTACTAAGACCGTTATCGGAAGATATAATGCCACATTGCCAAAGAATTGGATCAGCCAATCGAGCGAGTCCGAATTTAATCCGGTCAATAAAGAGCCCGGCATCAAAAAGCCTACCCCGGCTAATTGAGCCGCCCCCGCCGCTTCACTCAATGAACGATTAGCGCTGAACCTTTTCGGCTGGATGTCGGATTCAGCGGCGTGTCCGGGGCAATCAGAATGGTCGGCACTATGCCCTGTACCCGTGGACCATTCAACGTAACCTTGCCGGAAATCCCACAGATCGGGCTCTTCCGGTATTGCTTCAATATGTTTATCCAATGCATCCGGTCGCGCACTTTCGCGGGCCGGCTGTTCTGCCGGAGCTGGCTCTGTCTGTTCTGATTCTGCCTGGTCCGGCTTTTTGGGCTCACGGCTTTTTTCTTCTTGCTCCTGCCTCTGTTTTAACTGCGCCTCACGGGCGATCTCGGCGTCCAAGTTAGCTTTAGTAAATTCTCCTGGCGGCCTCACAGTCAAACGCCGGACGTCAAGTGTCTGCCAATACTTCTGGCGCAACAACATTCCCGCCATCCGTTCCACAAAGACCGGATCATTATTCATAGCCCCGAACTCTGAGGCCCGCGCCCGGCGGATCAGATCGGCCTCCTCTACAAAACCCCGCTCGGTCAATAACTTAAGTGCATGCTCGTACTTCCAGCAATTATCAGCATAAAATCTAACTCTCCCGCCCAACCTTTCAAACTGATCCATCTGTTGCTCGAGTGTTAAATCTTGCAACGAAACACCCGGGTTATTTAAGGCAAAGGTCTCCTGAAAAGCAGGATGGGAGAACACTGTCTTAATATCATCCGCAAAACTTTTATCCACCGCGGCGGTATCTTCCGCCGTCCACTGGCGGTCTTCAGCCTTTACGATCTCAAAACGCTCACCTTCGCGCACTTCACGAAACCGGAAAAAGTGATGCAACCCCAGAACGTGATCCCACGCCGGTTCATACACCGCATATCCACCGGGTGCCGGACCCGCCAGTGTCGGGCACTGGCCATTTTCATCGGGCGCACCGAGCCTGTACCTTTTAAGCGTGCAATATTGTTCAACAATACCAGTTATACTATCCTGCAAGAACCACAACGCTTCCTGCGGAGAAGCCGGTGCCCAACCACGATCCCCATCCAAAAGAGAAATAATACTGTCCAAATCTGTAGGGACATGCGCATCGATCAGGAAATTCTGATGGGCCGGCATTAAGAAAGCTCCCAACAGATCGAACGCTTTTGCTACTGGCGCCGCTGCCGCGGTCACTTTTGCTACAACAGCCGCGGGACCAGTAAACCCCAAAGCGCTGGCCACACTGGCACATAAACCCAGAAAGTGCCTCCGGCTCATCGAAGTGATATCACCGGGGCCCTGGGACGGAGGAACATCGCCCAGCGGATTATCGTGGCAGTCGGGATGGCGGCCTACGTTTACGACTTCTAAGCAATTCTCAATCTGTTTATATATATAACTTTCGGAAGCGTCTTGTAATTTAAGCTGTCGTGCCAGGGCCATCAAGGCTTTAAGGATGCTGGGCGCCGTTTTTACATTACTCATTTCGCCGGCAATAATACGCCCCATCAATCTGGCATCATTCGTATTAAACTGCCAGTCAAGCGTAGCGTGTAACAAGGCCAAACCCGCCTCGAGCGCGATCCGGTGCGCCGATCCGATGTCCCCGCTGGCTAGAAAGACCTCGGCCCGTTTCAATTCCTGATGCAGAATAAACCGCAAGGTCGCGGCCGCCTGTTCATTACGCGCTAAAGTGCGATTCTCTTCCAGAAAGATAATATATGGATCTATCGGCCGGCTCAAATTTTGCGCTGGCTCGGGCCTGACCTTGCCTGTCCTCCTGAGCCAATGCCAGAAATCAAGATCGGCGCACAGAGCGTCAAATTCGTTGCTATACAGCTCGTGACCCAACAACAAGGCCTGGATCTCGGCCGGCAGATCCAAAGCCGCCTGTGCGATCTCGATAGCGCCCGCCACATGACGCATATAGATCCTGGTCCGAAAACCATTTACCAACCGAACAGGAATTCGTTTATTGCGCATACGCTCGTTCAATTCAGCTTCATTGTAAAACTCCTGAACCATTGCCACCGCTGCCTGCAGATCCGGAAGATCCTCCCCTTCCAGAGCAAAAAAGCCATTCGTTATAGTCAACTCAAATTGGGCCAGAACTTGCGTGCGTTCAGTCGGGGATAACCGACAGTCGCTCTGGCACGGATTGTTATGGTCTCCCGGCCCGGCGGAAGGCAACTTTTTGTAGTTTCTAAGGTCACGAAAAGCTTCGTAACAATTAACCAGCATTACAAACACAAAGAAACCAAATATAGTCTTTATAAACCAGCCTTCAAAAATAACAAAGAAGGCCGCGTCCACCGCGGTGATCGCGAGCACTCCGATGAGATTGCAAGTTAACACCATTCGGCGGCTGAATCCGGCAACACCATCCTGGCTCGATTTGAGCACACCCCATATCCGTAAAAGTTTGCCACCGTCCAGCGGACACACCGGCACCAGGCTCAGGATCAAAATGATGACGTTAAACTTAACAATACCCAGGACGAAACCCGCCGAACACCCCAGCCACACCAACCCGGCCGCGGCCGCTATTGCAAGATTCACCAATGGCCCGGCGGCAAATATCACGAACGCTTTACCGGGCGCGTTCTTCTCCAGATCAGACAGTGTGTCACTATGCGCAGGCGCGGCAAAAGAACACACCCCCAGCGTAACGCCATTACACCCGGCCCCCTGGCGCTTCATGGCGATCGCATGCCCCAATTCATGAGCCAGCACCGAGGCCACAATAGTCCACGCCGCAACCCCGCCGCCGCCCAGCAAGATCATCAGGTACGTAGTCCAGTGAATATATACCGGGAACCCGAACAACCACGCCGTACCGGGGATGCGTAAAGCGCCTTTACTTACCAGCCATTGGCCAATATTCTCCAGGGAGCCGCCCAGGAAGACCTTGATGCCAAAAGGGTCGAATAAAGCGCTGTTGCCCGGCCCCAACTGGAATGGCGAGGGCCGGACAATTAAGTTCTTGTTTTCCAGGAACTCGCGTAGAACTTCGATCAGCTCTCTGGACACGGTTGGTTTAACCCGGCCTTGCAGAAGGCCCGGGTAATCAGGATACCGCAAAAGAAAAAGATCTTCCCAGTCGTACAATCCAGAAAACACCAATGCTGCCGGGATTCTGTGTATCAAATCAGAAAGCTTGAGCTCACAGGAATCGCCAGAAACGCCAAGATCAGTTATGAATATTACGACCTGTTGATCATCGGCCAGCAAAACATCTACCGCTTCCCGATAAGTTTCCACCAATCTGACCTGTACGCCATACTGACCACCCAAAGCATCCTCAAATACCCTTTTAAGTCCGATATATTTAGGCGCCTCGTCATCCAGCCAGAGAATAATGCGTTTGGCGGGCAATAACTCCGGAGAGGTATTCCCGGACGGCGCGTCCAGGCGGGCAACTTCTGACCCTTCCGACACCGGCTCTTTTCGGGCGGAGATGGCCCGGGTTTGCGCAAGGAGAGCCTTAAGCTCAGCCAGAAATGACTTATGGTAAAAGGGCTTATCAACAATAGCATTTAGAAAGCCCGGCGGGAAATCGGCCAGACTGACCGCATTTAACTCACCGTTAAGAAAGATTATCCGTACATGCGGGAATTCTGCCCCCAGGCTATAGGCAATCTCAAGCGCCCGGGCCAATGGCATATCGAGCACCGCCACATTGGGGCAAAAACAGCCGTCTTTCATTCCAGAGAAAGTAGCAAAGCCTTTTACCGCCAGATCCGCGCCGGCCTGAGCCTTGATCGCGGTAATTAAAGACCGTTCCTCCCGGGGATCCATCCCGATGATCGCCACTCTCTGAACATTACCGTTCTCCAAAGCCGCCTCCGGGCTCTCCGGCGGCTGAACCAATCCGGCTTGCGCCGCGGCGTTCCGAATACCTTCAAACATGACATATGGCTTAATATCCGTTTTATCAAACCAGCGCATCCTCGTAACATCGCGGCCAACAATGTTAATTGAACTAGCTGAAGAATAAAGATAGGACGTAATAAAAAAGATCAACGGAATATTCCCTGCCATAACCCGGAAATCAACAACCGCTGTTTCATCACAATCCACACCCACGTCCAAACAAAGAACCTGAAACGCTCCTTTCTTCAATTCCGTAACGGCCTCCGCCAAGCTTGCAACAAAGACCACTTCAAATAATTCCGGAGCCATTACATCGGCAGCAATACGTTCGTACCCTTCACGAATTTCAAACTGGTCTTCCACCCACAAAACGCGCACCTTGCCCGCGCTCTGAACCAAGGGTAAGGCCGGTTCGACTGGTTGATCGACAGGGGGTATATCCCGCTGGTGATCTTGCGCCAATAAAGCCTTTTCAATGGTATCCCAAAGCTGAAATGCCCATTTAGGCGCGGCTGCCGGGATATCGTAACCCAGGATCTCGCCGAATACGCCATTACTCCAATAGGTTACTGCCCGATCAGCAAGATAAATGCCGTCGGCAACTTCCCGCCAGGACAAATTCCGCAAGCCATCCGCCAGGACCGGGCCCGCGGCATATAGGAAAGACCGCCCGGCGTCTTTGGCAAGAGCGCCGGCATATTGCACATTATGCGCATTCACCGACCCGGACCCGATATCCACATAAACCGCGCAACAGGAACCCAGGCCCTGGGCCCCGCCTTCCTGGATAAAGCCGGTCGCCGCATCCCTGGCCACCCGCATATATGGCCGCCGTCCGCCGTCCATATTGTCGCGCTCGAAAGCCCGGCGCCGTTCAACCGTTACCTCGGGCAAAAAAACCACTACCGGTAACCGCAGACCCGCGGCCGGTGTGGCGCCGCGCACCACCGGCGTAGCGGCCCAGGACGCATACTCCAACAAGCGGTCAGCTTTAACCACCGGTTCATGATCAAAATCGCCAATATCAAAACGGATCTGCAAAATATAAAACGTACCGCATTTATCATTTTCGCGGTCGGCAATATAACACCACTCCACATCCAGTTCATGACCGGTAAGGCGGGCATAAACACGTCCCACCAGCGTTAAAAAGACCGCCTGGGCCCGCGACAATGGCGCCGGGCGGGTTACTCCGTCCTCATCCCATTGTTCCCCGTCGGCAACGATGTTCAGCATACGCTTCTCGTCCGTGCCGCGGCGTAACACTTTACCGTCGATGCCGATCTCATCCGGACATTCTTTGTAAGTAGGGCGATAATCAACCACCGGCAAACCATTCCGGTCTTCTAGCGAGATATAATGTGCCACATTAGCTTGTGGGGATTTGACCGCCTGACTGGCATCACCATAAACCGCTTCGATCCGCGTATGACGATACCGACCGGTGGTCAACGTTCCGGAAACATCGGCCCGCAAGAAAGGCTGAACCACCAGCGCAATGCCCTCCTGCCCGGTGACCGGCCGGCCGCTGATACCCGCAACCGGGCCGATCAAGGGATCGCTGGAGCCGATCCACATTATTTCCAAAGCATCGGCAAAGATCATGGCCGCGGCGCGGGGCGCCAGATCCGGCCCGGGAACCCGCAAAGATAAAAAGACCCCGGCCAGGTTTTGGCGCTGATTATCTTCCCGCCGGCCGCTGGAACGCACGATAAGCTCGCCGTCAAAGCCTACATAGCGCTTGATCTCGACCTTCATATAAGAAGCCAGATTATCCGAGAACTCCATTTGCGCTATCAGGTCGCGCAACTGCCGGACCGTGTCCTGGTTAACTCGCCCGTCCACCGAAGGGCTGAGCGCCAGAATAGTGTTCCCGGCATCGATCAAAACCTTGTTATGAGAAATAAACTCGCTCCACACATCCGGGATCCGAAAAGTCAGGCTGAGGGGCTGTTCCAGCCTAAACTGGCCCGCACTCAACCAAGGCAATGCTGCCGCGGCCAACATATTGCTTAGCGACTCACGCACTTCATAGATCAATTTCCTGGATATAACTATCCAGGCGCTTTTACCGCCCTCTTCCTTCACCAATTCCTCAAACCATTTATCTATCGGCTTAGGCAGCAGACTTTTCCAGAACGTCTCCCAGGATGGCAAGCACATACCCAGCAAAAACGGCGGAAGGCTGTAGAAAGTATTATTAAGCGTACCCAGACCCGGCGGGAAAGCCGGCTCGCAGAGAAACGCAACTTTAAGAAGCAAATAGACCAGGCCAACGACAGCCAGCCCGATCAATATCAACGGCCAGTTACGCAGCAGCGAAAATCCGCCTTCGCCCCGCTCTGGCGCCAGCACCGGGTTGATCCCGGAATTTACCGCAGTGCCAGCCGCCAGTCTTTCAGCAGCCGCCCTGCACGCGCCGCGGCCAAGGACGCTATCCCGGCCAGCCTGATCGATCCGGCCCAGAGTCAGCACCACACTCACCAGCCAGCGCAGGAGCGCCTCCCTTTGCCCGTTCTTATCCTGCTCCACCCAGGCCAAAAGAGTACGGCTGTCCTGGGAACCAAATTTGCGGGCCCACCCGTAGAGCCAGTTGCGACACTGCGGCGAGCCGGCCATTGCCGCCGCGTGCGCTTTATTGCCATTATTGCACTCCATGGTTAACAGCCAAAAACAACACTGTAGATCAACCAGGCGCACATCAATATCCAGGTTCGGGAAGGCACTAAAATTCAGGCCGGAAGCCTCGAATGCATAACACCAGTTATAAACCGATTGCCGGCCGGTGCCGAGCGCGCGCGTGGCCGTAACTATATTTCCATTATGCCGAGCCACCATTTTGACCGCCAGAATGTTGCGCAGGACGTCTTTGACAGAACCGGCAATATTGGCAAACGCCTGTTTCATTACCCCATGTGCCTGGTCCGGGAAATAGGCGCCATTAGAGACCACCGCCAGCTCCCAGCCCGGGTGTAAAGCATGCTGAGTATTACCAGGCGCAAGCAAAGCCTGCGCGGCGGCCGCAAGCTCGGGATCGATCACCACTTGCTCTGCCTGCGGTAGAAGTTTCACGCCATCCAGGGCCACCAGCACACCGGCCAGCCATTGCAAAACCGGCCAGCGCCGCTCGTTGGCGTTAACCCAGGCGGGCAGATCGATGTCGTAGCTCAGGCCTTCAGACTTGATCCAGCGCGCGATATATGAGCGACACGCACCCAGTTTGGCCGAGGCCCTCGCCGGCACTCCCCGGCTGGCGGCCTCGGCAAATACGCACAAGGCCTCTTCCACCTCTTCCCAGGTTATCAAGGCCGGCAAAGCCGGAAAATAAGACAGCTCCACCGACAAACCCCTGTCAACTCTAAGGCGCCGGTAAAATGAAGCCGCCGGAACGCTGATCCTTTGCCAAGCCCGCTGATGATCATCACCTTCCGCCGCTAATGCCTGACGAGCCAACACCGCAAAGACCGCCCGCTCGGGCACATGCATCAGCCGGTAATGCCGGTGAGGATCATCAACACTATCCGGAAGCCGGGCGCCGATCAGGTCGATGTCGGCAGCTTCATCCAACGCTTGCCAAAGAGGACGATAAAAATGCACCTCGGCTCTCGGAACATCCAGCCCGCACTCGGCATGCCAAAGTATCGCACCATCCGGAAGCATCTTGACCTGCCGCACAAGGACTTCATAACCCAAGGATGGATCCGCTTCCACCAGGATCCTGCCCGCTTGTTGAAAGGGCAAAGCCACCTCTGTATCAGCGGCAAAAATAGCTAGCCCGTGCATATAACGCCGCGCCAGTTCTTTAGCCCGGCGCACTTCGTCCAGGTCGGGGCGCGTGCGGGCCGCGGCCCGCAACAGGCAGGTGCCGGCAATAAGGTCTTCGACTATAAATACCCGCAAATGCTCCAACAGCCAGACCAAAGCATTGGTCGAGAAGGTCTTTCCACAGATCCCGATACTGGCCGCCAGCCTGGCCGCCACTGCGGCGAGTTGAACACTGAGCCGGGCATTACTCGCCATATCATCCCGCCACACCCGGCCGTCTTGACCGACCGCCGCGTATACATGCGATGCCTCGCCATTAACCTGCAGACCAAAAGCCATAGCCTGTTGACCAGCTTCGCTTCGCCAATAATAACGATGCCGTATTCCTTGCTCCACCTCCGGCATTTGCAAGAAGCCCTCTTTACAAGCGCGCAACATTTCAATGAAAGGCTCATCGACCTCCAGCCCCTTTACTTTACCTTGCTCGATATAGGCCAAAGCCTCTGAAAGAAACAAAGGATGCTGACGATAAAACCGGTAAACCGTATCCTGCCAGGCCTCCAACTCACGATCCACCCAACAGCACTTTAAATAATGCGAACAAAACTCATGAAAGATTATTCCCAGTGCCAGACAATCAGGCAATCGTAATATGGTACTGCTCAAGATTATTCCACCGGGAAAAGCCTCTCCTGTCAATTCAACTGGCGAAATATCTAGGGTTGTTTGACTCTCCGAAATGTAACCACGATCTGCCAAAAGCCTCAGCCAACAGGCAAGGTTGGCAAGATCACTGTTAGACAGTCCTTCTTGCTCTATCACCTGCAAACGTATACGGCCGTTCATCACAACCTTAAAAGTCGCCCGCTTTGCGCGATCATTGGGAGTAAGCTCCGTAACCCGCATTGGCATACGCGCCCGGCCCACCACCCGTTCGCCATTCCTGCGCCAGGCCGCGTTAAGATCCCGGATCGGTTGCGCAAAGGGCGCTCTGACCAGATTTTCCTGGGCACAATGCAACACAGCGTCGGGAATAAGCAGGTCAACCGGGAAAATAACGCTCCAGGTGAGGTTGGCCAGCACGCCGTCGGCCCAACTGACCGGTTGATCGTTAATGCCAGATAACGACATGTTATAAGTCCGGCCAACGCGATCCAAATGCGCGCGCATTGCTTTAAGACTTGATGTCAACTCACGATTAACATAGGCAGAATTTTGCGCTGCGGAAAATAATAACTGGCCCAGTTTTTCCCTGACCGCCCTTTGCTCCAGACTTAGCTCTCGCACCCGGTTTCTGGCCGCTTGCAAGCGTTCTTCATCCTCTGTACTTCCCGACTTCCTGCCAGGCCCGGAAGACGGCCGCTTTCCCGGAACAGGCTTGGGAAGATCAAGGCGGCTGGTAAAAAGCGTATTGCCATCTCCCAACCCTGCAACCACCCCGAGCCTGGCCATCAGAAAAGCAAAACCATTCAAACGCCAATACCACCATGCCCAAACCGCGGCCAGCATTAAAGCGATAGCCCAATGCCCGCCTGTAACGCATAAAAGAACGAACCCGCCCGCCAGGGGATCGGACTGGCAAACCGCACGACCAGCGGAGGTTTCTTTCGGGCTCTCGACAGGTGTCAAGACCGCCAGATTATTTAAAGTATCGATCAGCCACAGCAGGTCCTTCTTCATTTCATCCGGTTGTTGGGCGATCCATCTGGCTAAAGACGGCTCGGCGTCGACATTAAACCGGTTGCGCCAAACTGATACGCGCTCCCGGCTCCAGCCCAACAGCTCCACCATTCTGCCAGTATCGCCGTCGGTCTCCTCCAATGCCAGCCGCAATAAACATTCCCTGACATTATCCCTGGTCCTTCCCGTAGGGAAAAAGGAAAACCCTGTCCCGTCGCCCAGCATTCTTTGGGCCAGCGTTAAATACTTACGGAAGGTGGTATCCGCCATATCCAGCATTTTATACGCCGACTTCTGCTCGCCTGATGAAAGCTTTACAGCCTTAAGGGCAATAACGGCACACACCATATCATCCACTGATACACGACTATCACCGGCCCCGCCGAGAGCCTTGATCCGGGCCGACGCTTTCAACAAAGCTTGCCGAGCCTTCTTAAGGGTTCTATTAGCAATAACTACGCCCGGAGCCTGCCGCGCCGCTACCACCATAGCCCCTGGACTCGCAGAGTGCTGGCTGGCTTTAAATAATTCTTGCAACCCGGGGTCTTCGTTAACCAGGCCCGCCAGGATCGCTCTTAACTTGACTTTAGCTTTCTCGATCCCCTGCCGGGCCCACTCACGAGTTTTGGGCGGCGAGGACATATCCGCAATTTCCTGCAGTATCATTCTCTGGCCGCCTTCCAGGCCGAAGTACAGCACCAGAAAACGCCGGTCAAGTTCCGACAGCATTTGCAAAGCCCGGGCGAACAAAGCGCCATCCACCAAAGGAACATCACGCTCCGGGGACGCCAGCAGTTCATACAGACAAGCCTTATCATCGCCAACCGGGCTGTCTAAAGAACAAGCCCGCTGTAAAGCCATAAGACGGAGAAATTCAATTACCTCTTCCACACTATATTCATGGCCGGCCTCCTTGAGCCCCGCCGCTATCTTAGAAGCCGATATACCGGGCCGGTGCAGATCTATGTCCAGAGTCTGATCGACACGCTTTTTAAAACGCCGCAATTTTCTACCGGCAGCGGTCTTCACCCGAACTATGCCGATGGCGGCTTCCAAAGCACTATAGATGAATTTCTTTATCCAGTAAGCCGCGTAAGTCGAAAACTTGCCTTTTTCCGGATCGTATCTCGCCGCCGCTTTCAGTAAACCCAGATTACCATCGGCAACAAGTTCCATTAATGATAACCCGGCCATACCTTCGAAATCCCGCGCAATCTTTATAACCAGCCTCAGGTTACCAAGCACCAGTTTCTCGATCGACTGGTGATCCTGTGGCCGGGCATCCAACGCGGGTTTGCTGGCCTTAATATCCCTGCCCAGACGCTCTTCCTCTTCCTTGGTAAGCAATTCGTTCCCCCCAATGATCCTCTGGCAATACCATGACAGGCCAGCCAAAGCCAGCGCAGTATCATCATTACTGCGCCTGCGCTCTCGCGCATCCCTCACGGGAACACGAACAGCCAGGCCATCCTCAGGCTCCTCAGTCTCCCCAGACAATTCATCGACAATATCCCGCAACGCCTCCTCTAGTGCCTGCTCATCTTCCGCGGGCACGGCCGTAAGGTCAATCTTGCCAGCCCTCATGCCCAGGATCTCACCGGCTGCCCGTTCGCGTCCTTTTAACAATTCTGCGATATTGACCTTGCCATCCGACCAGTCACTGTAATGCTCCTGGATCAGCATGTTTGTCTCGTACGAAGTAGGACAGGGGGTGCGTGATGTAAGAGCCGCAACGATCTCGTGAACCAGCACCAGCCGGTCGTTAACTCCGGAACGGATAAACACCTTCAATAGCCTGTCGCCTTCTTTTAACTGCCAGCAACCGGTATGCGGGAGGCTCCCGGCATTAAAAAAGCGCACCTCGACTTCCACCTGATCCATCAATTTCGCGATCCGGGCAAATAAAGCCCGATGCTCTCTTTCTCCGCGGCCATTCCTACCGTGCAAGAAGCTCCGCACAAGTTTAATTTCATAATCGCTGTTACTCCAAACAGTATGCCGCGGCTGCTTCTTGATAGCGGCGGCGATATCCCGGTCGACCTGCTCCCGCGTAAGGCTGTCGTCCCCGTCGGCCGACAAGTCCGCGCGAGCACGCGGGGTATAAATCAATTCCCTCCTCGAAGCTTCGCCTGTTTGACAATGCCAGGCATGGATGTTATAGTTAAATGCGAAAGGAAGCAGAAGATGATATCCAAAGCAGAACAAGCCCTTAAGCATTTGCACAAAGCCCGCGAACTGGCTAAAACCCTCCCTAACCCGTTCAAAGGCCTTACCAAAGACCAGATAATTGCCAAACTTCGCGCTTCCCGCGAGAAGCTGTGGCGGGAGAAATATGCGGTTGGTGCTCGACACTAATATCTTCATCTTCGCGTTCGGAGAAGAACCCCTTCCCTCTTGCGTTGCACTTATCGAATACGTCGTACGCTCCGGCTGTACAATCCATATACCGCGCACCATAGTGAATGAAGTACGGGATAATTTAAGCCAACCCCTGTTCAAAGAATTCATTCTATTCATCCACAAAACGGCCACATTGGATGAAGATCGAGTTGTCCCTTTTGAGATCGGCATGAAATTCGAAGCGCTAGGATTAAAACAAGATGATGCTCTGATCGGCGCATACGCAGAGTGGTCAAAAGCAGATGTGCTGGTTTCCGAGAACAGGCACTTTCTCTCCAGGCAAACTGACCTGCCATTTAAAGTTTTAAATGCCAAAGAATCACTAAAACTGCTTTCGCAATAAACCATGAATTCAAAAGATCTACTCATTATTGTTTCTGAAGATGCTGACGGGATCCTGGTAGCCAGCGTGCCTGCGTTGCGCGGATGCCATACCCAGGCCAAAACATTACCCAAGCTTTTGGAACGCATTAAAGAAGCCATCCAGCTTTGTTTAGATGCCGGACACCCCGCCCTGTCGTAACCACCCAATAACGTTCTTGGTTGAAATGCCACCATACGGATGTTACACTTCCCTAGAGGTGACAACCTATGCATCCAAAAGCCGTTAAAGCCCTTCAACATCTGCGCAAAGCCCAGGAACTGGCCAAAAAGTTTCCGAGCCCCTTCAAAGACATGACCGAAGACGAAGTTATTGCGAAATTGCGCCAAACACGGGAAGAACTTTGGCAAGAAAAATACGCGGCTGGTTCTCAGCACAAATATCTTTAACAATACCACAAGCCTGGCCGGTAGCACCATAACCGGCAGGAACGCAAGCCGGCTATCCTGCATCTCATTGCACGTTCCCATCCCCGGCGGAAATGCGGGCTCCAGAGAAAAGACATACCGCAAGACCACTGCCAAAAGAGCCAGCGCCGCACCCAGGAATAATATTAGCGGAAAGTTCCGCAAAAGAGCGAACCCGGCCACCCTGGAGGAGCCAGGGTCAGTCTGGCCGGGCGTTATTATCTGGAGCTCTACTATCCCCGGCGCTTTCTCAACTCCCTGCTTGAAAACGGGCGGCTTCACACTGCCGATCCTCGCAATGGTCTTCCCTTTGAGCTTTATTAAAATATACGGCCTTAAAGCCCCACCCTGGAGCTCCTGTCCGTCGCAAACCACGCTGTACTTCCAGAACAGCCCACCCGGACACCCCGCCCGGAGCTCGCCAATTATCATGAATTCACAGCCATAGCCCAAGCCCCGGCGCGTCCCATCCCTTAATTCGATCTGGTCGGCACCCTCCCTGACCTCGTCATTAACGACCTTTTGAGGAACCATGTCTTCTCCCCGCGCCACATCCTCAATGTAATCGGCCAGGGCAGTGCGCAATTTGCTAATCGCCCAAAAATGCCGAAACTTGAACCAGCACACCGAAGATTTATTCCCCAGGGCCGTGAACAAAACCTCATCAATTAATTCCGCAATATTCACGTGCCCGGCCTCGGCGCTGGTATTAACTCCCAAAATATCCACCGGAATTTCCCAATGGCTTTCACTGGCATCGCGCGCCGCGTCGGCCATCATGATCCGGTAACCTCTGGCAATATCATTGCTGTCCCATTGGTGCGAAGTAGTATTTACCACCCCGGACACCACCGGCATGTCTTTAAACGCCGACCGATACCGCCAAAGCCAGCGGTCAAAGAACAACCCCATTCTTTTAATTGGATGATCGATTTTGGTATACTTCATCGGTACCGGCGCCAAAGCGGCCCGCTCTAAACGCAGGGGCGACATTCTCGGAGTATTAACCTGCCAGTCGAACGCTATCCGGGCACGTTGCTGATGGGACTCCATCTCCCTGGCTAAAGCGGCCCTTTGCTTGCGCGCCAGAGACTGAAAGTATTTACGCCGGGCTTGAGGAGTGAGCGAGCTTGGAACTTCATCCACCAATTTTGCCCGGGCAAAAAGCCGGCTGAACAAGGCCATGGTGCAGTACCAGAAAACGGCTAATCCTAATACTGCCATACCCAGGCGCAGTAATATCCAGCGCACATCGCGCAGGAACCCGTCGGGCATGGCCTGCACAAAGACCGGACCGAGGCCGCCAAAAACATATTTCCCATAGAACAGGATCCCGGCCAGGACGATTCCCAAGACCAGGATCAGAGATAAAGTGCGCAGGAGCGCGAAGGCGGAAGAATCACAGACGCTCCTTTTCTCTTCCGCAACCTGCAGGCCGAATTCCTGGCCACGGGAAAGAAGATCCCGCACGGCCTCGGCTACCTCCGGCATTCGGAACAGGTATAACCGCACATAACCATGGTCAGCATCCTCAGACCAGCTATATCCCGTTCGCTGTTGAGAAGACTGGGACAGCAAATGCCGCAATTCTTCTACCAGCGTAGACAGTATCAAACCGCGCCAGCCAAGCCTGGCGCCGGGAGGCGCAAGCGTGACCGCATCCCAATTCAAGCCAATGGTATTGCCAGAAGATGCCAGGCCAAGCTCGGGCTGATCAGAATTAAGTTCTAACGTAAACACTTCACCGGCAAAGAAGCGCTCAAAATCTTTCGGAAAATCCTGCCGTAGCACATCTAGCGCGATCTCGAAATCATGCAAAAGGTCATAGGTGCGGGCCGCGGCCATATTGACCCCCATCCGGCCTTCTTTAACCAAATGCCTGGTTAACCGCCGTGAGAGCGCAACCTGCTCCCGTTCATTCCAGTTAAAAGATATCCCCAAACTCAAAGGCGCGATCTTTCTTTTCCCGGGCGCCGCGAGAACGCGCACCGCCGAACGGCGCACCGGATCATTGCCTGGCAGGTTTTTCTGTAAAGCCACGAGCCGCGCCTGATACTGGCATTGCATTTCGTCCTTTAAGTAGCATATGACGCTTTCACCAATAAAAGAATCCCGGGCCACCAGCAACACGCCCTGGTCGCGCAATCCCGTGCGATCCACACTACCCTCATTACGGCTTACCAGCACGAACCGCGCCGCAGGATAAACACCCGTAACCATATTGTGCACCACCGGCCAAACCGGAAGGCCATCGATCACGTCCTGAACTATTGTTATACAAGGCTCGGTCTCCAACACGACGCGCTTGAGTGCCTCGGCCGTTTCAACAATACGGATATCAAAACAGCCGCCGCCCATACTAAACTTGATCAGGCTGGCCCACACCCGGGCTTGACGGGAACTCTCCAGCAATATGACCAGCACATTGCGGCGTCCACTTGCCGGCGTCACCACCGGGGCCGAATGGTCCGTCAGCCAGCGCTCGCGCGCGGCCCGGATCAAGGCAACATCGTTTTTATCATTAAAATGCACCGGATCGTCCGGCTCGAAACCGTGCCGGCGAATAGCATCAGCATCTTTTTTCGCATAATTATTTACGGCCGATGAAACTATCAACAGGCCATACACTCTCGCGCCGAACAACGACCGAGTTTCTTCCCATTGATCGATCCCGGTCCCGGAATAATCGGCGTAAATAAAATGCGCCACCCTCCCACGCAGTTTGCTCCGGGCCTGGCTGACACTTGAGGCCGCTATGATCTCATACAAGTTTCTATCGAACATTTTGTCCAGAATATTTGCCCAACGGTCATACTCATCCTGGATAACTAACACCACAAAACGCTCGGGATCGTTTGTAGAGTTCGGCTCTTCCACGCTCGACGCCAGATCAGCCCGGTCCGATATATGATACGAATCCGCACCGCAACCAACCCGCAGGCCCTCCAGGAGGTCGCGCATAACAGCCTCGTCAGAGATCGCTTCATTAGCCGGGGCATAGAACGTTGCTGTTAACCCGTCGCTAAAATACGTTACCTCACCCTCCGACACCCATACTCCCGGCAACTCGGCATGCGGCTTGAATCGTAACCGGGCCAGAAGATCGGCCTGCAAGTTAAGGCCATTTGCATAATAGAACTCGCCGCACGCAAAACGACCGGCCGAATACTGGGGATTATGATAATTACGGGAACATTGCACGGGATCCACCAGAACAGTGCCCGGCAAAGGATCGGCCTGAATAAGACTGGAAGCGGCATCGTTCTGAACGCGGATATATGGCCCCAGCGTTTTCTCCAAAACAATAATCTGGCCCGCATAGCCCCGCGCAACCACCACCACCGGCCCCGTAACCCCTTCCGGCGGCGTAGCTCCCAGAGCAATGGGCGAACGCGCCAGAACGCGCCGCTCGGTTAGTGCGTCCGCCGGCCGGGTTAATTTATTGAAGAAATACCCGATATCGGGCCGAACCTGGACAATGATCAGCTCATCGCCTTCTAAGCCCCACTCTATATCCAAAGGCACTCCAAACAGCTCGGTAAGAATTCTGCCGGCTTTTTGCACTCGGCGAGCCTGCTCCGGAGTAAGAAGGGGCCGGTCTGTAAACGCCCCGGCCGAATCGAAAGTTTCCACGGTAGAGTCCGCACCCGGGCCGTCGAAGATAACATGCCACACCTTTGCCGAACCCTCCACCGCCTGCCGGGCATCGCCGGCTATCGCTTCCAGGCACATCTTGCCATAACGATGCGTCATCAAAGTGCCGGAGGCATTAAACTGGTGCTTGACCTGAATAAGGACCCCCAGGCCCTCCTGCGGCATAAGCAGGAACGGTATGCCCACAACCGGCCTGGCACCGTTCTGGCTCAGCCAGATCACGCGCACCGCCTGCACAAATACCTGGGCAACAGCGTCCACCACCTGGCTCACCGACTGGCAGTCTACCGACACAAAACAACCGGTAAGATTGCGCACAAAATTATCACCCCACACTTCGCTGGACCGCACAATGAGCGGTAGGCTGGGGTTGAGCTCACAGCAGCTTAAAGAATATTCGATCGCTCCGGGATTGAATTCCATCCCCAGGATCAGAACCTCCAGCCGGGCAAGCGTAGCCGCGGAAACCCGGCCATTGGCTTTACGATCCGCCTCGATCAGGCGATTGCCTTCCTCTACTATTCCCGTGTTTAACTCAATAAAACTCCGCCACAGGTCCCACTCGCCACGATCCTGACGCAACATCGCCCGAAAATGATCATAAGCCGGAAAGCGTATTACCTTACTGCCGATCCGAAAACCGCCGGCTTCCTGCGCATCCTCCATAAGGATATCCCACGCACTCTTGGAACCATAATCCCAGCACAACTCCCTATGCCGCCGGTATATTGTCAACGCGGTTACCGCAAAAGCTTCGCTGTTTTCAGCAGTAGTATCCGGATTAACTTGATGGTGAGCCAGGGAAACCAGGGTCATCAATAGTTCAAGGCGATACTCCGGGCGGAATAAATCTTGAGCCAGATGCATCACTAGCTCACCAAGCGGATCTTTACGTAAAACACCGAACAGTTCCAGCATTTCTCCACGCCGGACCGCGAGCGATCCCAAAGCAAGCAAAGCTTCCGCTACCGGTCGATCTTTCATAAACAATACATGCGCCGCTTCAGCCAGGCATTCAGTTAAATATGTTTTGTCCGAGGCCACTAATTCAGTGTTCTTATCAGTAATAACCTGAATTCGCGCAATCTTCGCCTGCTGATCCCCGGGCAGGGAATTCTTTGGGCGCGTGCGATATGAACTTGAGCTGTTGTTTTCTGCCAGCGGTAAGGCCATGGCTAAAGCATAGCCCGGGTTTATAAGGCCGCTGGATAACAAGCGCGGCAGATCGAATATAGCATGCAGAAAATTATTCCAGCGGTGCTTCCGCACAGCCTGGTCCTCAGGCAGATCAATAGTGTAAGTGAAGAGTGCTTTAAGGGCCGCGCGGTCGGCGGCAGGATGATCCTTTAGAATGCGTTCAATAACCTGTTCTTTTGTTACGCCGTCCTTTAACTGCCGGCGCATATCGGCTTCTTCGGGCGGCGGAGCCAGTCCGCAGGAAAGCAGCAGGGCCACACAAAAGCAAAACAACCCCAGGTACAGAAACGGCGCCACAATACAGGTCAGGCCAACCGACAGACACAACAAGAACCCGCCCGCGGCTACTGCCAGCCAAAGATATGATATCCCGATCAAGATCTCATAAACTGTCCGTAAACCGCCAGACTTCATTCCAAGCGCGGAGCCAGCGGCCAGCGCATCCGGATTCTGCGGAGCGCTCTTTTCCTGCCACAAGGCCCACCCCGACGTCCAATTATTTAACAACCATTTATTTTGCTCCAACCGGGATACTTCCTTCCCGATCTCCTGCAAACGATCCCCGTAACTCTGCAGTTCCAGCGCGCTACGGTCCGGATCCCAGGCTTTGAGGATCCTTTCGATCCAGTGCAATTCATGAGCCAGAAACCTCCGGGCCTGGAGCTTTTCCACTTCTTCACGAGGCAAGGACAGAATGTGCTTTTGCAACCACCGGTAGGGCGGATACAGCCTGGAGTTATACCGTGCATCCGGAAGCAAATGATCCACCCTGATACCAAATCTTATTATTCTGCTGGCTACCCAGGCTTCGGAGAAACCCAGCCATTGCGCAGTTGACTCCAGCGTGGCCCCTTCGTGCACCGCCCGGTACAAGGCCAGACGAATCAGGATGTCCTGTAATTGCCGATACGTGGGCATATCCTCAGGCATTACATGCAAACCGTTCTGCACTCCCATACCGTTCTTGAGGCTCTCACGATACTCCGGGTTGGTAAATCGGGTATTCAGTATTGTGCCGATGTTCCGTACGTCACAACCCAGCCGGGAGGCCATTTCCTTTTCATTGGGCCAGCAACTGGAAACCAGCTCGAGCACCAATAAGCACCAGGCCTCGTCGAAAGTATACTGCACCGGAGTGCGCGCCGGCTGTGAATGCCTGGCGGCGGCAGACAAACCCAGGGAATTCTCTATTCCCAGCAAACACTGAACCGGGGTCCGCACCGGCTTTAAATGACTGGCGGCGGCAGACAAGAGCAGAGCATTTTCTATTCCCAGCAAACAAGGATCATGCGCAGTGCCAATGACCACGCCCGCGGCTCGAAGGTCCTCCACGGTTAATCCGCCGCGTGCGATCAAACGGTCGAGCGCATACCGCTTCATATAATTCGCCTGACGGATCTCCTGAAGAGTAGCATTCACCCCCGGCGGCACCATTGCGATCATTACCTCCAGTAAGCTTAAAGCCTTTGCCCGCCTTTGCGCATTCGGCTGGCCATGGACCAGATAAACCCCGATCCGCTCCAGGTCGGCAGTAGCAACTCCCAGGTCATGAAGTTTCTTGCTAAAAGCCGTCGGGCCCAGACCCAGTTTTTGCGCCAGCCGAACCTGATTACAACGTTGGCCTCGGGGCACCTCCTGCACATAAGAAGTCAACACGCCAAGAAACACTTGTTTTCTGATCTCGCACAATTCAGCAGATTCCACCGACGCCTGTCCCAGGCGCACTTGCCGCCCTTTAGCGGCGGCAAACCTGGCTTCCAGGCGCGCGTGTTTCTGGCAGATCACGATTTCATCCCGCACGCTTGGATTGCTTCTATGGGTCTGTTCATGGCCTGCCACATACCCGGGCTTTCTCAAATATAGGAATGCCGGATGATACAAAATTTTATTGAACAGAACATAGCTCTCGCGGTTCGGTAAGAACGCTCCTTCGGGGAAACCCGCGCCCGGCACCAGAGCCACCGGAACGCTTTCCCAGTCTGATTCATTAAAAACACTTGAAGGGCTGACCGCCGCCAGCCAGCGCCGGAAAGCATCCAGGATATCACTACGAATATAGGCATAATAGCTCGCCTCTTTAACCAGGCGCAGTTGGTTAAATACACGCACCGCTTCCGCGCATAACGCGGCGGTCAGAGTGCCCGCGGGTACCTGGGTGGTGTCCGTAACCGGCAATTTTGCACTGCGACCGGGCGACCGGCGCCTAAAGAGCGACAGAACCGGGCCCAGGAGAATTAATGAACTTTGTTTTACGGGCACCGCCGGATCTTCGTTCTCCGCCGGAACCTCGTGCTTTAAGACCACCTGCGCATCAAATTCCTGGTCGAACCGGGCTTTCTGGGGCTGAGGAATGACAATGAAAACATAGGTCCCGATAGCGCCGTTAGTAACAAAATACTGGCCCGGAGAATGCACCCGCGCCACCGATACTTCCAGCACCCGGCCATTACCCGCCGCCACAAAGGCACGTCCGCCGGACAGGAAAACCATATGACTACGTGCCGAGGCATCGGTAACCAAATAATCGGCAGCTTCCCCACCCGGCCAGTCGATACGGCAAACATGCACCACTTTATCCCGGCTGATGCCGGGCACCCGGGCCATCACCCGTAAAGCCGCGATCTCCCGGCAATTCTTGATCTGAAACATAGACTCGTTAACGATCTGCTTATACGCCGCCCGGGAGCCGGTCAAATCAAAATATAATTGGCAGTGGTTCTGAACGATCGTACTGCTGTAAACCCGGGTCCGCAAGGCGCGCTCTTCCGCCGCTGGCCCGGACGACAGGATTCCCGGCATCCAACACCATATAGCCAACATCAGGGAAACAAAAGGCACCGCGATCAATAACAATACTTCGGGCAGGGCTTTTCCGGAAACTGAGGAACTGGCTTCAATGGAAGGAACAGCGCGCGTTAAAACTTTGTACCCAGGCGGCGCGGTAGCGGCATACTTTACGGCCTGCTTCAGTATCGCAGGATGTATGTCAAAATCCAAAGCCGAACCCTGGGCTTCTTTCTGACTTTTTAAGACCAGCAGGACCTGGGCCAGCCAGTAAAGGTTAAACCTTCTTTGCGGAATTGCCTTGGCCCAGGACTGCAGGTCAAAACCCACATCGGCGTGCACCCGGTTAGACCAGGAATTAATGGTCTGCGCTGCAATTCCCAGCACTATCGCAGCTTGTCTTTTGTTTTGCGCCTTGGTGGCCAGCGCCATATAGCGCAAACAATCCTGCACCTCTTTCCATACGATGCCCTCCGGAAGATCCGGGAATTCTTCATAAACCAGACGCCGGTCGATCGCGATCTCATTCCAATTTATCAAAGTTATACGCAATACACCTATAGCCTCGGCAGCCCCCGCCATACTGTCGGGATAAACTTTTACAGCGCGGCTAAACATAACAGCCTTAATGGCCAATTCCAGCGGCGCGATCCGGTCATGGCCCGGCCCGGTATTAATAACGTCGGACAACGGCTCCAGCACCGCGCCAAACCCGTTAAAAGGGCGCCTGCGGAAGATCGTGTGCGAAGCACTACGCGGATCTGCTCCGTACAAAGCTCGACCATAAACCAAAACACTCCCCTCGTTGGCAGGTTTCGGCACAAGAACCAACCCGCCCTGGGCTTGTATAAACTCTTTGTACGACCTCAGGCCGCGGATCTCCAGTATACGATTGCCGCATCTTACCTGGGCTACCCCGTCGGCCCGCACCTCGTCGGTAAAAACATATGGCCCGGGAACACGCTTCCCCACACCTCGTACCCAGTCAATAAATTCCAGCTGTTCGAGGCTTAACGCATAACAACCCGCTCCCGGGATCTGCAATAACTCCCGTACCACCCGGGCCTGGCCTGCCAGATCAATATAGAACACTCTAACATGAACGCCATACACCGGATGTTGCGCAAAAGAGACCAGATACCTGTTCGGCATCCAGGGCTGGCCATCCCGCTCTTCCACCGGATGGACCGCCACTGCCTGTTGCCACGCCAAAGAAGCTATTATCACAAAAGGCCGCTTCTTGTTTCTGATCGTCTTCCAGGTAATACCCACCGACAATGCTCCCTCGACCACCGCAGTGCTTTCATTGTGCGCATAAGCTGCCAACGCCCGGCGTAACGCACTGTGATCAGGCGCCGAAGACCTCTGCTCAGACATTCTTCGCACTGGATTATTTGGCTCAACCACCGCGGGAACGATACCATTCTGCTCTGGAGTCCCTTGCACACGGTCTGGCGCAAGATCTTTATGTCCGGGGGGCACCTCTTCAGGTTTATCCGCCGATAAACCGTCAGGCCAGAATAATTTTAGCGGTGTAGCCAGGAAAGCCATCAGCTCCGGAAGCGTAAACCTGCAGCGCTGTGTATCCAATATCGCAAAAGCTCCCCGGCCATATAAGAATACATCCTTGTCATATTGGAAATGCAGTTGCTCGGTGTGTTTTTCCTCGGTAGTCGACGGGTCGGTCATCAGGAAGAATTTAAAGACCGAAGCATATTCTTTCGAATAACGCTCATATCCATGAGCCAGCGCTGCGGCTTGAGCGCGAGCCGCGGGTCCCTCGCGGTCATAACCATAAAGCCTTAAATGTGCCCGGTAGTTCGCGAACCGCTGGACGGTTTCAACGTGCGCTATTATCCGCAACCGGGGCTCGACCACCAGCCAGGGCAAACGGTAACATAAAATAAGACCCACCGCCGCCCCGCATAACCCATAAACCGCGCCGCCCATCAGCGCTCCCGCTATCCCGAAGGCCCACCAAAGCGGACGCGGCTTGAGTGCACGGATAAAATTGCGCTTATTAACATCCAGGATCGCCAGCGGTAAAGAGAGACCCAGGAATTGCATAAGTTCCTGCGCCCGGTCCCGCACCAGATGCTGACGCCAGGCCCGGCTGACCTTCAATTGCTCCGCCGGACGCTTAAGCAAACTGTCGATCCGGGGATCTGGCGCCACGGGTACATTTCGGTTGGCAAGCTGCCCCAGAATGGCGCTCTCCCAGAACATGTCCAGACGGTAGAAACCGCCTTCCTCAACCACTCTTAAAGGCCGGCGGCCTAACGACCAATCGATCACATTGATATTGAGTACCGAAGGCGGATTCAGCCCTTTACCGCGAAAATAATGTAAAGCCCGCTGAATACGCAAGTCCAAATAATATTTCCAGATATTACCAGCCTCCCAATAAGAGTCCCTGGCAATCCCCATGAACGATTTGACCATCACCGGGTAAAACCCGCCCGGAATACCCAGACTGTTCACTACTGGAACATTGATCAGAAAGTCTATCTCAACAGGGAGTTGGCCATCGAGCTGAAAACCGGGAACTTGCGCCAACCTTGCTGATCCACCATTAACTGGCAGAAAGCGGCGGTCACCACGGAAAATATTAACCCCAAAAGCCACGACCGCTGCCGGGACACGGTTCCCGGAATGCCGAACCAGCCAGTCGGCCGCCTGCAACTCGGCCAGGGCACCGCGCCGGTCATTCCGCTCCTCGGACCCCAGGCGCGCAACCAAATACTCGATCCCCGGAACTCGGTCTTCCCAAAACCTTTCCACCATTCGCAACACTTGCGGTTGCAAAGTCTTCAAAACAGGCAATATCCTTTCTCTATCAATAACAGTTATTTCAGCTCGATGATCTCCGTGCAAGGCATTGGAATTCCGGATCAAATATTCCTCCGGGGTACAATCCCGCCCCCCGCTATTCGGCACTTTTGTAAATACGCCAAAACGCTGTGTAAGGCCGGCCAGACATGCGGCGTAGACCGGATTCTTTTCGCCCAATGCCATACTAACGTCCAGCAAAGCACTAACCAGCCGGTGCTCCAAAGCAATATGCAAACCCCAGGCTGTTCCGTCCAAAGTCTTTACAAAATATCTTTCATAACTGATCGCAAACTGTACTGTAAGGCACAAAGCTTTCTTTAACCGGCCAGCAGTACTTTGCCTTTCATCAGCGGAAAGACCCTCCCAGATCCGATACGCAGCCAGGCCGCGCAAAGCCGAGACGATAAAAAGCGAATGACTCTGCCGGAAATACTGATCTGTCAACTGCTGGTCGATCAGACGGCCGGCAGTATCCCGATCGCCAAAAGATACCGCCCAACCTGTTCGCCCGGTGGGCACACACTCACGGCCGGCTTTAACCGCCTCGCTTAACTTCCTGGAAGGCGCCGCGATATCCGCCACAATATGCCGGCAAAGCATGAGCAGCCCCAGGCGCGGCTCTTTCCAGGACTGGAATAAAGGCCGGTCATTCTGCCGAATACACCCGCCAGCCGAACGCGTTTGCGCCAGGCGGTCGATAAGCGGCCGGAAATATTCGCGCAGTTGTCTTTCATGTTCATTTATCGCCTGCTCCAAAGACAGCGCTGTTAATGCCGTAAACCCGGCCTCGGCAATTGCTATCTCCTCATCCGACGGCTCCCGCCAGCGGATCATATCGCGGTCAAAGACCTGGTCGTGCAGCCGGGCCAGGTCCCGTGCCGAGAGCCCCTGGAACAACCAGGCAGTTTCGGTAACCGCCACGATACGCAACAGCCGCAGAAGCCTTTCTGTATTAAGCTCGAAAATAGCCAGTTTTAATTCCTCCCGCCAGATCGGCAACATTAACGGGAACGGATCGCCGGGGCTTTGCCCGGGAGTTGCACTATCCGTAAAATTTTCCCACCAGTCATGCCGCCCATATTCATATGCCCAGCAATTAGGGAACGAACCAGCTGGTGGATGACATTTATTATCTTCCGCAGGCTTAGCCAATGGCGCCGGCGTCGGAACAGTATTTGATTGATTTGACTTTGGTAAGTTAGCACCGGAGGCATCGCCCGCAGATGCACGCTCATTGCCTGACGCCAATGATATACAACAACCCATACCGAGAAGAATGCCGGAATCCTGGCCATAACCCAGCAAGCAAGACCCCAACCAGGCAATGCCAAGAACAAAAGGAATCAGGGGCACAGAAGAAGCGGCTTGGGATACTAACTTTACGACGGCTTGCACAATGCCTTCAATTTTTGAACGCACAAAGTATTCCGGTCTATCCCGCGGTAAATGCATGCCCTGTCTTAAGTGGCCCTTGAATTCCGGGAGGCCTAAAGCCGCGGCAATAGTGGCGCTTCCGGGAATAGTCATCCCCACATTTAATGAACACAAGAATAGGGAGACCGCATTTAATGCTTTAGGAGTGAACTTACTACTGCCATATTGAGCCACCACACGGCCATACTCGGTTTCGATCAAGTCGTCAAGACTTAAACCATCAACTGTAGAAGATTGCTTCAATAATGTACTCGATTCAATGAACAAGAATCTCTTTATTGCAAGTATCGCCGCGCCGGCGTTCCCCAGTTGTAAATACCGGCGGGCAATACCCATCTGCCGTACAGACCTTTCATGAACATGATGCTGAGCCACCACATATTCAGCAAAATTATTCGGCAAAGCGAAACCCTTGAAATCATGTTCATCACCGGCGCCGATCTTGGCTCCCAATGCAAAATCTGCCGGATCGCTTACTGATGAATACCACAAGACCGATTGAACATACATCTGGTAACACACTTCCAGGAAACGCGGTATCAGCATTCTCTCCACTTCATTCAATTGCCCATCTTCCCCGAGGCCATCAAACAAACGATCCATCTTACGGTCAATTACACCAGGAGCATCCATGGCTCGCAGAATTACATTGCGCACAATGAACTTCTCCGCATCGGTAAAACCACATGCTTCCAATGCCGCATTCTCAACAATGCACTTCAGCAAACTGCGCAATTTCTTGGACTCAGTAGCTACCGCCATATTGAACAAAGCGGGATGCTCCAACATAAATTGTTTCCCAGCTGGCGAATGGATCAGGAACGCATACAACTGATAATAATTCGCCGGCAGGAAATTAACGCCCCATCTGGCTTCTTCCGGATGCTCCAACAGATAGCGCGTACTGTCGGACAAAGATTCAACACCGCCGGTAATTGCCGCACATACAGAGCTTAGCTCGTGATTGCCGTTCTCAACTTTAATCCGGGCGCTATCATACATTCGGTTAAACATGGCCGTGAATCTCTGAACATCGTCGAGAGAACTCAAAAGGACAAAAGGTATCCGATGATCGATCCGGCAGATCATAAGGGAAGCCCGGTACCAATCCGGCAGCTGTTCAAGATGAAGGACCACAACATCCGGACGGAAACGCCGGATCTGGCGTTCCAGTTCATTATTGAATTCCAATATCAAAGCCTTAACAACCAGGCCTTTATCCTGGGCACGAAGAGTTCGCAGCAATTTATCGGTGGGAACGCCTCTCTGCGCCAGTACCAAAACCCTCCGCCGGGCCGGCACCCCCGGCGATGCCACCGACAGGCCAATGCCAAGAGCGCCGCAAAGCATACCGGCGTCATGGCCGTAACCTGTCAGATACCCCAGCAGGCACAATGTGCTGGCGATGGGCAAGAGCGCGTAAGTCAGCATCGCCGCGATGCGTGGCAACTTTTTGCCAGCACTCCGCTTCCAGGCATCCCATAATATTCCGCCCAAACCAATGACTGCCACGACATTACTGGGATCCAGCAAATTTGACGATGGTGTTTGCACAGCAGGTTTTGATGATACGGGAAGGTCGTTAAGGGCGCGTAAAGATGAAGCATCCGGCAATACTGTTAAGGTAACATAATGCTCAACTGCGCCCTGGATCTGCTCAGCGATAGAACGATCCGCGGACACAGCGAGCTCGAACACCGTGCCGGAGCTGGACCTTTCCGGCAGGATGCCGGGTCCAGCGAAGTGCCGGTCCCAGTCAGACCGGCCGGTCATCTCCGGGGGAGCGCGGCGGCCGATGATCGCAAAGAGCCAGTCCAGATCCATTCGTGACACAGCATATTCCTGCCCGCGGAACGTGACCTCGGCGAAATACACCCCGCCGGCGCCTAAAGTAAAACTTAAGCGCGGCCAAGCCTCGCCCGTAACAACCGCGATCCGCGCCAGGCCAAAAAGCTTCTGCTCCAAAGTTTGCGTGTCTACCGCGCACTGCCGTGCAAGTTCCAAAGCCTTCTGCCGCTCGGCTTCTTGCGCGGCGGGTGAATCCGGGAACAATTGCGCACAGAAATCTTTAGGCAACATCTCAAGGAGTTCTTTGTCCGACACGGTCTCACCGGACAAGCCGGCCTGATTCAATGATTCTGACAATCTATTGAGTTTGGCCCGTAATTGTATCAATTCTTCAGGCTTACTCCGAATATAGTACGGCGGCATTGACTGCCGCGATTCTACGTAATAAGCATGCGCATGCTCACCTTTAGCCGCAAATTTCCAATTGCGGATATTGCGCCAATAATCTAGCCACAACTCGTTTGCCGTGCTAATCGGCCCAGGTATTTCAACCATAGAACGCAAAATCTTCACGGGCATCCCTATTTTGGCATTCCCAACCACCTGCTTCCACCGGAGAATAGCCTCACATACCCCCGCCAGTCGTTCGGCCATCTTCTCGGCTTCTTCGGGCTTCCAACCCATCTCTCTTGTCAAGTCCTGGAACAAGACACTCCGTCGACGAACTTCCGCTTCATAAATGCCCCATTCACGGCTATCAGGTATACGACCATTATCTTCTTTGAAGAAAGCTTCAAACGTGTTTCGTGTCATTAGTGAGCCAAAACTCTGAACATATGGCATTCCGTAGTAGGGATCAGAAACCAGAACCCTAAATCTTTCGGAGAAACCACGATATTCAACTGAAGGTTCAAAGATCTCAACCAGTTTCCGGACCTTCGTAACATCAAAAACATCCAAACAAGAACCACCAATATTATTTTCGAATATTGTCTTATCGAACCGAGGCATATTGCACGCGATCAACGGCCTTGCATCATAATTTTCTGCCGACGAACAATTCCCCATAACTGCGATTCGACCAATCCCGTACAAAGCATCGCAAACCTTCGGGGAAACAATAACTCCTATACGCGCCTTGAACGCGCCAAACAATGTTGCCGCGGCGGCCTCGACAGCCGCTGGTTGAGCCGCACTCATGGGCAATGCCGGAACGACCCCGACTGCGGCGGCGATCTGGCTGGATTGTTTAAGAAAGCTCCGGCGAGATATTCCGCGGTTCAGCCACTTGACCGCATTGGCCAGGGCCTGTATGAACACTTCACGAATATTTCGCTCGGGACCCGGCACCTGGGCCTCGGATGAACCAGCCTCTCTATTGCGCGGAGCCAGAAGAGCCTGGATGGTACCACGCAATGAACGGCGCACGGGCTGCGACCGGGGCAGTTCACGCCGGGCCGACACTGGTACAACAACCGCACCATTAGAAAGGCCCGCATCCACAACAGCGCTTTGCGAAGCTGTAACCACCATCTGCGCAGGCTTCAGTATACGCGCAAAGAATTCACGTCGATCTGCATTATGCGCAGGCACTGCCGCGGAACTTCTTAACGCGGCCGGGCGATGCAGTATTAGCACTGAGAAGCCGTAGAGAATAGCGCCGGCTGTAATTAGCGCCGGACAGCCCAGCGCCGCGCCCACTGCCGCAATGAACGCTCCGGGACCGATATATGTTACAGAGTCGCCGGCCGATTCTTCTTCCGAGCTATTACCAGTGCCCGTGGCAAATTCCCAGACGCCGGTATTATTGCGCCAGTCAGTCTCCATGCGCTCTATGGCTTCTTCTTTCAGGAGTTTAACACGCTGATATTCAGCCTCATTCCTGGCCTCTTCTTCATGATACCTCTCACAGAAATCTTTTTCCGCTTGTATTCTGGCTTCTTCCCTGCGCAATTGCTCAATATATGCATCTTGGTGCTTATTAAACCACGGATTTGAAACCAATAACCCAGGATCCATTCCACGAAGTATCTGATCAACCGCGACAACTCCAGGGTTATCAGGATGCTCACGCGAAAGCTCTCTGACCCTGCCATGACTCATGCCCTTTAGATGCAGATAGACCTTTCGTGCTTGATGAGCCGCTACCATATATCGATATTTATCCCCTTCCTCCTCAAATGGCAGGTCAAAACCGAACCGGTCCTTAAGCCCAACCACTGCTTTGCCAAAATCAATTCCTTCAAAAGTACGCATTGTTTGATAACTAAAACCGGTATATCTTGCTCCGGGAGAAACGGTTACAATTTCGGGGGTTTCAACCGCTATGGCCATGCGATCGGCCAGTTCCCGGTTCGATTGGCCTATCCCCAACGTGAAAAAACCATCGACAATAGTCCGGAACTGTCTTACTGTCGGCACCTGGAAAGCAGGGTCGGCCAATTTTGCTTGAAGAGCCAAACGACAAATAGTGAAACAATCCTGTTCCACATTCACAACTCTCCCAAGGTCTATACCCTGTTGACAAGGTTTCACCATGCCATCCAAATGAAATGTCACCGCTCCTAATACCTGTAATTTCTCCCACGAAAGATTCTTCAACCACGCCGGCGTGAACGATGCCCCTTGCACCATAACCGACGGATTAGCCAACACGGCGCCAGTGAGCACGCTGGCGCTTCTCAGGAACCCCTTGCGCCCGGCGCGGAACTGAAGATCTGCCCACACTGCGCGCGCGAGTTCTTGTTCCGGCGTTATCATGGCCAAAGCTTCACGATTCAGCCCCATCTGACGAACCATCCGGTTGAGAGCGGCTTCACGGGACGCGTTTCCAAATATCAGCTCGGCAATGTCCGCCGCAACACGGGCCACCGGATCGCTGAATAGATTACGGATCCGCCAAGCCAGGCCCGGCGCCTGTACCAAACGCTCCAATTCCGCAACCCCCGCCTTCATCCATCCCGCCACCAATTCATCAGGTGAAATATTTATGGAGCGTGATGCCGGGGCTACCGGTACATTAGCCATGCCCATCAGCGCCGCAGGCACAATGGCGGCCAGGACCACCGGGATCCACACAGTCCAACCGCCTTCGGCAAATCCGCAAGTGAATATTACGATCAAAGCCAAAGAAACGCCCCGCAGGAGCCGGGCGTTGACAAGGCCCGTCAGGCGTGTTAGATTCAAACTAACCGGAAGGACAACATTATGGTAAAACATTTCAAAGCGATCATTGAACAGGAAGCCGATGGCGGCTACTCGGCACATGTTCCGATCTTCCCCGGCTGTGCGACCCAGGGTGAGACCCTCTCCGAATGCCTGGCTAATATTAAAGAAGCCGCCACTCTTTACGCCGAATCCCTTATCGAGGACGGTATCCCCCTGCCGTCCGTTGAACCCGAAGTTATGTTGCAGAACATCGAAGTAACCGTATAACAAATGACCAAACTTCCGCAAATATCCGGCAAAGAACTTGTGCGCGCCCTGCAACGTTCGGGCTTTACGATACGTCGCCAGCGGGGCTCCCACGTTATCATGGTGCATGCCACTGACCTGGCCCGGCGCTGTGTTATTCCGGTTCACGGCAATACCGCCATTAAACCCGGAACCCTGCATTCCATCCTTGACGGCGCCGGCTTCACAACCGACGAATTGCTGGATATTATTTAAATCCGCTGCGGAACTTCGTAACACTGCCGGGCGATACAGTATTAGCACTGAAAAGCCGTAGAGAATAGAGCCGGCAACGATAAGCGCCGGGCAGCCCAGCGCCGCGCCCACTGCCGCAATTAACGCTCCGGGGCAAAAATAACTCCTGGAAGACGCAGATTCATTATTTACCACTTCATTCATTTGAAAATTAACACCCCTTGAGCCCCTCTGCCTGCGCAATACTTCCTGCATGGCCCTGATCGCCGGGGACGAAACACTATAAACTCTGGAACTTTCGGCGCGCTGGACCGCAACGGCCGACAACAATGCCCGTAATAATTGCCGATGATGTTCCGCCCCGATAAAAGCCGCCTTCACCTGGGCCACAATTACCTCCAGCGCCGCCGGATGAGTAAACAAACCAAAATGTCCGACTGCCACCCGGGTAACGCCCCCAATAGAAGCCTCACCACGACGCAAAGCACTGCGGAATACCGCTTCATCTGCCCTGGTAAAGTAGGTGCCACGCAAGAAAACAAACGGCCGCTGATGGATTTCCCGGGCCGGACCCACTGCCGATACCGACGCAAAAACGTGCCGGAACTGCGCCAGGCCTGCCGGGCTGTCCTGGGCCAGGCGCGCCGGACTGAGAGGATCGAACACCGCCAGGGCCGCATCCTTGGCATGGCCAATACCCAGCCAGCGTACTAACGCCTCCTGTATTCGTACGACCCGCGCCACAAAAGTATCCGACAACCCCAAAGCTTCCGCCGACCCGCCCCACAAGGGGCCCACCAAGACCAGGCGGGGCTTGTTTCCGGCACATAATTTTTCACCCCGGTTGGCGGCCAGTTCCACTGCCCGGGCCAGCACCAGATGCCCCAGGGAATACGCCACTATCACCAAATCACGCCGGGGATACTTTTTATGGAAATCACGAATTGCATTCAGCACAATAACCGCGGAACTATTTAATGGCGCAAAATGGTCATACGGCACTACGATCATTTCGGCCAGGGGCAGCAACCGGGCCCTTAAGGGCTGCAGGTCGGTACAATCAGCATCCACGCCGGGTATCACCATTACAGCCCTGGCAGTATTCGAACCAGGACGGTTCAGGAACGTCCGGGCTTTAAAAGCCGTCACCACTTCGCGCCATTGCCGGCGTATGCGCGGATTTAAGTTGTCCGGGAAGAACCGCCAGGAACAAGGCGACGCCCTAACCGCGACCACCATGAAAGGCAGGAATAAAATGCGGCCGGCATTGCGTAAGGCCAGACCCAACGAGAACGGGCGACGCAGTATTAGCACTGTAAAGCTGGAGAGAATAGCACCTGCAACTATCAGCTCCGGGTAGGCCAGATGGTTTAATGCCGGCCCAACCGCAACCAACAATGCCCCCACGGTAATTAAAAGTAAGGCCGGAAGCACTACCGAAGCTTTATTGCCTTTCTTTTGATTCTCCTGGATCTTTCTGAAAAGATCCAAAGCCGGCGTATTGGAGCGCGGAGCTGTACGAGCCAGAAAGCTTTTTGTTTTATTCGGATCTATGCCGCCCAACTTGGCGTTTGCCGCTCCCGATCCAGGGCGAGCGTGGGTTATTTGGACTCGTACATCTACCAGACCGTTGTTCACCACTTTGGTTGCGGCTCCAGTCCGACGACTAACAGCCACGCCACTAACGATCACTACCTCTCCGCCGGCGTTGGACATGCTATCGAATAGCACTTCACCATTAGCGATGGTCAGCTTGAAATCCAGACCATCAGGAACATAACCAATGTTGCCAGATTTAATAATGCTGGCACGTAGTTTTTGCACTCCCCTATACCAGGACCACAGCCGGGCAACTATTGCTATCAGCACACCTGCGGACACCAGAACGCCGGCGAAAGCCAGCAAGATCCTTAAATCACGCGGCGCATTATTTAACGAAAAGCCGCAGGTGAAGACCACGATCAATGCCAGCAGGCTCAATGTCCTGGCGAGAGGAAGTATCACGCAAGTCAGCACGGCCGCGATGCGTGGCAGTTGTGCACGAGCACGTTCCTGTGCTTGATGTAAGATTACAAAGATGCCCCCAATAGCGGCACCATTAACAATAGGCGAGACAGAAGAAATTTCCGGTTTCGTAGGGGCCGACCTTGCTCCAGTCCCCCGAAGGGGGATGTCGGCCCGGTGAAGAAGTGCTAGCGGCTCGATCCGCTTCTTATGGCGGGTCGACACAAGGTCGACCCCTACGCTCAGTTTTAATCTATTAAACACATACTGATCAGGCAATACTGTTAGGGTAACATGATGCTCAACCGCGCCCTGGATCTGCTCGGCGATTGAACGATCCGCGGACACAGCGAGCTCGAACACCGTGCCGGAGCTGGACCTTTCCGGCAGGATGCCGGGTCCAGCGAAGTGCCGGTCCCAGTCAGACCGGCCGGTCATCTCCGGGGGAGCGCGGCGGCCGATGATCGCAAAGAGCCAGTCCAGATCCATTCGTGCTACAGAATATTCCTGCCCGCGGAACGTGACCTCGGCGAAATACACCCCGCCGGCGCCCAAGGTAAAACTTAAGCGCGGCCAAGCCTCGCCCGTAACAGCCGCGATCCGCGCCAGGCCGAAGAGCTTTTGCTCCAAAGTTTGCGCGTTTACCGCGCACTGCCGCGCCTGTTCGAGGTCTTTCTGCCGCTCGGCTTCTTGTGCAGCGGCCTGACCGGCTGGCGAATCCGGGAACAATTGAGCGCAGAAATCTTTAGGCAACATTTCAAGGAGTTCATTTTCCGACACGGTCTCACCGGACAGGCCAACCTCATGCAATGAGCCTGACAATTTATTAAGTTTAGCCCGTAATTGTATAAACTCCTCAGGCTTAATCCGATAGACGGGCAATCTTGGCTGTTGCAACAATTGGCCTTGACGCAACGCTTCTGCGCGCTGAACATGAATACACTCGTTCTGCGCCGCCCATCTCCATTCGCGCACACTTTCCCAATAATCCAGCCACAACTTGTTTGCCGCGATGATCGGCCCGCGATCTTTAACCATTGAACGCATTATCTCCGCCGGCTTACCTATTTTCGCATTCCCGGTGACCTGCTTCCACTGCAAGACAGACTGACAACCCATCTCCAGATTCCAGGCCATTTCCTTAGCCTCCTCGGGTTTCCAGCCCATCTCCCGTCCCAGGTTCTGAAGCAGAGCTTCCTGTCTACGACCTTCCGCCTCATAAACTTCCCATTCCCGGCTGTCTGGCGTACGACCATTATCTTCTTTGAAATATTTTTCAAACAAATTTCGTGGCGGTATTTTACCAAAACCATCAACAAGAAGCGGCGTTCCATTGGGTTGATAAACCACACCACTTTCTCTTTTGGTTAAACTGCGATATCCTTCGGAAGGTTTAAAAATCGCAATCAGTTCCCAAACAGCTTCTACATCAAAGATATCCGAACAGACACCTCCAATGTTAACCTTAAACATGTCATTATCGAATCGGGGCATATTACACGCAAATGTCGTCTTCCCCGGACTGTCAGACGACCGACAATTTAAACCATCAGCGGTTATAATGATCTCCCGTAAAACATCACTGACTATCGGAGAAACAATAACGCCTATACGCGCCTTGAACGCGCCGAACAATGTTGCCGCAGCGGCCTCGACAGCCGCGGGTTGAGCCGCGCTCATGGGCAATGCCGGCACTACCCCGACCGCGGCGGCGATCTGGCTGGATTGTTTAAGGAAGCTCCGGCGGGATATTCCGCGGTTCAGCCACTGGACCGCATTGGCCAGGGCCTGTATGAACACTTCACGAATATTTCGCTTGGGACCCGGCACCTGGGGTTCGGATGAACCAGGCTCTCTATTGCGCGGAGCCAGAATAGCCAGAATGGTACCACGCAATGAACGGCGCACGGGTTGCGACCGGGGGAATTCACGCCGGGCCGACACTGGTTCGACAAGCTCACCATTGGAAATGTCGGCTACGCCCATGTCATTCTTTACAGCCGAAGCCCTGCCAGAACTTTGGGCCTGTACAGTGCCGATCCTGGACAGATCAGGCTCAACACTTTGCGAAGCTGTAACCACCCTCTGCGCAGGCTTCAGCATAAGCGCAAAAAATTCACCTCGATCTGCGTTATGCGCAGGCACTGCCGCAGAACTTCTTAACGCGGCCGGGCGATGCAGTATTAACACTAAAAAGCCGTAGAGAATAGCGCCGGCTGCAATTAGCGCCGGGTAACCCAGCGCCGCGCCTGCCGCCGCAATGAACGCTCCGGGGCAAATATAACTCCTGGAAGACGCAGATTCATTATTCACCACTTCATTCATTTGAAAATCAACACCCCTTGAGCCCCTCTGCCTGCGCAATACTTCCTGCATGGCCCTGATCGCCGGGGACGAAACACTATAAACTCTGGAACTTTCGGCGCGCTGGACCGCAACGGCCGACAACAATGCCCGTAATAATTGCCGATGATGTTCCGCACCGGTAAAAGCCGCTTTCACCTGGACCACTATTGCCTCCAGCGCCTCCGGATGAGTAAACAACCCGTAATGTCCAACATCCACCCGGGTAACCCCGCCAACAGAAGCCTCGCCACGGAGCAAAGCACTGCGGAATACCGCCTCATCAGCCCTGGTAAAGTATATGCCGCGCAAGAATGCAAAAGGCCGCTGATGGGTTTCCCGCTTCGGACCCACCGCCGATACCGACGCAAAAACATGCCGGAACCGCGCCAGGCCAGCCGGGCTGTCCTGCGCCAGGCGCGCCGGGCTTACCGGATCGAACACCGCCAGGGCGGCATCCTTGGCATGGCCAATACCCAGCCAGCGCACCAACAGCTCCTGTACCCGTACTACCCGCGCAACAAAAGGATCCGACAAACCCAAAGCTTCCGCCGACCCGCCCCACAAGGGGCCCACCAGAACCAGGCGGGGCTGGTTTCCGGCACATAATCTTTCCCCGCGCGCAGCGGCCAGTTCCACCGCCCGGGCCAGCACCAAATGCCCCAGGGAATACGCCACTATCACCAGGTCGCGCCGGGGATACTTTTTATGAAAATCACGGATAACCTTCAACACAACAGCCGCGGAAACAGTCAATGGCGCAAAATGGTCATACGGCACAACGATCATGTCGGCCGTGAACAGCAGCAATTCAGCCCTTAAAGGTTGCAGGTCAGTACAATTAGCATCCACGCCGGGTATCACCATTACCGCCCGGGCAGTGCTGGAATCAGGACGGTCCAGGAACGTCTGGGCCCTAAAAGCCGTCACCACTTCGCGCGATTGCCGGCGTATGCGTGGATTTAAATTGTCAGGGAAGAACCGCCAGGAACAAGGCGACGTCCTCACCGCCACCACCATGAAAGGCAGGCACAATATGCGGCAAACATAACGCAGCACCCAAGCCAGCACTTCGCGCATCTTCGCCAAAGCCGCCAAAACAAAACCAAAGCTTTGCACGTTAATTATTACCACGGCTACCAGCAGGGCCGCCGCGCCGATCCAGAGCCATCCTGTCGGCAGGATGCCGGCTATGCCGCCGGCCAGGGCCGCACTGCCTGCAGCGGCCGTCGGTACTACCGCCGGCAAGGTAACCGGCGCCAAACATGCCCCGGCTATACCAATAAGCCGGCCAAAGCGCAGGCCTTTCCTGACCAGACCGGGTACGCGATCACCAGAAATCGCTGCCGCAAGCGCGTCTTCCATATATGTTCCGGAAGGGATAATAAGCGTTACCTTTTGGGTACCGCCTTCATTGCGCTCAACTTGCACTGCGATTTCGTGCCGGTCAAGTAGCTGGCCTTCTTCCCTGCGCACAGCAGGATCCCTATCATCCAGGATCACCGTAGCCCACGGCACGAGGTGGGCCCAGGGACAGCCGCTGGGAACGCGCACGATCCGGTCTTCAAGTACACCGGCCGGTGACGAAGAATTCAACACGTCAGGTACCGGCGCAGCCAATTCACGACGTAATAGTTCTTTAGCCAAAGCGGTATCCCTGGCATTTCCCTGACTCCAGGCATCCATGAACAATGCCTTTAATGACCTGCGCTGTACCGCCCCACCAGCCGCCCCGGCGAGCATGGCCGGACGGATATCCACCGCCGGCAAGCGCTTACGCTGACCCAGCACCGCCTGCACCTGCGGCCACATAATAGCGGCCGCCTGCACCCAAAGCGCCCGGCGCTCGTCGGCTGAGGTGGAACGGAACAGGATCTCGTGATTCTCCATCAAATATTTATCGGTCAAGAGATAACAGAGCCACAGCCGCTTGTTGCCGGAGAGGCTTAAGTCGGACAGCGTTTCCGGACGCACAGCCACCCGGCGCAGGGTATCGCGCAAGTCAGGCAGGTGCAGCTCCGCGAAGAACGCGTACTGGGCACGGAAAACAGCCGCCTCATCCAGCGGCGCCTGCCCCTGAAGCGGAGCGGCAAACTCGTTGAACAGACACGCAAAAGGCTCGTAGCCGGCCTCCGCCAGTTCCCGCCGGGCGTTGGCAAAAGAAAATGCCCCGCCCCTGGCCGCCCAGGACAGGAACTCCAGCTGGGAGCACAACTCTTCATGTTCACAAGCCATCACTTCGGACAGCAACAAGGCATATTGCCCCTGGCTCATACGGGCGGGAGAATCACTGATAAGATTCGGGCGCTCCTGCAGGAAAACAAAACCCGCCGCTTCCCGCACTATCGTCGAGATCACTACCACAAAGGCCAGAGCCGAAGTATTATCCGCCGACCACATGGCGTCCAGCCTGGCGACAGCCGGCATATCAGCGCTGATCATGATACGCCCGGTTAAAGGATCCCGGTACTTGGAAAGGTTAGTGCCGAACGGGCCGTCCGTTATAGCGCTTAGCCCGTTACTGCGGATATAAGCCGCATATGTTTCCACCCCGGCCGCGCCCGGCCAGCCCAGCTCACGCAACCGCGCGGCCGTTTTATCTGCCAGGCTCAGTACCACCGCAGTTTCCCCGGCAGAGAGCCGCACCGCGGCTGGTTGTCTAACACCGGCCTTTTGGGCCTGCCGAAGGGCAAAATGGTGCCATCCCAGTGCGCCACCTGCGACGGCCAGACCGAACAGTGCCAGCCAGCCTCGACGAGAATACACTGCCGGACCGGCCTGCTTCGTGGACGAACGACCCGGTAAATTGCTTTCATTCAGCCTGTTCGCTTCGGCGAGCACATCAGCGATCATCCGCTCTTTACTACGGACATTCGTCTCACCGGCGATCTGTAATAACTGCCCATAGAACCGGGAAAGACGGCCCATAAACACAGCATCACGCCCGCCAGTCGATCCCGCAACACCGGCCCGATGCCGGCGAACCTGTTCCACATCACCATAAAAACAAAAATACAGGCAATGGACATCCCGGACCGTTAAACCCCGCAGAAAGTCTTCCGCCGAAATATCCGTAATATCATCGTCCATCTTGCCGGTATCCAGCAAATAACCGATAGTTCCGTGATATTTCACATACGAAGCAAAACGCCCGGCTTCGAGCGCCGAATAGCCTAAGCGCCCAAGCTGATAACGAACGATCCGATAGCCATTAAGATTGTGCGTATCGGGTTCAAAGCGAAACCGGGGATCCTTGCCAAAATCATGCAAAAATATTGTTTTCACAACATCCCGCCTGATCTCGGGCGGCAGAGCGTTAAAATTATCGTCACCACAAACTACCTCGACCGCGCCCAGAGTATGATCCCCCACCGAATCCGCATGCGAACCCCACTGGGCCATATGGCGCACCACGCCCCAGCGCGGCAAAGCCGCGGCCAGAACGCCCGTACTATCTGCGAGCCTAAGCTCAAAAAGAGAATTAAAACCTTCTTCGAATCTTCGCCGCAGGGCTGCATCTTCCTTACAAGGGATCCGCTCTCTATTAACGCAAGGCGCACCGGTACCGGCCTCACACTGCGTCAGCAGGTAGCGAGCGATCGCCAATGCCTCCAGCCATTGCGGCTCGGCGGTAAAACCCGAATAATTCGTTCCCAGGAAATCTTGATGTTCGGCAAGCAAGCCTTGATCGGCAATCCAAGTAATGGTCAGGGCATTAATAACGGAGTCTGGTTCCAGCGGATACATAAAATGCAACATTTCATGCGCCATCACAATTTCCAACTGCCTGGGAGGCGCACGCAAAGCAAAGTCGAAAGCCACCGCAATACGCTGGCTCCGGATATCGGCTTCGGCCAGGATCTCTCCCTGGGCCGCAATAATGGCAATATTGGACGGATTCACCCGGCCGGCTTCGGCGCCAAACACCCGCCCAAGAGCTATATGCGCCGCACCTAATGCCTCACGGGCATGATCTGCGGCCATATTTACCTGCTCAGCACTCAACGCGGGTGCCGCCTGCCCTTGCGCCCGCCGCGCCGGAAAACGTTTTGACGGAGTTCCGGCCCAATCACTGATCGAACAAAGTGCATTCAAAGCAATATCCATTTTAGTCATCGGCGCCTGCTGAACACCCTGAAGATAAATAGACAGCGAAGTATCCGGATTCTGCAATTGGGCAATAATGCCACCCATTGTATCTGGCGTTACCGGAATAAATACTTTGCCTGAAGAAGAGGTCTTTACCCATATACCAATATCGTCCCAATGATAGCAGCGTCTAAGAACTTGCCACAAATAGCCAGGTTGCCTGCAACTACCTGCCGTAATCAGCGCCTCCACAGGAACAATGAAGCCGGTATAGACCTCGCCGTAGCCAGGCTTATCTTCGGCTTCCTGCGCAAGTTTCCGTTCAAACTCTTCTGCCCCTGAATCCGCCCTCATAGTGTTTAATCTGTCCCGTTCTTGAACAAACATCGCCATCTCTCCCACGGTAAGTTTCAGCCCTATGAGTAAAGCCATCTGCCGTTCTCTCTTTACATATGTTCTCAGCAATTTCCACCGGGTAGCACTGTTATTCTCTGGATCAATCCCCAGCTCCTGCAACAATTCCCTGCGAACAGAAGGCCATTGTTCATGATGGTCTACAAAACCTCCGGCAATGGTCAAGTACCTGTTATATTTACTGCTTCTACGCAGTATCAACGGAATATGCCCCAGATTATCCACCGCCAAAACATCTACCACCACCGTAACGAAGCCGCATAACAAGGCCACTATGATCGGCAAAGGTCCAACATAAACTTTCTCCCTGTCGCAATCCTCTTGCGTTAACGGTCTCATCATAGGGGCATAACACATCTTTCCGTCTTCTCCAACTTTTCGTTCACAAAGAACCATGCAATCGTCGCCAAAATAATGACCCGCGGCCGGATCAAAGTTCTGTTCCAACTGGGCCATACAAGCCTCGATCTGCTCTGAAGATAAAGGCTGGAATTTTAGGTCGCCCCTGCCAAGCTCCTTTGATCCATCCTGACCCAGTTCCTGTAATATCTTCCTGACCTTGGGCAAATACAATGCCAGATTTTGATTTTTCGGCAGGGCCTTTGAGTTCTTTTTACGATAAACCACCACTACCGACAAGATCACCAAAGCAAAGATCACAATCGCCAGCGTCGGCCAGGTAAGCGTCGGCCAGACAGCCGCCCACAATTGGGGGTCAATACAATCTCCCCACGTCATACTAACCGCGCTAATTTCCTGTTCAGCCAACAGAGTAACCGGCAAAAACTGGGCCACCTTTTCCATTAATGCAGGCCGACCCGCAGAAGCCTCTTCAACAAGCCTTACATTGCCAAACTCCGGATTATCGGTCACTTTCCATTCACTTTCACACCCGCGAATATCAACAATAAAATCCGCCGCCCACAAAGTGCGCTGTTTGTACCGGTTCCAGCTCGGGATCAACCCATGGGTAAGGAACCGTAATTCAAGGTCGGCAGTAGCAGGGTTCATACTACGCGTACGGATCTCAAAATGCGCGCGGGTCCGGTCAACATTATCCTCCAGGCTCAGCGTAAGATCGTAGTACGGTAGAAAATCTTCCCGCAAAGAGTACTTGCCATCCACCAGGACGATCATGCCTTTTGTCAGCTCCAAAGTAACATCTTCCCGGGCATGCTGGCCGCGAATGTACGCATCCTGTATAACCACCGTCCCTTGCTCTGCCCCCGAGAGGCCAAATTCAGAAATGGCCTTTAAAACAGCACGGATAGCGGCATGATCCCAGAACACTTCCTCCTCGGCCAAAAACTCATCACCCGGGCGCACGAGCATAGTCAGGCTGGCGCCGATCAGGGCGGAATCATCCTCCGAAAGAGGGTCCCCAAGACTGGCCCTGGCCGCTGCATCCCGGAATAGTTTTGGCTTCAGGCAGAAATCCTGTCTGAAGATCGCAACTTTGTGGCCCCTGACACGCAAAATTTCGGCAACCCCGGACAGCAGGGTGGTCTTCCCCGAGCCCGACGCCCCGTCCAGAGCCACCAGGGTTAACGTACCCGGCCCATTGTTTTCCGCGATCCCCGCGGCGATATCGGCGATCTTTTCTCCCACACCGCCCAGATTGCTTCGGAAAAGTTCCTCGTCCGCCATCTTAACCGGCCGGCCGGTAGCCGGATCGATGACCGGAAAACCATAAAGCCCGTTCCTTTTCGCCCACGCATGCACCGCAGCCGGAACTATGGCCGGGTCGCGGGTGTTCCGATAATAACGGGACGAATTGCCCAGGTCGATCTGCGGATGCTGTATCAGGACCATTTCCAGCTTATGCTCACAGCCCACCTGGCCGCGGATCTCTTCAGCAATACGCTCAAGCTCATCCGCAGTCAATGTGGCTCCATACTCTCCCCGTTGAACCCAGCCGATAACAATCTTGTGATTGCCCGCCATGCGGGGGCGATAATCTTTATAATCTGTGTAAAACTGCTTAATGTAATGCCGCACACGTATTTCACTCTCAATGCCCAGGCCATAAGTTACCTCCAGCGATTCTTGCTGGTTGCCATCCAGAAAAAACAACAGATCCTTGAAGCCTTCCCGGCCATGCCCAAGGTCGGTCATTTCGATCAACGGACTATAATCTTTAACCAATTGGGAGGTGATCCGGTGCCGCGCATCATATGGCGCCTCTTCCTTACTATCGACGATCTTGAATTTTATTTGCCGATCGATCCGGATCAATATCTTGTCCAGTTTCAACAGCATCAAAGCAAATAACGGCGGAATAATATGACCGTAATGCGGCGGATTGGCGGTAATGCTCCAGAAAAAGATCTTCTTTACCCGGCGTTCCGTCCCGCCGATGGAACACGGATTTGCCGGACCGTAAAATTTCGTCTTAACCTTGACCCAGGGATGAACAACACCGGAAAGGATCAGTTCCGGAATGCCTTGATGCACAGTTTGCAAAGCCGCATACACTTTGGATATCAGCGGCTCCGTTTTCTGATCAACCGCCGGATCATGTTCACGGATCGCATGGTCTATTTTATCCCAGGCTGCGGTAAGGATCCGGACCTCATGTTTTATAAAAAGGCTGGTCTTCCAGCTTTCCTCAACCACCACTCCCGCACGCGCCAGGGCCTGGCCTTGAATAAATTTAAGATACTCGGCGAGTTCTTTCGGCATTAGCATCTGGATCAATTTCTGCGCCTGCGCTTCCTCAACCTGCGGCTCCTGATACTCCGGGAATTTCTTATGTTTCAGCTCGTGCAACAGGTTGTCCCGGACAAACCACCGGGCCATAGCGGCGGAATGCTTTAACAAGCCCGGCAATATATCCAGAAAAGCCAGATGGATATATAGCTCATTCTCCTCAACATCAATAGCGCAAAGCGCCCCGCCGGTCTTTCCCGCATCACCGGTAATAATGACTGTCAGGTCCACCGGCAGAGTGTTGAACTCAAACTGGCCCAGTGCCGCGTTCTGCTCCGGGGTAAGCCGGCTTTCATACTTTCCCTCGGGATCAAGGACCACGCCCGTATCATTGCCATCATATTCCGCCAGCAACTTCTTGCTTAAACGATAGGGCGACAACCGCAGGGGGGTCGAGCCCGCCTGCGTTTGTTCATGGGTAGTTACAGGAACCAAGGCCAGCAAGCAGTTCAATTGGCCATAAACTTGCCTCAAAAGGTTATCCGGTAATACTGAAGTATTCAGCCGTCCTTCGATCTCGCGCCAACGCGCGATATCAAAATCATTCAAGGGCTTATTTTGAAGTGTCGGATCCACAAAACTCCTCACCAACAACACAATGCCATACCCCATACTTAAAACAGCGTCTTCAACACTGGCAGCACGCAAATACTGGTTTTGTAAAATAACATCTAACTCGGATAGCTGATTCTTATAAGCAGCCAGGTCTCCGGCTGTGCGCACATTGGCCGCCAGTTCAGCGATCAAGGTCACCGCCCGGTTAATCTTTTCAACCGCAATGTCACTAATACCGGTATCGACCCTCGCGATCCCAGCCAAGGCTGCTTTGGATATCGGCCATGCCAGGCCTGACAAATCTGGCGCTGGCACATGCGCAGGCGCGACAACTTTCACGGCACTAGTCACAGGCGCAAGAGCGGCGGTCTGACGACGCTCCTCCGACGAGACAAGCGGCATTTCCACTATCTCATATTGCTTGCCGGCCAGCACCACAATAACCTGCGACGCCAGATTTAATGCTTCATGAGTTATTACAAACGAAACACTGGCAAAACGAATGGCAATGTTTTTATCGGTAAGCGTGATTTCCTGCGAAGCACCATTAGCGCCCTGGACTATGATCTTAACCCCCATGGCCAGAAGCTGTTCTTTAAGCAAACTGGCAACATCGGCCTGAAGCTTAGCGGCAATACATTGTTCGGAAAGAGTGATGCTGATAGCGTAATTCTTTACCTCAACGCTCCGCACAGCCTCCGGAGGAGCATTGGGGCTGTGGGCGGCCAGAATAGCCTTTACAATAGCCGCCGGTGACTGGCGAGAACAAAGATCCTCTGCTTCCTCGATCTCTTTTAACAATGCCGCGGCTTCTGCCATCTGCACCGGGCTGGTAGTTGCCGCCCCCACCAACTCCTCTTCTTTCCCTTTAACTTTTTTCATATTTCTGCTCAACAAGTCAGCGCGTTCCTTGATGCCGGGCAGTGCTTTTACCAGCGTATCCCGCTTGCCGGTCTCCCGCAACTGTGCTTTCACCGTCACGTTATGCCGCATAAGATACCAGATCGTTGCGGCGATCAAGACCAGGCCAAGAACACCCAGGCCCGCCATTCCCCAGATCATCACGCTATGCGTCAATAATCCGTGTAAAATATAGGTATTGTAAACCAGCGGTGAGATCACCAAAGACACCACCGTGATAGCGACCATCATCCGGCGTACCACGCTCATCGTATAATCCAGCGCCGGATTGCTAACCAGATCCCAAAGGCTCAAACGCCAGACCGCCGTCAGCAAGATCGCGGCCGCCGCCACATGCAACAACAAACCTCCCGGGATCAGCGCGGTCAGCAGGAATGGCACATAGAAAACCAGGAGGCCAGTCAGGGCAGTTGTGGCATACGCCACGGCGCGTTGATTAACAGAATAATTCGAATGCCCCCGGTGGGTAGCTATCAGAAAGCTCACGCTAAAGATCGCGAAAATGGCCATAACCGCAAACCCGGCGAAGATACCGCCCGAGAATAACGAATGGCCTTTAACGGCAAAGGCTGTAAAGAAAAGCCCCAGCATAGCCGCCGCCGCTTTAATGTAGAATACACCCGACGAACAAGGCAGAAGGTCCTTACTGCCATAAGTATCAAATATCCGCCGGGTAGATTTATTCTTTTCAATAACACCTTGCAGCGCTTTATATATGTCTACTCTGAGGTCTTTTGTCAGTGCCGCTTCCGCATCCGTCGGATCGATTTGCACGCGGATCGTATCCGCATTGATCTTTTCAACAAATTGATTTTTCCCGTCAGAAAGCACCTTAAAGATCATACCCAAATTTTGCCCGGCCGATTCCAGCTGTTGTCGCGAAATAATGCCCTTCTTTAGCACGTCCTTTTCATCTTTCGCTTCAATAATGTCCTTCACCACTTTATATAATTCGCTCCCCAGGGCTGTTGCTATTGCGTCCTTGCGCTTTGCTAACCTTGCATTCATATCATCTTTTGACAATCCAAGGCCACTGAGGATCGGCAGATCAGTGCGCACGCGGATCGTATCCGCATCGACCTCCTCACCAAAGTTTTTGGTCCCGTTGGTAAGCGCCTTAAAGACCACGTCCCAGTTCTGCCCGGCCGCTTCCACATCGACTCGGGTAATAACCTTCTCCGCCACAAAAATATTACGGAAAGTCTCCAGGCCCGGACCCTTAAAGTTTGCCAGGAAGAATGAATTATAAAAATCAGCCAGCATAACCCCCAGGATGTTCACCGGGATCTGGAAGCCGGCAAAAACCAGGACGCGGTTAAAGAAGTCGCGAATATTAATGAAGTTGCCAACCGCCGCAAATATGCCGGACAGGATGCCCAGCAAACGGCCCGCAACACTATCCGGCATTTCCTGCCAGCCCCGGGTAATGGTCCGCAAGGCGGCCCGCGGATTCAGGAAACTGCGGTCGAAATACTGCAAGGTGCCTTCGACCGTAGCCGCAAAATAGATCCAGATCGACCGGAAAATTCCCGCATTCGGATACTGCCGGAAATACTTGGCCTTCTGGTTCTTGATCTTGTCGACCAACAGCGCCAGAGTGATCGACTGGTTAAACACGATCGAGACCCCAATGAATAACCCCGCCCACATCAACGACTGGTACGGCATACTGCTGGAAAAGAGCATGATCGGCAAAAGCGCCAGATTGACCGCGGCCGACAAATGCTTGGCATAGAACTGCTCTTTTACCAGGCGCTCCCGCTTGGCGTACCACGGGACCGTGGGGTTGATCGGGAAATCATCCAGGATATCGGATCTCCAGCGCTCCACATTGCCCCAGCGCGTCCAGGCATTCTGGGCCTGGGCCAAATTACGTTCAAAACTCTCCTTAAGATCAACATAAGGCGCATATTTGGTAACTCCGCCGCCCAGGATAATACGGGCCTGAGTCATGCCCAAAGCCGACATAATATCCTCGGAAGCGAAATCCTGGGCAAATTCGTAACCACCGGAACGCAAATATTTTTCGATCATCCGATTGCCCCGGCCGATCTCCCGGGCGGCAGTGGAGATCTCCAGAAGCGGCATATAATCGTTCTTGAACCCGTACATGGAAGAACAAATACTGTGCCCGTAATGGCCGGAGAACCCTTCATTGAACAAACGTACCCGGTCCCAGGCATTATGCGCCTCGCCGGCCGCGTACATAAGCGGGGTATCCACCAGCTCCAGCACGCAGTGGGCCGGCTGTACAATGTCTACCAGAGGATTAATGAACTCCGCGATCATATACGGATACCGGGCCGCCGCAGTACGCGAAATATAGCTGTCGCAATCGTAGGACATCACCACATGGCCTTCTTCGAAGAAAATACGGCTCGTCCAGTTGCCGGCCTTGGCGCGCGTACCGGCGGTACGGTTGGTTTCGTGATAACGGATAATATCCTTGAGGAAAAGCTGTTTGCCATTGTTGGGATATCTTTTCCAGTCCGGATGATTGGCCGGCTTCTCAAAACCCTGGGGATACGAATCGCGGTCAAAACCATGCAAATTCTGTAAACGGGACCGCACCAGGTAATGGATCTCATCCTTGTTGTGTTCGCGATCCAGCATATATTCCATCTCGGCATATGGCGTATAACCATGGGTATAGAGGTTATTCATACCCGAGGTCAGGCCGATCAAAGTCTGCAGATGCTGATTGGCCCAGTCCACAATAATGGTCCGGAACAGCGGTTGGGATTCACCAATCTGAACCATGTCAGAATGCAATTCTGCTCCGTTAAGAAGCCGGATCAATTGCGGGCGCATAACCTCGGCCACTTTATCCAGGACCGTAACGAACTCCGGATTCTCCAGGACCTCGTTGATAACCGACTCATCCCCTTCAGGAAAAAGCTCCGGCGCCAACTGGTTACGCAGAGCCAGTTTCACCGCCGCGGGGTCGGCCACCACACCCTTCATTGCCTTGGCGATCGCTTCTCTGGCCCGGGTTTCGGAAGGCTGCCACACCCCCATCAAATACGCCGCGGCCATAACCCGGCCAAACCCGGTGGGATTGATCAGGATCGCCCAGTTCAGGATCGATTTGCGCTGGTGCGGCGCCGCCCCCTCGAACTCCGCAGCATAGAACATCTGTTTACTGCCGCCGTTCCGGTAAGCGTTACGAAAGTTCCGCGGGCCGTCAAAGAAGTTGTCATAGGATTCATAGATCTCTTGCCAGGTATACTTGATCTGCTCATCCGGCAGAGAAAAGAACACATTGGTCGAGATCGGGATACGGAGGAAACTGTGGCGTTTCGGCTTTTCCACAGTACCTCTCGGGCGCGAATAGACTATCAAGCTCTCCAGGATCTCCATGATCGAATAATTTACAAACAGGGTACAGTTAAGCACGAACATGGTAGAGGTTAACAGCATCAACGCCGATCCGCCCACCAAAAGCCCCTTGACCGCGCAAAACGCCAGGAGCGGAGCGACGAACAACATCAACCAGCCTTTAGGACTCTTGGTAACATCCTTAATGCGCAGTTTAAGCACCAGGGACACCAGCGCCGCCCCGATCGCCAGGAAATTGCCTGCCGTCGGCAGGTAACTGCTGGCGCAACCGCTCAAGACCCAAAAGACCGCCAGATAAATAAAGGTAGCGGTGGGCGTACCTTTCTTGAAATACTGCCAATGCGCGGCCATCTTGGCCTTTACGCCGGGAGATCTGTTGGTATTAAGGCTCCGGTAAAACCTGCCCCCGGCCACCGACAGCAAGACCAGCGCGACCAGGAAAAGCAATATAGGCGCCGTTTGCAGGAGCGGGATACTGGCAAAACAACCCTCCGCCAAAACCCGCGGCAGAAGATTCATAAAGAACGGCGCGATCCCCGCGAAGATATAAAGGTTGGCCACCACCGAGAAAACATCGTTAAGGATAAACCACAATTTGGTGCGCCAAATGCCTTCACTGCGCGGATCAATACCCGGCCGGCAGAAATTGAACATATCGCCGGCGAATCTATAGGCCGCCTTACCCAGGGCCGGCAGCCAGACCATATTCTTTTCGCGATCACTCTCGGCACGAGCCGGCGCATCATTGCGCGCCCGGGTCTCGCGCACCAGCTGTAAAACCTTGATAACGTACTGCGACAAAGGCACAAAGATCATTATCGCCAGGCCAAACATCCAGAGCTCCGGCCCGCTGTTATGCGCCATGTTCAACAGCGGGCTCACCAGGGGCGAAGCGTCATGGATCATTTGCGCCTGCTGGGCGACGGTCAATGGCAAAAGCACCGCTTTCGAGATCAGGATCGCGGCCGTGAACAAACCGCCATAAAGAGTGGAATAGTACGACAGGTACAAAGACCAGAGATTATAAAAATAATTCGGCTTGCGGGCCACCTTCTGATAGGCGGTCTCAAAGAAATAACTTACTTCCTTATCGAAATACGTCAGGCCGTCGCGATCTCCCGGCACAACGTCGAGGCGCGCCTCCACATTATATTGCACATTTTTTGCCGGGGTGTGGTCCTTGGCGCTATCCATATACCAGACTTTCTCCAGGAAAAAATCCATCAGCCGTTCCATGGCGAACACATGCTTGATCCGGTTCTCGCTGTCGGTCATTATCCGGTGGAACGAGATTATGGCTTCGTCGGAAAGCTTGGTGAAATCCAGCCCGGCGAATTCTTTATGGGCCACATTGTCGCCGGTGACCAGGTAGATATACCAGGGATTCTCCTTGGCACCGCGCGCGGCATGGATACTAGCCAGGATCGTGTTAATATCCGCGGTCATAAACATATGAACCTGTTGCGAACCTTGTTTGGCGATCTTCTCGACCTTATCCGCCCCCTTCAGAGCCTCCTTATAGAAGAACAGGAAGAAATCCAGGACTTCGCGCCACTTGACGCTGTATTCAATAACTTCTTTCAGGGAACGTTTTGTGCCGTCTACGGTCTTAACATCGCCCGCAAGGTGCCGGGCCAGGAAGTGCACAAAACCCGGAGCCAGGTCCATCAGGCCAAGATATCTTTCCAGCACAATGAAATGAGTAAGATAACGATAATTCTTGATGATCAGGGATTCACTTTTCAGAGTAAGGTCCGCGCCGCGCGTATTAAACGCTAACCCAAAGATCAAGGCCCCGCCCGCCACTACCACCCATTCGATCAGCGTAACCGGCCAGGTGAAAGTAACCGCCACGTACACGCCCAGCATGCCGATCACGCCGACCAGGGATTTGAAGACCAGGGTCAGTAACATGCGAATTGACCAGGACAGGCGCATGGAATTAATCACCTTAACCAGCCCGAACGCATCAAGATGTTTACCGATATTGGTCTTTCTCTGGATCGCGTGCAGGGCCCAGGTTAACGGGGCGGCGATCATGTACAGCACCCCCCCGACCACGGCCCCCACGACCACGACCGCCAGGAGCTTTGACAGGCCCGGCAGGCCCATAGCAACCAGGGTCAGCGCCTTAAACCATCCCATGACCACCGGCAGATTAACCAGCCAGATCGCACCCCGAACTATTAAACCCAACACCGCCCATATGCCGAAGTACCCGGCCACAGCCGCCCAGCGTTTCCAGCCCCTCACGAAACTCACCCGCTCGTCCGCGTTACGCTTATTAATTCCTTCGCGGTCGAAGAACATCTTCCACATGCGATCCTTCATCTTCTTGGTATAAGGCTCAAAAACCACGGTAAAGAATGTTTTATGTTTGCTAACCAGCTCATGCTCTTTCCCCTTATAAGCTTCCAGAGCACTCTGAACCCCGGCCAGAATAGCCTTTACATCCAGAGTCTTAAGCGTTGCTTCAACTTCTTCACAAGGCGTCTTTGCCAGGCTCAACGACATTCCCGCCATCGCCATCAGATCGTCAAAAGCGGCAATACGAACCCGCAATTTCTCTTCCTCAATGTCACGGCAGACTTTATCATCAATTTCTTTAGGCAACCCGCGCTCCAGGCCCACAATGTCGTTAACCAAAGACATGACAGTTAAACCGTCCTTGCGCACCAGATCTCCCTGTTGTATTACCTTTTCCTTAGGGCTTAAGGTGGCGTCATTCTTGATAGCCTCAAGATTAGCCAGAGTATCCATATTAAAACGCAGTTCCTGACGAACCATCTCGGGCAGGATCTCGGGCCGCGCGATCAAACGGTGGGCGTAATTTCTCAGGAGATCAGCCGTGGCATCCACTATATGGAACAATACCAGTTCGGCGCGATTATTTCTACCAACCGCAGCCAGATCAAGGGGGTCACTCTTGCCATCCAGTTTCTCAGCCTTTGCAATAGCAAATAATTCCTGGACCGTCCATTGCTCTCCACCTTTCTTCTCTTGAGCCAGGGCCACGGCCCGGATCAGATCGAATATCGTCGACAACAAAAGGCCCGCATTTACCCGCCCTTCATCCACATCCTTGCCCTGGGCCTTTTTAAACTCTTTTCTGGCCGTCCTCAGGCGCCGTTGTTTATCCCCATAGGAATAACCGTTCTCCCGCTCCAATGCCTTCTGATCATTAACCTGACTGACCAATCTTGCCATCATCTTATTCAACACTTCTATAATGCTTTCTTCGGTGATAAGTTCTATAATGACTGCACTCCGAAGAACATTCTGCAATTCGTCTAAAGCCGTGGCCAAATCTACCGGAGCCGGAGCCGCGGGAGTCGCGATCTCGCCCTTTTCATTGTATGTAATCATCTGAGCCACAAAGCTTGCCAAATCCATAGCCTCTACACACACCAGCGCTGTCTTACAATATTCTGGCTTGGAAGATTGCCATTCATGCTCTATCACTTCTTTGGCCTGTTCTGCATACTCTTTCCGGTTGGCCTGATAAGCCTGCTGCTTTTCTTTCTCCGAGGCTATCGCCTCCTTAGTGGCCCGGGCCGCTTTCCAGCCCGTAATCCGACGCAAAGCCACCATACCGCTCAACAACAGCCCCAGGCCCCAGGCATATTCTCTCCAGCTATCCTGCAAATGCTTCCTTACATCCAACAGCCACAAGTCGCTCTTGAGGCGCACCACAAAATTAGGCTTAACCACCACATGCTCCACAATATTCGAATACTGCGCCACGGCCACATAAGGCACCGCTTTAAGCCCCGTCTGACGTTCCGCCAGGGACACACTCTTGATCTGCGCCAGGACCGTATTGGTGGCGCCGTCGGAATAGTCGGACTGCCGGCCCTCCAGGAACCACAAATAATACAAGGTGGACTCCAGATTATTCGGCCCGGTATGATCGCCGTAAGAAACATTGTTGTAATCCTGGCCGGAGTGGTTAGCCAGCGGCAAGCCTACGCTCGTCCTGCCGTCCAGCCCGGGCACTGTGGATTCCTCGAGCAATTTACCTAAAGTGCGGCGCACGGCCTGGTCCTGCGGATGCGTCGACCCGGCCAGCAACTGGCCCGCGAGCGCGGAATTAACATAAGAAACCAGGTAGCTATGATTGGTAAGCCCGGCATTAACCGGAACATTCACCAGATTGGTTTCCGCCAGCCGGTTGGTCCCCGCGATACCAAAACCAACACCGGTCAGGGATCTGGAATTTACAAACCGGCTCACTGCATCATCGACCGCGCCATCCGCCAGGACTTTGGTGAACCTCAGCACAGTCGCTGGCAACATGTTCTTTTTATATACTTGCCCCAGCGCCTGGCGGGCTTCCTTATTACCCAGCACCTGGCTGGCTACCAACTGCAGGCGCACACCAAAACTGTCATCCGCGCGGCCGCTGTCAAACAACCCGGCCTGGTAATAACGACTGCCTTCGTTATATTGCTTCTGCACAAAACCCAGTATCCGGGTAGCCGCCTGGCGAATTTCGGTGCTGGCGGCAAAATCGCCCAGGAAGCGGGCATAACGCATCAAAGCCGGATAAGCCAGCACATTGTCCAGCGTGTCTTTACCGCCATGGAACGTGGGCGTGAGCGCATGCCTGGCCGCCAGGTCGCCGTGCTTGAACAATCCACCGTCCACCTGGTCCTGTAACGACAACAGGCGCTTGGCCAGTTGGCCTGCCAGTGCGCTGAACGCCGGGCGATCGGCCGCCAATTCCTTGATATCCGCAGTTTCCTGAAGATACTTTACCAGCACCCGCAGGAGCTCCGCGTTATCCGCCACATACACCTCGTCGCCGCCCACAGTGCCCGGCAAACCCCAGTACATTGACGAGAAGCCCGTAAACTTGTCTCTCCCCGCCATCTGCATTTCATACTGGCGGATATATTCCTTAAGGATCGAAAGCACATCTTCCGCGGTTCTTGCGCGGTCCACCGTGCCGTCGGTCTTGCGCAGGTCGTACAAGGCATTCTCGATGAAAAGAGCATTAACACGGCTATAGCTCTGCAAGGTGCCTTCCTGGGTCGCAGGCAATGTAGTACCGCGCGCGATATTGTTCTCGCCGGCCAGTCCCGCATTGCAGGCCGCGCCGGTATAACGCACGCTCGCCGCCACCGCCGCCCGGAGCAATTTGATCCGCTGGGCGTCATCCAGGACCGCCTCACCGCGCCAGGAGCGGTAATTGCTCCAGGACATATCCAAAGATACCCCCAGCGCCAGGTCCGCGGACATCCCCCGCGCCAGTTCCTGGAACTTCAATTCCATCTTGATGAACGCCTGCTGACGCCCAAGGTTCTCGCGCAAACGCCGCTCACGGGCCGCGATCTCGCCCCTCTGCGCCGCAAAGCCGGCCAGGGAGGAAGGCACCGCCCTCTGCGGCCCAGCGGCGACAACTTGCAAATTCAAAGCCCGCATTTCCCGCTCGATCTCACGCAGTTGCGCAACCTGCGGCGTAAAGGCACTGCCCCAGGGCGCGGCAAACATTTGCGTCAGTTCATTCTCCCGGGTCTTTAACTGCCGGAATAAATTTTCGACCACAGAACGACCGTCCACCAGCTGGCGTTCCAGGAAACGCCTGTCATTCTCATCCAGCAAAAGGAGTTTCTCCGTTTCCATAGTGGCGATCTGATGGCCGGAAAGACCTTCCAGCACTTTGGAAATAAAGCCGGTTTTCCACCCCAACTCCTCGGCGGCGTTCTTGTAAAGGGCAAACCGGAAAGCGGCATCGCCGGCAGATTCATAATATCCACCGACCGCCCGTTTCAGGCCGGCCACCCGTTCCCGCTCCGCGGGCGTACCGTAAGCGTCGGCATATTGTTGTAAGGTGTCCAGGACCCGTTTTAAACGCTCCTGTAATGGATCCAGCCGTTTGGTTAACTGCTGGTCGGCCTGGCCCAGGCTTTGAATAAAGCGCCGGTCGGTATCGATCGCCTTCCGGATGGCCTCGTTACGCAGGTAAACAATGTAATACCCCAGGGGATTCTGGTTCTCGGGCACGATGGCGGGATAATACGGGGCCAGTTTGGACTTCACACCCATAAAAGCCTGCGAACCAATGGCAAAGAAGTTGGCGTCACTCTCCGCCAGCATTTGCTGTACGACCCTCCGGGACAACTCGTAAAGCTCCAGCTGATGCGTCAAAAGGCGGATCGTATTATTTGCGCCTTCAGCGTAAAGCCAGGCCATTTCCCGATCCCGGTTCAATTCCGCCAGTTTCTTTTTCTCTATAGCCAGTTGCTGGCGCAACGCCTCGGTCTCTTGCTCGAGAGTATACTGTTTCTGCAACTGCTCGCTGTAAACCAGCACGATGTTCCCAAAACCGCTTTGCGCCTCGAAGGGGTCCATCCAGAGCGTAATCGCCGGAGCAATATATTTGCCCAGGATATAGCTCGAGGATGAAGTCAATTCCGGCTGACGCGAAAGCGGGCTGAACACATGGAAGGAATCCGGCACCAAAGACCGGGAGACAAACTCCACACTGGCCGGCCGGCCGTTAAGCATCCGCGAAGTATCAAACCAGCTGTAAACACCTTCGGTAACTTCCAGCCGCTTGATCGTAGCGCGCGGCAAACTTTCCAGATCGGTGATCGGAATGAACAAACGCCCGGCAGCCCGGTCCGGATACGTGATCCGGGCCAGCACCCGGCGCATACCGGACTCTTCCAGCCGCCGGGCTTCTTCTTTATTGTTTGCCACGATCAGTTCGTTATTCAACGGATTCAAGAACAACCGGCCGTCGAAAAACGCCTTTTCACGGTCAATAATAGCCCTGGGCACTCCCACTACCAGGTTAAGATTATCCCGGCTAACCAGGTCCCAAATAGCATTGGTACCCTGGCTGTACACTAAAACATCAGGTATTTTCTTGGCTACCTGGGCCTCGGTCCAATAATTCACCGACCGGTTCGACATCGGCACGGCAAAATACTGGCTCAAGAAATTCGTATTCGTCCGCACACTAACCACCGGGGCCGCCAACGGCAAAGCGCCGGGCCGCACCGCTCCACGCGCCAGAAGTTCCGCAGGCACCGGGACCGCAGGCAAAGCGGAAACATTATCCTTGTTCCATAAAGCCTTGAGCGCTTCATACGCCGGCTTGAAAGAGCCGTCGGCCCGGCGGATACCCCAGTGTTTCTCGGGGTGACTGGCCGGAGCCCCAACGCCGCCCTTGAACAAGTTGTCCTTGTCGGACATGGCAAAGAAGCTCAGTCCCATCTTCCCGGCCATCTGGTAATCATTAACCAAAATCCGCGCCTGCACCGCTTCACCGTGGACAGAAGATACGCCCGCCTCGGAGATCACGAACGGCCGGATCATCCCGGACTGCGCATAAGCATCTTTAATATCAGTAACCAGCTGTTCATTATGCCGGTACCAGTTCAAGCCCACTATGTCCACTCCGGTCGAAAGCGCCCCCACCAGGTCCTTAACGCCCCTTTCCTCCTTGCGGTCGCCCATGGTAGTGGCCACCAGCTGATCCGCACCGATCTCCCGGTGGATCCGCGCCGTATGCCAGGCTATAGTCGCGAACATTTCATTAAAGACCGCCGGAGACGGCTTTTTATTGACCCAGAGCGGATAACTGAAATCCATATTGGGTTCGTTCATAACTTCAAATACCATCACCATACGATTCCCCACCGCCGCCCTGACTGCACGAATATAATCGATGTAATTACCCTTCTCCAATGAAATACGCTGACTCTCCTCCGGAACTGCCTTGCCCCAGTAGGCCTGCAAATTCTGCGCGCTATACGCCTGGCTATTCATGGGCAGGCTGATCCAGGCCACCTTGATGCCATGATCGGCCATTTTAACCAGCAAATTCGTCGTTATCGGGTAATACGAGCGTACGGCATCGCCCTGATGAAATTGAATATCGCGTTCGGAATAATTATTGGCATCGATAGTTAACCCCCGGAAAGGCTGGCCATTTACCACCAGTGTGGACACCTGGGCGCCGCTCACCGTAGCCGCCACGCCCTTCATCATCGCCGCCGGGGCGGAAGCGACGGGGGTGGCCAGCGGCGTTGCCGTCGGCGCGGCCAAAACCGCCGGAGCCTGCGCCCGTACCGCCTGCTCCACAACATCATGTTCCACCCGGACGGAAACAGGCTTAACCAGTGACGGCAAGGCAATGCCGGCATCGGTAGTATCTATAGCAGCGCCGCCAGCGGCCGGAGGCGTAACCGTATCCAACGAAGCCGAGGGGGTTGCCGAAGGAGTGGCGGTAGGCGCCGGCGCCTGAGGAGCCGACGGAGCGCCCGCCTTTTTATCTATAACCTTAATTGTCAACGGCATATAAGTCTTGCCATTCTTCTCGATCGTCGGCACCTGCTCCTTGCTAAATTCCATCTCATAAATGCCGTTATTATCATAGTAATATGGCCAGCCATCCCCGGTTTCGATCTGCAGGTCATACAGATACCCCTGGTCAGCCTGCTCTTTTAAATACGCCTCATCCTGGATCCCAAATTGCGGGTTAGCCTGGTCGGCGATAATAAGCGAAAGGTAAGAGTCATCGGCATTCTTCACCAGGACTTCATATGTTCCCGTATACTGGTACGCCGCACGCATTGCCCGCAACTGTACCCGGCGGGCTTCCAGCGCCCCTCTGCCCGACTCAAAGATCTCAACTTCATTACCCACCAAACGCGCCATCACTTCACCGGAATACGACTTGCCTTTCAGCTTGAACATATCGCTGTCGCCAATGCGCCGGGCTTCCTTCATATAGCGCACGTTCTTGAAACCCGCGGGCATGGAATCCACCGCCACCGGCAAGGCCGTACCCAGCACGGTGGAACCAAAACCGCCGATCCGGTAACGTTCCCGGGCATTTTGCGCAATAGCTTCCTGCAAATCCCGGGCCCACATATCATAGGTCTTGACCGACGGCTCAAAGATACCGATAACTTCCTTGCCATCCGCGGAAAGCACAAACAAGGTGTCCTGCATCACTTCTTCACCATCCGCAAAAGCCTGCGCGAACTCGGAACGGGCCCGGGCCTGCAGATCCTTGGACAACCAGCGGTACGGCTGCATTTCCCGCTTGATCGCGGACTGGTCTTTTATCACCCAAGGCTTGTGATTGCTCTTGTCGGAGAAGAACACCAGTCCCAGCTCGTTAACGCCTTGGACTACGATCTGTTTCAACACCCCGGAGGACACCGCGACCACCAGCCCATTGCGGACCTCATTATTCTCTCCGTGCGGCGCAAAGATATAATCGCGCAACACCGACGGCATTTCTACAGTGCCCAGCGTTTCAAAGTCGAACTTCCGGAAAGCCTCGCTCACCGTGCGGCCCGCGCCCAGTTCGGCGGCGAAAATACGCCACTGATCCAGGAAATAATCGGTCAGCACAGAGCCTTCGTACGTGGGGCTCTTGGGCGCATAACCCTTCTCGCCCCGCTCTATAAGGCTCCGGTTGAACCGTTTAAGGTCATCGGTATAAAGCTCGTCGATCTGCGCGATCTTCCGTCTATCTGCCGTAGTAAACTTGAGGAACGCATATTTCCGGTGCAACTCGCGGTCAACCAGCACTTTTTCGTTGATAAAATCAACCCCCTTCTCATCGCTCCAGACATCGTCCGGAACAACCACGCCCCGCTTCTGTAAGGCCGTCAACAAGTCATGCACTTTCAGCTGGCCCATAAACTCGCCCTTATAGAACCAGGAAGACCCAAACCTCGGCGCCACCGGCTCCGCCTGGCTAATGCTCATCTTGCACAATTCCGGCAGGCTGGTGGGAGAATCAGCATAAGAGAAGCCCATTATCGCCCCGGTAACGCCATTGCGATACGCCTTCATTATTAACCGTCCGTCGGCGGCACGGCCATTAAGGAAGATCTGCTCGTCCAGAAGCTCACTCATCGAGCGGATCGGTTCAACTATCCTGGACAATGTATTATTCTCTTTCACGCCTTGAGCCAGGAACTCCATGGCCACAAAAGAATAAGTCCGGTACATAATTTGCGTGACCGCCTCATTATTCTTGTCCGCGTGCAGGCGATATCCGGTAATAGTAGCCCTCTGGAAAAGCTTGGTGCCCGGCGGAACCGGACCCCTGACGAGTTTAAATCCGTTATAATGACCCTTCTGATCATTCATGCTGGCGGTATAAAGCTCGCTATCCAGGAAATCCTCATAAACCCGGAAATAGGCCGCATTCAGGTCTTTATTCTCGTAAGCCGCCAGATTAAAGAACTGTTCCTTAAAGCCCGGGCTCACTATCCGGCCCATGCTCTCAAAAGGCGCCTTGGCTTTCATATTGCCAACGTATTGCAGGATCGGTTTGATATTGATATGCAAACCCATAAGATTTGCAGCTGCAGTTACCCCGCGATTAACCAGTGAGGGCACGCTCTCCACCAGCTCCATTAAGCCCACCCGCAAGACATAATCGTTATCTTTATTATTACCCCGGTCAAAACCTTCCTTACGGGTAACATGAATAGCGATCGTATCCAATACGGCTTTCAACAAACCCTTTTCGGTGTTATAAACCGCGCTCTGGCCGCGATTGTTATGCGTTAAGGCATAATCGTAAATTTTCAACAAATAATCGAGCGCCACCACCGGTGCCATAACCACGCCCGGCCCTTTATAAGGAATGCCGTTCTCAGCCAGGCCGCGGATAATAATGTAAGCTTCAACCTCCGGCTGGTTAGGATAATGAAACTGGAAGGCCCAGGTAGACGACTGGGTGCCATGCAAACTGAAAGGCATAAAGTTATTCTGGGTTACAAAGGTAACATGGTACGGCTGAGTTCCACCAACTGTCAAAATCTCAATACTGAAAATCCTTCCACTCTCAATACCATCCCTAAGGAACTTATGGCCTTTAATGAGTTCTTCCAGGTCGGGAAGATCGGCTTTCGCCTTGACCGCTTTCTCCACCGCCAGCTGGCGAGCAACCGGCTGTTCGTTCTGTTGCTTCCATAACTCTGCACCTTTTAACTGCAGTTTGGCGTCGATTGTCTGCACGGTATCAATAGCGAGCTCAACATTATCGGATTGATTCGCCAAAGCCTTCTGAATGTCTTTATCCGGCCGCGGACACAACACTTTTGCCACCGCCAGGTTAAAAGGACCCCGGTTAGTGCTTCCCTTAAGATCGTCATACTTAATGGCATAACTGCCGGGGGTGCTATCTCCCAGTATGTGCATCTTCAGATCAATGGTTGCTCTCTTATATACCAGATCAAACTTGCCACGGAAACCTACGATCGAAGGATCCACCAACATTACCCGGTAGCCCTTATCCAACAGATCATTTACCTTGTCTGCCGTTTCATCATTCAACTCAGCCGGCAACCCCTGGGTCTTGCCATACTGGATAGTAGAAATAACTTTACCGTCTATCTTGGCTGCAAAGCTAACCCCTTGTTCCAGGCCAGGCGCCGCAACAATCTTGTTAACGGTAGCCAATGCAGCCGGCGGAGCCCGGAACGAATCCGGCATAGCCTGGGCACTGGCGTTAAGACTGCCGCCCATCAAACCCGAAAAGAATAACATAACCCACAGCACTATGGCCCGCGGCAGGAAGCTGGAAAGAACGGCCAGGGCGATACCAAAAACCGGCATCGAAGCGGGAGCTTGCTGACCCTGGCCTACGACATTGCTGGCCGAGAAGCCCAATGTCGGGGTGACGAACCCTAAATTTGTATTCCGGGGATTTCTTGTATCAGATATATAACCGGGGAGCTCCGCAGGCACACCTATAGCCGGGACTTTTTGTTCCTCGCGGACACAAACGCCTACCGGTGCATTGCTGTTCCCCGCTGGACGTAAGCTACCGCCATCGGGTTGGGCATTTCCTGTTGATATGTCTATTGAGGATCTATTTTCTGGGCCCTGAGCAACACTTTCCACACCCGTCACACCTGGCTTACCCTGCGTGGATCCGGAGCTGGTATACGAACCAGTTCCCGCACTCTCCACACCCCGGGCATTGCCGTTTTCGTGAGCGTTGCCGAGGCTGATGCTTAAACCAGCAGGCACACTTCCCACGATCGTGGTGCTACCTTCTCCGCCCTCGGTATTCGCGCTGTATATACACCCAGCGTTCACACTCCGTGCGTAGCGGGTGCCATCATACACACTCTGGGCACCTGTACTCTCAATCCAGACTGTTACAGCCTGCGCATTGCCATTGCTGGCGGGCGCAGTCTCTTCAGCTGCGGCAGTACCAGGCACACTCTGGGCATCCTTACTGGACACACGTGTTCTGGCACCCCTGTCAGAGCGGGCGTTACCGATCACTCCGCATACCCAGGCGTACAGCCTGAGAACGATCGCGGTGATCTCTCCGTACACTTTCTCAACCGCGGGCACAATACTGGCACCCTTGTTTGCAACAGTGTACAAAGCACTTCTAACCTGAGCCCAACTACGGCTCACAGAACGGGCACTACGTGCAACATCGACAGTAACCGCGGTATTAACGCGGGCATTCGCTACTGGCACTGCATTTGCTTCATCTACAATAGGCACAACTTTACTCGTATTCGCTACTGTACTACCATTACCCTTGGCGTGATTGTCAGCCTTCGAACCATCAGCCTGGGTATGAGCCGGTTCGCCGCTTGCACTGTTAATGTTGACTGCCTCAACCTGCGCTTTAGCGCCATCTACCATTGCACTGCTTGCTTCATTCACTACTGCACCACTTACTTCATTCGCTACTGCACTGCTCACTTCTTCTACAACATTCGCTACATTTGCTTCTGTGTTACCGTCCGTTCTTTCTTTTTCAGCACCAGCGATCCCGGACAGACCTTGCGGTCCACTGTTGCTCTTGACTGCGTTTACGTTCAACTTCTCCGCGGCACTCAGCCTGCCGTAAGCTCCCAACACTACATTAACGACATAACCAATACTGTCTCTCGTGAATTTCAGGACCGCTCCGGCTATGAGAGATAGCCTGCGGTCTTTGATACGACCTCCATCGCCCTCACTTGACTGTTTTTCTTCCAAAGTCGGACCCTTGCGGCGTCCGTATATAAATCTGGCACCACGACCGGCCAAAACAGCTACCACGCCATATACAACCGGTAAAACACCCGGAGGCAGAGCGCCCCCGCCCGACCCGCCGGCTGCGAAGGCATTGCCAATAAAGCTAAAGAAACTCATGAGGAACAGGACCACGGGCAAAGCGCCCGAATGAGGTGTCATTGGGGTCGTACCCGGCACTTGCGGCATAACTGGTACCGCCGGCATTGCCGGAACAGCCGGCGCGGCAGGCATTACCGGTGCAACAGGTGCCGCTGGTGCGGTTGGTACCGCTGGCGCGGTCGGGGCCGTAGGTGCATTAGGTCCGGGTGGTGCTACCGGGCCGGTTGGAACAGTAGGACCGGTAGTTCCTGGACCGGCAGGCGGTAAAGTATTATTCGCGGCCAGATTGGTGGTGGGCGCAGTAGGAATAGCCAGCGGATCAGCTGTTAACGGAGCCGTAGTATCCCTATTGGGCTGGTCACTATTGGCCCGCAATAATTCCGGCAAGCCATAAACCAGCGTTTCCCCCTCTCTGGTGAACAAAGGTTTGCGTGCCAACTGTTTAGCATCCTCAATGACCTCACGGCTATGCTGTTGCTCAGCTTGCGCTTTAGATCTGGCGTCAGCCGCCGAGACAGGTTGCTGACTAGCGGCAAAGAGCGAGCCCAAAGCCAGCCATATCGGGAGCGTAGTTCCCTTGGTACCGGTTGGCGAAGATGGTGCGGCCGGTGAACCCGGCGCTCCAGGAGCAACCGGCTTTGTTGCCACACCAGCGGGACCAGTTGCGAAGGTAAGCGCTTCCTGGTCAATCTCCATGTGCAGAGCCGCCAAAACATCCATTTTGGCCTTAACATCCGCAATAGCATTCGTAACTGCTTTGGTAACACCCGGCTCAATTCTAATAGCGTCTTCCAAAACCTGGACAGCTTCAAAAGATTCGTTTAAAGCCGTAGGATTACTGCCCAACATACCCAGCAAAACCTCAGCATTGCGAGCTTGCCTTGCCAAACGTTCGACATTAAGAAGTTGCACTCCCTCATCTTCACCGAGGGTGAGAGCAAAACTATCCAAATCCGCCTTCAATTGTGCAAGCGCAGAGCTGGCCGCAGTTCTGGCATTATTGAATTTGTCCGCCGTTATTTCATTCTTCACCACCACCACTTTATCTGGATCGTCTACCAGTTGACCCAGACGAACCTCCATATCACCCGGCAACTCCGCGAGTTTCTGCATCACAGCTTGCGTTTTAGGCTCGTCCATCTCTCTCATTGCCAAAAGCGGCAATAGAGCCGGATTTCCTGCCAGAACGCTATTTAAAATAAAGTTGGGCGTAATGGTGCGCCCACGGCTCTGGCCGATCCACCGGGACTGGTTGCTACCCACAACTTCCACTCCGCTGCTGGGCTTGTTACTAAGGAGAGCGATCGCTTCACGCACCCTGGTTTTCGTTTCTCCGGTAACCAATTCCCCAAGATATGCCAAACCCGCTAACGTACTACGATTGTTTAACACCACCAGCATCGCAATTGTATTTAAAGACAGCAACTTGGCCTTAACATCGTCCGACTCCGGCAGACTGGCCAGGAAAACCTGAAGTTTCCGGGCCTCGGCCTCAGCTCCAGCCAGAGTAATGACCTGTTTCGCACCGTCCCGCATTAAATTAAAGGCCGCGGCAAAAAGAAGGGGCGATACTCCGGAACTGGTCAAGGCCTGCTCCAACATCGGATATGTCAGCACCGCATCTTTCGCCTGCTGTACCGCTTTTGTCAATTCTTCGGCACTGGATTTAACTGTCTGCTCAAGTTCTTTGCGTTTATTCGCCCGCTCCTCAACCTGTGTGGGGGTTAAGCCGTCCGCAGATTCGGCCAATTTAGGCTCGGCTAATTGAAACTCGGTATTAACTAGTTTCTTATATGCCTGAATAACCTTATCGGCAATAGTAACAACATTATCTAACGCATCTATAGTTGGCTGGTCTATACCATGTGTAACCTCATTAATCTTTGTCAACCATGCATTAAGATACACCAAGCAGTCCTGGTTATTAAGCGCCTCCTCAGCCAATTGCAAAGTCTCTGCCAGAACCGCCGATTCCTGAGGGGAGAACCAATTACGGAATTTGTCCGCCAGCTTCCGATGGGTGGCTTGCCGGGCAATCATTTTATTAAGATCAGACCAGCCATCCTTAGCGCTATTAAGCGCCAGCGCAGCCAGTTTCAAAGCCTCTTCCTTGGTATTCAACAGACCAAAAGACGCCATTACCGATATGGCCGGAATATCTTGCGCCCTTAAAGGAGTGCCCACCAGGGTTACAGCCAAAGAAACAATGTCCGAGGGGCTAACCAATAATTCGGCCAGTTTCTCGCGCGCAGGGACGTCCAACATGACGATTCGCGGCAAAATAGCCAGAACACTCTTACCCGTAGGCGTAACCACACCCTTGTTCAGCAGTTGCGGATTGTTTTCAAACTGCTTGCGGACGACTTCCTTTTCCACCTCGGTCAGGCCGCTCTCCGCTACATACTTGTTAAAAGTCTCCGCGCCTTCGTAATGATCAAAAACATTCTGCTCGATCCTGTTAGCCAAGGCCGCTATCTGCTGGTCAACTTGGGCCAGGAAAGCCCGGTTCTCCGCAGAAGCCTGCCAAAGCGCCCGTACGGTACCGGCACTACGCAAACCAAGTTCGTCTTTGAACTTCCGGGCATCCTGCGCTACAAACGCGGCGCGTACTTCCGGTAAGAAAGTAGCCAACCGCTTTTTATCATCAATAACGAACCGGTTTTCAGTCTCCAGGTTGAGCCGCACATAAAAGCTCGGCAGGCCAAACTTTTGCATACCCACACGATTTTTGGATTGAGCACGCTTGGCGAACTGGGTATAAGAGTCCTCATCCATGTGATAACCAATAATTACCGCGCCAGCCTGCAATTTAGTGAGATCGAGCTCTCCGTTCGCATTAACAAAGTGCTCCTTGAAAGGATTACTGCCCGTGGGTTCCCCGACCATTAAAAGCACCAGCGGCTTACCGTCGGACATTTCTTCGAAAGCGTCCTTCAGGGCCATTTTGATACTATCGCGATCATTGCCGCCAATGCGTCTTATGTCGGCTGACGGAACACCTTTGGCAAGCAAATCGGCCTCGACATCTCTCAGATTGGCCTCCGGGGCAACATAGATAACGCCAACTTTACCATTTGCGTTATGCACATTACGAAGGCTAATAATATCCTTGCCTACTGTTTGAATATCCTCTTTATAGGTGTCAAAAAGGCGAACATCATTGTCCTTGACCGCCTCAAACATCGATTGTTCTTCTTCCAGAACCACGATCTCGTGGCCCAAAGTCTTAAGAGTGGGCGAACTGGTACCGCTGAAAGAACCAACCTTATTCAAGCCAACCTGCTTAACCGCCATCAAGAAACTGGTGCGTTCTTTCTGCTCCGAATGCAGGGCATTGATGATAAACCGGAGCGCTTCATCTTCTTCGTTATCACGCAGCAAATCCTTGGCAAGATAAGCATTAGCAAAGGCCGACTGATACGGGTCGCCAAAGATCGTATTCGGCTCGGTCACCAAAACCTGGTCTAAAATGTTGTACAAATACAGGGCTTGCGGCTTTTCCAGAAGAGCCTTGTACTCATCCCGGGCTATTGCAGCCCCAGAACGGTTGCCAGCCTGGATAAGACCTTCGATCTCAGCTTCTTTGTTGGCCAGTTCCTGACGCAAAGCCAGGCTTTCGTCTAACTGTGCTCGAGTGATCTTCTGGTAATCGCGGCCTTCGGCCATCCGCAAGAAATTAGCGGCCGACTGAACAATGCTCCGGAAAGCATCCAGCCCGTACACACCGTCCGCAAACTTCTCCCGGAACAAGGCCTCAATGACCGGCATATATTCTTCGCGAATTGTCCCCACAAAGCGGTTCTTGGCCTCGCCGCCCGGTTGCAGAGTTGGATTATCCAGGAGATCAGAATGTACGATCATCAACTTTTTGAGTTCATCAACCAGCTTCAGGAAAACCCGGCCTTCCCGCTTTTTGGCTTCCAGGGCTTTCGCGCCCTCTTTTTTGGCCGCTTCATAGGGCTGATCACCCGTGGAACGGATAGAATCCGGACGCGACGTGACCGACTGGAATTCATCCACCACCACCGCCATTAATTCTTCCCCATCCCGGAAAGTTACCGCCTTCATATAATCCGGATGATGCTCTACCAGGTTCGCACGGGTAATAACCTCGTCGTAAGCCGCATAGCGGATGGTAAATTTCCTGCTTTCATCATAGGAAAAATGCTTAAAGAAATTCGATCCGGCCATGAGCGGATCTTTCATGTCTTCATCGCGGCCGGCAAAACGTTCGGCAACCATATCGGTTGGCTGGATCCCGTTAGCCGCAACTTGCCCCTCGGGAGCCTTGATCTTGACAATACGCGACAAATTGGCATATTGGTTAACGCACTTATAAAAGAACATAGCCAGATGATCGTTAGCTATCTGATCGATCGAAAACTCCTGTAAAACCCACATTTCGATGGTGCCCTTTGCCTCGGCGCTGGTCTTATTGAGTATCCTGAGGGTCAGCGCCAGGGCGCCGTACTCAGCCGCAGTCTTACCCGCACCAAGACTAAGGATAATAGAAAGCGCCTTTTTATCTTCATCATCACGTAACAAACTGGCCGTACGTAAAAGAGTTTCCACGATCTGTTCGGGATTGTACTTGAAGGCCGGCAGAACTTTCAGAACACCACTGACAGGATCGGTGACCTCTTTATAAAGGGCTAAGCCTTCCAACATTATCATTTTTGCAAGGTCGTCAGAACCTATCAACCACGCGGCGGTACTGGAGGAGGAAGACTTCTCTTTAATGATCTCTCTGGCTTGCTTAAACACGCCCCTAAATGCTTCTAACCTCGCCTCTTCCGCACCGGCCAGCGCGGCTCGGTCATTGGTGCCGGTAAAAAGCTGTTCTTCCGGCCCGGGCTGGTTAAAGTCTACCGGCGTAACATTACTGGCCGGGATAGCGGGTAAGGGCACCACATTGTCCGGCACCACCGCCGACGGCTTGCGGGCAGATCCGGCGCTCAAAGCCGAGAGTTTGGGCCCGGCGGTTGGTAATACTTTAGCCGGGGGCGCAGGCGGGTTCATTAACTTGCCGGGCAGGCCGATAATGCCATCCACCAGGCGTTTCACCCCCGGCGGAACGGCCGGCAGAGGCGCTTCATTATCCAGCTGACCCTTGGCGGCCCAGGTCGGAACCTGGCGTAGCCCTAATATCTTGGGATCAGTCACACCCACCGTTGCCGGTGTGGTCACGCCGTCATCGGCAAAGAAACTCTTGCCTGCTTTACCATCACCCTGATCAACGCTATCAGCTCCCAGCGATTCATCCTCTACCGCCAGCGGCTCAACCACGGCCGGAATACCGGCGCCCCGGGGAGCATTGGCCGCGGACAGACGGGCCTCGGCCAGAATAGCCCGGGCTTCCGCCAAAGACTGGGCCTGCGCCTCGGCCTCGGCTTGAATAGCCTGGGGATCGTTCCACGGATAGCGGGCTTTGTAAACGTCTTCGCTAAGTTCGGGCGCTTTGCCCTGGCGCAAGGCTTTAAGATTGCGGATCTTCTCCAGCAGTTCGTCCTTCTCCTTACGAGTAAGGGTGCGGTCATTACGCAATTGGTCACGCATGCGGGCCAAAGCCTTAACCTGGCCCTGATTGGCTTCCGGCTTTCTGGCTTCGGCGCGCCGATAGTTCTTGGTAAAGAGCTCGAAATAGTTGGCGTTAACGGTCTTGACAAAGATCACCCCGTTCGCATCCACATAAACCTCGAGCATGCGGCCTTCCCACTTCTTCAGCCAGGTATTAAACTCGGCCAGGCGAGCTTCCACCGCCGGAGCATCCGCGGCATTGGCTTTGGCGAATCTACGCACTGCAATTAACTGGCTGGCGATCGAGTCGTTCAATTCATCCAGCCGGAACACGTGTCCACTGCCTGCCAACTGGCCGTTAACTCTGTTCCATTCGTCCTGCACGGCTTTGGGCCATTTGCCAATACCGTACTTGAAGTTCAGCAGGTCCACAATACCCTGGGCCTGAAGCTCGCCCTTAGTGGCATGATGCTTGAACGCCTTTATAGCTTCAACAACCGAGGCCGCATCAGCAGGCACTTCCTTGATAATTGCCCGTACTTCCGGCGGCACTTTATCCAGAATGTAGCTCATGAACCAGGTCCAGAACCCGGGGAGATTGGCTCCGAACTTGCCTAAAGCCCAATTCACCCAGGTGGGGTCCTTAGCGCTCTGCGCGGCATTGGCACTGACCTGGAAGCAAGAACCCACCTGGATACGGTCGGCCGCAGTAACCTCGGATAAGCCGGAACGGTCGGGCGCCGGCAGGCCCAGGCCTCTATACAAGAAATCCACTTTTTTATCCGTCAACCGGGCTATCGCGGCCAAAGCGCCCGCATTATCAGTACCACCGGTTAAAGCGTCTCTCAATTCTGGCTTCGAATGATCCCGCATGATACTGGCCAACGAAGTTTCCAGAGTTGCATCGTTAGCGGCAGGATCAACAACCAGGCTCGGAGCGGGCAATGGCAAATTGGTGCCAGGCAAAATACCATTGGTATAAACATGAGAACGAGCATCCGGATTGGCCGGCTCCACCGGGCCCTTTATCTCCGGCGTTCCGGCCGAAGATTTTCGCTCCAAACGCTCCTTGGAAATAATAATACTTCCCGCCTGCGCTGGCTTTAATCCTGACCTGGCATCCGCGGCTTTAAGAACCGGATTAACCCTGGCCGGATCATAAAAAATAACATCATTGCCCCAACTCCGGGAATATTGCTGATGCACCATCGGCCAGGCGGCATTCCCGGCATAAGCCTGCCAATTCTGATCGAAATAACCAATAGGCATCCCCACCCTGACCCGGGTGCCAACCTTGACATTGCTGAAATTAGCGTGGGATACGCGCAACTGCATACCGTCAATAGTATCTATGAGGACCGACCCGCCATGCGGCACCGCAACGCCATCAAAATATTCGTAATAATTAGTTGCAACCTCCTTAACCTGCCCGTTAACTACCGAGAGTACCGGGATCTTCCGCCCGCCCTTCAAAGACTCCAGTGCCATGAAATTCAACTGTTCATCATGTCCAAGATGGATCCTGGAATTGGACTCACTGTTGCCATTCGCACGGCCGCTGGCAAACTGGTCTTTTGCGCTGGCGGCCATCAAATTACCAAAAGGAACTGTGAACCCGTGCAAGCCGGTTGTTTTAGCCGAGCCATTGCTCCACTCCAAAGGAGAAGCCAGAACACTGAGCGTCTGAAGATCCAGTCTCTTCAGGAAGGCCTGCCCGCGTGCCAGCGGATAAATAACCTTACCGTTAACCTTGACCTTCAGCTTGAAATTGGCATCAGGGAACAGCTTGGCCAAATCCGCTTCCGGCGGTAACAGCGGCAATACATCCTTAAGCGCCAGGGCGCCAGCGCCCTTTGCCGTTAGATCGATCCTGGTGTTGTATAAGGCATTGCAATTCGTAACGATCTGCCGGGAGATCGCATTATAAAAAGTCCGGGGACTCAAGGGGAAGTCTACCGATAATGCCACCATCAACTGCTGGGCCGGAGTCAACTGCTCCAGGGTATACCCGGACAACTGCAGTTGGCCGTCTAACCGCTCAAGGTTTTCGGCCATCATCAACAGTCCTATTTGTGCCGACTTCTCAGGATCCTCGAGAGTCTTTTCATAAAGTATCCCACGCTGAGCGGCCGGGGTAGACGAAAGAACTGCCGCCGGGATAACCTTGTTCCATATGGCTTGCGAAACACTACCGGCGCGGATCTGCAATTTGCCCAACGACTTTACATAAAGAGAAGCCGGCACTTTGGTACCCAGGTTAAACACCGTGGCGGCCTTCTTTACCTCTTGCAAGAAAGAAGCTTCGGCGGCACGCGCCTGTTTCTCAACACCAAAATAACGCTCCAATTCCGTGATCGCCCTTAAGAAATCCTTGGCTACTTGCCGCCGGCCGGTAGGACGATAAGTCTCCGAACTGGCCAAATGCTCAATAGCCGCCTGCCCTATATTCCCCTTGGCCAAAGAGTCTTCCACGGCACGTTGTTTCACGATCGACGGCACACCATTACAACCCAGAACACCCAGCGCCACCGCCATCATTGCGGAAGTCCTTACAACACCATATTTTACATCGCTCCATTTACGCTGGCTCTTTAACCAGCGGTATGATGTTGAAGCCAGCGCCGGAAGGGCCACCATACCCGCTACCGCAACACCCACGGAAACCAGTTTGTGATCATAATTGTAGCCGAGCGTGCTATTCAATGCCTGAAAAGCCGACAAATATCCCAGCGAAAGCGCTCCGCCAATAGCGGACGGAGAAGCCTGCAGGGGATTTAAAGCCGTCCTCAAGAACTGGCTAATAGGCCCGCCAAAGCGTTTAGGCGCTTCAGATCCCGACTCTGAAACGGACTCGCTGTTTAACGGCGCATCACCGGCCAGCGCCAGTGCCGGAGCAGGTGCGAGCTCGGGTGCTGGCGCAAGAGCATCCGGTGTCGAAGCGGCAACCGCAAGCAACGGCGTAGGCGCCGGTGTTGACGCGGGCTGAGGCGCAGGTGTTAACCCGAAAGCGGCGGGGATCATGGCCAGAAGCAGATCGGCCGCAGGCGCCGGAGCAGGCGTGGAGAACGCAACCGGCGGAAGCCCAGTTGGCGGCGAAACAAAAATAAACGGTGTGAGCGGATTGTCAGTCGCGGGAGCGGCAGGAGCCTCAAGGACAACGGGTTCAGATACGGCGGAAGCCGGAGCGCTCAAACCCGTGGAACCCGAAGCCGCAGTCGGTGGCAAAGAATCATTCTGATCACCCTGAGGGGGAGCCTGGGGCTGATTTGTATCTTCCTCATTACTAACAAGCTCAAAACCAGGGCGCCCCGCCACAGGCTCAGTCAATGCAATGAGATCATCAACGCTGGTTTTAAATTCAACAATAGCCGAACTCGCGCCAGCCTTATATTCCACATCCCAAACCATCTTCTGCAATGCATCTATTGCCGCTGCTTGATGCTCCATGTTTACATCAAACCGGATCTGATTAATTCCCAGCTTTTTGGCCCGCAATGCCACGGAACGCAAAAGGGCCGCGCCCAAACCAAGTTTTGCTTTAGCGGCAACATGCTTGATAACGATATACGGCTCACTCCCGGCAACTTCCGGGCCCTGCTCTGCCACCACATAACCCAGGACAGCCCCTATTTTATCGGCTACGATAGCATTAAGCGCTAACGGATCTTCACCCATGAATAACGCTTTGATCTGATCGCCATTTCCACCTAAGCCGCCCACCTCCTTATTAAGCAGATCGGCCTTGAACCACAGGGCTTGCTTCAGCTTTTTGATTCCCTCGTAATCATTCAAGAGCGCCAACGGGATCATTTTTAAATCTCCACGTTGCGTAACCTGCAACGGAGCTTCTTCTGTGGGCAGAACACCAGATTCAGGCGTTGCCAAACCAACTGGTTCCGGTGTAGCCTGTTCAGGCGGGACGACCCCCGGGTAAGTAAGCAATTTCTGTTCATTCGCAGATCTTTCAGAATACCTGGGATAACTCCAATGCTCCGCCGTTCCCCGGTGATTAAGGAACTCATTGATCTTGTTTATCCGGTGCTGTATGGCCGGCTTTTCGTCTGGCCGCGCTTTCAGTAAACGCAGGGTCAACTGCTCCAGTTTTCTGTATGCCACTGGTATCTCGCCAAACATACTGGCCTGAGCAGCCAAAAGATCCAGCCGGTCCACCAGCCCATCAAACGCCTGGCCTCTTTCCGGATCAGTCTTCCTTAAATACGCCGCCAAAGTGCGCCGATTACTGGCCGCCGCGGCCGCCTCTTTTAATGCGGCATCCGAAGCAAAGTTATCCCTGTCACTCATTAAAACGATATGTGTTTCATATATCCGGCAGAACCCATCCGTAATTCTCAGCGAATCACTGAAGATCTTCTGCAGGTGCGTCCGCAGGTCCCCGGCCTGCCACCGGCCCTTTTCTTTGCCAATAGGCTGCTGCAAAGTGAAAATATTGCCATTAGACGTGATCATGCGGAATTTAACCACCTGATTACCCTTGGCATCTTCCGTTATGGTATTCATCAATTGCTCATCCGACATGCTGTCCAGAACCGTTACCGCAGACCCGAAAGCCAGCCGGGACTTGAGCGCCATACCACGCCCTCTCAACAGCATGGTCTTAATAGAGGAAGCCTGCGCCCTGGACTCCTCGATATCTCCGCGTTCAAAAGATTCCTGCATAACTGCGAATTTACCGCGGAAAATAGAAGCCGGCAAGCCCGGCTTGCCGCCCAGTCCGTTTCTTAATGCTTCAAAGAAACCCCTCATCGGTGCCAGCAGTGTCTGCATAACAGGCGGCAGTTCACTCCACTTCTCGGGAATACCAAAAGTCTCCACATAATGAGTCTTGATCTCTTCCGGCGAGAACTCTTTATCGTAAATACCGGACAGAATATCGGCGATCTGCTGTAGCTCGCTGTTATTCTCCAAACGCGCCTGTTCCAAAGCGCCGGGCAGTTCGTTATCGCCGTGCTTGCTGATGATCAGTTTCTCTTCTTCGTGCATAAGCTCATGCAAAAATACCGCAGCGGAATCGAAATCCATTTCACCGCTCAACAAGAACTTGGTTAAAGCCCGGCCGGTATGAAATAACTCGTCTGTCGACAAAGCGGCCGAATTACGCTCTTCCAGGGCCGAAGTAGCAGTAATGCGTTTTTTATAACGCTGTTCTACAAAATTTATCAGTCCGGCTACGAACGAAGTGCTATCGGGATCCGCTTTAAAAACCAGCGAATACGTATCGGCCTTTCCCCCGGCCGCAACCTTGTTAAGTTTCTGGTCCAGTCCTATCACTTCCACACTAACGCCCCAACCGGACGCTCTTACCTGGAACTTGTTGGCGAGATCATCCATATCCTCTTTGGTAGCGCCCGACTTAACGGCTTTTTCCCAAATCTTGTTAAAATCATTGGAAAATTTCTGTGCCTCGGCAATAGCCCGCTCAAAATCAACTGCCTTAACAGTAAAATCCGATCCTGCCGCAACCTTACTCACTGTATTGCGGTCCAGAAACTCAACCGTTTGAATATCGCTTTGCGGGATCAAATAATTATCGCCATCCTTAACCAGGATCTTGTCGAAGAAGAACAGGCCTACCTGATTGCCTTCCTTATCGCGCAAACGGCCCTTTTCCCGATCGATCTCCGTGCCTTCAGCGAATGTGTTGGCACCGTAAACCAGGTCGCGAGCCAGCACCGACCGGGCCCGGACCACACCCATACCGGCATGGTCAACGCGATAGGTATCCACCGTTTCAATGCGCGAAGCTTTCCTGCCATCCGGACTTATAGCCCTTACCTGGGCCTTGGAAACATCAAATGCCCCGTCATGATTAGGCATATAGATATGTTCGCCGAATACCGCGGCCTTCACTTCTCCCTGCTGGCCGCGGATCACCAGGACCTTTTCGCCCTTGTCGTCGTTAGCAAACTCCACCTTGTCGCCGGCCTGTACATTAATGCCGGGCAATAACACCGGCGCCTTGTTAACCACTTCACCAAACTTCTTTACCACTCTGCCATCCACCACTTCCATGCGGCTCTTCACAAATAGCTTCTCGTGCCGCATATCCGGCAATTGCACGTGGTCTTCGGTAACGGCATCAAAAGAAAAAGCCCGCGGGTCATTATCAATACTGGTCCTTTTATACAAAACCCCCTCAAAGATAACCCCCTTTATGATCTCCGCCTGTTGACCATTAAACGTAAACCGCTCGGTGATTATTTGCGCTTTACGGCCGTCCATATCGGGCATCGGCCGGCCGACAACCAAATTGTTTGCATCACTGGCCCCCACAGCCCGGGCAATAGCTTGCCGGCTGGCCGCAGTAACGCCCTTATAGAAGTTCGGATCGGCAATACCCTGCCCCTGGTCAAACTGGGAAACCAGCGCAACATTGATCGGAGCTTGCGGAGCACCTTTACTATCCATAACTTGCGGAACACCGTTACTGTCCATAACTTGCACCGACTGATTCTGCGTATATTCAGGCGTTGCTCCATTCCAGGTAATACTGCCGCTTACCCAGCCCCTTACCATAAGAGGACCTTCCCAGGGGCGCACATTAGCAATAGCGCCATGCGTTATATAGCTCACCGGCCGCACCAGCGAACCGTCCTCACGCTTGCCGTTGCCATCGAAACGCGCCTTGATCCAGTCGGCCATGCTGGCGAAAACACTGTAACCTTCATTTACCAGGCCGTTCTTCATGTCGGCCACCTGGCCGGCTTGCAAAAGCACCTTCCCGTCCCGGTCCATCCTTACGCCGTGGCCATTCTCCAGCGCCACCAGAGAAATAAAAGAATAATCCTGACGGTTATTGTCCAAGATGGCTTCGTGATACCCTTCCCCCAAAGCGTGCGTAAAGATCCGGGCAAAGGAACCCCCGCCGTTCAAGGTTTTGTATTGATTAATGGCTCGTACAACGCTGGCCTTGTTGATGTCCTGAACAAACTTGTCTATAGCCTCCAGATTCACTGTGCGGGCCACCACTGCTGTGCTGTGCACACTCTGCACGGAAGCGTCCTTGGCCATTTCTCCCATGATCTGTAACAAAGCACGCTTGGCTTCTTCTTCATTGCCATTTTTGTATAAATTGGCCAAAAGATCACGCCGGTCCTTGGATAAAGACGGATCGGCATTCTTCTCTTTCAAGCTGGTGACGGTAATGTATTCACCCTTGGATCGTGTAACGTTAAACAACTTTTCTTTTTTAGTTTTAGGATTCAAAGAGTCCACGCGCAAAGCCGCCTGGTCATGGCCGAACTTGGGGCGCAAAGTATAGTCGCGAACAGTTACAAAACCCACGTTCTCAATAGAAACCGCCGCTTCCATAGCAGTCAAAATAATGACCCTTTTGCCCGCTATTGAAACCTCATTGCCGGACTGATCGATTATTTTACCCTCCCCAAGCAACTTCGCGGTCTTACCCATCCGGGAAGGATCCACCTTGACCGTTATCACATCGCCGCGATTCAAACCGGCAATATTTTCCCAGGCTTCATTCCGGGCAGGCCCCGAATTACTATTAAGCACAAGCACCTGCGTTTCCTTATCCTTCAGACTGTTGAAGAAATCCTTAGCATCAGCGGCTATAGCTTCAGACACGGTCTGTTCCGGCCTAAATTCCGCCTTCCAATTGGTGTGCAGTTCGATCTCCGGCGACGGACCGTGCGGTTTGGAAAGGATATTTAAAAGTTTGGCCATGTCATTACCCGGCTCGGCAGTACCGGAGTAGCCGATCTTGCCCGGCATCAGGGTGAGCAATTCGGCCGAAGTTATCTCCCGGTCGTGGCCCTGTGCCACCAATTCCGCAAACCGGGGCAAATTGGTCGCAATGCCTTTCCTGTACACATAATCGTAAACACCCAAGACGCCGCGCATCTTATGCTTTAAACCATCCTTAGAGCTATAAACCCTGCCGCGCGCCTCCGCACCAAGGTTTTCCAAATACTCATAAATAATCAGCTCTACATCGCCCTTCCTGTTGGTCTCGATAACATTATTAACTCGATGGATCTCGTTACGAAAAGACCAGGCGATCTCGTCTAAAAGCGGCGTTAAAACCCCTTCCTCCACCAATTTCTTGTGCCATTCGGTTTCCCCAAATTTCGCTGTTAACTCCTTCGTGAACTCTTCCTTGAACTTATCCGCGTTTATACCTCCCTCATCTATATTGTCAACAATAGGTTTAACTTTTTCTTTGTTATCAGCTACTGTTTTGTCCTTTAACGCCAGGGTTCCAATAGCGTCTATCAAATGCGCCACGTCCTGCTGGCTCCGCTCTAATCTTTCGCGATATTCCCAGCCCCTTTGACTCAAGAAATCAGCTCCGTCAACGCTATTGCCCTTTATCATCGTTGGATTTAAAAGGAAATTATGTTTTTCATCAATAAAAGTCAAAGTCTTGAACCAGGGATTGCTGGGATCCTGGGTGAAGTCCGTGCTGGCCATCACCTCCGACGTCAACTCGGCCGACTTCTCGCCTTTAAACTGCAAGCCGATCTCTTTAGCCTCGGCAAAAGTCAGCACCATAACCTTGCCCGATTCTCTCCCACCCACTATTTTGCCATCTGCCACTTCACCACGTGAGAACAAGTCACTGGCATTACAAGCTGTTGCGGCCTGGTTAGGATCGGCCTTTAAAAGGATAAAAGTAACTCCCGAGCCACTTTTTACTACGTATTTCATTAAAGCATCAAAAACGAACCTTTCCATCGTGGTTTTACCGCCCGCCATAGCCAAGGCCAATAATTGCGCTTCCATAGACCCGAGATTGGCGACCGTGTCGATGGCATGGAACGAATAGTTCAAAAGATCGCGCAAATAATCACTTTGCTCCTTTGAGATCGAAGGAGTCTCGCCTTTCTTCGCTTGAGACTCAAAATACGTCAACAATTCTTTTTGCAGGCCTCGTTGAACCGTGCTCAAGCCGTCAGCGCCATCAATCTGTAGTTGACTATGCAATGCCAACTCCTGGCCCGCTTTCTGAATATCGGTTTCCACTTTATTCAGAAGAGTATGCCTGTCGAGAATAACGGATCTTTCAAATATCCGCAGTTCTCCGGCGCTTATCCTGAAATCACCACATATTTTGGTAAACAAGGCCTCCCATGTCCGGGCCTGCTGCTGAGGCGCCCCGGCAACATCGGGCATTTGCTTCTTTAAGAAACCCGCGGCATCCTCCGGCTTGGAATCTTTGCTCTGGTAAACCTTCAAGGCTTCACTCAGAGCATCCAGGGACTCTCTTAAACCGGTTAGACCACCGTCAATATTAAGCGCTTCCGCATTAACTTTTCTCAGATTCTGCCGGGCCGCCTGAACCATAGTGGTCAATTCTGCCGTAAGAGCAGGATCTGGTTCACCAGCCGTCTTCAGTTTGTCCACTATGGCCTTACGCTGGGTAAACACTTCAGCTATATTGCCATATCCGGCATGAGGGGCGATCTTATGAGCTGCGTTAAAGTTCTCAACCAGAGTTTGTTCGTTAACCTCGGACGCAGGCTTGTTAAGTTCACTTCTGATTGCATCCATATGCGGCTGAAGCTTGATCGCCTGACGAAGCAGGTCGGCATCCCGGTCATTCTCCAGTGCCTTTACAGCCAACAATTTACCGGCCTTGTCAAGATGTTCTTGTGCTTTCCGGGACATCTCCGCAGACTCCTCGCCCACGGCGGTCTTTTGTGCTGGCTCGGAGGTCTTGCCGGCGATCTCTGTTAAAGAAGCCGCCGTAGTATAGGCGATATCTCTTATGGACATCCGATGCTTGGCTATCAAAAGGCTGATCTCGCCAGTACCCCGTTCCGTCTGCGCCTTAGGCAATACGCTCTCAAGCTCGGCTATTCTTTGCTCCAGGGCCTTTATCCTGGACGCTACTGGATCAACCTTACTCACAGCTTCCGGGCCAAGCCGGGTTATATCTGCGCCAGGGACTGCCGAGTTACGAGCGGCAACGCTGAACGGATTACCGCTGTCATACACTTTGGTAACAACGATCTCACTGCCCAGCTTAGCCTGTGCCACCAGGATATGGTCCTTAAGCATATCCTTGACTTCGGAACTTATAGCTTCATTACCCTCAATTAACCGGTGCATGTCGGCAATACGGGCGGCTAAAGCGGCCTTTTCAGTCGAAACATCCGCCGATTGGTTGGTACCTTTAAACTCCGCCCGTTGTTCGCGCCCATAACGCTCATGCGTCAGCAGGTTCAACTGGGCAATAGCATTGGCCGCCAAATTAGCATCGGAAGAACGTGCCGCAAACTGGTAACTTTTAATAAGCCGGTCGTTAACAGCGTCGGCCAGGTTAAAGTTGCCGTCAGTTGCCGCTTGTGCGGCGATCTTGCGTAAATTTAAATTCTCGCCATACGCAGTATCCACCACATAGATCTGCACTTCCGGCCGCTCTGTAAGAGTCTGCAATTCGGCCTGCAATCTACTTATCTCAGAACCAGTACCGTCCGGATTATCCTTCCGCATACGCTCAATCTCAGATTCGATCTTGCCGATCTTCTTAAGCGTTTCATGAACAGGCTCAACAGCGCTCTCTAGCTGTTGCTTTTGTTGCTCAAGAGCGGTTCTTTGATTTTGCAAATCCCCTGAAACAGACGCATCTTTTGTAGACTTGATTTGCCGATCAAGAGCGGCGATCGTACTCTCTATGCCCCGCACCACAGCCTTTACCTGCGCCGCCACCCTCGGATTATCAACCTTCTCCCGCAAGCCCTGGCGCAATAATGCGTCCGGCTTGCCGCCTATCTGTAACGCCTCCACATCTTTAACTACAACCGAGGCCATTTCGCTGGATATCCTGTTTTCTGCCAGGGCTTTCTCCAGGACACCGGCGACTGCCTTAACCGCTACCTCCACGCTCTGAGTATTTGGTGACCGTAGCAATACTAATTGCTCCGAAACTTTTTCAATTACATCATTGGCCGCGCTGGCGGCAGAACTTACCGCCCGGTCGCCGGAATTACGTAACGGCAACAATTCCAACTTCCGAGCCTGCAGGCGGATCTTTACAAAATCTTCTTTACCCGCATTGTCTGTGGCTGGCTTTACACCGCTGGCTCGCACAAAAGCTGTGTCCAGATAAAAATCGCCCTCGGACTTTAATGCAACGGCCTTTTCACGTGCGGCTTTCGCCTTGTCTGTTTCACCGGAAGCTTCCAGAGAATTGGCGCGGTCCAGCAAAACCTCGGCTTCAATAAGAATTTTCCGGCCCAGCGCCCTATCCAGCTCCACCGGATCTTTTGAATTTTTCAGCACATATTCCTGCTCACCCAACCGGGCACTCTGTGCCGCCTGATAAGCTTGATTGGCATTATCTTTAAGCTTGGAAATTTCTGGCGCGCTTGCACCTTTTTCCGCACCAAGCTGTAATGCTAATTGGGCTTGCTGTAATTCCGCTTCGCGCAGACGACTGACGGCTCTCTGCTCCGCCATGGAGGCAAAGACCTTGGGCGCCGCCACTGCCGGAGCTGGCGCAACTATTGGCGCCGGTACGGCAGAAGGCAGATGAACAGCGGCCGGCTGAGGCACAGGCGCCGCTGACGCCGCTGGAACCGTAGCCGCGGCTTCTGCGGCCTGCCGCTGTTCCATGTTTTTGCGAATGCCCTCTATATTCTTTTTCAATCGTAAAATCTGGGCACCCTTGTCATAATGGCCCTTTGTTTTGGGCTTTAGTTTCCCCAGATCAGTTGTCGCCTGGTTGAGCAATCTCTCAAGATGTGCTAATTCTTGAGCCGGAGAACGCCCCTGTGCGGGCTTTGCTGTGGCCATCTTGGCAGAGGTGCCATCAGCCTTAGGCTTAACAGTCGGCGTGGAAACCACCGCATCCGCGGGACGAGCCGCCGGAGCCATTTCGGCATCGGAACGGGCCTGACCAGCGGCCGGTTCTAATTGCGGAACGCCCGTTTCGGCCCGGCCGGCTTCGCCGGGTTTAGCTACCTCGGACGGCCTGGACGCTCCAGGCAAAGAAGCTGACGGTTCATGTGCCGCCGCTGGGGCCGCGGCCGGCTCAACCGCCGCAGAGCCCGGCTTGCCGGCACCCGCAACATTAGCCGATTCAGGGGCAGAAGAAGATTTGGGAGAAAGCTCAACAGAATTTCTAGCCAGCTCCGGAGCAGGAGAAGCCGCCGCTGGGCTGGCTGAAACCGGTGCCGCCGCAGAGGCTGAGGCCGCGGCCGGCTCAGCCGCTGAAGACCCTGGCTTTCCGGCACCCACGGCATCAGCCGGTCCGGAAGCAGAGCCAGATTTAGGAGCAAGAGCAGACGCCGTCGGAGCCGCAGCACCCGGCACAGGAGGCAGAACTGCAGGCGCCGCCGCCGGAGCTACAACCGGTGCAGAAGGCGCCGCCGCGGGCGTTCCCGCCGAAGCACCCGCCGTTGAAGCAGGCGCCGAAGCCGCGCCGGAACCCGCCGGTTTCGCCGCCGCTGGCGCAATAACGGGCGCCGCAACAGGCGCCGGAACAGGAGGCATAACTGCAGGCGCCACCACCGGTGCCGCCGCACCCGGCACAGGAGGCGCCGTAGCGCGGCCCGCCAGATTAACAGGCGCTGGGAGCGGGGCTGGAACAGCCGCCACTCTGGGCGCCGGCGCCACAGTTGCCGCAGGCGCACCCGCCGCCGGGCCAGCTACAGCCGGAGCGGTGGCCGGCGCAGGCGCCAAAGCCCCTGCCGGTACCACAGTCTGCAACAAAGACACCAGCTTGGCCTGCTGTTGCAGCTGCCTTTTGAGAGACGGCGATTTACCCATATTCCCGCCCGGCACAAAGAACAAGCTTACAAAAGCGCCCTGCTTGGCCAGCTCGGTGCGCTTAACCTTAACCATATCTTCAATAACTTTATTGTCTATGGCCGCATTGCCGCTAAGCAGTCCGGCCATATCGGCCCGAGCTTCTTTTTCCAAACGAGCCACCATCCCCGGAGCAATATAAGGAAACGCCTTGTACACCAAAGCGTCGTTCAAGGACAATACGCCAATAGTACCCGCCATACCAAAGCCATGATAAATCCCGGAAAGACGCCCGGCGCTCCTGGCCAGCAAGCCGGTGGGCTTGGCCGAGATCGCCGATAACGGCATCTGCAACACACCCAGCGTGGGCCCCAGGCTGTAACCGCTTTGCAAGCCGCCCACCACGTCTTCCTTTAACATCTCGCCAAAGCCGGTCCGTTTCAGGCGGCCTTCTTTGTCGAATTGCGGCAAGCCGCTGCCATCCAGCGCCAGCGGCCGGAAAGTATTAAAAGACTGCACCCCGGCCTCAGCCCAGCTGATGCGGCTCCCGATCGTATTCTCTACTCCGTAATTCACTATTCTCTGCACCGGCAGGCTTACCAGGCGCCAGGCCGGCATCATAACCGCAAAGTCCAGGGAAGCGGCGATCGACATCTTTACGCTCATCTGCGGATAAAGGCTCATGTTCAAAAGGTTGGCATCCAGCTGAACCATGTCTGGCCCCACCATTACATTGCGCGACCAGGTCTGTAAGACCGGCCGGGTAATAGCCAGAACGCTCAGCAACCCGCCCGCCGTAGCACCATAACCCACATAGCCCAGGCGCTCTTGCCAGGACATGTTTTTCTGTGGATCGGCATACGAAGCCGCCCACCCGCCAGCCGCGCCAACAGCGGTTCCGCCAGCCAGCCTTTTTACCGCGCCCGACGTTAAAAGATCTTTAAAATACACACCGGCGGTTATCTGCCGGTTGGCCGCGACTGTGCCGGCAGTCTGGAACGGCGCCGAAGAATACGGTGAGAGCTCAAAAACAGCCTTCACCCGGTCTACAAAAACATCCAGCCGCGACGTAGGCGGACCCATGGGTTTAGCCGCCGGCTCACCCCACACCGCCCGTTGTGCCCAGCGCGGCACGATCTTAACGCCAGCCGAGGCCAAAAGACCAAAGCCGGCATCAAAAATCATCTGCCGGTTGATTACATTGGTATCGCTGTAATTTCTCTTCCAGGCCTCGTTACCGCCTTGGGCCAGATACCGGTCGGTCATACCACCGCCCACACTCACCAGCGTATAGCCCGCCGCGTCGTAAAGAGAGCCCCAGGCATTGGTTTTCCAGAAACTACCAGGTAAGATATTCTTTACACCACCCACCACCAGGCCGCCCGCCACGCCCACACCGGCATCGACCAGTACTTGCCGGGTCTTGATGTAATCGTTCCACACATCGCGGCCGCTAAACTTGGTAAGCACCGCGCCGCGCAGTACATTCACCGCCATACCGCCAATAGCTTTACCCGCCAGTTCCCGGGCGTAACTGGATTGTATGCCCGCGAAAGACCGTGATAACTGGGCCCCGCCGCCCAAAGCCAAGCCCGCCAGAGCGCCCCAGCCCCAGCTCTCGGCTCCCTTAATAAAACCGTTATCTTCTTTACGATACAATTTCTCGTTCACCACGCTGTCTATGCCCAGCTGGATATTGCCCGCGGAAAGAGCCGAATTAACAAAAGCCTGCCGAGCCGATACCTGGGCGGCATCTTTTACCGCCGCCGGCAACATGCTCCTGGCCAACAAAGTGGTCACCGGGACTATCGCCAATATGGCGGCATCCTGCTTGAGCGTTAACAATTCGCCGTTAACCAGCAATGAACCCGCGTTAGACAAAGCCGCCACGCGCACGCCGCTGGCCATGGATTCCAGCGCCCGGGCCGAGAACCCATTGCCCATCACACCCGGGTTCCGCATACCAAGCACAGCCAAAGGCACGAAAGCGGCGCCGATACCCGCATCTTTGAGGATTTGCCCGCCGGTTACATAATCAAATACGGTTCCGCCTTGCGCCCGGTTGCTGGTAACGCCATAAGCCACATTAGCAGTCGCTCCGCCAGCGGATAAAACCGTTAAGCCCACCGCCCATTTTTGCCCCTCAGTCAAAACCACAGGAGTAGAGGCTCCCAGCTTGGAAGCGACAAAAGTAAACCCTCGGGAAGTCGCCACGGCATTGCCCAAGCGCGGAACACCACTGCTAATTGCTGTTGAAGTTCTCGCCGCCAAACCACCGGCACCAAAAACGCCCAACCCCGAGATAGCCTTGGCACCCAGATTAAAAATGCCCATAGCCAGAATAGCCGAATTCATTTCATCTTGACCTAAGCCCCTGCCGGTGTTGTACAGGCTATAATTATCCAATGCTACAGTTGAAACGGCCCCGATGGCAGATCCAGCTCCTGCAACACCCGTCAACCTTCCTCCCAAATACGCGTAGGCACCCTTACCCAAAGTTCCACCCGCATAAAGGAAAAACGAATCCCAACCCTTATTCTCTGGCCGAACCGACGCGTTCTCAGCATCACTAAAAATGTCCAACACATGACTATAACGCTCGGGTTTATTTTCATCGGTATACAACCGGCTATACCACCCGTTATAAACCCAGGTCTTACCCAGATCTCGCATCTCTTTGTTGCCTACATAAGGGATAAGACCACCCGCATACATAGCGGCCCCTATAAAGGGCTTTGTAGCTCCCCATAACGCTTCACCCGCTTTTCGTGAACCCCAGGACCATGGATTATAGGAAGGGTCATAAGTCTTGTCAGACTTGAAGCTGTTAAAGAATACTCTGGCCCCATTCGTCTCAAATATCTCCGCCACTCCATTTGTAAGGCCGGTAATATTCTTGTCCAGCTTGCGCATATCAAGCAAAATGTTCTGATAATAATCCTTTTGCGCATCGGTCAAATTGCCGGCGTTGATCTCACCTTGCAATGTAGCGCCAAAATCTTTCATTTCCTGTTGTCTTTGCTTTTCATTCTTGGTCAAAGCATCTTTCAGTTCGGAAGACCGCTTGTCCAAATTACGCTTAAGATCTATGGCCGGGATCTGGTTTTCTTCACCATTACCGGCAATAACTATAGATTTTCCGGTCTGTTCGGCCAGGTCCCTCTTCTGACGCTCAATACTTTCCAGCTCGGCCACAATAGCATCGGCCTCGGCCTTCATTTTTTGCCCCGCCGCCCAGAATTGCACAGATAGGGGAGCCGCCTTAAGCACCTCGGCGATAACCTTCCTTTGTATATCGTCTTCGTTAACCCACAGTTCTTTCCCGTGGTCCGGCACCGTTAATTTGTCTTCCAGTTTGGGGATCACCGCATTATCCATCAACTCCGGCAAACTATTCTCAAGCATGAACTGATCGAGCTCACGCAGTTTGGCGGCATAATTGTCCTGGGCTTCCTTAAACAACTTCTTCTCTTTGGCATCGTTAACCACAAGCCCGAACCAGTCGAAAGTATTCATTTTCTTATGAAATTCAAAACGACCGATATAGAACATGTCTCTGGCGTAAGACGTCTGCTCCTTCAGCGCCGAAAACTGCGCCTGTTTCTCGGGAGTCATAACCGGAATCGGTAAATCCAACTTGGGCGCCGCATCTCGTATAGCGGTCTTGACGATCCTGGCGCCGTCATAATTACGGTAATCAACTATAGCCTGGCCATTCTCATCGAAAAAGATCGATTTCTGGCCCGACCCCAAAACCGCCGTCACCAGGTTTACCGGCTGAACACCATCGGCAGTCAGGCCGCGTTCACGCTGATACGTCACCTGTTCTATACCCTTACCGCCCAAACCAATAACCGCTACCTTGCGCAGATCACCATGGGCGGCGCCGCTAAAGTTGTAAAAATCATAAGAATCCACCATCAATCTCTGTTTACCGGTGCCCCATAAGGCGCCATCCGAATACACATTGTTCACAGTTAAATATCGGCGTGCTATTTCGGCGCCCTGCGCCTCTTCCCGGGTTTGCGGAGCCGACTTAAATTTACTCTTGGCCTCCAGCCCTTCACTGGCAAAAAGCGGCAAAACAGCCTTACCGTAAACCCCCACCGTTATAACCGGCGAACCGTTCTCAATACGAGCGCTGGCCGGTGTAAAATTCTGCCCGCCATCCACCGATAAGCCATTAACCTGGAATTGATCCCAAACCGCGCCCACCACCCAACGCCCTTTTTCATCCTTCACATAATCGCCGTACTGAGAGATCTCTTGCCCGGCCTTCATGTTAAATACCACCTTCTTATCCACCAATCCTCTTCCACTAGTTAATACCGGCGTAACCATTGCTATGAGCGCATCGTCCAGAATGGCTGAAGTTGTAACAACCGCCGCATAGTCCAATTCGGAACTGCCATTCTCCTTAAAACGCACCTGATCGCTGTCTACCCCAAAAGCATAACGCGACGCCTGCACAACCTTGCCATTCTTGTCCACACCCACCTGAAACACCAGGTTAGGCGTGTCATCTATACGGGTAATGTTAAAATCCCTGAAATCTCCGGAGAGCGTAGCCTGCGCAACATTAAGATTAGGCAAAGAAAAATCGGCTTTCTGCATACCATCCAAAGAAGCTATCCCGGCGTTTGTAGTCAGCAAACCTTCCCGTGCACGCACCGGGATCTTTAAAGCATTCAAGCCAGCCGTCGATTTCTCCTCATTCTTTTTTTCCAGCGGCTGTTTTATAACCTCCAGCGACGTCTGCGGAAGAAGCGCAGGATTACTTCCACCAACAAGAATAGACGGATTACCAAATTCATCCAAACCAGCTCCAACACTGGCCTCAACATCATTCAACAGCAAAGACTTAACATCAAAAGACTGCCACTTCTTTCCGCCATTGGTCACCCAAAAGTCTACTCCGCGCAATTCAGCTTTACCTTTAAGGATTTCCTTGTCGTCAACCGCGTACTTCAGGAACGACGCATCCGTGTTAATATTGGACCACCCCGACCGTAAACCCGGCGTGACCACAAAACCGTTCTGGTTGATCTCGGCCGTTTTCCCGTCCAGACTGCCCTTTTCGTTATTTACGGCTATGACCTTACCGGTAACTGCGAACTCGCCATTTTCCTGAACCTGGCCCTGCACGCTGGAAACAAAATCCTTAAAATTGAGGCCGCTGAAAGAATGGTATACTCCAGAGAACATGGGCGCAAAAGAAACCGACTGTTCCTGCAGGCTTTGCGGGCTGGTAACATTATCAAAATTTAGAACTGCGATCTTGGCGCTGTCAAACCAGCCTACCCGAGAGGCGTAGATCAAAGGCAAGACTTCGCTCGTTAAAAAACCGGATCCTGGCGGACGCAAGCCGCCATTACTATTATCCCCGGCCGCCTCCGGACTGCCCGTCTTGTTATCCGCATTGCTCTCCGGCGGTTTCTGCATTATCTGCGAAGTGTAGAAAAATCTTTCCTGGCCATCCGCGCTGGCCTGAGCATAAAGATCGGTAAAATTCTCCGTCCGTCCGTAAAATACCGCGCTATCAACTAACTTCCCCTTGGCGTCGAAAACTTTACCGTCCCCTTTTATGCGCTGTGTAATGGGCGTAAACCTTTCATCCAGGCTCCAGGTGCCGTGTTCCCCGGTAAGACCCTCGGTGCCGCTTAAGGTCCAGCCCCGGGGCTTGCCTTCCGGTTCCGCGGTCTCGTTAACAGTCACCGCATGGCCGCTTTTTGTGCCATCCGGCAACACCATTACCATGCTCTTGGTGCCCGCCGTTAAAGAGTTCCAAAAAGTTTCCTGCCGCTCCACTGTACTTAACGGGAACAAAGCCCCGTTCTGCCCTATCTCCAGGCCGCCGCCCCAGAACGTATTGTTGGCACCGTATAAAGATATCGGCGATCCTTCGGTTATGGTCGGCCCGAAATAAGCCTTGGCACCGGGATTAAAATTGATATCCTGCAAAGCGCCTTTCTGGAACGCAAACTCCAAAGAGCCGAAAGCCTGGCCAAAAGCGGTTTCACCCGGAATTTTGTCCAGGTTGAATATTGCCTGGGTATTTATCGGCTTGGAGGCCGTGCCACCCTCAGATTTGCCTGGCAAAGCCAGCAATCCGAAGCCAACACCACCCAGCACCAGGGTATTGCCTTCCCCGCGAGCGCGGTCCAAATAAACCCTATGCTCCGGAGAATCCAGGTCCTCCCTATATGTAGTATAGGTACCGTTAACAGTCGTGCCATCCACATTGCCCAAGGGCGGCACATACCGGAACTCGCCGTTTTTGTCTACTAACAAATGATTAACTATGAAATCCTCCACTATGACCTTGCTGGCGTCCGCAGGATTCTGCATTAAATTACGACGTTCCAACGTACTGAACACTTCGGCAGGTTGCCAGTTGCCATTCTCCTGTTGGTCCGCCATTATGCCGGAGGCATTACCCATTCTGTCTCCGGTAAGTATAAAGCGGGTAACCGGCAGGTCAGACTTGCCGTCGGCGCTATAATCGGGAGTAGTAAAGACCATCTCGTCATCTTGCCAGGCTGAATCCCGACTGTATACTCCTTTACCGTCACTAAAGTTAAGTTCCGGCAGGAAAGCATTGTTGCCCGCCTGTATCCATACCGGCTGGCTGGCGTACAATATGGCGCCCGTCCGGTTATCCAAAGCCACCGGAGCATCGCCTTCCAGACGGTAATGAAAATTACCGTATTGCTCGTTAACCCGGGTGATCTGACCGTAAGCATTGATCACCGGAGTTAGCCCGGCCTCAAAGCGCGAAACGAATTGCGGGCCGTTAGGATCCGGCGGCGAAGAAAGCGCTTTACCGAGCTCGTTCCAAACAGCATTTTCGCTAATATCCGTAGAATTATCCGCCACACCAAAGCGCCAGCCGGAACCAATAAAATTCGGCAAACCAAATGCGTCTATAAAAGATGCCTCGGGCCGGGTCCAGACAGTGTGTGTAGGCGATACCTGGTCCTGATATTTCCCCTCGATCTCAACCGACGTCATTTCCTTGGCCTGGCCAAAGAAAGGCACATTGGTAACCAGTTTACCGTTCTCGTCCCGGGTTTCCCAGTTTTGGCCATTCCAATCAAAAGCCGCGCCCTTTGGCGCTTGGGCATAACCCGGTGTCCGGACAATTCTCTTTATACCATCCAGCTCATCCTCAAACACTTGTTTATCAGGGTCAAAGGTCAGCTCCGTGGCGGCAGTGCCTTTAATCCATGAAACCCGGCCATTACTGTCGACCTCTTTACCGCCCTTGATCAAATACATGCTTTCAATAAAACCATTGATCAGCTCAAAATTACCCGGAACTTTAACCGCGTCCTCCGTTGCCAGCCTTTTATCGCCCACCGACCACGACTCGGGAGTTTTAGGCATCAGGGTGTTGCCGGTTAAAAGCGCCCGGCCTTTATCGCCCTCCAATGCAAAACCCACCAGGTACGGAAACGCCCCGCCGTTAGGTAAATTTATCGGCCGGCCAAAAGTGCCTCTATTGCTGACGTCTTTGCTGGGAGGGCCCGGCAACTCATTAGTAGTTATAATATTGCCGTGGCTTAAATAACCCTCGGTGGTTATCGAGAACGGCTGGATACGATCGATCACCGGCTTATCGCTTTGCGATTTGTCGGGATCAATATTATCCAGCCCCACCACAATGCCGGCTTTATTCTCTGCCGAGAAATCGGCCGACCAGCGCGGCTGGCTCGGGAATACATTTATGCCTGCGGCATCGGTTTGAGCCTGAAAATATTTGCCGCTCTTGACCACCAGGCTGGCACGTCCTTCCGGGTCTACCCCGATATATGAATGCGGCTTATCACCACCGGTAACAATATCCAGCCCGTACACCATGGCCGCCCCGGTCAAAGCCGCCGAACCATATCCGTTCCCACCCTGAACAAACGTGGGAGAATATTTCACGCTCACTCCCTCATTAAAGAGCGGCATATAAAAAAATGTATCGGTGGGAGCTTCGTCCTTGAATAGAGTCCGGGTGTCGCCAACCGTTTCACTGTTGAGGTCTTTACCCTTCTTGCCCAGGATATTCACCTGCGATTGCTGTCCGGCAAAACTGGAGCCGCGGCTTGCGTCCCGCAACCAGCCCGCCAGCTCCGCAAAATCACTCCCCATGTAACTGTTATAATTACCGGAAGCTTGGTCGCCAAAGAAGTCCGCACCGAAAATTGTAGCAAAACCGGTAAGGCCGAAAGCTTTAAGGTCATAAAGACGACGCCCTTCACGAACTATGTTCAGTGAACGCCCCGCCCCGCTGGCCAAAGACAGGTCGAAGGTGGATTTACTGCCAGTCAGCACAAAATTCCGAATGAACGCTTTTTGGGTGTCGCCCAGCTTGCTAAGGTCGGTAAGCCCCTTGGCTTCAAGATCCAGGGTCATGGGCCCGCCGGCCAGGTTCCTGCGGGCGCTGACTTCCAACTTGTTATCTCCGACCACGCGAAAATCATCGGTAGTAAGGTCCAAAAGGTTGCGGCCCGCTCTTTTTTCCCGGTACACATTGCCGAAATCCATACCGTCCAGCGAACCGCGGAAAGTGCTAGTGCCCTGGTAAAAGAAAAGCCTCCCGTAAGAGCCATCTTTTACCGAAGACTCATACGTATAAGGCTCGTCTTTTTCCTGGGGTGCCGGCTTTTGCGGAACAGGCGCAATTGCAGTATCATCTGGCTTGTCCAGCCGATAATCATACCCGGAATATATACCCGAAGAAGCCGCCATATCCTGCGCATTGACCCCAGGATACATGTACGAAGAAATATCCTGCACCGGGGCCACCGGCTGATCCTGGGGCTTGACGGCGGCCTGAACCGGCGGACGGGGAGCTGGCAGATCCTTCAGATTCAGAGAACCGCCCTCGGAATCGCTTACAAACAACTTGTCTTTGCCAGCAACCTTAACAGTGGTAAGCATGTTATTTGAAATATTGCTGGTAAACGACCGCCAGTAACCCGGCTTACCCTGCCGGGATTCAAAGCCTTCATTTACGACCTGTTCATGTGGAACGAAACCCTGCGTTATGGGTTTCAGATTATCTTCTTTATCCCTTAAAGGATCGCCATACAAGTCGTCCTTAAACGACTTGTCGCGCGTATATTTACCATAGCGCATACCTTTGGCGTCGATACTGACCGGCACGTTTATAGTTACCGAATCCGCCGCGTACAAACTTTGGGCATAAGCCTGTCCGCCCAGGCCCCACAAACCGTTCTGGCCGGCCTTGCCCAGCACCGCCACTGAAATAAGCTGGCGCATTACGTCTTCCCTGGTACCGTTATTAAACATGGCCTGGCCACCAAACGAGTACACATCGCCTGTCTTCAAAGGAAAAGCCCCGCAACAATAATGCAAAGCGCTAAAGTCAGCCGAAAACCGACTCCCCGGAAGATACCCGTTACCATCATCCTTGCGGTCCTTTACCCCGGTGAATTGAGCGACCATTTTGTAACCACTATCATTATAGAACGTGGTTATACTGCGATTGCCTTCGGTGGTCTTGGCGCCGGTAAAAGTTTTATCCATGCCCAGGGGGCCGTTCTTTACATTCCTGCGGGCCTGTTTCTCGAGCTCTTTATCCGAATACTCGGCGCCTATATCCAAAGCTTCCAGCCGCCGGACCTCGGCCCTGATCAAAGCCGGGTCTTTGGCGCGCTCGGCCAAATTCTCCACCGCCTGCTTGTACAAAAGCTTGTATTCGGTAGGCTCAACACCATACATGGCATCCATTTTTCTCAGCCGCCGGATCTCGTCCTCCAGAGCCTTGGAATTCACCGCCTGCTGATCACGCAGACGCTGATGCGCCATAGACAAAGCGCCGGTCGAGACCGCCGCAATATCCTGCCCGAACACATATGTGTTCGCCATCTTCACTATATTACCGAACGAGGCCGCACCTACCTGCGAATACTGATCGCTCCGGTAATTCAGGCTGGACAGTTCCCAGCGCCGGGTAGAATCCAGGATCCATTGCATTTCCACGTCTTCATCACTACGGCGCTGATCGTCGGGCAAAGCGGCGTTGGCGGCTTTGGCCTCTTCCTTTTGCTTCTTCGCGGTAATAGCGGCCTGAATAGAAAAGCCCGACATACCCGCCAAATGCTCGCCAAAAGCCAGCATTTCCAAAGGATTAGCGAAACGAAAACTGGTCTGGGAATTACCAAATTCGAGGTACCGGGTGCCGTAAACAATGTCTTTACCCATTACAACTTGAGAAAAAAGAGCGTCCGGAACCGCATTGTCACCGGGAAAGATTATGCCGTCCAGAGCCGCAACCGCCCTGGCCTTCTCCAGCGGTTTGGCCCCATTATCCTGGGCCCCCTTTGCGGCTTGATCATGAGTATAGCCATTGTCCGCACTTCTGCGCTGGATCTTGCCCTTGTTCTTTGGGTCATTGCCAAAGATAATCGCTTTATCCCATAATTCCCGAGCCTCGGGATGATCCTCGGCAAACTTGCAATCCCAAAGATCAAGTTTTTCGTCCACCTCACTCTTGATACTGGAATAATCATCCTTCTTCGCCAGAATTGCAGTTCTTTCTTCCTCGGTTTTCGCGGCCATCAGTTTAGCTTTGTCATCAGGAGTTAAGACGCTGGAGAAATTGTCTACTGCCTCCCGAACATACTCACTTTGCGCCTGGTCGCGCTCTTTCATATATTGATCCGCCAGCCGTGCACCCTGCCGCACATCTTCGTTGATCTTGGGCTGGTCCAAAGCATCCAAAGCCCCCAGCGTAACACCGGCCATAAAATTAGCCATCGTGCCCGCCACTATATTGTATTGCGCCGCCAGATAAGCATGGTTACGGGACTGATCATCTTCGCCGATGATCTCTTCCCGCAAAGTGTCAAAAGCCCAGGCCGAAAGCGAGCTTAATACCGCGCTTCCCACGCGCACCTTGAGGTTGTCCCACACACTACCGGGGCCTGCGGCCAGTCGTTCGCCCGGGGTTTGCATAAGGTTACCCGCGCCATAGGAAACCACCCCCGCCACACCCTGCCCTACCGCTTTGGACGCCAAAGACTCCGGATCACCGCCCACCAGATAACGCGCCAGACCGCCCGCCAACTGGCCAATAGAACTTTGCGCTCCGGCCCGGGCAAAGCCCTTTAAAGCCGTCCAGACATTGCTCCGGGAAAAAGAAATCTCCGACCTCGCCAGCCGGTCATTAGCCACCGCATCCCGCGCGGCCATGACCTCAGGTTTAGACACATCCAGCTTGCCGTCCTTAAACATGCCGTTCAGATCGGTCACATGAGCCTGCATTTTGTCCAGGCCTTCCAGCCGGGTCATCTCTAGTGTTTCCTTTTTGGTAAGGCCAACCTCGCCATCAAAAATGTTAGCGTCGTCTTGAGTTTTAAGTAAAGCCAGCCGTTTCTGGGCGTCATTGTCCATAAGGTTTTTGAACTTGCCGGCTTTTTGCTCCTTCGCCATATCGCCGGCGATCTCATTTTTGGTAATTTGCTCGGATTCCGCCAAAAACGCTTTGCCGGCGGCATCTCTTTGCCCCTGGTTAAAGTCCCGGAACTCCGGGCTGGCCAAGATTTCTTTGGCCAATTTCTGATCGTGCTGGGCATCCCCGGTTCTTTCAATAAGGCGGTCGTTTACCTTATCCGCACCGTTTATGGGTTTGCCATTATCATCGAATTCCGGAACGAACTGATCCTTGGATTTCACAATGGCTTCGTTCTCAGCCGCTTGCTCCCTGGAGGCATCCTGCATAGTGTCAGTCTGCACCCCCACCATATCTTTAAAATAAGTAATATCGTGCCCGGCAACCTGGGCGGCCACGGCGTCAAAGGCCACCGCGGTTCCGGTAATGGCCAGGCCGGCGGCCAGCGAACCGGCCACCCCGCCTATCGTCTGGCTGGCAATGATACAACCCTTGTCGTCCTTGTCGCAATCAAAAGTCTCGGCTATAACCAGCTGAACCTCGTAGCTTACCCCAGCGCCTACCAGCGCTACTGCGAAAGACGTGGCAAAATCCTGGACCATACCGGAAGCAAAACCGGCCAGAGCACTGGTCCCGGCGTCCTTGGCGTTCTCGATCCCCGATACTCCGCCGCTCACACCAACGCTCAAGGCTGTACTTAAAGAAATACTAAGAATGGTTCCCGTCTTTTCCGAACAGTTGCCCGACATTACGCAAGCTTGCGCTACCGCACCTACGAATTTACTGATCCCGATGCTCGCTATGGCCATGGCGATCACGGTTTGTATTTTGGTCGCGATCATGCCCATCTTGGCCAGGAAGATCAGGATCTTTTGGATCGCGTTAAGTGTTTCTCCCGCTTTTTGAGCCGCTATGGCGGCATTCGCCGCACCGCTCAAAGCCGCGCCCACGCCAAGGGAAACCACCAGCATGGCAAAGCTCAACCCCACATCGGTCCAGATCTGGCTGGTGCTCACCAGGCCCGGCAGGTCGCCGGAACGGTCGCGCCACTTGTTGCCCCACACAAAAGTAAGGGTGGTGTCGTCCACCGCGGTAAAATCCGCCCGCACAAAAGTGCCCATGTCTTTCGCCAGCGCAAAACCGGAGAGTTTGGCAATAAATTCGGCTTTGGGGCTTTGGCTGATCTTGCCGATATCGTTAAAGAAAACCGTGTCTTCCGTTACCTTGGTGACCGTAACGAAGTGCTCCTCTTTAAAATGCGCCACGAACGGCGTGCGGAGTTTTACCACATCATCCGGGGCCAAACGGGCACCGCTGTATTTCAGGCCGAAAGCCTTGGCGGCCTGGCTGATTGAAAAGAGGGAAATCTTAAGTTTGGGTTCCCCGGCCTTGATAACATTGCTCAAAAGGTCGGTAGAAATGGTAAGCACCGCCAGCTCTTCCAGCGGCTTATTTATCCCGGCATTAGCCAGAATGTCCTGCAGAGCATAAACGCCGCAATTCAGCACGTTCAGGCTGGGCTTATTAAGCCATACAGCGATATCTTTGATTTGCGTGGGCGTAAACTTGGCCAAAGCGTTGATCAACAGCGCTTTGCCGTCTTTTTTCTGGTCGTCAAGTCTAAGCGATACGCTCTCGGCCTTCTGGCGGTTAACGTCGGTCAGCAACTGGTCCACACTGCCCGCTACCTGGCGAGCGGCCAGTTCGGCCGGGGTAATATCCGGGTTCTGCATTACCAGCGGAGCCTTGTTGCCCCAGATAATGGCCGGATTATAGTTAAACGCCCAGCTGATCTGGTCGGGGATGAAAACACAAAGCACCGTAAGCGCAATAGCCCGGATCCAGTTATTGAACCGGGAAGCAAACTGACCTTCCGGGTAACCGGCCGTTACACCTTCGCCAGCAGGAGGAAACTGATCGCCACCCGGCACGTTAGCATTATAGCCAGCAAAACCGGCGCCAGCCAGGTCCGGAAATTGCCTAACCAGCTCGGAATCCGAAAGTTGCACATTGTCATTTGCCGCAGAGGACGGCTCAACCGGGGAAATTTCAGCAGATTGGGGGAGGGCAAAAGAAGAAATATCCTCTTTATTATTAAAAGAAGATTCAGAATTGTTAGAAGACTGTGGTTTACCGTTTTCAGTCATATTTATACCGAGTTTGTGAAACAATGGAAGTATAGCACATATATGCTGTCAAGCAAATTTTTGGCAAAAATAAATGCCCTCACAACCCATTTCTCAACAATGCCTTACATTCCATGCAGAATCTTTTTTCCAAAAAAAATTGCATTAAATCTCTTAATATAAAAAAAACAAAAAAAAGATTGCAAAACTCTGTTTGGACATTAAACAAAAACCAAAGCCCCCCTCCCTGACCCGCCCCACCAGGGGGCGGGTATCAAGCAGCATGCAGAATCTTTTCACGAATAACTGCTCCACCAAGAGCGGGCATCAAGTAGCATGCAGAACCTTTTCACGAATACCTGTCGTATCAAGAGCGCGTATCAGGTAACGTGCAAACCCCTTTCACAAATACCCTCCCCCTCTGTGGGGAGGGTCAGGGAGGGGGACATGCTCACAAAATATATTGTCCAGACTGGACAATCTCTTGAAACACAAAGACCCTAAATGGTTTACAGCACCAAAGAGGGTCGCTTTTTACTTCATAAAGAATGTCCAAACACCCAAAAGACTTCCTTAAAACAGAAACTTAATCATCAACAAATCCCGCTCACAAAATACCCTCCCCCTCTGTGGGGAAGGTCAGGGAGGGGGTTGCATAAAGCACTTATTGTCCAGACTGGACAATTTTAAATTACTTGCCTAACCCGCCCAGCGGATTGTTCATTACGAAATCCAGGAAGATCGGCGCGCCAACTAAAATGAAAACTACCGGAAAAATAAAGAACAAAAGCGGGATAAGCATCTTGAGCGGAGCCTTTAAAGCCATCGCTTCCCCGCGCCGAAAACGAGCCAAACGCATATCTTCCGAAAGAATGTTCAAAGCCTCGCTGACTGAAGTACCCATCTTGTCGGCCTGAATAAGCGTCCGGGCAAAGGTGGAAAGGTCCGGCAATTCGTACTTTTTGGCCAGGTCACGCAAAGCCTCGCGCCGGGGCTTGCCTACGCTGATCTCCTGCAAAATATTGTTCAGTTCCCGGTTCACTACCGAATCGGCCGATTTCTCCACCACCCATTTAAGAGCCATCATAAAGTCCAGCCCGGCATTTACGCACAAACCCAGCAGATCCACCGAATCCGGCAATAAACGCACAATATCGTCCTTGATCTTGCCAATGCGTGAACGCAATACCATCTCCGGGCCTATATAACCTATTGCAACAGCCATCAGAATACCAAAAACCAGCAAATCTGGCGGCACAACCCGCGATAGCAACATAATAAGCGCACCCGTCAAAACCAGCTTGATCAACATAAAAGCTTCCGGCGTAAGGTCGGTCTGCGAGATCATCAGGTCGCGCGTGAGGCGCTTGCGCATTTCCGGGCTAATTAACGGCTTAACGATCAAAGCAATACCGTTAAGAAAGAAAAAACGGTCCACTTTCTGCTTTTGCACCTTAGCTTGCGGCGTTAAAGGCGATATACCCAGGTCCTTAAGGTTCAAAGAAGGCCTATCATCCTTTGCCACCGGGGAAAGGCCCACGATCAACAAGGAGATCGAAAGAAAAACCAGGATCAATGTAGCTGTTAACATGAAATGTCCTCGAAAACGTTAAACATCTTTAAAAGAGCTGATCTTAAGGATCAGGAAAGTCCCCACTACCCACAGGCCAAGGCACAATAGTAGTAACATGCGCCCGGTATCGGTGGTGGTCATGGTCTGAAAATACCCCGGATTGGTAGTATTAACCATAAGAAAGAACGCTACCGGCAACCCGCTCATAACAAAGGCCTGGATCTTGCCCTGCACTGTAAGCACCGCCAGGCTTTCCTCGACCTTTTTGCGCTCGCGGATATTCTGCACGATACGCGTAAAGATCACCGGCAGGTTACCGCCGGTCTCGCGGGCCAGCAAAATAGCGCTGATCATCTGTTGCATGGACGGCGAAGGCATGCGCCGGTACAGGCGGTTTAAGGCTTCGTCCATGGTAACGCCCATCTTGTTCTCACCCAGCACAATGCTGAACTCCTGGCGGATAGGCTCGGGCATTTCCTCGGCCACCGCTTCCATGGACTGAATAAGGCTCAACCCCCCGCGGAACGAGCTCGACATGATCATCAGGGAATCCACCAGCTGAGCATTGAACAATTCCCGCCGCCGGGTCACCAGCATGCCGGCATAGAAACGCGGTAAAATAATCCCCACTACCATCCCGGCCAGCATACCGTAAAACTGATACCGTTCGGGGCTGAAATAAAACCCCAACCCGCCCAACACGATAGGCGCCAGGAAATACAGCGGCAGGATGCGCTTGAAATCGTCCTGCATAAGCGAGCGGTCCATATCGGCCACCAGCTTGTTGGCGCGGTTCTTGTTAAGGTCAACATAAGTCGACACAATGAACGGCACGCCAAAGAAAGTGAACAAAGACACCGCCAGGAAGATCAGCAAAGTTATTACAAAAAGCATATTTTGGCTCCGTGGTTTAACGTCTATTCGCCGGGCCCGGCCGCCATGGCGGGCCTACACCCTGCTTGAACTTGTTTAGCGAATCGAGAGCTCGTCGATCGTAGGGGCCGACCTTGTGTCGGCCCGGCACAAGATGCGCAACGACCTGCAATTGCTTCTCCGCCGGGCGGACATAAAGTCCGCCCCTACGAAAACGATAAATCCTCTCGACTTGCTAAACAAGTACAAACGATTAATTTTCTCGCTGAACATCTTCAATTAACCTTGCACCCGTTTAGACAGGCATGCATTGCTGTGTTGGTGCATAGGATGTAATTGATACTGCTCTTGCAACCGCTTACAGCATGCTGATGGTCGTAGCAGGCCTGCGAATACCAGATATCTTCCTTGTCGTCGTAAACGCAGGCAATGGTATCGTTTGGGTCGTACTGCCGGCCAAAAGCAAAGCTTTCCCCGGCGGTCGCCATCTGGCCCTGGTAAGCCCGCTGAATATAACCCCGAAAAGCGAGCAGGCAGGAGATGACCACAATGATCAGCACCATGTACTCCACCAGGGCAAAAGCTTTTTTGGGCACGGTTGTTTTTATCATAGTTAATGCGTTGGACACGCCTCATTACACTTGATATACCTCATTCTATAACTATTATCTTCCACAAAATACTCGGCACAAACCTCGGTAACATAACCCTGCCGAATAGCAGCCTGCACCGCGTCGGCACAATCCAGCCCGTACTTGTTGGTATAGTCGTCGCCTTTGTTGATCATAAAAGAAGTTGGTATGTAATAAGGCTGGCCGCCGATCTCCACTTTGTCGTGGTTAAAACAGGCCTCCAGATTTTCCAGGGGCGGTTTCATCTCATTGGCCGGATGGCCGGTAAAGATACCCCAGAACGGCAAACCACCCACAAAAGTCAAGGCCTTGCTGATCCGGTTCTCATCCCAGCGCGTAATACGCACCTTAACGCACCCGTTGCCGTCGGTAAGCGTATAACAGCGCCCCATCTCGCCGGATTTCTCCGACTTGACCCAGGGAAATTTAACCGCACCGCAAGAACGCGCCACACCCCCGCGCTCCCGGCTCCACCATTCACAACGCTTGGGCGTAGCCACTTCCACCTTAACCACGTGGCGATAGCCGCGGTCCCGGGTTTGGGCCGCCGCCTGCCAGCCATAGATCACGTACGGGCTGATGGCCACCACGTCCTCGATCTTCCGGGCCTCTTCAAAAAGGTACTGTAAATATGCCAGGCGGTCATTGGCGGTGCCCATCTTTTCCGCGCACAGGTCGGGATCCCTGGCCGTCTCGCAAAAGAACACCTGGTTAGCGACGTCAAAATTGTTCACAAAGACCGCGGCGTTATCCGCGGCTTTCTGCAGTTCCACCGTACCCTCGCCCACCAGGGTAAACCCGGTAGTTACTTCCGAACTGGTCAGCATGCCATTGATCATGCTGAAGTCCCTCTTGAGCATTCTGAAATTAGCCATCGCGTCGTTAAATTCTTGCGCAAACATATCAGGCGAGACCATAAAAACCTGCTCGGCATACGGGGTATCAAACGCGCGCATGACCATCGAAGTATTACGCAGGTTATTCACCATCTGGTCGAAGCGATCGCCTTTCCATAATTTCTGGTCCGTAACAAGCGGGCTTTTACACTCGCACACCCTGTCGGCCTCCCTGTTTCCGTCGGCATCAGTGGTGATCTTGGTAGTGTCGCACCCCATGGAAAAAGAACAATTCGACGAATGCGGCGCGGAATAAAAACCGTCCGGAGTTTCATTGCTCTCGCAAAACCGGTCATCTCCCGGGCGCCAGCGGTTATTAATCCCGGGATCCGTCCTGAGGATGTCCAGCGTGCTATCCAAGCTTAATCTCATATCCGACGGACAACCGGCCAGATCCGGGCTCTCGTAGAAATATTTCATCCGCACACGCTTATCATCAAAAATATCCATCGGCGCATTTATCGGATCCTGCCTGTGCGCCTCAATGCTCTTGTCTGTCGCCGCTTTCAGGTTCCACATAAAACTGAACAAAGGCCCCTGCTCCGGCTCAGCCTGCCTGACCTCAGCGCCGTTGTCGATCAAGATCACCCGTTCCCGGCCCACCAGCGCGGCCACAGTAGTGTTGTCCCCGGTGACCACGCCATTTACCGGCGCAGAAGACAAACACCGCAAAAGGTCTTCGGCATAAGGGAACCCCTGATATGGCCCCTGGTTGCAAGTGGATCCCCACGCCATTGCCGTCTGATCGGACGCTATGGTGACCGAAGCCTGAAACTGACATTCCTTTTTACAAGAACTTTCCGCACAACAGGTACCCACTTTGCCTTGATCCAGGCCCAGGTCACGCGCAAAATCAGACAACTCTTCGGTGAACTTGTCGAACTTACTGGGCGCCAGCGAAACACTCTTCAGGCGATTGGTGTAATGATAACTGAAGCGGGAGATCATTTCCCTGGGATCCGAGCCCGGCTGACTCGCCACGTTCCATTTACCGTTCATATTGTAATCCAGCAAGTCGGGGATCTCTACCGTATCGGTGTTCACGGCCTGAATAGCTGCCTGCACCGCCGCTTCCAGGTACTGGTCTTCCACGGTAGGAATGTTATTCTGCAATTTATTCCACATTGAAGTGATCGTAGGTTGAATATACGCGAGCTGTACCGCTACCGTGGCGGTGGTCAAAACCAGGGCGGTGGTTAACCCGACTGTTACCGCCGTCACAACTTTAGCAGATACCATGCACCCCCAAGCCATTCCATACGCCGCCGGTAGAATAACCAGAAAGGCAATCATAATTATGACTATTATGATGATCATGATAATGAGAGTCAGAACCCCGTTCTGACTGCATTTCTGGGCCTTGCCCTCCAGCTGGGTTTGCATAATATTCTCGCCATAGCTCGCCATGCGCGACACCATCGTTGCGGCCGTAGTAGTGGCGGCCACCTGGGCCTGGGTTTTAAACTGCACCGCCTCGCTCCAGTTCATCACCATGGCCATAAACACCAAACCCAGCGCTATGGCCACAATGAACAACATGGAGATCTGGGCTTTATTATTGCGCAGCATTATTTGCCTTTCTTGAAAAGCGCCGCATCCAGCGGCCGCGGGCGGTGAAAATTCGGGTTGAGCTGGCCGTCAAGCGGGCCAGCGGCGGTTAAAACCGCTTCGTGGTCGTAACGGCGTTCGGCCAGGTCCATCATTATCCAGCGCACAGTCTGCACCATCCCGAAAAGCAGTAACATAAAGACCGCGCAAGCAAAACAAAACTCGATAATGGATTGCCCTTTAGCGCCGCTCATTTTACACCCAGCAGTTTTTCAGTGCGTTCGGTATCTATATTCCTGATCCACATTCGGCCGCGCTCATCTGTTAAACGACTGCGAATGAACAAGGTACGGCTGTTCATGTCGAAACAGGTTAAAAGCACGTTCGGCACCGAACGCTTTGTTTTAATAAGATCCGCTACAGTATTCATACAACAGCCGCCCTCCGCCGGAGGCGTAAGCTGTGGATAAAGAGGCTTTTCCTCGGTAGACGGCTCGCTCTGACAATAAGCTTCTACCGACCCCGGGTTCCTTTCCACAAAGTTCCACGGATCGATCATCTGGCGGTTCAATTGCCAGGTGCGGGAAATAAAATCCCTTTGTTTCTTCTTGTTAACGCTCATCGCCAGCTTATTGGTATTCGGCAGGAAAGCCTGGCCGTTACGGATCTCCATCACGGTGCCGTCTTTTAGTTCGGTAAAGATCTGCGCGTCCATCTTGAGCCCCGGAACATCCCGGGCATTATCATAACGTTCCGGGCCTTCACCGGCCATATCGCCGGCGCTGTAATCCTGGATAGCCAAGTCGAATACCGCCTCCCCTTCACATTTAGTCTTGCTGGTATCCTTCGCGGCAGCCGAAAAAACCGATTCTTCCACCAGATCCCCGTTCACATCCGCCTGCTCATTCTGATTTTCACCGTCATGGGCGTTAACATCCCCCGCCAGCTCCCAGCGCCACAAAGCTTTCTCCAGGCGTTCATTCCTTAAATTCGGGCGGCTCCAAAGGTCATCCGTTAAAAAATCGTTACGATTGTAGTTGTACTTCCAATCGTAAAGAGCCTTGTCCGAATCGGCGGCAGTAGCTTCCGCATCAAACCAGCCTTTATTGCCGTTGGCCTTAATAGCAAAGAAAGTAGGCGCCGCCTGTCCGGCCGGCCATTCCCGCTTAAGACGGGCAAAAGCTTTTTGATTGTCGACAAAAGGCCGGCCTTCCTCACAGATCGGCAGTTTCTCAGCGTCATAGAACCAGGTAGTGGTAACCGTGCCATCCGGCTTCTTGCGCAACCGCAACACATAAGCCGCCGAACCGGTAAGCTCAAAAGTCTGGCCATTCACCGTAAGTTCGGTGACCCCTATGGCGTTTTTCTTCGGATCGCTTACGTCTATCCACTCTACCGGGTACATCAGCCCGGTGGTCAAACTCCCCGACCCCGACATAATAGCCGGCCGGCGATCCACCGCACCATACTTTGCCAGTCCCGGTGAAAGCCGGTCCTGCACCACATGAATGCTGACTGATTGACGTTTGAATACCTCGGGTCCGCTGTCCTTGCTGATATACTTGGTGGCCATATACGATTTCAACAAAGCCATGCGCATAGGCTGTAACTGGGCCTGCTGGTATTCCATACTGGCATACCCTTGCTGAAAGATAGACCCCACCACGAAAATAAAAATAGACCCGAACACCGCCAGCTCAATTATAGCCTGGGCACGCCGGGACAAAACAGCTTTGGGGGAGGCCGGTTGATCACTAGTCATTAATAATGCCCTATTTGCACGCCGCCATTCTTGGTTTCCCGGGAAGAAGCCACGTCAGAACGCATGGTATAATAACCTGCCACGCCCTGATTACCGCCGCGGATGGTCTGCACCCGGGATTCGGAATTGGATTCGATCCGGTGCGTTACCACGCTGTTGGTCTTCTCGGGGTCGTACTGGTCGCCCAGGCCGTCCACGGAATCTTTCCAGCGCCCCTGGATGCCGCGCTTAAGATAAGTGTTCATGCTGATAAGGGCCGCAATAATGACCACTACCAGGATAGTGTATTCCAAAAGGCTTTGTCCCCGCGCCGAGATCCGCATTCCGCCTCCTTTAGCAAGCGTTACTCATCTTTGGTAAAACCCATATTCGTCAACGAATTGGTCAACGAAACGGTTTCTTCCACGGTCCTTACATTCCGCGCCCACATGGTTTTATTCATCGCCATGAAAGTGTCTTTCTGCGAGTTCGCCCGGGTATTGGAATAAAAATACTCGGTATAACCGCTATCGGCGTTGAAATCCTGCTCGGAATTCCTCTGCACGCCGATCTGGTCCGCCCCGGCCTTGATAAGGCTTTGGGTGCCGCGCTTGACCATCGGGAACATCATCGCCACGGCCGCCACCACAATGGTGGCCATCACCACATATTCACCAAGGCTCTGGGCTTTGTTTTTTAGCTTGAACATAAAAGACCTTGTGGCCGTTGGGCCCCAACCTTCAACTGCCTATTTCGACATATAGGGCGCCAGCTGGTTGCTGGACATGCTCATGCCCTGCTCGGTATTAATGATCTTGTTATACGCCCCGCCGGCGGCCAGGAACGAATTGTCCTTTTGGTAACTGTCGATATTCGCCGTCGACTCCACGTAATAGGGCTCGTATTCCATGTTCACCTGGACCGTACCTTCCAGCGCGTTAGTGGCCTTGACCATCACCCAACGCTGGGTGTCATGAGTGCGGGCCTGCAAAGCCCGCCGGATATACGTAGACATTACTGTGATCGCGATCACGATCAGCACCGACGCCACCACATATTCCCCGCTGATGGCCTGCCCTTTTCTGGAATAAAAATTTTTTAACATAAGGCCGCCTGAGAAGAAAAATGTATCCGACGATTAATTCCCGAAGGGGATACCTGCCCCCTTCGGGAACTAAAGCCGGTGAATTATACTTTCACTAACAACCTGGTAAAACTTTACGGCATGTATTCAGCGCCGTCACCCGTCGTCATTCGCACATTAGTAATAACGTTAGTTGTCATCTGAGCGCCAGCCTCGCTACGCTTACCGGTCATCGCGGTACCAGCCAGATTATTGCTGTACGTATTGCTGATCGACACCGTGGACTTGTAATAATTTGCCCCGGTGGAGAACTGATCACCAATATCGTCGGTAGCGCTTCTTAAGCGGCCCTGTACGCCTCTTTTAACATAAGTGTTCAAACTCAAGAGCGCCGCGATAATGATAATTATTAGGATCGCGTACTCCAGCGTGCTCTGGCCCTTACTATTTTTTTTCATCATAAGCTTTCTCCATAATAAAGACTTTAGTAAAAATTATCTCCGTTCTATGGTGCAACCCCTTCACCCTCTACCCTGCCGACTTGAGTCGGAGCCGCGGTAGTTTCAATCTGCTCGATCTTGTTAGTGAACGTCGATCCATTTGCGGTAAAAAGATCTTGCTCCTTGTTCTGGATAGCAGTACTGCTCTTGTCTACTTTCTCGTCTGTATTGGTGTAATAAGGCTCATACTGCAAAGTAGCATACTGAGCGCCAAGCCCGATCTCAGTGCCACCCACCCCGCCCGTACCGGCGCTGGTCTTGGTAGCCATAAACCGGCTGGTATCGCGCACACGCGCCTGTAAAGCCCGCTGGGCATAGGTCTGCATAGCCACTACACCGCCAATTACCAGCGCGATCAGAATGGCGTATTCCGCCGTATTCTGGGCTTTTTTATTTCGGATATTTTTTAGCATGCACAGCTCCTTCTAAAAAACCACGAACTGGTTATAGTTCCGTTACTATTCTGTTGCCGTAGCCGCCGTTTCATCAGCCCCCGCAAAAGTAGTGCCGATCTTGCCACCCATCTCATTCATAGTATTCGTACTTGACGTAAGCGTGCTGTTCAAAGCCGTCCTGAAAGGCGAACTATTGGAGCCTACGAACGCAATAATGGCAATGACCACCGCTGTCATCAGAATGATGTACTCCAGCGTGCTTTGCCCTTTCTTGACCTTCTTTTTTTCTTTTAACATTGTCTGTTCCCTCCGTTTTACCGCGTATGTATAATGACTATTCCCTCGAGTATTCTTCTCCGATGTCCTTTTGTTTGGCCTGTACGGCCCGATACACATAGGTGCTCATGGCAACCACCGCCGCCGATACGATCGCAACGACAAGGCAATATTCAACAAGATTCTGCCCCTGGCAATTTTTTATCCTCATCGCGCGCCACCCCTGTGAACAAAATACATCTGGCCGGGGCTTCCTTGAACATCACTGCGAAGCGAGAATGTTCCCGGCTATTATACCGCCCCGGGTTACCCCGGACGGCCCGCAAATAATATCAAACAAACTTTATTCGCAGTACAACCCCGCTTTAAACGGAGCCGAAAGGCGTTACGGCACACCCCTTCCATACAAGCGTCACCAAAGTATAACATATGAAATTGAACGCCGCAATGGTGAAAACGAAATTAGTTTTGTGGAAAAGTTAAAGTGTAAAAACTATGCGGCGGCCATCGGCGGTTTTGAAAAAAGCGGCGTTAAGCGAACTTAAAATAATAGTTAATTGCGGCTGGTAAGCGTAATCTTCCGGTAACTGAAAACGCAAGAAAACGGTATCAGGGTGTTCCTGAATGTAACCAGAGAGGTCGTAAAGCCAGTGGCACATTCCCAGCCAGGAAAGCGCCTGACAGGTGGAATCCAGGAAATATTTCCGCAGTAAAACATCAACTTCCCTGATCACAGCCGAAATACTGCCTATTTGTGGAGCAAAAGACAGCGCTTTACCCTCAATTAGCTGGCCGCATCCCACATCAGAGGCGATAGTAGAATTGAATAATTGCCGGAAAATATCTTCCGCACCGCACTTTTCAGCCGGAATATTTGACAATAATACAAATTCTTCCCCCCAGCCTTCCGGCTTGACTGTTAACACCCTTAATGGCTGATCCGCCCCCTCGACCGCCAGCGCGCCTTCAAAATATCCGCAGGACCTGTCCGCTATGGGGTCGAAGTACGCGCGGTGATTGTCGATCATTTCGTATTCCACGCGGGCCATTTCGCTTTCGGAAAGGCGCACCCGCAGAATAAAATCCCGACGGATAGCCGGAATGGACAGAAATTCCGCGCATTTGGTGTCATTATCGCCAATAAGCTCCAGGGAACCAAAGACGTCCTCACCGCGGCCGTCCATTAAACGGATAAAAGCCAGCAGTTCCGGCTGTAGGCCAAAAGCGGGCACATTGGCCATTACCGGCTGCATATTGGTGATAATGCTGTCGACCGCCCGCTCGACCGCCATGAATATTGGCAAAGCGGCCGCCGGGGACTGGCCGAATACCGAAGCCTGGCCGGCGTCGATGAATTCATAATTCAGGGCCGGTAAGGCGGCATCCAGATAAAAACGCGCGCCTTTAGCCGACAACAGGCGGAAATATTTCACCGGCGTGAACGCCATGGTAAGCTCGGTATGTATGGCCGTGCAAAGGGTTTTGTTATTTTCCAGGACGAACGCTTTATCTATGATCGCCCGGCCCTGCCGGTCTTCCAGCCCGGCCAGCCGCCAGAGCGTCGAGAGGTCATTGGATTCAAAACCAGGGCGATGTTCCGCGAACATATCCGCAAAAAGTACCGCTTCACATTGCGCCGAAGTTACGCCCTCCGGCAAAGCGCCCAGCTCGCGGGCCAAGGCCTCGCCCAAACGACAGGAAGAACAAGCCGCCTGAAAAGCGTACCAGAGCGCCGCCGCCCCCAGCCGCCCGTAAAGCTTGCCCACGTTCCCCAGCCAAAGCGCCGAACGCTCCCGGGCCTTCTCCTCTTCCCGCTCCCGGGCGCGAATGCCATCCTCAACCTCAGCCTGCACCTGTTCAAAGGAAGGCGTGCCAAAAACGGGGTCCGGCATCAGCCGGAGAGCCCGATCGTCAGTCAACGCATTGACCGGCTCCTCAGAGTTAGCGGTCGCAGGCGTTAAGGCCTCCGGCGCCGCCAAACCAGGATCGCGCTCCGGGACCGACATGAAGGGGTCTTCTGGCTCAAGCGCCGACTCAGGCGCTATTTCCTGAGTCAGATCATTCTCAATAGGTTGCGATACAACGGGTTCTGTTAATGGCTCAGGCACTGGCTGGTCCGAGTTAAGCTCGGCCCCTACGGCCAATGAGGCTTCCGGCTCGATCGACTGATCCGGAGCATTCTCAATAGGTTGCGGCACAATGTGTTCTGCTACTGGCTGGGCACATTTATTGGGCGAATCTTCGGCTCGTGAAGTATCGTCAGATTGCCGGGCCGACACCAGGTCGGCCCCTACGGCCAATGAAGCTACCGGCTCAATCCCGGTTTCCAATGCAGCCCCGGCAATGGGATTCAGCGACTGGTCGGGCTTAGCCTCTGGGGCTCTGTCAGTTTCCGCGATCATCTCCGGCTTTGGCTTGACTTCCTCAAAAACCGCGGGCACCGTTACGGCGGGGACTACTGCCGGCAAGAACATTTGGACATTCTTCAGGAGTATGTCCTTCTTGTGCTGGGGAATAGCAAAGTTCTTGGGGGCTTTATATATGGAATGCCGGCCGATCGGCCCGCTCAGCCTGGCTTGCTTTAAAACCGCATTAACCGAGGATTTGGACACCTCAAAATTGAACTTATCCTTGATCATTTTAACCAAACCGCGGCAACTCAAAGAATGGTCGGTCCTTTTAGTTTGGACAATAAAGTCAACAATATCCTGCCGCAATTTGTAAGCTACACCCATATTTCAGCCCTTATTCCTGAAACAATACCCATAAACACCCCTTTAATGTCCACACTGGACATTAAAATAATAACATAAAATCACGTCTCGCGCCATAAATGTATAAAAAATAAATATGATTATTTGCACGCATCGTAGGGGCACGGCATGCCGTGCCCCTACATCGAGTGATCAAAATAACGGTTCAGGAATAATTAATGCATGCAGGGGCAAACGGCGGCCGACATCCCCAGTGAACTTGCTGGCTAGGCATCCTCGCCCTTCGAACTCGTCTGCTAGGGTGCGCTGTTCGACATGCTGGTAGGTTACCGCTTTTAAACCTGTTTCGGGCTATTCTGCCAGCAAGGAAACAAAATTTGGCCATCATTTGCCGACCAAATTGCGCTCAATCTCTCTAACCAAGGCATCCGGGAAACCCTTGATGATCAAATGCTGGTTAACCGGCAGAAACTGCTTCAGCTCATGCCTGAAATCGCGCCCTTCTTTCTTAACAGCGTTTATTAATTCCGCCTTCAAAGCCTTGTTTTTGGTAAAAACCGCCTGAAATGCCATCCGCCCGCGTAAAATAAAATATAGATCGTAGAAATCCCGCGCCTTGCCTCGTGTCAAACATGCCCGGATCTTCTCCCCCACCAGAATCTCCTCATCTAAATGAATCAACGCAAAGGCAGGAACAAAATCAGACTGGATCAATGTGGCCGCGGCCAAGGCCGCGCCTCGAATCTTATTCTCTTTGCGTAAAGACACCTCTATCTGGATACGGCTGCTATATGCTCCGGTCCGGAAATCAAAGATCGCAAGATATCCACCAGTTGTTGCCTTTGACTCATCAATCCTGGTCTCGATCCCTGACTGCTCGATCTTCCCGAGCGTGTCTTCCATAGTGGCCTCAATGCCGCGAAGGCCCAAATTAACCCCAGTAAAATCCAGATCCTCCGAAAAACGGGGGCTCTGCCAGACTATACGCAGCGCGGTTCCCCCTTTAAAAAGGAATCCCTCCGACCCTTTTGCCTGATAAAGCTGAGCAAGGAATAGATGCTGGAAATATTCGCGAATAACATTGTCGGCTGTCGTTTGATATCGCTCGGCAAGTTGCTGGATCAGTCTTTTTTCTATCATGAAGCTCCTTACATCTGAAGTTTTGCAGACAGAGGAACGGAATCCTGCCCGCCCTGGATGGGCTGGCAGCAGGATAAAACCTCTTTAACCAGTTTAAGCAAACTCGGCCGGCCAAACAAAGCCGCATACTCCATAACCATCTTTTTATTCAGCTTCCGTGTGTTCAATCGATCATTGTGACTTCTCAGTTTCAAATCCACAAAATAGTAGTAATCCACGAATGCCTTTTCGGGTTCGGCCATGAGAACCGTCGCCCCATCGATCTTTTCTGCCCTGTAACCGCGGTAAGCCTGTTTCTTGATACGTGCGTACTCAAAACTCTTATTGTTTACAGTGAATTCCCGGGTAACCCGGGTTGTGGCCGAGGTGATCGTATAAACTGTCTCTGGAATAATGCCCTGCCGGGCCATAGCGTATTCAAAAGAAATATAGCTGGGCGCATAAACCCGGTTAGCGATCTCCCCATCGGATGGCAACTCAATACGCAAAGCATACAGGCCATTGCGCATCTTCAAAAAAATATCCTGCGAATGGTCTTTAATAAACTCCTGGGCCGCCCGTAATGAGACAGAGAAAGTCCGCTGGAATTCAACCGGAGAAAACAGCCGGATTCCCTGGTCTTTCAAGACTTGCTGAACAACTATAGGTTTAAGTTTTCGCTCCATATAGCGCTATAAGTAAAACCGCCTCCAAAGCAAGTATACCTGCCAATCATGAGAATTCAAGATTTTTTAATCAACGCTTGGTGAGGCGGATCTGGTTTACTACCAGGGATCCGCGTAAAGAGGCGGAGATATCGGAATATTTTTCAGCATTCATGTCATCGATCCCAAAATAACAGGGCGCGGCTTGCGCCAGGTAAATAAACTTGATAAAAGCGCTCCACTGGCCTTCCCAAACCACTTCGACCGAATGGACCTTGTAGAAACCCTTGTCCCGGGATGGGCGCGGCTGGATATTCACAATATGCACACCCGCCGCATTGGCCGCGAATTCCAGGCTGTCCACCATCTGGGAAGTTTCTTCGCCATCGGAAGCGGCTACCTTAATATGGGAGGCTATGACCTGGTAAACCGAGTCCAGGGCCCCTTCGCGCCCTACCACCGCCTTTACGTTCTGCAAACGCCGGCGCGCAGACTCAATACGGGCGTCCAATTCCTCGGCCCGGTCGTGCGCCGGCAGGATAATGCCCCACACCAGCACATACACCCCCAGCAAAACCCCGCAAACCGCCAGAATAATCTTTTCACGCCCGGAAAGTTTCATCACTTGACCACCCCGTCCTTGATCTGCAGTACGATCTTGAAGAAATTAACCTCGCCGCTGGCCTCAATGCGCTTGTTAACGAACTCCAGGCCCACCTTGCCAAACCAGCCCGAAGCCAGCAAAGCCTTCTGAAAGATATTAATATCCTCGTTGCGGATCGCCACCCCCTGAAGCACCATGGAATAACCCTGCGACAAAGACAAGGAAACCAGCGACATACCCGGAGGAATAGCCTGGTATATGGCCGCTATTACGTCGGCCACGAACAAACGGTCGTTTATCAGCCCCGCCAGCAGGCGGATGCGCCCGGATTTTTCCTCCACTTTAGCGGCCTTGACCTTAAGATCAGCCGACTCATTCTCCAGCGCCTCCACGTACAAACCGCCCTTGACCCGCTCCACGCTGAAAACAGCTATAAGAGCCAGGAAAGCCAGGCCGCCAGCCAGCGCCAGGCGCCAGGCCATCGACCGGCGTTGGCGTTCCTGCGCACCCAGCTTTATCTCGTCGGGGATCAGGTCAAAACCCTTCTCGCGCGCCAGCGCCACGCCGATCAGGGCCGCCCGCGGCGCATTATCCCGCCCGGGCGCCGGCTTGCCCTTCCACTGTACTTTACCGGCGGGAGCCTCCCAGTGCACCGGCAGGCCGAACGACTGTGTCAGCTCCTGGCAAAAAGACTCGTCCCTGACTTCGGGGGAAACCACCACAATAGACAACGCCGCCGGCCCGGACTTTTGCCGGGTATAATTCGCTAAAGTCATCTCCAACTGACGGATAAATCCCTGTATAGACCCGGCGGCCAGCTGGGTAAAACCCCAGTCCAGATAGCGGGAAGTAAAAACCTTGCCGCGGCCGCACACGCAAATTTCACACTCGGCGTCCTGCAGATCGATCACGCAACTCGCCGCCTCCGGCGCCGCCACGCTAAAACGGGCACACCATTGCGCCAGGCCCCAGGAACTGAGCGTCATATGTTTTAGAGGCACCCCGGCTCCGGCGCACGCCTGGATGACCCGCTGGTACTGCTCGCGCAACACTGCCGCCAGCACCACTCCGGTATATCCGGCCGGATACCCGCCGGCATTGCCGTCGAGAGCCATAAAATCCAGCGCGATATCCTCGCGAGCATACGGCACCTGCTGGGCACACTGCAGTTCCACCATCCGGCGCAATTCTTCCGGGTCGCGCGACGGCAGCACCAGCTGGCGCATTATTACGCTCTTGCGCGGGAACACCACCCACACCTCGGCCCCGGCCCGCATAAAGCCTTTGGACCGCGCCAGCCCGACCAGCCCCGCCCCCGGGTCCGGCGCCGGGCCCGTCAGCTCCTGGACGGCCGAGAACACCACCGCGTCGCCGGACACCTGCAGTACGCTTACCCGGGTGTCAGTTATCATGATGACCGTGCGTATCGTCATAAGATCATTCCCTGTGCCATTCTTTTATCAGCGGCCAACTGTCGGAACTTTTCTTCTCGACCACCGCCTCCACCACGGCCTTCATGCCGGTATTCTCGTCGGTGCCAACCACCCGCACCCGCCATAAAGACTTGCCGATATTCAGGTCCGCGAACGGATACTGCCGGGCAAACGCGCTGGCCGCCAACGCCTTGCCGTCGTCAAGAGTAAAAGGCAGGCCGTCCGGCCCGTCCCGCAAAACCGCCAGCTGACGCATCAGGTCCCCGGCCGCCGCCCCCGAAGCCGAAGGGCTAAGCTGTGCGTAGAACGCCAGCGCCACATTATTGGATATGGTCGCCGAATTAAAATTCAACTGCGCCCCGGACTCTTTGGGGAAAACCGTCAGGAATTCCCGTATCCGCCCCAAGGCCTCCACCGTCATACCCTCGCAAACCAAAAGCTCGTCCACACTGTCGTAGGGCCGTTTTTTTAACTTGGCGTCCCCTGTGCCGGTAGCGCCCGCGTCGGCCCAGTTCACCGCGCAAGCCGCCGCCAGATTGGCCTGCGGGGCCGCCAGGCCGGCCTGGGTCAACAGCCCGACCAGGATCGCCATATTCCCGGCGTTGATGGCATTCAAATTCACCCGCCGGCCTTCGTCACTAAAACCATAGACCACCCGCGCACTGCCATCGGCGGTATACCCGCGGGTCACATAAGCTATATCCGCCCGCGCCCGCGCCCCCACTTTTATATTCTTAAAGAAACTTTCCGGGTCTTCACCCTCGGTGTCTATCCCGCATAACGCCAGGCCGGCACATTTGGCATCGGAATGCGCCAGCAGGTTCAGGGCATAAGACATACCCGACCGGGCCGCCGCATACGCTTTTACCCGGCCGACGGCATTAGCCATGTACCACGCCTGCCCGCCGGTGTAACGGCCGATAGCCAGCGCCATCAGCGACAACAATATCATGGTCCACAGAACCGAAGCCAAAATTATTCCGGACTCGTCGCGGCGCATCAAGGCCCCGCCATATCATCTTTAAGCCGTTCCGCCGCGCTGGCCCGCAACCGGTAACGCACCGCTCCGGCGGAACCAGCCAGACGCTCCACCCGTGCCGCGGACTGATACTCGGTCGGCAAATAAACCGTTCGCGAGAGAGTAACGACATTCCCGGCCTTTAAGACCACCCGCACTGCCGCCGGCAAGCCGACTTTCTGCCAGCGGTCCGCAAAAAGCACTCCGGGCTGTCCGGCTTTCTCTAACGCCCCGTAGGAAAAAACCAACCCGCCCTCCTTTAAACCCTCCGCCAGGGCCTCAACCAAAGGAGTGTTCTCCGCCCCCTCCAGCAAATCTTTTAACAAGACCTCTTCCCGCAACAACGCCCGGCCCCGGTCTTTAACCGCACCGCTCTCCGACTTGCTCCGCCCTTCGGCCCGCATAAGGCGGCGCGTATCGGCGGTCAGCTCTCCCAAACGATATGTTACCACCACGATGCCGCGTGCACGCCGGGTATAAAAAGCCATTTTGCCGCTTTCCCCCACGCACACCGGCGGCAGGGCCGGCAACCCGGCCAGGTCGAGAACCACCGCGTTCTCCAGGTCGCGCGCCATAACGCCCAGGGCTCTCTGCGCCGCAAAAGAACCGCGCGCCATCCCCCGCGCCGACGCCTCCAGCTTGACCCCGCCCCACAACATACCGGCCAGCACCAGCGCAATTATTGAAAAAAGCGCCGCGCCCAGCAGAACCTCAATTAAAGTGAACGCCGGCTTACCGCGCCAGTTCATCGTTCTTCTTTCCGGCCAGCACCAGCTCAACCCCCAACCGGCGCACCCTTTTCCCCGTCGTACATTCCGCCGAAACCTTGACCTGCGCCAACCCGTTGCCGCTTTGCTCCAGGGCCTCGCCGGGCGCGCTTACAAAAGAACACTGCTCCAGCGGTTCCGGAACCTCTTCCCGGGCCGCAATATCCGCGGCCGGCCCGACCCCCGCCGCCAGCTGGCTGATCCGGCTTTCCAGCAAGTTTATCACCACCGCCTGGTCGCGCATGGCGAGCACCGCCGACTGCTGGGTACGAAAAGTCTGCATTATATAAAGCGAGCCCAGCCCCACCACCAGAACGCAGGCCAGAGCCTCCAGCAATACCGAGCCACGCCGAGCCAGCCTCATTTGGCGTCGGACTCCCAATTGGTAACATCATCCGCGCTCTCCACCCCGTCCACCCCCAGCGAGGAAAGGTCGTAAGAATCCTTGTTGTGCGTGCCCGGCGCAGTGTAAATATA
>JADFZK010000074.1 GCA_015232565.1 Candidatus Omnitrophota bacterium
CCCGACCATTGGACACCTCCCGGTTTAGAGTTGGTTATTATATCAAACCAAACTCTTCGTTTTGTCCACTTTTTCGGGGGAAGATCAATGGTGATCTCTACCTTGCCATCGACAACATAAACCAACGCATCAAAAGGGGCCGTATGCTCACTTAATCCTTGCCCTTCGTCAAACGCTGCGTATTTCGGTCAACTTCGGCCATCCATTTCGGTGAACTTCGGCCAGTCATTTCGGTCAACTTCGGCCACCCATTTCGGTGAACCTCGGCCACCTATTACGGCAACTTCGGCCAACCAGTTTTAATCCCCTTAAGCGATGAAATAAAACCCGGCTTCCAGATTTATGTGGAAGCAATAAACCTTGTCATTTTTGGCATGGCGCGGCATTCTTTTGTCTTTTAACCGGACAAAACAGGAGCGCTGTATGGCTAGGAAAAACAAACAAGGACTGGAGACGGGAATGCGACATGTTCGTGAGATTTTAAGAATGGGATTGGCTTGTGGAATGACTTCGCGGCAGATCGGGCAAAGTTTGCATGTTGCCCATTCAACCGCGCAGAAATACCTGAAGACAGCCCGCAAGATCGGGCTGGACTGGGGTGGTGTCGGCGCGATAGGTGATGAAGAATTAGCCAGAATGGTCAGTGTTCGGCCGGTCAGGAATCAAACCAAGCCGCTGCCTGATTTTGTACAAATTCATCAGGATCTCAAAAAACCGGCAGTGACATTGATGTTATTGTGGCAAGAGTACAAAGAAAAGAATCCCGACGGGTATCAATTGACGCAATTTTGTCAGCTTTACCATGCTTTTGCCGGGACCTTGCGGGTGACGCTGCGCCAGTCATATACCGCCGGGGATGTGATGTTTATTGACTATTCCGGTCAGACTGTTCCGATTTACGATCGAGAGACCGGTCAGGTCACACAGGCTCAGATATTTGTGGCGGTCCTTGGCGCCAGCAATTATACCTTTGCCGAGGCGACGGCGGATCAAAGCCTGCCGTCATGGATAGGCAGTCATGTGCGGGCGTTTGAATATTTTGGCGGGGTTACGGGCAAGATTGTTCCAGACAATCTCAAGTCTGGCGTGACCAAGCCCTGTCGTTACGAGCCGGAGATCAACAGGACATACGCGGACATGATCGCGCATTATGGGACGGCCGTAGTTCCGGCGAGAGTGAGACGGCCCCAGGACAAGGCAAAAGTCGAGGCGGGAGTGCAATTGGCACAACGCTGGATCCTGGCGGCCTTGCGCAACCGGAAGTTTTTCAGCGTGGCTGAATTGAATCAAGCCATCCGTGAACTGCTCGTAAAACTGAATTCGCGGCCATTCCAAAAGCTACCTGGCAGCCGCCAAACGGTCTATGAAGAGCTCGATCGCCCGGCCTTGAAGCCTCTCCCGGCGACAAGGTATGAGCTTGCCGAGTGGAAAAAATCCAAGGTTCCTTTTGATTATCACGTTGAACTAGAAGGGCATTATTACAGCGTCTCTTATCGGCTGGTGGGGAAAGCTGTGTTACTGCGGTATACCGCCACCACGGTTGAGATCCTGCACTGTGATCAGCGTGTGGCCAGCCATGCGCGCGATGACCGTCGCGGAAGGAATACGACCATTGAAGCTCACCGGCCCAAGAGCCATCAAGAATTCCTGTCGTGGACGCCAGCGAAAATTATTGATATGGCAACCAGGATCGGGGTCCAGACAGTCGCTATGGTCGAAACCATCATGAATGGCCGGCAGTATCCAGAACAGGGGTACCGCTCGTGCCTGGGCATTCTCCGGCTTGCAAAGATATATTCCAACGAACGGCTGGAGGCAGCCTGTGCGCGGGGACAAAAAATTGGAGCCCGCTCGTACAAAAACATCGCTTCGATTTTAAAAGCAGGGCTTGATCAAAAGCCGATAGAAGCACCGATCAAGATGGTCGATGTCGTTCATAAGAATATTCGCGGCAGCGGATATTTTAATTAACATGCAAAAAAGGAGACGGCTCACATGTTATCAACACCGACGCAGGACAAGCTGAGAATGTTAAGGCTTGAAGGAATGCTCAAGGCCCTTGAGGAGCAATTGACCAGCAAAAGCATTTACCAAGGGCTGGACTTTGAAGAACGGTTGGGGTTACTGGTGGATCGGGAGTTGACGGAGCAGGACAACCGGCGCCTGGCGACTCGGCTTAAGGCCGCGCATCTGCGCCAAGGGGCCTGTATCGAGAATATTGACTATACCCACGCCCGCAATCTCGATAAAGGGCTTATTAAGAAACTCGCCACAGGCCAATGGATCGAGGATCACCTCAACATTCTGGTTACCGGGCCAACAGGATCCGGGAAAAGTTTTATCTCGGAGGCCCTGGCTCACCGGGGCTGTATTTTGGGCCACGGGGCCTTTAATATTCGGGTCTCAAAAATGTTCACCGAACTGGCCATGGCCAGGAACGACGGGCAATACAAAAAGTTCATGCGTATACTGACAAAGATCCCGGTATTGATCATCGATGACTTCGCTCTGGGTGCATTGACCGACGCCCAACGCCAGGACCTTCTGGAGATCGTCGAGGAGCGGCATAACACCTATTCTACGATTATAACCAGCCAGCTGCCGGTCAAACATTGGCATGAAGCCATCGGCAACGCCACTCTGGCCGATGCCATTCTTGACCGACTGATCCACAATGCCTATACGATCGAGTTCGATGGTGTCAAAGATTCTTTAAGAAAGGTCTATGGAAAGAAGCGGCTCCGATAATCAAGGGCTTGATTCGTTCGTTCAAAAGAGAAGATCTTTCGGCGTCATCTTAGTCGGCTCGTCATAAGATCGAAGCATATAAGCGATTCTAGAGGGCGTATCTTTTATAAAAAGTCATGCTGTTGCGGAAAGATTGAGCCTGGCCCAAAACGCCACGAAAAACAGATCAACTCTAAACCACTTGACCCTGGTTTAGACAGGCAGTATCTTAAGAAAATTGTTCTTTTAAAACCGGGTTTTTAAATCGTCGCCCAAAGAGCTCCAAGCTGGTTGGCAGCGGTGGCCGAAGTTGACCGGAATGGGTGGCCGAAGTTCACCGAAAAAGCTGGCCGAAGTTACCGGAATTCGCAGCCTGAATCATGGGTGGTCCTGGTTAGGCCGCGAAGTGCCTTAAATGTCGTTCATGGAAAGGATCCGGGTGTTTTTGTTTATCAGACAAAGGACGCCCTCTATGTGACGACGGGAGAGGTGAAATGTTATCTCAGTTACGCCCTTGCGCATCAGCAGCTTAATGCCAAGGATAGTTTGTCGCCGTTTGTTTTAATTGAGCCTGCAGATGA
>JADFZK010000004.1 GCA_015232565.1 Candidatus Omnitrophota bacterium
ATATCCGCTGATAATTAAAGGGGCAGTGGATTCACCATACAGATACTCATTAACCGCCTGAGAGAGATAAACGTTGAAGATTCCACGCTGAATGCTATCTGCAAGCTGACCGCTTTTGACCAGGGCATCCACTTTGCGATCTCCGATCAGTCCATGGACGAGATCGAAGAGATCTTCCAGCCCTATTTGCAAAGCGACCCGCTGGATAAGGCCTGACCATGAGCGAAACCGCCAACACCCCGCTCCGCTTCGCCTACACCTTTGATCTCGGCCGCGAAGTTAGAAAGAATTTTACGCTCGACCTGGACCGGAAAACCCTGGCCCTTATTACGAAAACAAAAGAGGCCCTTCCGGAATGGACCCGGCTGGATTGTCAACAATGCTGTAACTGCCCGCTGACACCCTCCACGCACACGTCTTGCCCCATAGCGGCCAATATCACCGAACTTATCGATTTCTCCAGACAATTTTCCGGCAATGACCCTGTGGAGATCACGATCGCAACCGAGCTGAGAACCTTCAACAAAAAAACCGACCTTCGGTCGGCTCTGGGAGCGATCTTCGGGATATACATGGTCTCCAGCGGCTGCCCGGTCATGGATAAACTACGCCCGCTGGTGCGCTTTCACCTGCCCTTTGCATCGGCAGAAGAATCCATGGCCCGAGCCATGTCCATGTACCTCCTGGCACAATACTTCCTTAAAAGAAAAGGCCGCCCGGCCGATTGGCACATGAACGACCTGCAAGCGCTTTATGAAAACATCAATATCATTAATTTCAGCCTCACCCAAAGACTGCGTGTCGCTTGCGCTTCCGAAGCAAACTTCGAAGCGCTCACCGGACTGGACTTCTTCGGCCAGTGTGTAGCTCTTTCTATAAGCGGCAAGGCCAACCAAGGCATGCTAAAGAAACTGGAAAACCTGTACCAAACCTCCCCGGCACCCAAACGTTCGCCCTAAACTCGACTGGCTTCAAATACAACCCGAACGGTTACAGACTTCTTTTACGCCGAAAGAACCCGATTCAACCTGCCACGTCAAGATTTCCGGACTAAAAACCAAAAAGCTGTCCGAAAGCGGTTTTGTACATGCCCAGGGAAACCCCGCCCAAAGACTTAAAGAACTCAATGAACGAGAACCCGGGTAATACCACATTCATAACCAAAGCGATCAAGAAAACATCTATGATGTAAACCAGTTCCATGCCGAAGAAATACGTCGGTTTACCAAAGACTGAATCTTTGGCATAAAGATCCTGGGCGGTGAGGATAATGTGCATGGAGAAAGTGGCCGAAACCAGCGTTAACAATATACTCTTCCAGGCCGCCAGCTGGCCCAAAGCCGCTACTGCCGCATAAGCTAAAAGCACAAAAACGGTGTAAATCGGGATCACATAAGACGCCGCATTGACCAGCGGCTTGAGGAACTGAAAACAGAACGTCACCATACCCTGCCCGAATTTGTATACATGACTGAAATCATAAACAAAGAACTTAAGTATCAGGTAAATAACCAGGCCCGACCACAAAGTGTGTTTGATCGTAGCGTCGAAACCATCGATCTGCCCCTGTAAAGCTGCTGTTGAGCCAATAACCAGCGGCAATAATAAAAACGCCAGAGCGAATTTTAATCCGATCAGCAAACTGCCTTGCCAGGCGCCTTTGGCACTCTTGGTGCCAGTAGTGGTTTCATCTTTGGTAGCCATTAGAGACCTTTCTTTCCAGACAGCAACGCATCATACATAAAACCCGGCCCGCCTATTACTGCGTAATAGCCCGCAACCCGCCGGTATATGGCCAGAGCGCCTCCGGGATATCGATCCCGCCGTCGGCCCGCTGATAATTCTCCAGGATCGCCACCATAGTACGCGGCGTAGCCACCCCGGAACCGTTCAGGGTATGCACAAAAGCCGATTTCTTCATATCCTTGCCCTTATAACGAATATTGGCCCGGCGCGCCTGGAAGTCCTCGAAGTTCGAACAACTGGACGCTTCCAGCCACTTGTCCAGGCCGGGAGCATAAACTTCAATATCGTAACACTTGGCGGCGGAGAAACTGATATCGCCCGAAGCCAGTTCCAGGATACGGTACGGAATATTCAGCAAATGAAAAACCCGCTCGGCATTCCCCACCAAAGTCTCCAGCTCGGCGTAAGAAGTCTCGGGCTTTACAAACTTGACCAGCTCCACTTTATTGAACTGATGCACCCGCATCAGGCCGCGGGTATCCTTGCCGTAAGAACCCGCCTCCCGCCGAAAACAGGGCGAATAAGCCGCGTGCAGGATCGGCAACTGCGCCTCATCGAGGATCTCGTCGCGATAAATGTTCGTTACCGGCACTTCCGCGGTCGGGATCAAATAGAGGTCTTCTTCCGCCAGATGATACATATCATCCTTCATCTTCGGCAACTGGCCCGTACCCTGCATGCTCGCGGCGTTCACCAATACCGGCGGAAAAACTTCCACATAACCATGTTCGCGCGTATGCAGATCCAGCATAAAATTTATCAAAGCGCGCTCCAGCAAAGCTCCGGCCCTTTTATACAGGATAAAGTTACTGCCCGAGATCTTGGTGGCCCGCTTGAAATCAATAATGTCGTGTTTCTCCGCCAGCGCAATATGCTCCTGGGGCTTAAAATCAAACTTGCGAAATTCTCCCCAGGTACGCACCACGCGATTCTGCTCTGGCCCACCCACCGGAATGGACTCATGCGGTAAATTAGGGATAAACAACATGATCTGATTTATTTTCTCATCCAGCTCTTTGAGGCCCGGCTCCAGGGCATCAATAGCCTGGGCGGTAGTTTTCATGGACAGGATAGTGGCTTTGGGGTCCTGCTTTTCTTTGATTAACCGTGAGATCTCGTCGTTGGCGGCATTCTTTCTGGCCTTGAGCTCGTCCACCTGCACAATGACTGCCCGACGTTGTTCATCGAGCGCCAGCAGTTCATCCAACCGTCCGGCGGCATTCTTGGCCAGGAGCCCGGCCCGGGCTTTAAGCGTATTCTCACGGATGTATTTTAGATCCAACACGGTGACTGCCTTTCGCTAATGATTGTTTAATCCTCAGCCCACAAACCCAAATGGGCTTTGCGCGCTGCTTTAAATAACTCTTTGAACTCATCTGCATGTTTGATATTCGGTGGAATAGACAAGGGCGCTGCATACCCGTTAGCAATGATCAACCGGTTAAGGAACCGCCCGTCCTCCAAATAGACATAGGCCAAAAGCCGGCCATATTTATCGATCTTCTCGATATCAAATTCCAGCCGCACTTTCCTGCCTTCGATCAAGGGCCGCACATACTCGCAAGCCTTCCGTCCCAGACCCTTGATAATTTCCACATCCTGTCCCGAGCGCGAAGCATCCCGGAGCAATTTATTACTCTCGTGCATTTCCGGAGTGTCTATCCCCAACAAACGCACCCGGCGGCCATCCGCCAGCTTAAACGTATCGCCATCCACCACCCGCGCCACCCGTACCAGTTCCGCCGACTGGTTACCGGGTTCCTGGCGGGCTGGCAAGATCAGCAAGGAAACCAGCAGGCCCCCGACCGCTATCAGGAACAAGACCGACCTGAAGAATCTGTTCGCTTTAATTACCACCGACATCAATCCGTTAATGGCCCTTTTAAACGCACCTGCATGCCCTTGCCTTCAGATCCCGACTTAAATCCACTGGCAGTAAGGGACTGCAGTTCTTTATCGAACAACGACGGCTCCTGACCCACTCCCGTAACCAAAGGGGTGCCAGGAGTGGACGAGATCTTGACATTCCCCCGCACCATACCCTCCAGCCGGGAAGCCAGCTCTTCTTTCCGACTGCGGCGCAAAACCGTGATCTGATCGAAGACCTTAAACTTTTCATCCAGCAGTAAATGCGCCAGGCCCAAACCATAATGGGCCATCGCGTCATCCGTAAGCAACAAGCCCTGTTCAAAATATTTAATAGCCTGCTCCGCGCGCGATTGCCCAAAAAGGTATGTCCACGCCAATAAAAGATTAATATCCGGCTGTCCTGGACGCAATTTTAAAGACCGCGCCAACGACTGCTCGGCAGAGCCAAACTGACTGGCAGCATAGTACAACCGGCCCGCATTGTTAAGAGCATCCACATAGTCAGGATTACTTTGCAATGCCAGTTCGTAATAGCGCAAGGCTTCAGCCGCACTATTGGGGCCTGCCAAAGCCTGAGAAACCATCCCCAGGCTGTTATAGGCCGGCGAGAACCGCGGATCCAGCTCGATGACTTTCTTGAGAAACTCAGCGGCTTTTTCATACTCGCCATCGCGAGCCGCCAAGGTGGCTACCTGAAAAAGCTGTTCTTTCGAAAGAGTGACTGCCTGCAAAGGCGGGATAAAACAACCGCAGACAATTATAGCCGCAAACAATAGGATCCTGGAATTGGCCTTGAGGACCATAAAATAGGCCTTTGGAAAGAAGCTCACTTCCCGGCTGGCGCCGCCGAAGAGGCCGCTGGCGCCGCTCCCGCCTGACCGGCTTTCACCAGGCTCCTGGAGTCAACGGACGGATCAGCACCGATTATCATACGGGAGATCGTTAATGCCGCCTGTACTTTACCGGCATCTTTGGCATTATTAAGAATGTTCATCTTTTCGATCTTCAGCAGATCTTTTGAATTATTCACCGCATAAATAAAATAAGTAATGTCCTCTAACTTACCCGCACAGTCCAGGGTCACCAGGTACTTGATATAATCTTTCTGATAATCCTGTCCGGCCGGAGAAATTTTGGACAACTCAACTTGCGATTGAGTAGCCATTAATTCGATCTTTTTCAAGAACTCACCGATGATCTCTTCTTCGGCCCGCACATCCCGCGAATAATAATCCTTAAAAGCCGCAGCTTCTTTAACGATCCGGTCCTGATAAGTAAGAAAACGCAAATTACTTTTTATGACCCCCTCTTCCTTGACGATCTTTTCATTGATTTCGTTCAGGCGGGACAAGGAAGGCCCAATGAGCAAACGGTCAAAAAGCGCCAGCAGGACAAAGATCAATGCCACGCTCAGGAACTTTTTCTCTATAGCCGAAAGGCCGGAAATAAACTTGTTAAACAATGTAAACTCCTTTTAACTCCCCGACTCAAGACCGCCTTATTGGCGCACCGATGCCGGAGAGTCCCCCTTTTTAACCTTGGCCGCTTCTTTGGTCTCGGGTGCGGCGTTCGGTACAGCAACCGGTTCTTCGGCCGCGGAAAGCTTCATGATGATCTCAAAAGCCGCCACTTCCTTGCCCCGATCTTTCTTAGTGGAAGTGGACTTGGTCTTAACCCCTTCAAACAGCGGTGAAGTCTCCAGCGCTGTAACAAAACCAAAAACTTTGGACATTGAATCCGATATGCCCTGGATCGAAACCATCCCGGCATCATCCATATTGACTGCTGATAAAAATATTTCCTGAGGAATGATACGGTACAACTCACGCACCGCCTCCAGCGGCAGGCTGCGGGCCTGCAAATACTGGCGTAAGATCTCGGTACGCGCGATCATACTTTCCAGATTCTTGACCTCTGCCCGTTGAGCGCTGTATTTCAACAAAAGATTCTGTTGCAGGAACTGGTCCTTAAAATATACCTTGCTCAACAAAGCAAACCCAACCAGAAACAAAGCACACAAGAACAAAACTCCAGCAACCAGAGTATCACGCCCTTTTTCGGCAACCGAGCGCTGGTCACGCACTTCCTGCGGCACCAGTTCGGCCTGACACTTCGCCGCGGAAACACCAGCCGCTATGATATCCAAAGCACTGTCGTCCGCAAAATCATTAGCCAGGGATTTTTGCACAACTTTGGAACATTTAACAAATTTTTTGTAAGACTGGATGTCCACCTGGATCCCCAGGGCTTCCGCAATAACCTGCGGCACCGCCGCCAAAGCGGGATGATCGGTCGTAAAACAAAATTTTACCGGTTTGCGATCGACCCCTTCCTGTTCGTAAGCCTCAAGCGACACTTTTATCTCGTCGGACATATGCCGCACAGCCTCGGCATCTACCGCCAACTGTTCAATCCCCACCGGGATGTGCCGACTCATTACCGCCGTCCCGTTAGACTGCACAATAAAATTGGTGCCCTGCATACTGACGTCCAACAACGCAACAGGCGCGTCGGTCTTTTTGACATTGAAAGCTTGGGCATAAAAACGCGCCACCGCTTCCGGAGCAAAGAGGACCGTGTCCATCACCAGCCCCGCGCCTTTAAGGATGTCGATCTTTTCCTTGATCGCGTCGCGCTTGACGATTATAAGCAAGACTTGAGTAAAATTAGGTTTCGAAACCCCGACCTTAAGGTAACTGGTCAGGATCTCTTCTTTATTGAAAGGAGTGTGCCGGGCCGCCTGCAGGCTGAGGATCGATTCGATCTCGTCATTATCGGTCGAAGGGACTTCCACATTCTTGGTGGTGGCCACTTCCCCCGGCAGGACCCAGACTATTTGGGCCTGGCCGACGTCGAACCCGGCCAGGACCTGGCGCAAAGCCACATCGATCAAACCGTTCTCGATATTTCTCCGGGCCAGCTTCTCGACGACACCATTCCGGGTGACCTGAGCGGCCTTCACCAGAGTTGCATTCGCCGAGATTGTAATTACGCGTGATTTGGTTAGGTTCATATCTCCCTGTCTTTAGATAAAATCATTATAGACCAATCTTTCACAAGGCATCAACCCAAAAGTTGATTATTTTTCATACCAGAATAAATATTTATTTTGCGCGGCATCAAAAACCGCTTCGATCACGCGCCCGGTCTTGTTCCCGTCGGAAGAGCGCGCGACCAGACTAAAGATCAAAGAATCGGTACGCAGAAGCTCGGCGGTGTTCAGCGCGTCCAGCTGGCGGGCTTCCGGCTCCGTCAGGGCCACCAGGGTATTCACATCCACCGGAACATCAAAAGTATTCAGGAACACATGGTCGTCGGCGGTCGCGGCTAGATTGTCCTGGCCGCGACGGGCTTTAAGCAATTTGTCGGCCAGGTCCCCGTCCACCCCGAGAGCGCACAGGACTTCTTTGGAGACCGTGTTAATATTAATCCGGCCATCACCATAAATAGTGACGAACGGCCGCAAGGCAGAGTAAATATTCTTATCCACTCCCTTGACCAACAGCAACTCGTCGATGCGCTCGAACGGTTGCGACTTCATGTCATACGGATACTCCAGGTTCTTATAATAATCATCACTGAAGAAACCGGTGGCTTCACTCTGGCCATAATCCCGCCAATCGATGATCCCGCCGGCCAGGCCGCGGGACTTTTCATCGTCGAGTCCGAGCACTCGCGCCACCAGGCGCGTCAAAGTGACCACATCAGTTTTATTAATATTAAGCTTGCCCGCCTCATCACACAAACCGGGCCTTTCCAAAAACTGTCCGCTGACTTCATCCGCACTCGGGCAGAACACCGTGGCGTTCATCCCGCCCAGAGGGATATTGCCCAGTTCAGCGGCATTATTATGACGGCGGGCCTTGGCGGCAGGAGAATATTGCAGTTGATTCTTTTCCAGGTCATCCAAAAGTACCGCCACGGCTTTCTTCACCCCGGCTTCGGCGGCAAATTGCGCCTGACTGCGATTCTCCAGACGGCCCAGCAAAACGATCTTCTGCCGGGTACCCAGGCCAATGGACAAAGCCAGCACGGCCAGAAAACCCAAAGCCCACAGGGCCATGACCAGCACAAAGCCTTGTTTTGCCGAAACAGCGCGTGCGCTCATTTTAACCCCGCGGGAACAGGCACAAAACGCCGCAAAGTTCTTTCTTCCGTTCCGTTCATAAAGCTCAACTCCAACTCGACGCCCGCCGGAATTGGCCCGCCGGGTTCCTGGCTTAGTTTATAATCTGCGTCCGCCGCGGAAAGATATCTGAAGCGCGCGCTTTTAAGGCCCTGAACCAGCGTCCGCGGCTCGGCAAAAGATCCACGCCGAGCCTGGGCATAATTGGCCTGCCGGCGCAGCAGCTCGCCCGTTGCAGGATAAAAACTATACTGCACCATGCCCAGTCCGTCAGTATAGCCCTCCCGGGCCCGGCTGCCGGCAGAATCAGCTTTGGTCAACACGACCGTGGGAAAAGAAAGCTCCTGTTCTCTACCGGAAAAATCCAAAGTGCTAAAAGAGAAACTGTTCCGCAGGTCGGATGAGAACCGGTCGAAGAAGAAAGCGGCATCTTCCTCGATCATGAGTACCCGGCTCCGATCCCATAACCGTATGCCATTGGTAAGGCAGGAGAACACCGCCAGCGCGATCCCGGCCACCAGGACCGTCACCAGCATCACTTCCACCAATGTGAAGGCACTCCGCAACAAACGCATTAATCCCCTTTTGGCTGGTCGGGTGCGCCGACTCCGGAGAAATAAGCCGAACGCGCTATTTCCTGATACCGCCCGCGCTCGCTCCAGGAGAGCCTGATATCCAGCTGAAAAACCGTCCGTAAAAGATCTACCGGCTGAAGATTAATGCTGAATTTGAAAGCCACCAGACGGCCGTTAAGCACCACCGTCTCATCCAGAGGCCCGACGTCAATATTGTTCAAAGCGCGAAAATCACGTTCAATTATCGCTACCCGGCCTTCCACCAGGTCGAGAGCGCACAAACGGCGGGAAAGATGATCCAGATAATCCACTCCAATAAAGAAAGACCGGTAAATAGCCACCAGTCCGGCGGAAAGCACCACCGCGGTCACCATGACCTCAAAGAAAGTAACTCCCCGCCGGGAAGAATTACCAGTTGTTAATGTCATCTTGAGCGGAGGCAATGTCCTTACCCTTGGAAGAAAGGTCGTAATCCGTACGATGTGCGCCGGGAGAAACATACACATAAGGATTACCCCAGGGGTCTAACGGCTCTTTCTCGATGTAAGGGCCGCGCCAATTCTTGGGCTGAGGATCGGAAGAAGGTTTTTCCCTTAATGCCGCCAGGCCCTGGGTGGTTACCGGGAAAACACCGTTATCCAATTCGTACAACTTGAGCGCGGTAGCCAGCTGAGCCTGGATATCCGCCTGGGCCACCGAAACCTTGGCTTGCTCCGAACGACCGGACAAACGCGGTATTATCATCGCCGATAAAGCCCCGATAATAATCACCACCAACATGATCTCGACCAACGTAAAAGCTTTTTTCCCCATTGTGACCTCCCGTAATGTTAACGCTAGAAACTTGAAGCGTCCGCGATCCAACGGCTTTCCAGGTCGGCCATCGAATTTATTATTCCGTTATAGGCCCGCGCCAGCGCGGCCTCGAAACTACGGCCATCCCTCAACTCTTTAAATAACCGATAAAAAGCGCTCTGTCCATACTTTTCTATAAGAAATACGACGATAGATAAACTTTGCGCATAAAAAAGCGTTACTTGAACCTCGGATTTAAGCTCGGACGGCTGTAGGTCTTTAAAAACATTGAACGGTATATGTTGACCAGCGGCGATAACCGGGCGCATGGCCTCTTTTACCATCTGGCGCTGATCCGCCTCTTCCAGCTGAGCCACCCCTTCTTCCAGCCAGACCGGTGTTTTAGACTGGGTATCTGCCAACAAGTCCCAAAGGATCAAATGCGCGATCTCGTGCGGCAATATCGACGTGAAAGTTTCTGCCTGCCCGTCATAAGTCACCACCACCCGGTCCCGAAAAAGCTTGGAATCACGCGCAGCATAACCCCGGGACCATAGCTCCTGGCCGGTGAACCGGGTATAGGATATCTGATCCGGGAACAGGATGATCTTAACCCTTTTGTCCCAGGTCCAAAAATCCACATACCGCGTAAAACCAATATCGCGGGAAATGCGCTCGTATGCCTCTTCCGCTTTATTAAGAAGCTGTACCGCCATGGCTTTCTCGTCAGGCAAAGTGTATCGCACTATAAAATGCGTACCCTTCATATCAATGAACGTTTCCTGGGCCTCAGCTTCTGCCGGCCCCACGCCCAAGACAGAAAACCCGGCCGGACACGGGACCAAAAGCCCGGCAATAAGAAAAGCAAAACTCAGTAATACGCGCATACTATTTGGCGAACACGTCCATTTGAAAGATTGGCATTAACATGGCAAAAACTATAAACCCGACAATGGCCCCCACCAGCAGGATCATCAACGGTTCCAGGAGTGTGGTTAATGTTTTCGAAATTTCGTTAATGTCTTGTTCATACGAATCAGCAATATCCAGCAAAGTACCGGACAGCTCCCCCGATTCTTCTCCCACCGCTATCAACTGGGCGAACATCTCCGGCATATTGGCCGCATCCTTTAGCGCCTCGCCTAAACCGGCACCACCGGAGACTTTCTGCTGTACCGCTGTTAAGGAACATTTCAATTCCTCGCTGGACAAGATCGGTATAGCTACCTCAAGCGCTTTTAATATCGGGATACCGCTTTGCAACAACAAGCCCAGAGTACGGGCAAAACGCTCGGAATCCACCTTTAAAGCAAAATCTTTAATGAACGGAGCCAAAGCCATAACCCGGCCCAGCGCCTGACGCAATCTGGCCGTTTGATCAAAAGTACGCACGGCGATCACCGCCACCACCCCGAAACCCACCAGAAAAGGCCAGGCTTTAATCAGCAAACGGCTTAATCCCATAATAAACAGGGTCGGCCAGGGCAAGGGCGTATTAATATTATTAAAAAGGACTGTAATGCGCGGCATCACGAACGCCAGGATAAAGAAGACAGTCAGAACGCCCACGCCCAGCATAAAGGCCGGATAAGCCAGCGCGGCGCGTATCCGGGACGAGATCTCATCCTGCTTACGGAAATACACCGTCATATTGGCCAGCAATTCGCGCAAACGCCCGCTTTCCTCGCCGGCGCGTGCCATGGCCACATACAAAGACGAGAAAACCCTGGGATGATCAGACAAGCTGGCCGAAAAAGAGCGGCCATTGCGGATACTGGCGGCCACATCCACCAACACCCGGGCAAAATAAGCGTGCCGAGTCTGACGGCCCAGGACATCGAGCGCCGGCAATAAAGCCACCCCGGATTTTAACAAGGCAACCAGCTGACGGGTAAACACATACATTTGCTTGAGCCCGACCCGTGAGGGCTTCAGGTCACGCAACAGGCCGCCGCCGGCTGATGAACGTTCTTCCACCGAGACCGGGACCAGGCCCTTGGCGGTCAGCAGATCCACCGCTTCCTCGCTGTCGCGGGCGGTGATGTCCCCGTCCACAGTTTCTGCATTCGCTCGTTTGGCTTTATAAACAAAAACCGGCATAATTCAGTCCCATAATATTCTTTTGCGGCTGGCTTAACCCACCGGAACAGCCGTCACCAGGCTTTCCTGAATGGTCACATTCATAACTTCCGCTGGAGAAGTGATGCCCTGAATAACGTTCATCCAGCCATCCTGACGGAGGGTCCGCATACCGTTCTTCACCGCAATGCGTTGAATATCCTCGACCCGCGCCTGGTCCAGGATTGCCGAGCGCATCGCTTCATCAACCATCAGGATCTCGTAGATCGCAGTACGCCCGTAATAACCTGTACCGTTACAATGATCACAACCCCGGCCCCTAAAGATCTTTATTTCATCCTGGGCCGCTAACCCCAGGCTTTGCCGGATATCCTGACGGATCTCGACCAGCGGTTCGGGGTCGGCCTCACGACACTGAGAGCACAGCACCCGCACCAAACGCTGGGCCACAAAAGCCTGAACGCTGGAAGCCACCAGATACGGTTCCACCCCCATGTCCACCAAACGGGTAACCGCGCTGGCCGCATCATTAGTATGCAAAGATGAAAATACGAGGTGTCCGGTTAAAGCCGTGCGAATGGCAATATCCGCAGTCTCTTTATCACGGACTTCACCGACCATCAGAATATCGGGGTCATGGCGCAAAATACTCCGCAACCCGGAAGCAAAAGTAAAATCCACCCCCGGATTAACCTGGATCTGGGTCAACCCTTCCATCTCGTATTCGATCGGATCCTCAATAGTAATGATCTTGCGATTGGGGTCATTGATCTCGTGCAAACAGGCGTAAAGGGTAGTGGTCTTGCCGCTTCCCGTCGGACCGGTCACAAAGATAATGCCGTGTGGACGGCAGATCAACTCGCGGAACTTGCGGGCATTGTCCTTGTTGAAGCCCAGCTTCTCCAGGTCCAGCAAGGTGGTCGTGGTCGGCAAAAGCCGGATGACCATGCTTTCGCCATGTAACGTGGGAATAGTGGAAACCCGCAGATCCAGGGCCTGGTCCTTTACCCGCACGACGGCACTGCCATCATGGGGCTTACGCCTTTCGGTAATGCTGATATTAGCCATGATCTTGATCCGCGACAGAATAGCCGCCAGAAAATGGCGGGCTTCCACCGGCAAATTAGCATCGATCAACACCCCGTCAATACGATAACGAAAACGGACTTTATTGCGATAGGGTTCAATATGGATATCCGTAGCCCGTTTTTGAAAAGCTTCCAGGATTATCTGATTGACCAGTTTGGTAACCGACGGGTCCTCGCTGGAACGCTCAATATCTTCCGGCGCGCCACTTTCCTCCTGAGCAAACTGGGCGCGTTTCCGCGGCTCTTTGGTCAGGATCTGATCGATAGTCTCCGACGCCAACCCGTAGTACTTCTTTAAAGCTTCCTCGATGTCCCAGGGCCCGGCCAAAACCTGCCGAGTGTCCAGGCCGAGATGAGCGCGAATATCGTCCTGACTGCGGATATCCAACGGTTCAAAGACCGCCACGGTAAGCTTATTGCCTTCCAGCGCCACCGGCATGAACTGGTAATACGAAGCCACCTTAACGGGCACCCGCTCGATCACCGCCTTGTCGATCACCGCCGCTTTAAGATTGATCACTTCCAGCTTGAGCAGGTCGGACAAGGCCTTCAATAGCTCAGGGGCCTTGAGAACCCCTTCCTGAACCAGATAAACGCCCAGCTTCTTGTTAAGCCGCTGAGCTTCACTGGCGTAGGCCAGAAGCGCAGATTCATCGAGCAGTTCGGATTTAAGGATAGAATCGATCAGAGATTTACTGACAGAGGGCTTAAGCATACGATTTCACGAGGTCCGGCTATACTCTGGGAGCTTTACCGATCATATAGAAATCGGAAGACTCCAAATGATCATACTCACCATTAAGGATACGCTCACAACCCTCGATATTGTCTTCAATAGGGACGTACTCACCCTTTTTACCGGTGAAGACCTCGGATACGGAAAAAGGCTGGGTCATAAAATTGTAGAGTTTTTCAGCGCGCTTATAGATCAACTGGTCCTCTTTGCTCAACTCATCGATACCAATAACCGCCACCACGCGCTTTAAAGCATTATGTTTATTAAAATGCTGAATAACCCGCTGGGATACTTCATAGTGACGGCGGCCCACCACCGCGGTATCCAGGTTGGTACAGGAACTTTGCAAAGGATCAATGGCCGGATACATACCGCGCTGTACCAGGTCGCGCGAAAGCACGATATTGCCGTCCAAAGTGGCAAAAATCGCCACTACCGCCGGATCGGTCATGTCGTCTGCCGGCACATACACCGCCTGCATAGCGGTAATGGATCCGCCGCCGTCCACCGAACGGATACGTTCCTGCACAGCATTAACCTCGGAAGACATAGTTGGCTGATAACCGGTTTCGGCCGGAACACGTCCCAGCAAGGTGGATATCTCCTGCCCGCCCTGGATAAAACGATACAAATTATCCATGAACAAAAGCACGTCCTTGTTCTTGGCCACCAGATATTCCGCCATGGTCAGCCCGGCGTTCACGACTTCGGCGCGCGTACCCGGCGGCTGGTCCATCTGGCCAAAAGCGAGCATAACTTTGTGCAACAAATTGCTTTCATGCAATTCATAATAAAGCTCATTGCCCTCGCGGATGCGTTCTCCGATGCCGGTAAAAACGCACGCACCGCCATGGGCTTTAACGATATTATGGATCAGTTCCAGAATGATAACCGTTTTACCGCAACCGGCGCCGCCTATAACCCCGGTACGGCTACCCTTAACCAGCGGATAAAGCAGATCCACATATTTAATCCCGGTCTCCAGAACCTCGGCGATCTCGCGCCGTTTACTGGTCAGGTCAAAGGTCACTTCCACAGTAGGCTTGCGGATCGGGATCAGGTTCGGGCAGTTTTCAAAAGGGCCGCCATTGTCCAGCGGTCGACCTGAAGTATCCATAACCCGGCCGAAACAACCATCACCCACCGGAATAGCAATGGGTTTGTACGTACAAAAACAAGGCGCGTTCTTTTGCAGGTTCAAAGTCTCCTGAAGGGAAATGCAACGGACCACTCCCTGGCCCAAATGCTCGGCACATTGCAGGGTGATCTTCTTGCCTTCAAAAGTCATGGTCTCAATACAGTCATAAACCGCCGGCGAAGACTCGCCCTCGAAGAATTTAATATCCACGACCGGACCTTGTACCGCCACTATACTCGCAGAAGGGCGACGGTCAACCGGTGCGCTGGCAGTCTTGGTTTTTTCCACAGCAGTTTCAGCCATATCAAAATTCCCTTATAGGTACATCACTTGGAAACCGACATCATTCTCGAGGAGAAAACTTCCCGCAGACTCTTGTCGATATCATTCTTACGGGCCTTGCGATATTTCATTTTATACAACTGGCCCTCTTTTTTCACGTTCGTCAAACTGGTATCCAGCTGTTGCGACTGAGCCGAGACCGCCGCAATACTGGTATCGAACATCATTTCATAGATCTTGGTCGAAGTCCATAAATTCGCCAAATAACCGATCACATCCAAAGGGTCTGATTCTTCAATAACATGAGTGAACTGTTCGACCTTTTGCTTTTGCTTCTGAAAGATAAACTCGCACGGCAAAAGCTTAACTACCCGAGCCTTAACGGTCTGCAGATCCTTTGGCCAGGGATAGACTACCAGCACCTTGCCAATCTTGCCGGTCAACACCTGCTCAACCAGATAATCCTTGAGCATGACCGAGGTCTCGTACATCCCGCATTCGGCGATCTCTTCAAAGGTCCGGGTATTTTTGACCCCCATCATGGCCAGTTTCATGACTCCCTTACGGCCGACGGTCACGAACTGGGCGTCCGGATGTTTGTCCCGCTCATCGAGCGCCCGGACAATGACCTTATTATTCAGGTCGCCAATGAAGCCCTCTTCGGAAGTAATAACCACGATACAAACATTAGGATTCGTGTTCGCCACCAGCGGATGGGCGATCTCGGTGTATTCGAGCAACCGAAAGAACTCGGCAAAAGATTCGCCGAAACGCTGGAAACCGCCGCGCCGGGCAAAAAGGTCGCGAAATTTCATATCCGCGATATCCTTGAGGACTTGCACCAGCTCAACAAGGTCGCGCACTTCGATCATTTCCCGTTTTACCTTATTGGCCTTTCCCATAGTGCCTTAGGGTTATTTCTTGTCCTGATAACTCTTCTCAACCAAGGTCTTGAGCGCCACCGCGTTATCGCGGATCGCGGTCTTCAGGCTGGCATCGAGCTGTAAACTGCCGAACTTTAAAACCACCCCGCTGATATGCCCGGCTTCCGCCTTGGCCGTCAGGGTCATTTCCCTTCCGGTCTTGGTACGGATAATATCCGATATTTGCTTCACGTCGGCATCAGTAGCTCCATTGACAGTCACAATATCGGCCTGACGGATCTCGGTACTGATCCTGGACATATCCACTTCGCGCAATTGGGCAATAAAATCATCGATCAAATCCCGCTCCAGGGCGGCTTTGGCTTTCTTAGTAAGGATCTCGTCGATGATCTTGACGGAATAATCAACTATCTTAAGCTCCATTTGTTTCTCGATATCACGGCGGATACCTTCGGCCGCATTTTGCGCTTTAATGATTATCTCTTCAGCTTCCAGGCGGGCTTTGCCCACCAGTTCTTCCTTGCGTTTATTGGCATCGGCTTCCAGCTCACCCTTCATCTTAAGCTCGAGCGCATCCAGCTCGCGTTTACGCTGGGCCAATTCGTCATCCGCCTGACGTATTTTGCGGTTAAGCTCCGCCTCGCGGGCGCGCGCGGCTTCAGCATCGCGGTCCAGGCGCATCTTGGCCCCTTCCACACTGGAAACGAAAACCCGGTGCAGAGCAAAAATTATCCCGCCCGAGACAATGGCTGTTAACACCAGAAACTGGATTATCAATTCACCGCTCATACTGAATACCCCATTTTAGTTTTTCAACAAAAGAATTCTTGACGCCACGGCGGCCCTGAATACTATCAATCAGAGAAAACGTGAAAGAACAATAACAACATCGCGAAAGCAAAGATCTCCACCAACAAGAACTGCACACAAATCCCCATCTGCATTTTAGCACTGCGGCTGGGATGCTGGCCCAGGTTCTCAATTAACCGGGTACCCAACATAGCAGTAAAAAAACAAGGCACTCCCACCATCACCAGAAACATGCCAATAAAAACAAACCCCTCATGCCAGAACTGGAATCGCATGGATCACTGCCTCGCGAATAGCTGAAAGATCACCAGGATAGAAACGATCGCGATCGCCTCCACGAACACCAGCATGATCGCCATACCCATGAATATTTTCGATGCCGCGGAAGGGTTCCGACTCAGGGCTTTAATAACCGCATACCCCAATACGGAGATGACCACCGACGGACCCATCACCGCTATGAACATAACCGTCAGAATAATAAATGTTTCTGCAAGCATGGCTTTATCTCTTTGTTAGTTTCCGGGTGTTACGGCGGCTATCTTTTCTTCGATCATTATGTTGCACTCATTCGCAAAGAACCTGACCACCCCACCCTTGACCGGCAAACGCTTTTCCCAGTTGATAATAATTTCACCGGCCACTATCCCGATCAACGGGTAATGATAGGCCAGCAATTCATATTCACCGCGATCCCCGGTAATAAAAACACTGCTGACCTCTTCTTCCAGGATCAAACGCTTGGCGCTCAGGATCACACAGCGAAAATTGCCTTTATACTTGGATGCCATTATGCCTGCCCTCGCCCACTCACGACTCTTCCTGGCCCGCCGCCTTAACCCGCTTGCGGATATCAGAAATAAGGCCGGTTATAACTTCATCCAGCAATTTCTCGATCTCGGTATCAAGTTTCTTTTTCTCACGCAGAAGCGTCATTAATACCGGTTTATTCTTCTGCGTATAGGCCAGACACTCGGCCTGAAAAAGGTTTACCTGGTCAATCGTCAGGTCATTCATATATTTTCGATTAAAAGCATAAAAGATGACCACCTGCATTTCCAGGCAAACCGGAGCATCTTTATCCTGGCGCAGAATATGAGTCAGGATCAACCCGCGTTTTAATTTCTGCTTCATTTCATCCGATTGCCCGGAAGTCTTCAGCTTCGACAACCGCAATAATTCACGATACTGCAAATATTCCAAACGCAAGGGCCCCGACAAGGTCTTGATGGCCGACCATTGCACTTTCGATCCCACGCGCGAAACCGAAAGCCCCAGGTCGAGCGCCGGCTTCTGGCCTTCGCCGAAGATCTGGGCGCTTAATAATATCTGGCCGTCGGTCATGGACACCAGGTTCGACGGTACAAAAGCGGTCAGATCGCCTTCCAGGATATCGACGATCGGGAAAAAGGTCATCGAACCGCCGCCTTTTTCCTTGCTCAAATAACAGGAACGTTCGATCATTTTGGAATGCAAATAGAAAATATCGCCCGGATACGAATCGCGTCCCGGCGGGCGGCCCAGCAAAAGCGAGATCTCACGATAACACCAGGCATGTTTGGTAAAGTCATCAAAACCTATAAAAACATCCTGTCCGCGCTGCATGAAATACTCGCCCAGGGAACAAGCCACATATGGCGCCAGATATTGCTGACCGGGCGTGGATGAAGCCGAAGCCGAAACAATCATGCTGTAATCAAAACACTTATGATCCTTAAAAAGCTGAACTACCTTGGCCAAAGAAGCGCGGGCCTTACCGATACCGCAATAAATACAGATCACCCCGGTATTGCGCTGATTTATAATAGTATCGGTTACGAAGGTGGTTTTGCCGGTCATCTTATCGCCGAGGATCAACTCACGCTGCCCGCGGCCGATTGGTATCATGGCATCCAAAACTTTGATCCCGGTTTCCAGCGTTTTACTAAGGGGCTGACGATCCAGGATCATAGGTGCGTCCGGAAAGATCGGGGCCATGATCTCCGGCGTTATTGGCCCCAGACCATCCAGCGGTTCGGCCAGAGGATTAACAATACGCCCGATAAAACTTTTGCCTGCTGGAGTATAAAAAGGCTCGATTGAAGCGATCGCCTTCTGCCCCGTGCGGATCTTCTCAGCTTCTTTAATAATTAGAACCTGGGTCTCAAATTCATTGAACCCCACGACCAAACCCAAAGTACCAAACCCGAAACGGATCAATTGGCCATTAATACAATTCTGAAAGCCGGTCACGATAACGATACAACCGCGAATGGCCTTAACAATACCTTCTTCTGTATATTGCAGTTTAATGCTCATGCATCGTCTTTCTTTTCTTCTTTCGGCATTGTCATTTCTTCCTGTTTCTTTTCTTTTGCCGTCCGTAAGAACCAGGTTATAAAATGGATAAAGGTGAACAAAGCCAGGAAGATCATAACACTGCCAATGATTTTCCAGGCGGCGTTAACAGTCGGCTTTTTGTCAAAGATAGCCTGGGAAACCCGTGCCAGCGACTTCATGGACTGGATCTTCTGCATTACGTTCTTGATCTTGCTTTTTTCCAGCTTCGCCCGGTGCTGAGCCAGCAACTTCTCCAGGGCCACACAATCACTGCGTGTTTGTGCCAGGCGTTTCTGATTGATCCGAAAAGCACCTATGTGCTGTTGAATATCCGGTTGCTGCATTGCTTGCAGTGAGGAGATCAACTCTAAATTATTTGTGATCTCGTTAAACAAAGTCTTGGCCGTACCGGAAAACTCCGACGCTTGCAACGAAGCATAGACATTTGTAGAACGCTCCTTGATAAAATCTATATCTTTCTGTGGTACAAACCACACATCCCGAATACCGATGCGGATATTCTTCTTTTCGTTTGCCCCCAGGTCTTCTTCCTTAAAAAGAAAAGGCGCCTGCTTGTTCTCATCAAAACGGATCTCGTACCCCTGGCGATCTACCACATCTTCCGGCCGTACTTCAAGCGGCAGAAAATGCTGCTGCTTAACTTTCTTTAATTTATCAGTAGGATTCGAAACTTCCAAAACATAATTGATAATTTTCTTACTTTCCTGATCCTGCGCATCCGAGCGCCAATAATCGATATATTTGGCTTTGGTATTAATGTCTTCCAGAGTTTGTAAATGACTGCGGTAAGTGTCTATACGCTGGTCTATCGAACCGGTAGCCTGAGACTGCTCGCTTAGTACGTAATCAAGCTTGGCAATAAGTTTTTCTTTAAGCTGCTGGCCATTCTCAGCGCTACGCTCCGCGCCCATTTCATTGAAACCCTGCTCAATGTTCTGACGAATATCGGCTATCTTTTCATTGGAAATACGCCAGACATCGCGGATCTTGACTTTAAAAGTGCGGGATTCTTTAGGCTGTAAAAGACATTTACCGTGCAGGAAATAACCGGCATCTTTAATGTCGTAATCGACTTCCAACCCGGCAGGATCTACAATGTCCGATGGTTTAATTTCACCCGGCAGGCTGAAGCGGATATCTTTATCCTGGGCGGTCTCTGTACCATTCACCGCCAGGACATTGATAATAACAGCTGCTGACGCCAGAGAAAGGTTAACACAGCCCGCAATAATTAAGACTGCCCAACATATAGCAAAATTCTTGAGCTTTAGGGCGTCAGCTCGCATACGGAATTATTCCTCGCTTTCAAACCAGGTCTTAACCACGATATCGTCGACTTTCATGGCTTCCTGTAACGCGCGGATCTTGGCGTCAATCTCTTCCAGCTTGGCGTTAACGCGATCCATATCCTTGGCCTGCTGTTTGGTCAGATTCTCCACCAACAATCCGGTATTCTCGAGGCCCGCTAACTTGGCCTGTTCTTCGAGGATCTTGGTGAGCATACCCACGACTTCCTGGGCAAATCCGCCGGCACCCGCACCAGCACCCTGGCCGCTGATACCTTCGGCACTTTGTTTCATTTCCTGGACATATTGCGAGAACTCTTCCAGCTTTTCGTAAATAGTAGGCGACTGGCCGTTAACACCCAGATCATCATTGATGCCCATGGCGGAAGCTAAAGCCGCCCCGGCCGAAGCCTGCATTCTGGCCAGCTGTTTAAACACCGTAATATCCGTATCTGCTTGAGCAACTCCCAGCAAGGTCTGAATATTCTTGATATCACCAAAAATGGTCTTGGATTCAGCTTTATCCGAATCGGTTCCCAAAAGCTGTAATATTGACTTGAAGCTCTTGGTACCCATTGCATCGGTAATATTATTGATCTTCCCTAACAAGGTGTCCGTCCCGGCGGCATCATCAACACTCCCAACCACATCAAAAACATGTTGCATATTGGTAATAAGTGTTGGCGCGTCATTAGAGAAGGTCGACAATGCCGTCCAATTAATAGTAGACGTCGACATATTGGTAATATCATCCCAATTTACATTTGCTTTGGAGAAGGTAGCCATTTCGCCCCAATTGATCCCGGCCCGGGTCATAGTACCCATATCAGCCCAATCAATATCAGCCGCACCAACAATACCCATATCTTCCCAGTTAATTGCACCACTGGTCATCTTTGCCATATCATTCCAATTAACAGAGGAATTGGTCATGGTCATCCAATCGTCCCAATTAATTCCTGTTTCCAGGAACGAATTCATATCTTCCCAATTAATACCGGCACCGGTCATATACGCCAGGCTATCCCAATTAACACTCGCATCAGTCATTTGCGCAATGCCATCCCAGTTAAGGCCTTTGCGGGATAAATTGTCGATCTCGGTCCAATTAATACCCGCCAGCGATAAATCACCAATATCCAGCCAATTTAAGCCAGTGGTACTCATGGTGAAGATATCTTCCCAGTTAATGTGCGATTCACTGATTTGTACGATATCGTTCCAGTTGATCCCTACATCCGACATCACCGCAATGCTTTCCCAGTTAATGCCATCATTGGTCATTTGGCTAATATCCATCCAGTTAAGACCGGAATCCGACATCAGCATCATATCTTCCCAGTTAATGTTGGTAGTGCTCATCTCGGCGATACCGCTCCAATTAACGCCCGTCCCGGACATACTGCTCAATGAATCCCAGTTAATATTAACGCTCGACAGATCGCTTAAACCTTCCCAATTAACTTGCGCTTCAGACAAGAAACCAAGGCTGGCCCAATTGACACCCTGAGCGGACATGTTCTGAATAGCCGCCCAGTTAATGTCTGTAAGAGACATTGTAGACATATCAGTCCAATTAATTCCAGAATCCGACATCATCATTAAATCAGTCCAGTTAACACCATTATTTGTTAATTCAGACATATCCTGCCAATTAATTGTACTTTGACTTAAAGTTTGCAAATCGTCCCAATTAACTCCCGACTCAGTGAAAACTTCAAAATCAGTCCAGTTAATGCCCGAATTGGTCATACCGCTGAAACTCTCCCAATTAATCGAACTTTGGGTTAAGGCGCTAAAATCTGTCCAATTGATCGCATTATCAGTCAAGACCTGCATATCAGTCCAGTTAATGCCCGCGTTAGACATTGATCCCAGGCTGTCCCAATTTGCACCAGCGGTCGACATTGATGCAATGTCAGTCCAATTGATCTCGCTGAACGACAAGGTGTTAATATCCTGCCAGTTAATGCTGGAATTACTTAATGTCCCAAAATCGGTCCAATTAATCCCGTTGTTGGACATACTCATCATATCAGCCCAATTCACGCCAGTCTCAGACAATTGAGCCATATCGGCCCAATTTACTGCCGCTAAGGTCATAGTTTCAATATCGGTCCAATTAACATTAGATTGAGAGAAGATGCCCAGATCGGTCCAATTAACACCGTTAGTAGTCAACGCAGCCATATCCGTCCAGTTAACACCTGCGGCAGTCATTGCTCCGATGCTTTCCCAATTAACACCCGAATTAGTCAGGGAATTCATATCGGTCCAATTTATTCCGGTCAAAGACAACGATTCCATATCCGACCAGTTAACCCCGGTCGCCGTCAATAAACTTAAGTCTTCCCAATTCACGTTACTAATTGTCATCGTTTGCAGATCAGTCCAGTTAACTCCGGTATCAGTTAATGTCTGCAGATCAGTCCAATTAATACTCGAGTCCGACAAAGCGCCTATATCAGTCCAGTTAACTCCGGCGTTGGTCATAAAATCAATACTCGACCAGTTCACGCCACTGCGAGTTAATTGATCAATATCAGTCCAATTAACGGCAGTTAAACTCATTGAACCAATATCCGTCCAGTTAATGCCTGAACCTGTCAGTTCGGAGAAATTTAACCAGTTAACAGTAGAAGATGTGAGTACGGTCAGATCGTCCCAGTTAACAGCGTTAACAGATAGTTTTTCCAGGTCCATCCAATTAACACCGGCGTTGGTCATAATATCCAGATCCGACCAGTTCACTCCGGTCTGCGCCAGGACGGCCAGATCATCCCAATTTACACCGGTCTGCGCCATTACTGAAATATCAGACCAGTTTACAGTCGAGAGGGACAGACTGCTAATATCAGTCCAGTTTATTGTAGAAGTGCCCATCATCGCCAGATCGGTCCAATTAATAGCAGTATCACTCATGCGCGCCAGATCAGTCCAATTAACACCAGAATCCGATAAAATATCCAGATCAGTCCAATTAATGCTAGTTTTAGACAACTGATCAATATCCTGCCAATTAATACCCGATGTAGATAACGAATTAATATCCGTCCAGTTAACACTGGAAATTGACATCGACGAGAAATCCGTCCAGTTCACACCAGAATTACTCAAGACATCCAGATCAGACCAGTTGACGCCCGACATGGACATGGAGTCCAGATCGGTCCAGTTAATGCCGGCAATTGCCATCTGACTTAAATCAGTCCAGTTCATTCCAGAACGCGACATTGTAGAAAGATCCATCCAATTCACTGCATTATTGGACATCACGCTCATATCCTGCCAATTGATCTCGGTCTTGGTCATAACGTCAAGACTGTCCCAATTAACGCCCAATTCGGTCATCACCACAAAATCATCCCAATTAACACCGGCCGTAGTCATGATGCCCAGGCTCTCCCAATTTACCCCGGTGGTAGTCATGGTGTTCAGGTCTTGCCAATTAATCGCACGTGTAGTAAGGACTGCCATATCATCCCAATTTACCGCGGACGAGGCCAGGACATCCAATCCGGTCCAGTTAACACCCTGGGCGCTCATAGAAGCAATATCATTCCAGTTAATACCCATGTTAGTCATGGATTGCCAATCCGACCAATTCACACCAGAATCACTCATAATATCAAGATCGGTCCAGTTAATGCCGGACGCCGACAATGACGAAATATCAGTCCAATTAATGCCAGAATTACCAAGAGTGCTGATGTCAGTCCAATTTAGCTGTGAATTTCCCAGAACCGCTAAATCCTGCCAATTAAGCTGACTTAAACTTAGGCGCTCGATATCAGTCCAGTTAATTCCGGAAGCTGAAAGCGTTTCAATATCCGTCCAGTTTACACCCTGATCGGTCATTTTCTCAATATCCAGCCAATTGATGGAGCTATTAGTGGACACACCCAGGTCAGACCAATTTATAGCTCTAGTAGTCATTACCGCCAGGTCTTCCCAATTAATCGAATCGGTGGTCATTCTCTGCATATCCGACCAGTTTAGGCCGCTGGCTGATAAAACTGCTACATCCGCCCAATTAACGCCCAGATCGGTCATGCGCTCAAAATCACTCCAATTTACACCGGCATTGTGTAAAACCTCTACATCCGTCCAATTGATACCACTATCGGACAAGCTTTCAATATCGGTCCAATTAATTCTACTAGTAGACAGAATATTCAGATCAGTCCAATTAATAGCACTGCCGGTTAAAGAAGCCAGATCAGTCCAATTAACTCCGGAATCACTTAAAGTGTTAACATCGGTCCAGTTGATGGCCGAACCAGTTAATTGCGCCAGGTCCGCCCAATTAATACCAGCATCATTCATGACCGAAAGATCAGACCAGTTCACTCCTGTTTTACTCAAGCTCTCTACATCTAACCAATTGACCCCTTGTAATGTTAAGGACTGAATATCCGTCCAGTTCACTCCTGTATTAAAGAACACCGCCAGATCAGTCCAGTTGATAGCAGAATCACTCATTGAATCAATATCAGTCCAGTTAATACCCGACAAACTTTCTGCAGCCAGGTCATACCAGTTAATGCCCGAACTGGAAATGGTTTCCAGATCAGTCCAATTGATCCCTTGCTTTGAAATCGTTTCAATGTCGGTCCAATTTACACTAGAACTACTTAACTGCGCGATATCCGTCCAGTTGATCCCGATGGTGCTTAAATAATTCAGATCAGACCAATTGACTCCGGTTTGACTTAACGTCTGAATATCGGTCCAATTAACGCCGATCTCGCTCATTGAAGAAATATCGGTCCAATTAATTCCCGAGGCACTCAATGTTTGCAAATCTGTCCAATTAATGCCAGTAGTGCTTATCTGTTCAATATCCAGCCAATTAATACCTTTGTTACTTAAAACATTGATATCAGTCCAATTAATTGCGCTGTTAGACATTAAGCTTAGATCAGTCCAATTGATAGTTTCGGTACTGATTCTGGCCAGATCTGTCCAGTTAATAGTAGAAGTACTTAAAGTTTCAATATCGGTCCAATTAATTCCACGGTTGGACATGATATCCAGATCTGACCAGTTAATACCGGAATTCCCCAGTGTACTGATATCGGTCCAATTAACTCCCGATATACTCATTTGATCTAAGTCAGTCCAATTAATGCCTGACATGGTCAAGGTATTCATATCCTGCCAGTTAATAGCAGTTGTGGTTAACACCGCCCAATCCTGCCAATTGATCGCTGACTTGCTGAACGACTCCAAATCAGTCCAATTAACACCAGATTGAGTGATCGTTTGAATATCGGTCCAATTAACTCCCGACAAACTTAACTGATCAATATCTGTCCAATTAATGCCAGTATTTGAAAGCGATTGAATATCGGTCCAATTAACACCACTGGAACTTAAGGTGTTCATATCTGTCCAATTAATAGCGGTATCGGTCATGGCTGCTATATCGGTCCAGTTAACACCAATGTCAGACATTACTGAAATATCAGCCCAGTTGACACCGGAAGAACTTAACGTTTGAACATCGGTCCAATTAATGCCTTTATTTGAAAGAACATCAATGTCAGACCAATTAATACCTGTTTCAGTTAATGTTTGAATATCAGTCCAATTAACACCGGTCAGAGTCATTCGTTCCAGATCGGTCCAGTTAATACCGGTTTTAGTGATCGTTTCAATATCGGTCCAATTTACGCCTTCTGTCGACAGACTTTCAATATCAGTCCAGTTAATACCGGTTTTAGATATTTGTTCTACATCGGTCCAATTAATACCTTGATTGGTTAATGACCCAATATCCTGCCAATTGATCCCGGTAACACTAAGCTCTTTAATATCCTGCCAATTGATCCCGGATAAAGTAGCCGTATTAACGTCAGTCCAATTTATACCGGACTGGGTTAAGGTTTGAACATCCGTCCAATTAATTCCGGTTTTACCGAGAGCTTCAACATCGATCCAGTTAATGCCGCTGTTACTTATTGTGGAAATATCCTGCCAATTAGTGCCCACATTACTCATTATCTCAAGATCAGCCCAGTTCACGCCGGTGCTACTTAAAGTTTGAATATCCGTCCAGTTAATACCGGACAAGGTTAGTTTTTCAATATCGGTCCAGTTAAGACCAGATACAGTTAACGAATTCAAATCAATCCAATTAATACCAGTTTGGGATAAAGTTTCAATATCCGTCCAGTTAACACCGTTATCGGAGAGCGCTTCAATATCAGTCCAATTAATGCTCGAAGTACTCAGGGTGAGAATGTCGGTCCAGTTAATTCCGGACTTACTTATGGTATCAAGATCCGTCCAGTTAATCCCGGTTAAACTAAGTGTTTGAATATCAGCCCAGTTCACTCCGGTCCGGGATATTGCTTCAATATCCGTCCAGTTAATACCCTGAACCGTTAAAGTTTGCATATCAGTCCAGTTAATACTTTGGGTAGTCATGGCACTTAAATCTATCCAATTGATCGCCTGATTAGACATGGCACTCATGTCGGTCCAATTAATGGCAGCGCCGCTCAAAATATTTAAATCTGACCAATTAATACCGGATTCACTAATTGTTTGAATATCAGTCCAATTGATCCCTGTTTCACTCAACACATCAATATCAGCCCAATTTACACCTGATTCACTAATAGTCTGGATATCCGTCCAGTTAATACCAGTTTTTGATATCAGCTCAATATCATTCCAGTTTAATCCGTTCAAAGACAAGGCACTGATATCTGTCCAATTGATAGCGCTTCTCGAGAAAAGATCCAAATCAGTCCAATTAATTCCTGCGGTAGTAAAGGAATTAAGGTCGGTCCAATTAACTCCGGTTTTACTTAACTGCTCAATATCGGTCCAGTTAACTCCAGTAACCGACAAGGATCCAATATCGGTCCAGTTTAGACCGCTTACACTCAGCTGTTGAATATCTTCCCAATTCACACCGGTATAAGTAAGCCTTTCAATATCCTGCCAATTAATCCCCTGCTTGGTGATAACTTCCAGGTCTGACCAGTTAACAGACTGTTTGGTTAAGCTTTCAATATCCGTCCAATTCACACCTTGTTTACTTAACAACTCAACATCGGTCCAATTTAGGCCTTGTTTGGAAAGCGTTTCGTAATCAGTCCAATTTATGCTCTGCTTACTAATAACTTCAATGTCAGTCCAATTAATTCCGGTCTGACTAAGCGAATCTATATCCGTCCAATTAACGCCGGCCAAGGAAGCCGTTTCAATATCAGTCCAGTTAATACCTTTATTGCTAAGAATATTAATGTCGGTCCAATTAACACCAGTCTCTGTCAGCGTTTGAATATCAGTCCAATTAACTCCGGCCAGACTCAAGGTTTCAATATCGCTCCAGTTTATGCCTTGAGCGCTGATAGTTTCAATATCCGCCCAATTTAATCCTTCATTTGACAACGTTTCAATATCCGCCCAATTCACCGTAGAACGGCTTAATATAGAAATGTCAGCCCAGTTAATTGCTGAATCCGCCAGCGTATTTAAGTCGGTCCAATTAAGACCAGCAACGGTCATGGTTTCCAGATCGGTCCAGTTAATTCCGGTACTTGAAAGCGTAGAAAGATCGGTCCAATTAATGCCGGAAGCATGCATTGAAGCAATATCGGACCAATTAATACCAGTTACCGTCATGGATTCGAAATCAGTCCAATTAATAGCATTGTTAGTAATGACTGACAGGTCAGCCCAATTAGTACCAACATTAGTCATAACCGACAGGTCAGTCCAATTAATACCCAGCGAATTCATTACATTCAGATCTGACCAATTGACCCCGATCGAACTCATATAATTCAGATCCGACCAATTAACTCCAGTGGCACTCATTAAGGAAATGTCTTCCCAATTAACGCCATCTTTGGTGAGTTGTTCAATGTCAGTCCAGTTTACACCCACATTGGTCAAGGTTTGCACATCGATCCAATTAATACCTTGTTTGGACAGTGTTTCAATATCCTGCCAATTTATGTTTTGTTTGGAAATTACATCCAGGTCGCTCCAATTGATTCCGGTAGTGGCGATGGTTTGAATATCTGTCCAATTAATTCCGGTTTGCGAAATTGTTTCAATATCTGTCCAATTAACTCCTGATTTGGCCAGTACATCAATATCCTGCCAATTAATTCCGCTAGTGGTCAAGGTTTGAATATCCGCCCAATTCAGGCCAATATTGCTGGCGGTCTGCAGATCAGTCCAATTAATAGCTTGTTGCGAAATAGTTTCCAGATCGGTCCAGTTAATTCCTTCATTTGTTAAGGAGGCCCAATCCAGCCAATTGATTGTGGAGGTGCTCATCGAGGATAGATCGGTCCAATTAATACCCGATAGTCCAAGGGCGCCAATATCGGTCCAATTAACACCAGTCAGGCTGACAGTTTGTAGTTCGGTCCAATTGATTCCGGTAGTAGACAGCTGCGCAATATCGGTCCAATTAACACCTGTTTCACTAATGGTTTGAACATCGGTCCAATTAATTCCGGTAACTGTTAAGGCCTTAATATCATCCCAGTTTAATCCGGTAACAGTAAGGCGTTGGATATCTTCCCAATTAATGCCATTGGTAGAAAGTCTTTCAATATCCTGCCAATTAATACCTTGTTTGGATATCGTATCAATATCCGCCCAATTGACGCCGGTAGTCGTCATTGTATTAATGTCCTGCCAGTTTATAGCAATATTGCTCATCACTGCCATATCGGCCCAATTCACACCGGTAGATGATACCTGAGCAAAATCCTGCCAGTTAATAGTGGAAAGGCTCATTATAGAAAGATCATGCCAGTTCACTCCACTATCACTTAACAATTGAATATCCGCCCAATTAATGTTTTGGGTAGATAATGTTTCAATGTCAGTCCAATTTACACCCTGTTTGGTTAAAGTCTCAATGTCGGTCCAATTAATACCGGTTCTGGAAATCTGTTCAATGTCAGTCCAATTAACACCAGATAAGGATAAGGTGTTTAGATCAGTCCAATTAATACCACTTGTTGAGATCGTCTCAATATCGCTCCAGTTAATTCCCTGACGGGATATTTGTTCTACATCCGTCCAATTGATACCCTGCCGGGATATGACATCAAGATCCGACCAGTTCATCCCAGTCAAACTTAATTGCTCAATATCGGTCCAATTAATCCCTTCAATACTCATAACATTAAGGTCAGACCAGTTTAAACCGGTAGAACTTAAAGATTGAATATCCGTCCAATTAATTCCTGTTACAGATAACTGTTGTAAATCCTGCCAATTGATGCCGGTTGTGGATAGTTTTTCAATATCCAACCAGTTAACACCCTGTTTAGACACCGTTTCAATATCTGACCAATTGATACCTTGACGCGAAATAGTTTCAATATCCAGCCAATTGATACCCGTCAAGCTCATGGCCCCAATATCCGACCAATTAATACCATCCATAGTCAACGATTGAATATCGGTCCAATTAATGCCAATATTGGTTAAAGTTTCAATATCTTGCCAATTAACGCCTTGATGCGTAAGAACTTCAAAATCAGCCCAATTTACTGCCGACGAAGTCAATGTGTTTAGATCGGTCCAATTCACGCCACTATCACTCAAGAGAGCCAGATCGATCCAATTAATACCGTTAGTACTTAAGGCTTGAATATCAATCCAGTTAATACCTTGATTTGATATTGTTTGCACATCAGACCAATTAATACTGGAACGACTCAGAGTTTCCAAATCCTGCCAATTAATACCCTGCTTAGCTAACACATCAATATCGGACCAATTTAAACCAGTACGTGAAAGTGTGTTCAGATCTTCCCAATTAACTCCGGTAACAGATAGCAAGCCGATATCAGTCCAATTTAAACCGGTAGTAGTAAGTGTTTCGACATCAGTCCAGTTCACCCCTTGCCGGGATAATGTCTCAATATCTTGCCAATTGATACCTTGATCGGAGAGCGTTTGAATATCCGACCAATTGACGCCAGTCCCAGAAATGACGCCCACATCATCCCAGTTAACGCCGCGAGTAGTCAAAACCGTAAGGTCATCCCAATTCACAGCTACCGCGGACATAGTCTGAACATCGGCCCAGTTAATAACAGAATGCGACAACGTAGCTAAATCGGTCCAATTAACACCCAACGTGCTAAATACCGACCAATCAGTCCAATTTACACCAGACGATGTCAATTGTTGAATATCAGTCCAATTCAAGCCGGTTACTGACAATGACTCAATATCGGTCCAATTAATACCCTGCCGGGAGATCGTTTCAATATCAGCCCAGTTAATGCCCTGGTCAGTTAAAGTTTGAATATCCAGCCAATTAATTCCGCTAGAAGACAATGTACCAATGTCGGACCAATTGACACCGGTAAGACTCATATTGCCAATATCAGTCCAGTTAATACCAGTCAAACTAATAGTACGTATATCTTCCCAATTTAACCCTGCAACAGTTAATTGTTCAATATCCGTCCAATTAATTCCCTGTCTGGATAATGCATCAATATCCAGCCAGTTAATGCCTTGAACAGACAAGCGTTCGACGTCAGTCCAATTAATACCTTGAGTAGTGAGTGTATTTATATCTGTCCAATTAATACCGGATAAGCTGATCCGTTCAATATCGGTCCAATTAACACCTTGAGTGGACAACGTGTTAATATCACTCCAATTAATTCCGGTCTTTGATAGCTCGGCAATATCCTGCCAATTAAGGCCAATAGTAGACATGGAACCGATATCCGACCAGTTAATACCAGTCAAAGAAACCGTTTCAATATCCACCCAATTTATACCGGCAACAGACAATGAATTAATGTCTGTCCAATTGACGCCAATCTTTGACATAGTTTCTAAATCGGTCCAATTTACGCCAGTTTTACCAAGTGATTCCAGGTCGGTCCAATTAATGCCCGTAGTGCTGATCTTTTCGATATCCAACCAATTGATGCCCACGACGCTAAGAGATTCAATATCCGACCAATTAATACCTTGAGCACTTATTGCGCCGATATCTGTCCAATTGATACCTTCAACTGAAAGACGTTCAACATCCGTCCAATTAATACCACTATCACTCAGGCGCGCAATATCTTGCCAATTGAGGCCAACATTACTCATGACACCAACATCACTCCAATTTATTCCCTCAGCAAACAAAGTGTTCATGTCGGTCCAATTAATACCCGTAGTACTTAAAGCTCCGACATCAGTCCAATTCACCGAACTCATAGTTAACTGATTAAAATCTTGCCAGTTTACGCCAGTATCACTAAGCGACGCCAAATCAGTCCAGTTAACACCATCCAAAGTCATTTGAGCAAAATCGGTCCAGTTAACAGACGCATTGGTCATTGCACTGAAACTAGCCCAATTAACCTCGGCAGTGGTTAATACATTAAGATCAGACCAATTGACGGTCGATTCACTTAATAATGCTATATCGGTCCAATTAATGCCTCGGTCAGACATAATAGCAATATCAGACCAATTGACCCCTGTTTCACTAATAGTGCCGATATCGACCCAATTAATGCCCGTAAGAGAAAGACTGCCAATGTCGGTCCAATTGATACCAGTTTGGCTGATCGCTCCAACATCAGTCCAATTAATACCGGTAGTGGTCAGCTGTTCAATATCCTGCCAATTAATACCAGTGGTTGTAACCGTAAGAATGTCGGTCCAATTAATTCCAGTCTTAGCCATAACATCAATATCGGCCCAATTGACCCCGGTGGCTGCTAAGGTTTGAATGTCCTGCCAATTAATTCCTGTCTTGGAAAGTGTATCCACATCGGCCCAATTGATGCCGGTGGCAGACAGCGTTTGAATATCAGTCCAGTTAATACCAGATTGGGCCAATGTTTCAAGGTCAGTCCAGTTCAATCCGGATTGAGTCAAACTGGAAATGTCTGTCCAATTGATAGTGGAGGAGGTAAGTGATTCAATATCCGTCCAGTTGATTCCGGACATAGATAAAGTATTAAGATCGGTCCAGTTAATTGCGGACGATGATAAAGTGCTAATATCGGTCCAATTCACACCGGTAACACTTAAAGTTTCCAGGTCGATCCAATTTACACCAACCGAAGACATTTGCGAAATATCGCTCCAATTAATTCCGGAAGTAGTAAGAGTATCAAGATCGGTCCAGTTAATTGCCGAATTTGTTAAAACTGACATATCTGCCCAATTCACAGAAGATTCCGACATCAGGTCAATATCTGCCCAATTCACACCTAAAGTTGTTAAGACCCCAATGTCACTCCAATTAATCCCTGTAGCCGACAAAGATTGAATATCGGTCCAATTAATCCCAGTCACACTTAATGTTTCAATATCCTGCCAATTAATAGCAGTGGTAGAAAGTGACTGGATATCAGTCCAATTTAAACCGGTCAAGCTTAATGCTGAAATATCGGTCCAGTTTACCCCTGCACTGGTTAGGACATTAATGTCAGTCCAGTTGACCCCCGACTTGGTCAAAAGATCAATGTCGGTCCAATTAACTCCGGTGGTCGAAATTTGTTCAACATCGGACCAATTAATACCTGATCTGCTTAAAGTCTCAATATCGCTCCAATTAATAGCCGACCGAGCCAAAACATCAATATCCGACCAATTCATGCCGGTCGTTGAAAGTACGCCGATATCAGCCCAATTAATGTTGGTCAAACTTAAAGAACCAATATCCGACCAGTTTACTCCAGTCATCGTTAAGGAAGCCACATCCGTCCAGTTAATTGCGGAATCACTTAATGAATTAAGATCATCCCAATTAACACCGGTAACACTTAAAATTTCAAAGTCAGCCCAGTTAATTCCGACATTAGTTAGTGATTGAATATCAGTCCAATTAATTCCGGAATCAGTTAACCCGGCGACATCCGTCCAGTTAATGCTGGATTTGGTTAATAATTCTATATCCGCCCAATTCATGCCCGACTTGGCCAGAATATCAATATCCTGCCAATTTATACCCGTAGTACTCAAAACTCCCACATCAGTCCAATTAATTCCAGTTTCACTTAACCGGCCAATGTCAGTCCAGTTAATGCCAGTCAAAGTTACTTCACTTATATCAGACCAATTAACACCAGTCAGGCTCATCGCGCCAATATCTGTCCAATTAATACCTTTATTTGTTAAATCATTAACATCCGACCAATTAATGCCACTCTCAGTTAAAGTGCCAATATCTGTCCAATTTACACCATCGACGCTCATCTGCGCAAAGTCCGTCCAGTTTACGCCACTGGTCGTCATTAAACTAAAATTATCCCAATTAAGAGTGGACGTTGACAACAACTCTAAATCAGCCCAATTAACAGCTGAAGAACTTAAAGTTTCAATATCGATCCAATTAACGCCCGAATGCGTTAAGGATTCGATATCGGTCCAATTAATTCCGGTCTTGGTGATGGTATCAATATCCTGCCAGTTAATACCGGTACTGCCCAGTACGCCGATATCCGACCAGTTAATGCCAGTCCGGGTTAAGACTTCCACATCCGCCCAGTTTAAGGAAGAACGGCTGAACACGTCGATGTCAGACCAGTTCACACCCGTTTTCGACAAGGTCTCAATATCCGTCCAGTTGATACCCGTCATGGTGAGGGTTTCAATATCGGTCCAGTTGACGCCGGACGTGGTGAGCGTATTGATGTCGGTCCAATTGATACCGGTCCTGGTGAGCAATTCGATATCGGTCCAATTAATACCGGTATTTGTTACCTGGCCGACATCGGTCCAGTTGATCTCACTGCGGCTGATAACATCAATATCCGCCCAGTTGATCCCGGTCTTAGCCAGCGTGTCAATATCCTGCCAGTTAATTCCGGTAATAGACAGAACGCCGATATCCGTCCAGTTTACACCGGTTTCACTTAAGCGGCCGATATCCGTCCAGTTAATTCCGGTTAAGCTGACCGCTTCAATATCAGTCCAGTTTACGCCTGTCAGACTCATTGCCCCGATATCGGTCCAATTAATACCTTTGTTGGTAAGGTCGTTAATATCCGACCAATTGATCCCGCTGGCCGTCAAAGAACCAATATCGGTCCAGTTAACGCCATCAACGGTCATCTGCGCGAAATCCGTCCAGTTAACTCCGCTGGTCGTCATTAAACTGAAATTGTCCCAGTTAATAGTGGAAGTCGACAATACATCCAGATCCGACCAATTAACCGCCGACGCACTCAATGTTGCGATATCGGTCCAGTTAACGCCCACATCGGTCAAGATCCCCATATCCTGCCAGTTCACACCTGAGTTGGTCATCACCGAAAGATCGTTCCAGTTGACACCTAACCCGTTCATGACATTCAGGTCTGACCAATTTACACCAATATTGCTCATGTAATTCAGATCCGACCAGTTGACTCCCGCCTGGCTCATGGCATCAATATCAGTCCAGTTCACACCGGTCTTAGTAAGTTGGTCAATATCAGTCCAGTTAATTCCCGTATTCGTCAAAGCGCCAATGTCGGTCCAATTAATTCCAGTCTTGGTGATGGTATCAATATCCTGCCAGTTAATACCGGTACTGCCCAGTACGCCGATATCCGACCAGTTAATGCCAGTCCGGGTTAAGACTTCCACATCCGCCCAGTTTAAGGAAGAACGGCTGAACACGTCGATGTCAGACCAGTTCACACCCGTTTTCGACAAGGTCTCAATATCCGTCCAGTTGATACCCGTCATGGTGAGGGTTTCAATATCGGTCCAGTTGACGCCGGACGTGGTGAGCGTATTGATGTCGGTCCAATTGATACCGGTCTTGGTGATCAATTCGATATCGGACCAATTGATGCTGGTATTGCTTACTGTGCCCAAATCAGTCCAGTTAATACCAGTTTCACTTAACCGCCCAATGTCGGTCCAGTTGATTCCAGTTACACTTAAAGATTCAAAATCAGTCCAATTGATCCCGGTCAAACTAGCTGATCCAATATCCGCCCAATTAATACCAGTGGTGCTAATTTGACCCAGATCCTGCCAATTAATTCCAGTCTTCGAAATGATTTCAACATCAGACCAATTAACACCCGTCTTAGTTAAGGTATCAATGTCCTGCCAGTTAATTCCAGTAGTAGTTATGGTATTTAGGTCGGACCAGTTCACACCAGTTTTGGTAAGAAGATCAATATCGGTCCAATTAATACCAGTTATTGCAAGCTGTTCCACATCGGTCCAATTAATACCAGAGCGGCTGATAACGTCGATATCATTCCAATTAACTCCTGTCTTAGCCAAAACATCAATATCCTGCCAATTAATTCCGGTGTTGCTTAGCACTCCAATATCCGACCAATTCACTCCAGTCGCACTGATCGAGCCAATATCAAGCCAATTAATTCCGGTAACACTTAAAAAACCAATATCCGTCCAGTTGATACCCGTCATGCTTAAAGCTTCAACATCGGTCCAATTGATGCCTTTATTTGTTAATACATCAATATCCAACCAATTGATCCCATTATCACTCAAAACCGCAACGTCCATCCAGTTCACACCATTAATGGTCATCTGCGCAAAGTCGGTCCAATTAACGCCCACCGCGGTCATCACGCTGAAGCTATCCCAATTAACTCCGGCAGTCGTTAAACTATTTACATCCGACCAATTAACCGCAGTTAAACTTAAGGCCGCAACATCGGTCCAATTAACCCCAATAGTAGTTAAAGTGTTTACATCTTGCCAATTAACGCCTGAAGTGGTCATAACCGACAGGTCATTCCAATTTACACCAATGCTGTTCATTATATTAAGATCAGACCAGTTCACACCAATATTACTCATGTAATTCAGATCAGACCAGTTCACTCCAGACTGACTCATTGACTCAATATCCGTCCAATTAACACCCGTCTTGGCAAGCAGGTCAATATCGGTCCAATTAATCCCAGTATTACTTAAAGTGCCGATATCGGTCCAATTAACGCCAGTTTCGCTTAACCGCCCAATATCGGTCCAGTTTATACCAGTAACGCTTAATGTTTCGAGATCAGTCCAATTGATCCCGGTCAAGCTGGCTGACCCGATATCTGTCCAATTAATGCCGGTGGTACTAATTTGGCCAAGATCCTGCCAATTAATTCCAGTCTTTGAAATAATTTCAACATCAGACCAATTGACACCTGTTTTAGTTAGGGTATCAATATCCTGCCAGTTAATTCCATTGGTGGTTACTACATTAAGGTCAGACCAGTTAACGCCGGTTTTGGTAAGAAGATCAATATCGGTCCAATTAATACCAGTGGCGGAAATTTGTTCTACATCGGTCCAGTTAATACCTGAACGGCTGATAACTTCAATATCATTCCAATTGACACCAGTTTTAGCTAGAACATCAATATCCTGCCAATTAATTCCGGTGTTGCTTAGCACACCAATATCCGACCAATTCACTCCAGTCGCACTGATCGAACCAATATCAAGCCAATTAATTCCGGTAACACTTAAAGAACCAATATCCGTCCAATTGATACCCGTCATGCTTAAAGCTTCAACATCGGTCCAATTAATGCCTTTATTTGTTAATACATCAATATCCAACCAGTTGATCCCGTTATCACTTAAAACTGCAACGTCCATCCAGTTCACACCATTAATGGTCATCTGCGCAAAGTCGGTCCAATTAACGCCCACCGCGGTCATCACGCTGAAGCTATCCCAATTAACTCCGGCAGTCGTTAAACTATTTACATCCGACCAATTAACCGCAGTTAAACTTAAGGCCGCAACATCGGTCCAATTAACCCCAATAGTAGTTAAAGTGTTTACATCTTGCCAATTAACGCCTGAAGTGGTCATAACCGACAGGTCATTCCAATTTACACCAATGCTGTTCATTATATTAAGATCAGACCAGTTCACACCGATATTACTCATGTAATTAAGATCCGACCAGTTCACCCCCGCCTGGCTCATAACATCAATATCTGCCCAATTAACACCAGTCTTGGTAAGCAAGTCAATATCGGTCCAGTTAATCCCTGTATTGCTTAGAGTGCCGATATCGGTCCAATTAACGCCGGTCTCGCTTAACCGCCCGATATCGGTCCAGTTGATTCCAGTTACACTTAATGTTTCAAAATCAGTCCAATTGATCCCGGTCAAACTAGCTGATCCGATATCTGTCCAATTAATGCCGGTGGTACTAACCAGGCCGAGATCCTGCCAATTAATACCAGTTTTAGAAATGCTTTCAACATCCGACCAATTGACACCCGTTTTAGTTAAAGTGTCAATATCCTGCCAGTTAATTCCGGTGGTGGTTATTAGATTGAGATCGGACCAATTAACACCCGTCTTGGTAAGAAGATCTATGTCTGTCCAGTTAATGCCAGTTATCGAAAGCTGTTCCACATCGGTCCAATTAATACCTGAGCGGCTGATAACATCAATGTCGTTCCAGTTGACACCAGTTTTGGCCAGAACATCAATATCCTGCCAATTAATACCTGTTTTACTTATCACATCTATATCCGTCCAGTTAACACCTAATGAGCTTATAACACTTACGTCCAGCCAATTAACGCCTGCGAGTGTCAACTCACCTACGTCAGTCCAATTTACATTTGCGCTGGTCATTGAGCCAAAACTTTCCCAATTAACACCAGCATTGGTCATGGAATCTAAATTACTCCAATTTACACCAGAATTAGTGAAGTTTTGTAATTCGGACCAATTAACACCAGCCTCGGTCATCGACGTAATATCATCCCAATTAATTCCTGAAATAGTAAGTGTTTGTAAATCATTCCAATTTAATCCGGCAGCTGTTAAAGCGGTGATATCCGTCCAATTAATATTACTATCGGTTATGGTTTCAACATCAGTCCAATTAACACCAATATTACTTAAAGTCGTAATATCTTGCCAGTTAACGCCAGCATTGGTCATGACCGATAAATCATTCCAATTGACGCCCAAACTATTCATTACATTAAGATCGGACCAGTTCACGCCAATGTTACTCATGTAATTAAGATCCGACCAGTTCACCCCCGCCTGGCTCATGACATCAATATCTGCCCAATTAACACCAGTCTTGGTAAGCAAGTCAATATCGGTCCAGTTAATCCCTGTATTGCTTAGAGTGCCGATATCGGTCCAATTAACGCCGGTCTCGCTTAACCGCCCGATATCGGTCCAGTTGATTCCAGTTACACTTAATGTTTCAAAATCAGTCCAATTGATCCCGGTCAAACTAGCTGATCCGATATCTGTCCAATTAATGCCGGTGGTACTAACCAGGCCGAGATCCTGCCAATTAATACCAGTTTTAGAAATGCTTTCAACATCCGACCAATTGACACCCGTTTTAGTTAAAGTGTCAATATCCTGCCAATTAATTCCGATGGTGGTGATTGTATTGAGGTCAGACCAATTAACGCCCGTTTTGGTAAGAAGCTCTATGTCAGTCCAGTTAATACCAGTCGATGCTAAATGTTCCACATCGGTCCAATTAATACCTGAACGGCTGATAACATCAATGTCGTTCCAGTTGACACCAGTTTTAGCCAGAACATCGATGTCCTGCCAGTTAATACCAACGTTACTTAATACTCCGAGGTCCGACCAATTAACACCTGTTTCACTAATAACATCAATATCCAGCCAGTTAATGCCGGTAACGCTTAAAGCACCAATATCCGTCCAATTAATACCTGTCAGGCTTAAAGCTTCAACATCAGTCCAGTTAATACCCTTATTTGTTAATACATCAATATCCAACCAGTTGATTCCGTTATCACTTAAAACCGCCACATCCATCCAGTTCACACCATTAATGGTCATCTGCGCAAAATCCGTCCAATTAACGCCAACCGCAGTCATCACGCTGAAGCTGTCCCAATTAACTCCGGCAGTCGTTAAACTGTTTACATCCGTCCAATTAACTGCGGTCAAACTTAAGACCGCCACATCGGTCCAATTAACACCAATAGTAGTCAAGGTGTTTACATCCTGCCAATTAACGCCTGAAGTGGTCATAACCGACAGGTCATTCCAATTTACTCCAATACTGTTCATCACATTCAGGTCGGCCCAGTTAACACCGATATTGCTCATGTAATTCAGATCCGACCAGTTGACTCCTGACTGACTCATTGACTCAATATCCGTCCAATTAACACCAGTCTTAGTAAGCAGGTCGATATCGGTCCAATTGATCCCGGTATTGCTTAAGGTGCCGATATCGGTCCAATTAACACCGGTTTCACTTAACCGGCCAATGTCGGTCCAGTTTACCCCGGTTACACTTAGAGCCTCAATATCAGTCCAATTTAAACCAGTCAAACTTAATGACCCGATATCAGTCCAATTTATTCCAGTAGCACTTAAACGGCCAATATCTTGCCAATTTATTCCTGTTGTGGAAAGTCTTTCAATATCAGACCAATTAACACCAACCTTAGTTAAAGTGTCAATGTCTTGCCAGTTAATACCAGTTATGCTAACGGTTTCAATGTCTGTCCAGTTCACTCCGGTCGTAGATAAAGTTTCAATATCTGTCCAATTTATTCCTGTGTTACTCAATGTGGATAGATCAGTCCAATTTATTCCAGTGTTAGTAATTGAATCAATATCTGACCAGTTAACACCTGAATCACTTAACAAAGCAATATCATTCCAATTTACGCCATCGGCGGTCAGTTGCGCAAAATCAGTCCAGTTAACGCCAACCGCAGTCATTACACTAAAGTTATCCCAATTCACTCCTGCTGAAGCCATTAAATCGAGATCAGACCAATTTACTGTAGTTTCGCTTAAAACCGCCACATCATTCCAGTTAACTCCGGCTAAACTGAGCGAGCTCACATCATGCCAATTGACACCGGCAGTTGTCATAACCGAAAGATCATTCCAGTTAACACCTAAGCTGTTCATAACATTGAGATCTGACCAATTTACCCCAATATTACTCATATAATTAAGATCGGACCAATTTACCCCGGAACGACTCATCAAATCAATATCATTCCAGTTAACATTGGTTTTACTTAGAGTATCAATGTCTTGCCAATTGACCCCAGTAGTAGAAAGTGTTTCAATATCAGTCCAATTAATTCCGGTTTTAAATAAAACGTCAATGTCTTGCCAGTTAATACCGGATTTAGCTAAAACATCGACATCCGCCCAATTAACACCAGTTGCAGATAAAACACCGATATCCGTCCAATTAATTCCTGTGCGGCTAAATGTGTTTATATCTTCCCAATTTAATCCGGTCATGCTAAGCGCGGAAACGTCCATCCAATTAATACCTTGCGTGCTTATTTGCGAAATATCAGACCAATTCACATTTGCAGTGGACATGGTAGTAATATCATCCCAATTCGCACCTGCTATTGATAACGTTGCAATATCAGTCCAGTTAATACCAGAAACAGACATTGCATCAAAATTTGTCCAATTAATACCTGAAACTGTCATTGTTTCAATATTGGACCAATTAATACCACTTTGAGTCAAAGAGCCTATATCCGTCCAATTAACGCCAGTTTCACTCAAAGAACCAATATCAGACCAGTTAATAGCGGTACGCGACAAGGTCTCGATATCCGTCCAATTGATTCCCATATCCGACATGGTTTGAATATCATCCCAGTTTACACCTTTAGCACTCAGGACTTGAATATCAGTCCAGTTAATGCCTACCAGGGACATCAAAGCAACATCAAACCAATTTACACCGGTAGAACTTAATGTTTGAATATCATCCCAATTAATATTTGTTTTGGTCAAACTTTGAATGTCATTCCAGTTAACTCCGGCTTGAGTAAGCGTTGAAATATCCGACCAATTTACCCCGTTAACCGACATGGTTCCAATATCTATCCAATTAATACCAGCAACTGAAATTGTTTCAATATCAGACCAATTAACTCCAGACAAGCTTATTTGTTCAATATCTTGCCAATTAACCCCTTGATTGGACAGCACATCAATGTCTAACCAGTTAACTCCTTGTGTAGTTAAAACACCAATATCAATCCAATTGATCCCAGTAGTGGAAATAGTTTCAATATCTAACCAATTAATACCTTTCTTTGAAATAACTTCAAAATCAGCCCAATTAATACCAGTATTACTAAACACCGTCACATCGGACCAGTTTACACCTTCTTTGGAAAGCATTTCAATATCAGCCCAATTAACTCCGGATTGACTGAAAGTTCCCAGATCGATCCAATTAATACCGGTTAAACTCATGGCTCCAACATCGATCCAATTAATGCCCACAGTGGTCATTTCACTTAAGTTATTCCAATTCAATCCCGCAGTTGAAATAACATTCAAATCGCTCCAATTAACTCCGGTTGAAGCCAGCAAACTAATATCAGTCCAATTAACACCTGAAGTGGTTAATACTGAAATATCATTCCAGTTAACCCCAGCGTCAGTTAATATTGAAAGATCGTTCCAATTAACTCCGGCCGTACTCAAGGTTTCAATATCAACCCAATTAATTGAGCTGTTCCCCAACACACCAAAGTCGCTCCAATTGATCCCCGTCAAACTTAACGAAGCAATATCAGTCCAATTTACTCCATTACCGCTAAGCGCACCGATATCAATCCAGTTAATGCCATTATTTGACATCGACTCTATACTCAGCCAATTAATACCAGAAGTAGACATTGCGCCAATGTCCTGCCAATTCAACGTGGTCTTGGAAAGAACATCAACATCAGACCAATTAATACCGGTAGCTGAAAGTGCCGCAATATCTTGCCAGTTAATAGAGGAGTTCGACAAAATCGACAGATCACCCCAATTAATCGCAGAATCAGACAATGCCTGAATATCCACCCAGTTGATGGCCTGAGTTGAAAGACTTTCTATGTCGGTCCAATTAACGCCTGACAAAGTAAGACTTTCAATATTGGTCCAATTAACACCATTATTGGACATTAGTGAAAGATCATTCCAATTAACACCTATTGTACTCATTACCGAAATATCAGACCAGTTAACACCATTTTTAGAAAGCTGATCCAGATCCGACCAGTTAATGCCGGTAAGACTCAAATTTTCAATATCCGTCCAATTAATCCCATTGGTAGATAAAGTTTGAAGGTCGATCCAGTTAATCCCTGCGTCGGTCAAAACGGCAATATCCTGCCAATTCACACCGGCTTTACTGCTGGAATCAAGATCCGTCCAATTAATTCCTGATTGGGTTAATGCCGTTATATCCTGCCAGTTCACACTAAGAGCGGTCATTGAAGCCAAATCTTGCCAATTAACGCTACTCCGGGAAAGCGTTTCAATATCCAACCAATTAATTCCAACAGAGGTCAATGTGTCCAGATCACTCCAGTTAATACCCTGGGCTGTCAAACTACCAAGATCAACCCAATTGATGCTATTAAGGCTCATAACAGAAAGATCGTTCCAATTAACCATTGAAATACTTAATGCATTTACATCGGTCCAATTAACACCGGACTTAGTCAAAGTCTCAATATCTATCCAATTGATCCCCGCATTTGAAAAAGAATTAATATCGGCCCAATTAACTCCTGATCTGGTCAATGTGTCCAGATCTTGCCAATTAATGCCCGCTTCGGTAAGAACATTAAGATCCGACCAGTTGACTCCAGTTAAAGACAGGGCCGCCAGATCAGTCCAATTAATTCCCGCCGCAGTGACAGCGTCAACATCCGTCCAATTTATACCCACTGCCGATAATGTTCCCAGATCCAGCCAATTAATTCCGGTTTGACTTAATACGCCTAAATCCTGCCAATTAACTCCCGTCGCAGTGATCGTTTGTAGATCAATCCAGTTAATACCTGCACTCGCTAAAGAAGAAACATCTTGCCAATTAACTCCGGCATCCGATAAAGTTGCCAAGTCACTCCAATTAACACCGTTCAAAGAAAGTGCGGCAATATCCGTCCAATTAACTCCTGATAATGAAAGCGAATTAAGATCACTCCAATTAACGGCGGAATCAGACAGACTTTGAATATCGGTCCAGTTAACTCCGCTAACACTTAGATTGCCAATATCGGTCCAGTTAACACCAGACAAACTAAGAGCGCCAATGTCAGTCCAGTTAACACCCGTATTGCCAAGTATCCCGATATCAAGCCAATTAATACCGGTTTTTGATAAAGTTTCAACATCACTCCAATTAACTCCTGCCTCGGTTAAAGACTGAACATCCGTCCAATTAACACCCACAGTACTGATAGTTTCAACATCAACCCAGTTAACACCGGATAACGACAATGTTTCCAGGTCAACCCAGTTAACACCCATAACAGTCATTGACTGAAGATCAGTCCAATTGACCCCGGTCATGGTCATGGACTGCAGGTCCTGCCAGTTAATCCCGGTAGAGGTAAATGATTGTACGTCGGCCCAGTTGACACCAGTACGACTTAACGTTTCAATATCAGTCCAATTAACGCCTATCCTGGTCATCGTTTCAATATCCGACCAGTTTACTCCCTGTAAAGTCAACGACTGAACATCGATCCAATTGATACCCGCTACAGTAAGGCTTTCAATATCGGTCCAATTAATACCAGACTGGCTAACCTCTCCAATATTCTCCCAATTGACACCCACATTGGTCATGGTCGAAAGGTCATTCCAGTTAATTCCCAGGCTGTTCATGATATTTAGATCAGACCAGTTCACTCCTACATTACTCATGTAGTTGAGATCCGACCAGTTGACTCCGGTCCGGCTCATTTGATCAATATCCTGCCAGTTAATACCGGAAAGAGTCAAATTCTCAACATCAAGCCAGTTAACACCAGCCAGGGTCATGGCGCCAATATCAACCCAGTTAACACCGGTTTTAGTAACCGCTTCAATATCCAGCCAGTTTACGTTAGCGGTCGTCAAAGCATTAACATCCGTCCAGTTAACCCCGGCGGCCGTTAAGGCACTAATATCAGTCCAATTTATAGTCGCTAAAGACATTACATTCAAATCACTCCAGTTAACGCTGGAAGAGGTCAAGGTCTGCAGGTCGGTCCAGTTCACTCCGCTATCAGCCAGTGAACCAAGATCGATCCAGTTAACGCCAGACTGACTTAATGAACCCACATCAAGCCAATTAACACCGGATAGAGTTAAAGCTTGAACATCATTCCAATTAAGCCCGGCGGCCGAAAGCGCTGACACATCGGTCCAGTTAATTCCCGCGTTGGTGAAAATGTTTATATCGCTCCAATTAACACCTGCCGTGGTCAACGTAGTAACATTATCCCAATTGACACCCGCCAAAGACAAGGTGTTAAGGTCGCTCCAATTGATACCCGACTCACTTAATAGAGAAACATCCGTCCAATTTACACCGGCAACGGTAAATGTTTCAATATCCGTCCAATTAATTCCGGAAGAAGTTATGGTTTGCAGATCAGTCCAGTTAATACCGGTCTGACTTAAAGCGCCGATATCTTCCCAGTTCACTCCGGTAGCGCTTAACTTGCCAATATCAGTCCAATTAATTCCGGTTGCTGAAAGCGCGCCCAGATCAACCCAGTTAATTCCAGCCGCAGAAAGAGTATTAATATCACTCCAGTTGATACCGGTCTGGGAGAACGCCGCAAGATCAGTCCAGTTTACGCCCGCTAAAGTGACCGCATTCAGATCACTCCAGTTTACTCCCGCATAACTTAAAGCCTGAATATCGGTCCAATTAACTCCGCTGTCAGACATGGCACCCAGATCAATCCAGTTAACGCCGGATTGACTTAACGATCCGATGTCTTCCCAATTAACCCCGGTAGCGCTCAAAGCGCCAATATCAGTCCAGTTAATGCCAATGCGAGTTAATGAATCAATATCACTCCAATTAATGCCTTGTGTTGAAATAGCTTGTATGTCAGTCCAATTAATACCTGAAACACTTAATGAACTAATGTCAGTCCAATTAACGCCCACATCCGACAAAGCACCAATATCAGTCCAATTAACTCCTGCCAGACTTAAACTGCCGATATCAGTCCAATTAACACCTGTCACTGTGAGCGATTGAACATCCTGCCAGTTTATCCCTGAAAAAGATAAAGCTTGAATATCAAACCAATTAACGCCAGTACCACTTAAAGTCTCAACATCCAACCAATTAATCCCGGATTCAGTCAATGATTCGATATCAGTCCAATTAACTCCCTGCATAGTTAAAGACTGAACATCAGTCCAATTAATCCCGGATAAAGTTAGTGTCTCAACATCGATCCAGTTAATACCAGATTGACTTACTGTGCCAATATTTTCCCAATTAACACCCACATTGGTCATGGTCGAAAGATCATTCCAATTAATGCCCAGGCTATTCATAATGTTGAGGTCCGACCAATTTACGCCAACATTACTCATATAATTCAAATCAGACCAATTAACCCCGGTTCGGCTCATTTGATCAATGTCGAGCCAATTAATACCAGTCAAAGATAAATTTTCAACATCAGTCCAGTTAACTCCGGAAAGACTTAAAGCCTCGATATCAACCCAATTAACACCAGCATTACCCAGCACAGCGATATCCTGCCAATTGACTCCAGTTTTGCTTAAGGTATCAATATCACTCCAGTTAACACCAGCAACGGTTAACATTTGAATGTCAGTCCAGTTTACGCCGGTCTCACTTATAACCCCGACATCAGTCCAATTAACTCCGGTCGCAGCTAAAGTGCTAATGTCAGTCCAATTAACTCCGGATAAACTTAAACTTCCCAGATCACTCCAGTTAACACCAGCGTTAGTTAACGAGCCGAAATCGATCCAATTAACCCCCGCTTTTGATAAAGTATCAACATCCATCCAATTCACACCAGCAACTGACAGAGCCGTAACATTATCCCAATTAACCCCAGCTACACTCATAGTTTCCACATCAACCCAGTTCACACCGGATACCGATAATGTTTCCAGGTCAACCCAGTTAACACCCATAACAGTCATCGACTGAAGATCAGTCCAATTGACCCCGGTCATGGTCATGGACTGCAGGTCCTGCCAGTTAATCCCGGTAGAGGTAAATGATTGTACGTCGGCCCAGTTGACACCAGTACGACTTAACGTTTCAATATCAGTCCAATTAACGCCTATCCTGGTCATCGTTTCAATATCCGACCAGTTTACTCCCTGTAAAGTCAACGACTGAACATCGATCCAATTGATACCCGCTACAGTAAGGCTTTCAATATCGGTCCAATTAATACCAGACTGGCTAACCTCTCCAATATTCTCCCAATTGACACCCACATTGGTCATGGTCGAAAGGTCATTCCAGTTAATTCCCAGGCTGTTCATGATATTTAGATCAGACCAGTTCACTCCTACATTACTCATGTAGTTGAGATCCGACCAGTTGACTCCGGTCCGGCTCATTTGATCAATATCCTGCCAGTTAATACCGGAAAGAGTCAAATTCTCAACATCAAGCCAGTTAACACCAGCCAGGGTCATGGCGCCAATATCAACCCAGTTAACACCGGTTTTAGTAACCGCTTCAATATCCAGCCAGTTTACGTTAGCGGTCGTCAAAGCATTAACATCCGTCCAGTTAACCCCGGCGGCCGTTAAGGCACTAATATCAGTCCAATTTATAGTCGCTAAAGACATTACATTCAAATCACTCCAGTTAACGCTGGAAGAGGTCAAGGTCTGCAGGTCGGTCCAGTTCACTCCGCTATCAGCCAGTGAACCAAGATCGATCCAGTTAACGCCAGACTGACTTAATGAACCCACATCAAGCCAATTAACACCGGATAGAGTTAAAGCTTGAACATCATTCCAATTAAGCCCGGCGGCCGAAAGCGCTGACACATCGGTCCAGTTAATTCCCGCGTTGGTGAAAATGTTTATATCGCTCCAATTAACACCTGCCGTGGTCAACGTAGTAACATTATCCCAATTGACACCCGCCAAAGACAAGGTGTTAAGGTCGCTCCAATTGATACCCGACTCACTTAATAGAGAAACATCCGTCCAATTTACACCGGCAACGGTAAATGTTTCAATATCCGTCCAATTAATTCCGGAAGAAGTTATGGTTTGCAGATCAGTCCAGTTAATACCGGTCTGACTTAAAGCGCCGATATCTTCCCAGTTCACTCCGGTAGCGCTTAACTTGCCAATATCAGTCCAATTAATTCCGGTTGCTGAAAGCGCGCCCAGATCAACCCAGTTAATTCCAGCCGCAGAAAGAGTATTAATATCACTCCAGTTGATACCGGTCTGGGAGAACGCCGCAAGATCAGTCCAGTTTACGCCCGCTAAAGTGACCGCATTCAGATCACTCCAGTTTACTCCCGCATAACTTAAAGCCTGAATATCGGTCCAATTAACTCCGCTGTCAGACATGGCACCCAGATCAATCCAGTTAACGCCGGATTGACTTAACGAACCGATGTCTTCCCAATTAACACCGGTCGCGCTCAAGGCGCCAATATCAGTCCAGTTAATACCAGCATCCGTAAGAGCTGTAAGATCCTGCCAATTCACACCAACATTCGATAACCGCGAGAAATCTTCCCAATTAATTGCCGAATTACTTAAGGTCTGGATATCCGCCCAGTTTAACCCGGAAACACTGAACGTTGCGACATCGGTCCAATTTACTCCAGCCATTGATAAAGACTGAATATCTACCCAATTAACGCCGATAACAGTCATGTCCCCGATATCGGTCCAGTTTATCCCGTTCATGGACAAGCGCTCCAGATCGGTCCAATTAACTCCGGTACTACTAAGTAACTCTACATCGTTCCAGTTAATTCCAGCGTTAGTCAAAGCATTAATATCTGCCCAATTTATCCCTTGAGTTGAAATGCCCAGAATATCATCCCAATTAATGTTAGTAGTAGACAATACCGCTAAGTCACTCCAATTTACCCCGTTAACCGATAAGGTTTCTATGTCCGTCCAGTTAATATTACTTACGCTCAGAGATTCAATATCTGTCCAATTAACGCCAGTTTCACTCAATCTGCCAACGTCAGCCCAATTAATACCTTCGGTTGAAAGGCGATTTATATCCACCCAGTTAACGCCGGTTACAGATAAAGCGGCAACGTCGGTCCAATTTATACCTTGAGCAGACATAGAGCCAAGATCGATCCAGTTCACACCAACAGCCGAAAGAGACGCCAAGTCATTCCAGTTTACTCCCATTGAGGATAAAGCCGAGAGGTCCTGCCAATTAACCGACGCCAATGACAATACATTGAGATCCGTCCAATTAATGTTGGATTCAGACAAAGCCGCAATATCGGTCCAGTTGATATTAGCGGAAGCAAAAGTGTTTATGTCTGTCCAATTGATCCCCGACACTGAAAGTAATTCAATATTAGTCCAATTAACACCGCTATCCGATATGGTCTGAATGTCGAGCCAATTAACACCCTGATTGGTAAGAGTACCAAGATCAAGCCAGTTAATACCTGTTTCACTAATAACATCCAGGTCATTCCAGTTTACACCAGCCGCAGTCAAAGAAGCAACATCCGTCCAGTTCACACCACTGGCAGACATTACATTTATATCGCTCCAATTAATTCCGGTCTTGGACAAAGTGGTTACATCTTCCCAATTGATACCGGCAATAGTAAGTGCCCCAATATCAGTCCAGTTTATAGCTGAAGAACTTAGCGTTTCAATTTCTGTCCAATTGACACCCGCTACCGATAAATCACCCAGATCTGTCCAGTTAATTCCAGCCGCAGTCATCGTCTGCATATTGGACCAATTTACGCCAGTAGCCGACAAAGATGCTAAATCAAGCCAATTGATATTGGAATTTGTAAAAACATCAATATCCGACCAGTTTACACCAGTCGCAGTCAAGACGGAAACATCGGTCCAATTAATGCCCGCTTGGGACATTTGATCAATATCCTGCCAGTTTACTCCGGTAGCAGATAAAGCCGCTATATCAGTCCAATTAATTCCACTAATACTGACATTCTCCACATCCGTCCAATTTATACCCGACATTGACAAACGATCAATATCCGTCCAATTGACACCAGACAATGAAAGAGCCTGGAGATCGATCCAATTTATTCCCGTTGCCGCGATGGTCCCAACTTCATCCCAATTAACTCCAGCCTGCGAAAGCACTACAACATCATTCCAATTGATGCCTTTTAGAGATAAAGCGCCAATATCATCCCAATTAACACCCGCCATGGTTAAAGCAGAAATATCAGTCCAATTTACCCCCGAATCCGAAACCAGCCCGACATCGATCCAGTTAATACCGGAAGTCGAAAGTGCATTGACATCCGACCAATTTATGCCACTGTCGGCCATGACAGTGATATTTCCCCAGTTAATGCCACTGCGCGACAAAATATCAACATCGGACCAGTTAATGCCATTGGTCGACAAAGACACGATATCGTTCCAATTTATCCCCGTTCGGCTTAGCAGGTCGATATCTCCCCAGTTAATGCCCGCAACAGAAATCGCTTCAATATCGGTCCAGTTAACACTGGCATCACTCATGGCGCCAATATCCAGCCAATTAATACCGTTAGCCGAAAGAACGCCGATATCGCTCCAGTTAACACCGCTGGCCGACAAAGTTTCAACATCAGTCCAATTCACTCCGGTCAACGATAGCACTCCAAGGCTTTCCCAATTGATCCCGCTGGCAGTAAGAGTGTTTATATCGGTCCAGTTTATGCCTTCCGAAGTAACCCGGCCAATATCCGTCCAATTAATACCGGTTGAACTGATCACCCCAATATCGATCCAGTTAACGCCTTCCTGCGAAAGCGAAACAATATCGGTCCAATTAATACCGGCAACTGATAAAGAACCCAAATCAGTCCAGTTTACATTAGAGTAGCTCAAACTATTGATGTCGCCCCAATTGATATTACTAGCCGCCATTAGGGAAATATCGCTCCAATTAACACCCGCTTCTGATAAAGACCCAATATCAAGCCAATTAATACCCTGAAGACTCATGGTATTAACATCACTCCAATTTATGCCGCTTACGGAAAGCGACTCTATCTCAGTCCAGTTAATACCTTCCAGGGTTAGACGGCCCAGATCAGTCCAATTGATACCGGATGAAGACAGAGTACCGATATCATTCCAGTTTATGCCCTGGATTGATAAAACATCAATATCCAGCCAATTCACTCCTGCGGTAGTCAGCGCTTGGATATCCTGCCAGTTAACACCGGTTTTGGATAAAGAATTAAGGTCGTCCCAATTTATACCCTGCAAAGATAATTGCTCAATATCCGTCCAATTAATACCAGTTGCCGACAAAGCGCCAATGTCCTGCCAATTTACACCGGTAGAACTGATGACCGAGATGTTATCCCAGTTCACCCCGGCCCCGGCCAAATAAGCTACGTCAGTCCAATTAATAGTTTCTACCGACAACCGGGATATATCCGACCAGTTAACTCCGGAGGCACTCAACACGCCAATATCGGTCCAGTTAATACCCAGATCAGTCAACGCTCCAATGTCGGTCCAATTGACGCCAGTAAGGCTCATGCTGGAAAGATCATCCCAATTTACACCGGACGCCCCCAGCAGGCCCACATCCATCCAGTTAATGCCCGCATCGGACAAAACCTGGATATTGTCCCAGTTAATGCCTTTAGTAGAGAGGGCATTAATATCTGACCAGTTAACCTCAGAGGCCGACATTTGCGAAATATCATTCCAATTAACACCGCTTAGCGATAAAGTTTCCAAATCTGTCCAATTTATCCCCGATGCGCTTAATGCTCCGATATCGAACCAGTTCACTCCATTAGAGGACATGGCCCCAATGTCCAGCCAATTTACGCCCGTCGCGCTTAAGGCGCCGATATCGCTCCAATTAATACCCGTCAAAGACAAGGATTGCACATCCTGCCAGTTTATATTGGAGAGAGCCATAACTGAAATGTCAGTCCAGTTAACAGCTGACTGAGATAAGGTTTGGATATCGGTCCAGTTGATGCCCGAATCGCTCAAGGCTTCCAGGTCAGTCCAGTTCACACCCGCAACGCTTAACGCGTTAATGTCTGTCCAGTTAATGCCCGATTGCGCTAACGAGGAAATGTCCGTCCAATTGATCCCTGAATTGGTCAAGGAGTTCACATTCTCCCAGTTAACCCCAGAGACCGACAAAGTATCCAGATCCGACCAGTTAACACCCGAGGCACTCAACACTCCTATATCCGTCCAGTTAACCCCGGCGGCCGTGAACAACTGCATGTCCGACCAATTGATCCCCAGCTCGCTGAACACACTTATATCGTCCCAGTTTATGCCGGCGATGGTCATGGTCTCGATGTCATACCAGTTCAACCCGCGATCCGACATTACAGTAAGGTCTTCCCAGTTTATGCTGGCGGTGGTCAGTACTGCCAGATTATCCCAGTTGACCCGGTCGGGCCAGTTAACACCCGCCCCGGTCATGATAGCCAGGTCGACCCAGTTCACTTCGCTGGAAGTAAGCAGATCGAGCTCGGTCCAATTAACCCCGGTATCACTCAATGACGCAATGTCAGCCCAATTAATGCCGATCTCGGACAAACTTGAAATATCGTACCAGTTGATCGCCAGGTTCGACATAACGCCCATGTCCGACCAGTTAATGCCGGTCTCGGTCAAGGAAACCACATCGTCCCAATTGATCCCCACCAGAGTCATGGCGTAAAGGTCATCCCAATTGATACCGGCATTCGCCATTTTGCTGAAAGTACCGGCCTGCGTGATAACCTCGATGTCGCCCCAATTAATATCCTTGCCCGCTATTCGGTCAGTAACAGCCCTGATCGCCCCCACCCCGCTTACCAGCACTTCAATGTCCATCCAGTTAACGCCGTCACTGGCCGACAAAATTTCTTTGGCATCTTCCCAGTTGATCCTGGTGTCAGACAACACGCCGATATCTTCCCAGTTAACCACGGAAAGATCGGCAACATTTGGCTTGACAAGATCCAGAGGAGCATACGTGCTGTAAGTGCCGGAAGGAATCTCGCCGGGATAAACGCTGGGGTCAGTGATAAGTTGCTTGATGTCAATAACTAAATTGATAAAATATGAATTTTTGTAATTCGGCGGATTCCAAATTCCGCGCGCAGTACCATCATAACTGTAGATCTTCTGGTCGGCATTAAGCGCGGGCGCAAACCAATCCTTGCCGGCGTCGGGAGTTAAGGTGAAACTGGACTGTATCGCCGGAGCGGCCGAAGTGGACGCCGCCACCGTAGCCATGTAGATCGTAGCGTCGCAAGTATCCGCAATTTCAATGTTCTTACGCTGGCCATCGCTTTCCAGCCAGGCGTAGAACAAATAAGCTTTCACATTGTTATCCCACACCGCGGCGAATTTCGGGCCGGTGCCCTGAAACACATCAAACGGCTGGGAGGTGGCGCCGGTCAAAGTGCCCGCCGTAGCGTTGAGGGTATACATCTCACCGCCGGTCGTGATCTGCAGGTCCGTGAAACGCGCCACACCGTTGACCGCAGTAACCTTCACCGTGCCCCGCAGTCCGGCGTTACCCGGGTTGTTAGCGATAGCAATGGTCACCAGGGTAGCGCTGTCACTGGTAACCACATTGTTGCTGGCATCGAGAATAGCGACCGCCGGCTGTCTGGAAAAAGGGATTAAAGTTTTTGAGCTGGAGGGAGACGTGATAAAAGCCAGGTGAGTGGCCTCGCCATGCTTAACGGAGCCCGAACCGGAATTGGCGCTGAACTTGCCGCTATCCTTACCACCGGTATAATTTGGCTCGATGTCCGCGACTGCCGCCCCATTGGTTGGTCCACCGGAGAACTGGGCAAAAGCAGAAGCCGCGACGATATTAGATATTATTAAACTAATAATAAATAATATGACGCAGCGGCTGATGGAAGAAATGGAGTTTTTGATTTTAGCTATTTTCATCCCAGGGATCAACTGGTGTAACCAGATAGCTACATTATTAAATTAATTAACACCAACTTCAATAAATATCTTAAAAATTTTTGGATGATTTTATCATTCACTCCATAAAAGTAAAACGAAATTCTCTCGACGGTAAATCTTTAACGCGCGGACCGCGCGAAACGGGCGCCGTAAACAATGCCTGCCGCAGGGTCAAACCGGGCCTTAAGCCCATCCCTGGCAGGGTCTTTGGCCGCGAAATCCCGGGACGATACCTGAAAAGAAAGAGCGCTTCCGGACTGATAATCACCTCCGCGATATCCTATGCCGCTTGTCCCAACGACACCACCTGATTGTTGATAACCTGGCCAATCACTATTTGTTGCATTGCCTTCAAAACCAGTCAATGTTGCTACTTCCCCATCTCCATGAGAACCTATGAATTCAAGGCCTTGCGAAACACCTAACGATACTACGGGCTCAGCCACATTGCCGGAAAGCTCCATATTGCCATACTTTCCCGCACCACTCATCTCCCGGCTCGAAGTATTCTCGGAAAATATCCCCACTCGTAATGGGCCTCTTTGACCGGCGGCCAAACCATCATCGCGGCCATCTCCGGTAGTCCACACTGCATCGTTGCGATTCAAATTTGCCGCGCCGTTAATTATCACTTCGGTACCATCCTCGTCCTGATTAGGCGGAAATATCTGGTCGGCCCCGGCGGGCTTGGCCGAATCATAGTTCATCCTCCAGGCCAGCTCATTGGCCACCGGCTGAACCAAGCCGCGGGCGGCTTTCTCAAATTCCAACTCGGTCATCGGGCGCAAGCCGGCCCAATCCGCATATGCCGCGGCATCTTGCCAGGCGATATAACTCATCGCCCGGGCAGGACGTTTCGTTTCCGCCGGAAGATTGGGATTAGCCGAGTCCCAGGAAATAGTATTACGATTAACAACGTCATCCGAACCCTTTCCCCCCAAAGAAGAAGAGCTGCTAGCCGTAATATCACGATTCATTTTCGCCGGTGGAGATAAAGTATTAAAGAAATTCACCCACTCTCCCTCGGTAAGTTCATACTTCATCAAATAAAACGACTTATAACCGTTAGGAAATGAATTCAATATTCGAAATTCCTTACCACTTGCATACTCACCATTCGCCCCTGAACTTTGGTAAAAATATCCGCTATCCGGCGTATTAGTAGTCATGAAACCGGCATCAGAAGAAATATACCATGGCAAGTTACCCTTATCATCGCTTGCATAACCTTGTTTAAAATGATACGGCGACGAACTGGGTCCGTCACCGGCAAAAAAGGCCCCGTCGGGAATATAAACCATCTCGATACCAAAAAGCCTGGTAAGGGTATTGGCCGCTTTGGCCGTAGCCTCACTCAACCCGGCCGCTTTATAATCCCAAACAAACTTTATATCTTTAGCATCAACTGTGCCCGACATAGTACCATTACGCCGAAAGAAAAAACCCTTACTGTCTTCCGGCACAAAAGCCTCGAAGCCCGATGGCAAAACAAAACCAGCCGGATTAATTCCTGAACCATACATGCTCGCATGATGCCAGGTCTTGCCCGCATCAGTAGAATATTTCATAAATATCCAGGCCGCATCATGTGAAACCCCGTCACGCCAGCTGTTTTCCTGTTTAAGGTTAAAAGTGAAGGTCATCGCCCCCGCTCCGTTAGCGGAAACTTCGTCAAAGCCGGAAAGTGAAAGGTTATTAGCAGTTACGGGCGAAGTGAAACCGATCAATAAAGCAAAAAGCAGGCAGGTTTTTTTTAACATAGGCTCTTTTGTAGGAAGTTTTAAGTGTTGATCTACTGTCCGTCGACAGTCCTAACCCCGCGGCCGCCGGTAGCCGGGCCGCCATTAGCCGTGACCAGCGCGGCCTCAGTGCGATCGGAAACCTGAAGGCGGCCAACGCCATCCTGCCAGGAACCACCGCGTAAACCAGCCCCGACCGACGCCACGACACCTTTGGTCGTGTCGGAGCCCATGCCCGGCCAGCCGGCAACATCGGCATTGCCCTCAGATCCGGGAGTGGTCGTTAAATAGCCATTGCCATTAGCATAACCATTCTTTTCGTTTACCGCCAAAGCCAAACCCTGAGCATTACCAATGGTTACGGCCCACTCTTTAAGATTTCCGGAAAGCTCCATCTGGCCATATTTACCGGCGCCAGCCGCGATCCGGGTGGAATTCGGAGTAGAAAATATTCCTGCCCGTAAGGGGCCTTTTTGATACTCCAACCCCTTTACAGCATCGCCGCCGGTTAAACCCGGCTCAGCGAAACTGGCATTGGCATTCAATGTAGTCACCGTCTCAGTACCATCTTCCTCCACCGCGCTAAGTGCGGACGCTGGTATAGCGACCTTGTTCCCCCAGGCAAATTCGCCGGCTAAGGGCAACGCCGGACCGCGCGCAGCTTTCTCAAATTCCAATTCCGACCAGGGCCGTAAGCCCGCCCAATCCAGAAAAGCGCACAGATCCATCCAGGATAAATAACTGACGGCCCGAAAAGGACGCTGGGTAGAACACACCAAAGGCGACCCCGAGCAGGCTACAGTATTCCGGAAAACCACCGCATCCGAATTCTTATGTGAAGCATTGGTAATATCCCGACTCACACGAGCCGCGGCCGGCAAAGAATTCACAAACTCGACCCACAAACCCTCGGTAAGTTCGTATTTCATGGCATAAAAAGCACTATAACCTTTGGGGAAATCCTGGGGAATAACAAAAGAAGCCCCTGAAGGCGCCTCGCCGGGGTTATCGCCGGAAACATAGTAATAACCGCCATTGGCAACCGCTGAAACAGTAATCGGCGCATTACTTTCGATATTCCACGGATTAGTATCGGCTGAGCCTTTCCTTAAAGAAGCATTTGCCGAACCCTGATCACCGGCATAAAAAGAGCCCGCTGGTATCAAAACCATTTCCAGCCCTACCACATTAACGGCAATAGTAGTGTTCTCGGCAAAACCACAATTACTGTAATCCACGGTGACCTTGACATCGGACGAGGAGAATGACGAAATGTCTTTATGCGCCAGCGGACGGATAAACGCCCCCACTTTATCTACGGGAACATAAAGCTCGGCATTATCATTCGTTCCGGCCGCTGAACCCGCCGGAGCAACGCCCGAGGCGATCAGCTTGCACAGCCGTTTCTCGCCGGATGCCGCGCTGGTATCGAACAAACGCACCGTCAGCCAGGCGGCGTCATGATTAACCTTGTTCCGCCAGGAATTGTCCCAGGAAACATCAAAGAAAACCGTTACGGTCTTGGCTTGCGGATCGCGGGCGCCCAGACGCACATTTGAAATATTAAGATTATTGGCCAGAACATTAGAGGAGAAAAATATTGAGGCTAAACCAATCCCGAAGAGTACGAAAACAGCCCTGCAGTTACCCATAAAACCTCATGCAATTTTTTACACCCAAGCAACGCGCTAGATCCCCTTCGAAAACTACTACTGCGGGCGAACGATAGCGAAAGAGTTTCTTCAGTTCGCGATATTAATCTTGCCGGTAAGCTCGGTCTTATCAGCCTTTGAATTGCTTAAGGCCGATTTCAAACTAATTTTGGCAGCAACAATCTTTTCTTCAACCAATTTACGATCATCAGTTTGCGGTTTAAGATACAAAAACCACTGATAATGCTTCAAAGCGGTTTCCTGATCACCGATGTACTCGCCACTGACAAAAGCCAGATTATAATGGGCATCAGCATCGTAAGGCATCAGATCCACCGCCTGATAATACTCCACTACCGCCCGCTGATATTCGCCGCGTTCAAAATAAACATTGCCCATATTATAATGCGCCCGCGCCAGCTCTTCCTTGAATTTCTCGTCCTCAGGATCCAGGTCGCCGCCCTTCATCAGGACTTCATTAGCCTTCTTTTCCACTTCCACCAGCGGCATGATCGGGCCTTTTAAAGAAGCGGCCGGAACGTCGGATCTTTTAACATCAGAACCCGACGACTTGATCTGATCTTCCATCTTCTTCATCCTGGCTTCGAACGAATCTTCCTGCGAAGCCATCTGGGTGCGCATATCCTCGAGGTCTTTGGTGTATTTGGAATTCAAATTCTCAACCCGGCGGATCTCCTTGACGAATTGCTCCCGTTCCAAACGCATTTCTTCCACGCGCTTGGCCTCATATTCTTTTTCGTTCTTAAGGCGCTCGATCTCCTTCTTGAAAGACTCGGTATCCGCCTGCACACCAGCCGCGGAAGGGGCTTGCTCGACGGCGTAAGCCGGCCAGGCACCCAAAACCGTTGACATCATTGCCAGCGCAAAACCAGCACCAATGATCTTTTTGAAGGACGCTCTCATAAAAACCTCTCCGGAATGGTTTGCAACCAATTAATTATAAGACTTGGACGGCTTTATTGAACCGCTCGATTCCTTGTAATTCTCTTTACCAGTCATGATGTGAGGCGTAATAAATATCACTATCTCCGTAGAGGTAGTTTCGTCAGCCTGGTTGCTGAAAAGCTTTCCCAACAATGGCATTTCCCCTAGGATCGGTATGCCTGTCTTGGTGTGCTTTTTATCGTCCTTCCGTAAACCAGCCAAAACAATGGTGGTCCCGTCCTCAACAAGTACCGTGGTTTCGATCTCGGTCTTGTTAACTTGAGGAATACCGCCTTCATTCGCGCTATTGGTTGACTTCACGCTAAGTACGACAGATGAAATCTCCGGTTTCAATCGCAGGGTAACCATGCCGTCGTCATTAATTGTGGGTGTTACACTTAATTTCAAACCAACATCCACAAAACGAACATCTTCACTGATTACAGGATTAGCCGTACCCACCGTAGTCGAAATTATATAGGGGACCGTGTCACCTATGTGAATACGAGCTTCCTCATTATTGATAGCCAAAATTTTCGGATTAGAAAGGATCTTGGTATCGCTGACCTCATTCATTGCCTTGATCTGAGCCAGAAAATTGCCGGCATTAACCGTGCCAACCTGGACCTTGCCGAAAGTTCCGTCTAGATTTGCAGCCGCAGGAGAACCAAAGCCAACAGTCATGTCGTGAATAGATTTATTTTTCAACAGCAACGACCAATCGATGCCCATGTCGTACTGTGGTTTAAGAATAACTTGCAGGATCCGCGCTTCGATCAAAACTTCTTTGGTCGGCTCATCCAGATGGCGCACGATCTTTTCGATCTCGTCCTTGCGGCCAGGGAAAACCCTGACCACCAGCTGATTGGAACGCTCGTCGGCCGTAATGGAACCTACCGACTTGGCATCGATCCGCATACGCAGTTTATCCGCCACTACATCCGCTTTGGCATATTGCAGGCTATAAACCATGGTTTCCAAAGGCTGTTCGATCTCCAGTACTACTTTTTTCATTTTGGCAATGGACTCCGGCGTGTCGATCAGTACCAATGAACCGGTATCCTCATCGATGACGATCTTACCGACATTGCTCTTGATGTTGTCCAGCGTGGCCAACACATAACTGGGTTTGGCATACTGCAAATGCAGGGTTTCAACCACCGTTTTGTCGCCGAACTGCTTGCCGAACATGGCTTCATACTCAACCGAGGTCATTACCTGAATTATGTCGTTCTGAATGGAATACGCCAAGCGGTTGGAGACCACCACGATATCCAGCGCGTCCTTGATGCCCACATTGTCCAACAGCACGGTGGTGCGTCCGTCAACGGCAGGGCTGACAATCACGTTGAAATCGCCCTTCATTGCCAAAAACTTGATAACGTCCACAATGTTCATGTCGCGCACATCGAGCGCGATCTTGCGGTTCATCCGCACTTCGATAGTTTCCCGTGGCTCAGTGAGGAGTATGGGCTTGGGAAGTTTGGGCTCTTCCGCCCGTAGAGGTGCGGCCGAAACCAAAAGCACGGCCGCGCCAAGGACAAACGGTAAAATCCTGAAGGAAAATGGCTTGAGTGTAGTCATAGCTTGATTGTTATCTCCTCGTTGGCGCGGCTGAAGACCACGCGATCCGTGTAGATGATCTTAACGATCACATCCTCAACCTTGTCTCCCTGTTTCAGGAAGTGGGTCATATGCGTAGCCGTATCTTCCAGCATTACAGTAGCGGACTCAGGCACATCCAGCCAGGCAATACCGACGATCTTGAACTTGGACATTTTCTTTTCCAAAGCCACCAGGTCGGAAGGCGCGGTCTCTTTTACCTCGACCTTTTTCTCGTAAGGCTGGAAAATATTGCGCGAACTGATCCTGTCCAGGTAATACCCGACACTTTTCATTTGCGGCACGAACAGATTTACATTCTCCCTGGCCGCACCATTGCCGGAGGAGAAAACCACTTCTTCGCCGATCAAGGTTAAGCCACTGCGCACTTCATAGGCGAAGAACAGTGCGCTGGCCACCACACATACAATTAAAAAAACATTGAACTGCCGGACATTGAACGCGAAACTACGACGGGGACTTGTTACCGCCGACTTCGCCAACATGGCCGGCGCTTCGCTCCTGGAGCCCGCCTGCGCCTTTTTGGAGGCTTCGATGATCTTCAGGAGTTTTTGTTCCGCGGTTTCTTTTTGTGCCATTTATCGTCGACAGATTAAGGTTTGTTGGCCCGATGCGTTATCCGAAATAACTTCAGGAACGCTTTCATATTAACATAGTGAAAGTGCCCGGCAAGTTTTTTTTAACTTTTTTTCTCTTAATAAAAGCGTTTTTTTAGAAAATAGGCCCCGCCGGACAAAAGACCCGCGGTCCGGCTGAACGCGCGTAACCACATTATTGGCCCGGCCAGCAGGCCGTCCGATGAAAGCCCGATGATCCACAGTCCGGCCGCCAGCTCAAAACACAGAAACCCGCCCAACCACCACCAGAAGAATGCCGGCCAGAATAATCCCCCCGCTAAAACGGCCACCAGAGGAACCTCCGCAATATCTTTCCAAAAAGTGTAATCATCTCCCGCGGCCATGGCTGTATGGTCAAGATAGGTGCGCACGCGCCAGAAACCATGCCGGAACTGTTCCCGTAAATATTTTCCCAGGGACTCCTGGTGATAATGGGCAACACAAGCATCCGTGATAAAGCGGATCCGGGCTCCGGAACGTAGAACACGATAGCTCAGATCATTATCTTCCCCGCTGGCCCGACGGTAAGATTCATTAAAACCGCCCAGCTGGCGAAACAGCTCCGCTGTAATGGCAAAATTGTAACTGCCAAAAGCCCGCGGATACTCCGGCATTAAACGCAAATGCCGATACCGGATCTCGGCATGAATGATGCGCGCGAGAGCGGATCGTGGATTGGCTATGCCGTAACTGCCGGCCACCGCCCCCACTCGAGACGCATTAAAACCCGCCAGCATTTTCTTAAGCCAGCCGGCTTCCGGACGGCAATCTGAATCGATGAACAATAAAACATCCCCACTTGCCTGTGCCGCGCCATAATTCCGCGCGCTGGCCGGGCCGCTATTATTCTGATAAAAATATCTTACCCCGGGGAACGCCCGCGCGATACGTGCGGTGGCATCGGTGGAACCGTCGTCGACCAACACCAACTCCGGCGCGTTTTCAATGCTTTGCTCAAGCACCGCTTTTAGCGCTTCGGCTATGGTGGCCTCCGCATTATACGCCGGAATGATGACACTAACTTTACCAAAACTCATTGCGCGCGGCCTCTCAGGAGCTCCTTTACCTCCTCGAGCTCCCGCCCAAGGATGCCGATCTTTTGCGCCATCCGGTCATTCCGCCGGTTCTGCTGGCACAAAAATACTGTCAACAGAAGGCTTAAGAAAATAAAGACCCCCATCAAGGCAAAGAAAATAAAGTTGCTGGGCAACTCGAATCCCAGTAACACCGCAAGACGGAATACCCAGGAAGGGAAAGCCGCCGCCAACACCCCCGCCCCGGCAAAGAACAACCAGGCGAATGCGTATTTAAAGGTCAGTTTCTCCCGGCGGACAAGCTCGACCACAAACAAGAACAAGCCGGAAGAAAGCAATAAAGCTATTGTTTTTATTCCCATGTGCCGTAGACCTTTCTGTCTTTCAACATATGCAGTAAGATTGCCGCCGTAACTTTTATCATATAATACGGCGATTTCAGCCGGCCGATAGAACTTTTACCCGCCAGGCGCGCGCGCATCTCGACCGGCACCTCCATCAGGCGGGCGCCCAGGCGGCGCGCCACCACGATCGCTTCCGGCTCGGGGAAATCAACCGGATAATACCCACCGTAAACCTTAATGAGTTTACGTCCGCAGGCCCGGAAGCCGGAGGTCGGGTCGGACGCGGCAAAGCCCGTCAACACCCGGATCAAAACCCGAAAGAACGCTATTCCCATACGCCGGGAGAAAGAAGAACGAAACCCCCCCGACTGGGACAGGAAACGACTGCCGATCACCATATCGGCCTGCCCCTCCAGTACCGGCTGGATGATCGCCACCAGAAAATTCACATCATGCTGACCGTCGCCATCAACCTGCACCGCCACCGCAAAATCATGCTCCGCGGCATAACGATACCCGGCCTGCACCGCACCGCCAATGCCCAGGTTAAAGGGCAGAGAGATCACCCGGGCGCCCGCGGACCGGGCACACTCGGCAGTATCATCAAGCGAACCATCATTTATGACCAAAGGGACCACCGCGCCCGGCAAGGCCAATACTTCCCGCACCACCCGGGCAATATTGCCAGCTTCATTATAAGCCGGAATGATGGCGATGACCTTCATTTCACGCATCCCCTTTACCAAAAATGTGTTTGATCCGAGTCAAAAGGCTATAGTCCATTATCGTGTCATCCGCCTGTATCACCATTCCCCCGCGCAATTCCCGGTTGCAGGCAATGGCCACAGCAGCACACGGAAAACTACGCTGGAGCAAAGCCCGTAATTTTAATTCATCAGCCGCAGAAAGCTCAACGCAAGTAATCACCGAGACCACCCTTACTTCTTTACGCGGCGGAGCCTGTTCCAGAGCCTGCCAGGCCGCCCGCACCAGCTCACGTTTTAACATCAGCCACAAAATCGCCAGTATGATCGCGGCCAAAACCCCTTGTGCCAATAGCAGTTTAACCAGGATCATAAACGCCCCTCGGCCTTCAATAAAAGATATTTGGCGGCATTGCCGATCATTTTATCGGCTGGAATATCATCGGGCACATACTCATTGGGCTTAACCCCGTCGAAAGGAAACGGCCGCCCATCCGGGAAATGCCCGCGGGCCACCACCATGGCCACACTCGAACCATCAGACATATTAAAAATACTTTTAAGCAGAACCTGCCCTGCGGTATCCCGCCCCACCACTATCGCCCGCTGACGAGCCTGCATCACGCCGGAAAACAACTCGGACGCGCTCCCGGTGCCGCTATTGACCAGGATCACCAGCGGCCAATCATAATGGAACTCATCAGGCAGGCGCGGAATGACCAGCTCGGAGCGCGGCTTATGCCGGCCTTCAAAATACGCAAACAGCTCTTCATTAGGCAGAAAGAATGCCGAGACCATTAATGCCGCCAGCGGAGGCCCGCCGGGATTATTGCGCAGGTCGATAACCAGCCCCCGGGGCTTTTTAGCCGCGATCACAGGCAGAAAGCGGCTCATATCCTCATTGGTCTCCCGATTAAACTTCTGGATATCCAGACAATATACATCGGGCACCCCGGTCTCCCGAAGGAAAACAGTCTGTTTAAAGTACTCTTTACTGACCGGAGCGATTATATGCGGCTTACGCGCCACAGCGTCAATAAAATCAATCTGCACTCTCGCTCCGGCCAGCGGCACCAAAGCCGCCCGGGCGCGTTCTTCGCCCAGCTTAAGCACTTCCGTGCCATCAAGCCGCACAATAAGATCATTCTCGCGCAACCCCAGCGCGTAAGCGTCGGAACGTGGTTCAATAAAATTCACCACGAAGCCCGGCGCTTCCATCCGCCCTTCCACCCCCAGATCGATCTTCTGGCCGTAGACCTCCTGGGCAAACTTCTCCGCCGGCACGGGCGGAAGAAACCGGGAGAAAACATCATCGGGCTGTTTAAGATAATCCAACAGATAGGCGGTACTGCGCCAGCGCACATAGTCGGAACTTTTGCCCTCCAGCAAAAGGCTGGGCAGTATCTTTTCATCAAAAGATTTTATAAAACGGTCATAATCGGCGCGACGGATATCGAAAAAATAATTCTCGTCCATGGTCCGGTAAAGCTCCTCGAAATAAACCAGGCATTGCTCACGGACCGAACGCGGAGCGGACAGACTGGCCGCCGCGGCCGGGGCGTCTACCGCTTTACCCTCGACAGCCACCGGCAGGACAGACAGCAAAACACTGATCAACAGAAAATGAAACGGATATTTCATAAGTGGGGTCATTGTAACACCTCACCAAAGAATTAAAATCAAAAAGCTTGCGGAAAAACTTAGGGCGCCTGAAAGCTGGCGGCAATGGCTGTGCGGATATCAGCGGGTCGCACGTTGATATTGGTGATAAAAGATTCATGCGTGCGGCCACGGCGATAATCCGGCATTTTTTGCGGGATATTCAAATACCGGCTGACCAGGCCCAGGTCGAAAGCATAAAGGATCGTGCCATGATGCAGAATAAAATGCCTGCCGCGACGCTGGGCATTGCCGGAGAATTTCTGCTCGGTGGCCGCCAAAGCCAGGTCGCAAACCGGCCGCAGGGCCGCACCCACCCCCAGGCTGTTCAAAGCCCGGACGACTTTGCCCAGAATATAAACATAGGAACCGGTAATGCCACTCAGCGCCGGATCCCGGTGTTTACCCAGTACCAGTGAGAAATTCAAACAGCCCGGCCCCTGCAAAACAGTCCCTCCGCCGGAACTGCGGCGCAGGACCGGGATACTGTCCCGGATGCAAGCCTCCGAAAACACATCCTCGGCTTCTTTGCCGGTACGGCCCAAGACCACAAAATGGACCGGCGATTCCCAAAAGCGCAAACATTCAGGACCACTTGCCCCTGCGACCTCAGCCTGGCGTAAAAGATCATCATCGTAATCAAGATTTCGCCGAGGATCCAGGAAGGACAGGTCCACCAACATCATAAGGGCTCGCAATGGAATAACTGTAAAGACGATCAAGCAAAGAAATTTACCTTAACTTCACGCGCGGCTTTGGTTTCATCCGGCCGGGAAATAGGCATGGTGCGAGGTAAAAAATGGAAAACCTCGGGATCCTTTTGCGCAAGCTCGGCCGCCTCGATCATCGCGGCGGCAAACTCGTCGAGAGTCTCCCGGCTTTCGGTTTCGGTGGGCTCGACCATGATCGCTTCCTTAACCGTCAGCGGAAAATATACCGTCGGAGGATGAATGTTACGATCAATAAGGAACTTGGCGATATCGATCGCGTGCACACCGCGCTCCAGCTGTTTCGACGCCGAGAAAAGGCACTCATGCATACAAACCCGGTCGAAAGCCACCTGGTAATGGCCTTTCAACTTATGCAGAAGATAATTAGCATTCAACACCGCGTGATCGGCGGTCTGCTTGAGGCCTTCCCGGCCCAATATCAACATGTAAGCATAAGCCCGCAGAATGATGCCGAAAGCCCCGTAGAAAGACGCTATATACCCGATCGAATCCGCATGGTTGTAATCCAGGGCCAGCACGCCGTCAGCCCGCTTGACCACGCGCGATATCGGCAGGAACGGCTCCAGTTTCTCCGTCACTCCCACCGGGCCGGAACCCGGTCCGCCGCCGCCATGCGGCGTAGCAAAGGTCTTGTGTAAATTAAGATGCACCACATCAAAACCCAGGTCTCCCGGACGAGCGCGTCCGAGGATAGCGTTCAGATTGGCGCCGTCATAGTACATGATCCCATCGACCGAATGGATCAGCCGGCTGATCTCGTCGATCTGGGGGTTAAAGACCCCGTGGGTATCCGGACAAGTCATCATTAAACCGGCCACTTCAGGGGTCAATACAGCTTTCAGTTTAGCAAGATCCATCACGCCCCGTTTATCCGATGGCACCGATATAATACTATAACCCGCCACCGCCGCACTGGCCGGATTAGTGCCATGCGCGGAATCGGGAACTATGATAAATTTCTTGTTAGTATTGCCTTTGGCTTTGTGATACGCCGCCATCAGCATAATGCCGGTAAGTTCCCCATGGGCGCCCGCCAGCGGTTGCATGGTATAAGCTTTCATCCCGGTTATCTCGCACAGCCAGCGTTCACACTCGTAGATCACTTCCAGCGCGCCCTGGGCGTATTTCTCGCCGCCCCGCAACTGAGGCAATAAAGGATGAAGATCCGCAAAACCGCTCAAGCCAGCCAGTTTCTCGGTGAACTTAGGGTTGTACTTCATAGTGCAGGAACCCAGCGGGTAAAAATTGGCATCCACCGAGAAGTTGCGCTGGGAAAGACGGGTAAAATGCCGCACTACATCCAATTCCGACATCTCGGGCAACGGCGCAGCATTCGCGCGCACATATTTCGCCGCCAAAACAACTTTCACCGGAACGTCGGAAGCCGGAAGCTTTACTCCCTGGCGGCCCGCGGCGGATTGTTCAAAAGTCAGCTTCATACGCCCAGCACCTCCGCCAAGGCCTGGCAATAAGCCAGCATTTCGTCCCTGGTGCGTTTCTCGGTCACCGCTATCAACAAATAATCGTCCATTCCTTTATAATAACGGCCCAACGGAAAACCCGCGGCAAAGCCGCGCGCCATCATGGCCTCAATAACATCATTGGCATTTCTAGGTAACCGCACAGTAAATTCGTTGAAAGTCGGCGCGGAGCGCTTGACCTCAACCCCCTTGAGGGCCGACAACCGGCTTTTAAGGAACTCGGCCTTGTCCAGGTTCAATTGCGCCAACTGGCGCAAGCCCTGCCGGCCGATCAAAGACATAAAGATCGTTGCCTGGGTGGCGCAAAGCGCAACATTGGTGCAAATATTGGAAGTGGCTTTTTCGCGCCGGATATGCTGTTCCCGGGCCTGCAGGGTATTAACAAAACAACGCCGGCCCTGGGCATCCACCGTCTCGCCAACGATACGGCCGGGCAGTTGCCGAATGAACTTCTTGCGCGTCGCCATAAAACCCAGATACGGGCCGCCAAAATTAAGCGCCAGGCCTAAAGACTGCCCCTCACCGGTAACGATATCCGCATTCATCTCGGCCGGAGTCTTCAACAGGCCCAGGGACACCGGATACACGCTCTCGATCACCAAGGCGCCGCAGGCATGCGCTTTTTCAATGATATCGGTATGATCATCGATCGTGCCAAAGAAATTCGGGTTCTGCAGGATAAGCGCAGCGGTCTGATCGTCCAAAGCCTGCACTAGAGCCGCGCGATCCGCCTGGCCATGTGCCACCGGCACCTCAACGAACACAATGTGCAAACTATGGGTGTAAGAATCAAGTATCTTGCGATAGATCGGGCTTACCCCGCCGTCGATCACTATCTTCTTGCGGCCGGTAAGGCGTACAGCCATCATCATCGCCTCGTATAAAGCCGTGCCGCCTTCATAAAGCGAAGCATTCGCCACCTCCATACCGGTCAGGGCACAGATACAGCTTTGAAACTCATAAAGAGCCTGCAAGGTACCTTGCGCGCATTCCGGCTGATACGGAGTATACGCGGTATAGAACTCACCACGGGAGATCAAGGCCGAACACGCCGCCGGAACATAATGATCATAATACCCTCCGCCCATAAAGGGCACCGGGCCGACCATGTTCTTCAAAGAAAGGGCGCTAATATGCCTCACAACTTCATACTCGGACAAGCCGGCCGGCAGGTCAAAAGAACGGGGAGACTGACGGGGCTGAATATCGACAAAGAGATCGTCAATAGCGCGCGCACCGACCGCCTCAAGCATCAGGCGGACATCCTCCGGAGTATTGGCTATGTAAGGATTCATAGGCGGGTCTCTACGGGCCGTGGCAAACCTTAATCTTCGACAGAATCCCCGGTGTCGTTACGGTCCAGGCTGGCCAGATAATTGCGGTATTCATCGGCAGTCAACAAATTGGAAGTTTCATCCTCATCGACCATTTCGATCTTCACGATCCAGCCTTTATCATAACAATAACGGTTCAAGATCGACGGGTCATCCGCCAAGTCTTCATTGACCTCTATGACCCGGCCGGAAATCGGCGAGAAAATATCGCTGGCAGACTTTACCGATTCCACCGAAAGCAACTGCTCAAACTGCTCGACTTCCTTGTCGACGCCCGGCAATTCCACATAAGTAATATCCCCTAAAGCAGACTGGGCGTATTCGGTAATGCCCACCGTGCCGATATTATCCTCGATGTTAACCCACTCATGCTCTTTGGTGTACAGAAAACGTTCAATGATCTCCATGGAATACTCCTCACTAAATTTGACTATGATGACATTTGCGTCGCAAGAACATCAATTCTTTAATGTCCCCAGCTTATAAAAAGGGCGCGCTACCAGTTCCGCGCGCTCCCTGAATTTTGCATCACCAAATATAATCTCTTTGCTATTGCTCGTAAACTCTTTTTTTATAAATCCCATACCAATACCCGCCCCCAGGGCCGGTGAGAATGTGCCGCTCACGACGATACCCACCGGGACATCACCACCCGTATAAAGCCAGTGCCCCTGACGCGGTGCACGACGGCTTTGCGCAGTGAAACATACCAGCTTTTGTGCCGGGCCGCTGTGTTCTTCCGCTTGCCAAGCCTGCCGCCCAATAAAGTCTTTGGTGCCATCCACAAAACGCTTCAGGCCGGCCTGCAAAGGAGAAATATCCTCACTTAATTCATGGCCGTAAAGCGGATAACAAACCTCGACCCGTAAAACATCACGCACCCCCAGCCCGGTGGGCTTAACCCGCGGATCAGCCAGCACAGTTTCCCAGAAACGCCCGGCTTTTTCCCACGGGAAATAAACTTCATAACCGAGCTCGCCGGTATACCCCGTACGGCTCACTATGACCTTCTCACCCAGCACCACGAACTCGCCGCACGCATAATGCGCCAACCCTTCGATGCCACTTACCAGAGGCTTAAGGACTTCGCGCGCCAGCGGACCTTGCACATCCAGCTTCGCCAGCGCCGGGGAGACATCCCGAAAATTAGCACCCGATCTCAAATTCGCCCTAAAGTGTGCGGCGTCTTTATTGATATTCGCGGCATTAACCACCACCATCCATTTCTTCCCGGCCAGACGGTAAACAATAAGATCATCAATAGTCCCGCCTTTTTCATTCAAGGCAAAACCATACCGGCAAGTGCCCACTGATTGATCAGCCAAAGGCTGGGTCACAATGCGGTCCAGGCCAGTGTCTTCCAGCCGGCCTTCAATAATAAATTCACCCATATGCGAACAATCAAACAACGAGCAGCCTTTGCGATTGGCGTCGTGCTCCCGAATAATACCCTCGGGATACTGCAAAGGCATATCCCAGCCGCCGAACTCCACCACCTTGGCTCCCAGGGCAATATGCTGTTGATATAAAGGTGTACGCAAAGCCATATATTACTCCAGGAAAATATCAATACGAGAAACCTTACCGTCCCGGACCGCCCGGGCTAAAGGCGGCGGAATAACCGCGCCTTTTACCACTAACGACTTTTTCCGACCGGCATATTTAATTACCGACCGCACAGCCCTGGCCTGCTCACTGCCAAAAGTATTCTTTAACCCCGGATTATGGTAAACCACCAGAGTCCGCCCCATGAACACGAAAGCATAGCTCCGCGCCGGGAAAGACAGCACGCGCGACTTGCCCTCCATTACCAGCCGGGCCGACGAAGCAGCTTTGGTGAAATACTTGCCCGGCAGGGCCGGACGCAATACCAGCTCAACCTCTTTATCCGCGTTGATCACAAACGGTGCCGGGCCCGCGTTCATATACATCCAGATATGGACGAATTCCGCGGTACTACCCGACAAACGGGCTACGTAACCCTGGCCATGAATAGCCTGGTCCGTATGCGCGCTGGAAACCAGGAAAGACGAATTCTCCAGAATACTGCGGCCATAACGCGCCGGCGGCATGAACGCTACACAGCAAGTATCCATGGCCGAATGGAACTCTTCGTACAAACCAAGCCGCAAGAGCTCCAAAAGGTATTTATATTCCATGTGCAGCCAGATCGATTCATTCTCCAGCCAGCCCCGCGGAAACACCCGGGTACGGCCCACTTCCTCGGTCTCGCGCGAAATATCAGCATTTAATTTGTACATGTCCAGCGCCTGGTCATAAAGAGAGCTGCCTTTGACCTTGCCATGCAGAGCCCGGGCTTTAACCTGATCCGTCTCACAGCGCAAGGCATGCACAAGCCCCTCCAGGAACAGAGGCATATCGTGCCGTTCGAAAGCCAGCGGGCGCACATGCGGGCCTTCCTTGGCATCCGCCACGCCATCCATCGGCTCATACCGGGTAACCTGGTGATAGAAGTATGTAGGAAACAACCCGTCCGGACGCATAGCATTCGCGACCCCCGCATCCACTTTCCGGACGACCGCCTCCAAGAGGGTGCAAATATCCCCCACCAAAAGGCCTTTTTCCACCCCACTTACCCCGGCACGAACCTTGACGCGATATTCTTCCTTCGAAGTGTTAGCTTTCTTCCAGTAATCCAGGTCGCCGGGCTTTTCATCCAGAACAGCCTTAAGCTCATCGAAGAACAAAGCCAATTCCTCAAACACCAGCACCACTTCAGTGCCGTCCAAAGCCAGCCTTCGGCAAGCATTCAGCACAAACAGGGCATGGCGTTTTAGTTCAAACGTTTCCGCGATAGACGAGCCTAAAAGCCCGGGCAAGCCGTTAAGAGAATCATACCAACCCGGCTTGTTCGCCTCCATATCGATGCCGATACCGCTCGGATCGAAAGTCGCCGCTTTATTCACTATAAGACAAAGCAATTTAACCAGCAGGCTGGTACGATACACATCGCCCTGCCCATGCCGGATACGCAGGCGATGCCCGCGGTCCTGATCTTTCTTGCCTTCGTGCAGTGAATCGTACTGCCGCACACCGCGGGCAGTCAACACATAACGCTCGTCGCGCGGGCGCACATAAGCCGCGTTATGATAAAAAGAAAACTCCCGGTTCTCCAGGATAAGGGCCCGCAGATTCTCGGGATACAACGCCAAATAACTCTCCACCAGATCCAGATTATAGGTCCAGTGATCCACCCAAAAGCCTTCGCCATGCTCGGCAGTCTCAAACTTCTGGCAAAGCCCCAGCAATCCAGTCAGGAAGCTGTGCGCTGAAACCTTTAACCGTATCGCGTTCTCAGCCAGAAACACGAACAGATCTCCCGGCATAAACCCCTTGCGCAAAAACGCCTTTAAAACCGCCTGGTCGCCAGACTTAACCGTACGGGCCAATAACTCGTCGATCTTTTGGTCATCATCGGCCGTAAAGGCCATGCCGCAAACCACCAGAGGGTTATACCCGTCCGCCTGGGAAAGGCTGAAGAAGCTCAGGATCGCATTCTCTTTAAGGTCACTGTTAAACCACACATCATTACGGCGGTTCTGGTTAACATCGCGATAATTCCCGTTCCCCTGTGACAAGAACGTCGGAGAAAGACGGAAGAAATTATAATCACGCTCAGGGTCACCGTGCTTGCGGCTGTAAACATTAAACACCGCCGGGCCTTCACCGGTCTTCAGCGAGATCGGCAATCCGCCGCGCATAACATTGTCCAGAAAAGTCTGGCCGGAATAAGCATCAAAAGCAGGATAAGCGCTGTGGGTGAACAGCCGGGACTTTATCTCTTCAATAATAACCCGGTTACGCTCAGCTTTGGCGGCCACAAAACCTTTGGCGGTAAGCTTGCGCACATTAACATTAAGTTCCTCGACACTGCGCGCAAATCCGATCACACTCACCACTTCCCTGGAAGCACCGGAACCCAACCCAAAACTAACAGCGGTCATGGCGCTGGGCGTACGATTATCGGTCTGCTGTACTTTCGGCAGGCTGAACTCACCCGCCGCCATGAAACGCTCAGGCGCGATAAGATCAGTAGCTAAACCAAAAACCGCCGAGGCTTCCACCACCGGATCCAGCAAAACACCCGGCCGGGCGGCAGGATCGAAAGCAAAATAAAAGTTGCCTTCCTTTATGTGTTTGGTCTGCGGAGTATCGGCGGGTTCAACGTTCAACTGATAATAAGGCGCCTTGCGATCCATATTGCGCACCTTATACCAGGCTTCAATGGTGCGGCACATATTCTTCATCACCCAGTCATTCTGGCCAAAAGGGCTGATAGCCGGCAAGCCGTCCACCATTTGCAATGTTGTCCGCACTTTGGAAATATTTTCCAATTTAACGCGACGGACCAACCCGGCAAAAGGTTCTTCGGCAACGGTAAAATAATTAACTGTTACCTTCAAGCCCAACGTTGAATTGATCTCTTCGATGGTCAAGTCATGGGATGAAATTATCATGCGCTGGGCAAGCTGGTAGGCCTGACCCGCCGGAGAACGAAAGGGCTCATAGAAGAATGAACCGCCCTTCCGGTTGACTTTCAGAAAAGTACGGAAACCATGAGTAGCGGTCAACTGATAGGCTTTATTGGCGGGCTGAAATTCCAATATCGCCTTGTCCTTGGACTCGATACCAAAACTGGCAATACATTGCCCGCGATTGGCCGTAAACACCCACATCGGCGTGCCCCACACTCCCGCTATACCAGGGAAGAAATTGGAAAAAGGCCGGGCCTGGTGATAATCATTGATCACAAAACTGCCGTTTTCCAGCAAAGCGTATTGGTCTTTCCCGGGCATATTCAGCTTCCTTAATATGGACTTTGAGAGTCACGGATCAAATTGTAATATCCGGACAACTTAACCAGTAGTACAACAGCTCCATCCGCATCTTTAATGCGTATGCGCTTAATTTCATAAAGATCCCAATTCAAACGGTCCCGCCCGCGATTAGTGGTAAAAGCCGCCTTATAACCGGCCTGACGAGCAATGAGTTTCATCTCATCACTAAAACCACCGGTAGGGAACGCCAGATAATCGACATTACGGCCCAGTTGCCTTTCCAATTCGCGCTTACTGTCCACGATCTCCCGGCGTGCCGTATCCAGCGGCAGGTCAGGCAAATACGCATGAGTAACCGTATGACTGCCGATCGTTATTCCATGCGCGGACATCTCCAGCATCTGCGCCCGGTCCAGGCGCGGCCACGCCCATTGCTCGGCAGGGCCGCCCACCGCCGCAGAAGGCACAAAGATCAGCGCCGGCAGGTCGTATTTTCTCAATACCGGATAGGCCTGGGTGAAATTGTCCAGAACCCCATCATCGAAGGTAATAACCACGCTTTTCGCGGGGAATTTGCCGCCCGCGGCCGTAATGGCCGCGTACTCATCGGCCGTTAGAACCCGGTAACCATTCTGTTTAATGAACCGCATCTGGCGCTCAAAGGCAGCGGGGCTCACCGAATTAGCGCTGTCGCGCTGGTTCTCGGCGATACTAATGCTGTGATACATTAATACCGGCACCACATATCGGCCCGGAAGCCAAAAGAATAAAAAAATAACCGCAGCCGCCAGGACTCCGCAGGCCGCCAACCATATTTTTCTCATAAGCAAAACTAAAGCCCGGAAAGCTTCTCCCTTACCATGTCGCTAACCAGCTTCCCGTCCGCGCGGCCCGCCACTTTGTCCAACACCAGCTTAACCACCTTGCCCATATCCTTCATGGACACCGCCCCTGCCTCGCCAACCGCTCCGGCAACAATAGCCTTAAGCTCATCAGCGTTCATCTCCTGGGGCAAATACGCCTTCATCAATTCCACTTCAAACTTTTCCTTGGCGGCCAGATCCATCCGGGACCCTTTTTCAAACTGCTCTATAGAATCCTGACGCTGTTTGATCTGTTTTTTTATGACCGCGATGACACCTTGATCATCCAAAGCCTCAAGGCGGCTATCGACCTTAACTTGCTTGATCATGGCGCGCAAATAACTCAAAGCTTCCGACCGCGCCTTATCCCTGGCCTTCATGGCCTCGATATAATCCTTGTTAACCTTTTCTTCCAGCATAAATACCCCTTATGGAATTTATAATGATATTAGGCAGACTACGTATTACACAGCGTTTAAGGTTTTTATATTAATTACTTTGTTTCGGGATTTCAATCCCTTTATTATCTCAATTGCCGAACCCCGCACCCCGAAATGACGGCCCAAGAAACCGACCAGCGCCTCATTAGCGCGCCCGTCGACAGGAGGTGCAGTAAGATAAACCTTGATCAAGCCGCCCTCTTCCTTATAAAGGTCTTTCTTTGCTCCTGGCATCACCTTAATGTTCAAAATCATGCGGCCCCTGGTCTGAATAAATATGAAAGACCTGTATTGTATGATAAAAAAACTGCCCTATTCCCAAGGCCCGAAAGGGACTTGAATAATAGGGCAGGGAAGATATCACTATAAAGTTATTTATTAATGAATTTTACGTCAAGATTCATTCGGGTCTGGCCATAAGTGGTCACGGATTTATCCTGGCCGTCCTTCACCATATAACCGCCGTTACCATAAACCGCTTCCAGCCGGTCATGCTCTTTCTGCGCGGCCACATGTACCTCATAAGCCACCCGACGCAAAACACCAATGTTCTTCTTGACCATCCGGATATGCTGTTTAAATACCTGGACCTTGGCCCGCCCTTCATTCTCGTCAGAAATATCGGGTTGAAAAACCGCCAGTTCCTTGCGAACACCCTGCAATTCCAGATCCATCTTTTTGCTCTTCTTCTTGAACACCGCTATCATCGTCTCCAGGCCCTCGCCCTTTTGCGCCGCCCGGGCTTTATAACGTTCCAACGCCGTAATGCTGGTCTTCAACTGGTCATTCACCTGTTGAACGGAAGAAAGTTCACTGCGAGTCAAAGTAAGGTCGTTATTGGCCTCCTCCAGCTCCTTGGTAAGATCGACCAGACGCTGATTAGCATCATCCAACGCCACTTTGGTTACTTTATATTCATTGGTCATATAGCGATAGTTCTGTGACTGGCTGACCGCGGTCTTTTCGCCGGTAACCACGACTTCTTCGAGAGTGCGATAATTAAAAACAAAGATCACAAAACTAACTAGCGACAACAACGCAGCCAACCCCCACATGATCAGCCTGATCTTATTATTCTTGATAATGTCTTCTGCCATACTTACCCTTCGATCTTCCTTTAGTGTACTGCCATTAACGAATATTCCAGGATGTATCGGTTATCCCGGAACCTAAACCAAATAGCGCCCCCGCCGATTTGTCCACAATGCGCGTTCCAATAGCTGTTTCATACGAACTGGAAAGATCTTTGAATTCCAGGCCATAGTAATAATATCCAGCCCCTTCCCGGACCGTCTTGCCCCAGACCATCCTGGCCAGGGGAGGAACGAAAATGCTTTCGGCGGGCTCAACCGCTTTAAGCATCACCAGAAAGTCTTTCTCCACGTTAACAAAAACCTTGGTTTCCAACATAGCGCCCGAGATACTGATATTCCGCAAAATGCCTTTACCATCCACACCGATCCGGTCGATATACCAGCGCACCGGTATGTCATCCCTGACCCTCAGGTGCCTGCGTTGCCCTTCATCTTTTATCATTTCAAGGCCTTTCGAAACAAATTTCCGGGTATTATATCCATTCCCTCCGTCTATGACAAGAAAAATTAGTGGCCCCCAGAAACCAATCACAACAAGCGGCCCGAAATCAGCTCAACTTGCCCACATTATTTGCTCTTGAGAAAAGAATTAAACAGATCGCCCACCGCCTTGCCGACTGCTGGGTCACCCAATACTTTCTCCAGCTCGTGCTGACCACGCTTCAGCAGGATCTTTTTCGTCAAATAATCAATGTCCGGCATGACCTTGGGCTTAAGCATCGGGCCCTTAACCGAAAAAGGCATATACACCCGTCCGTCATTCTTTTTTAAACCTTCCAGTTCGGGAACCTTATTAACCAGGACCAGGGAAAGCGGCGCCGCAATAAACAATTTCGCCGCCAGGTCCAGATCTTGCCGCAGTAAATGCGCCGTCCCCTCACAGGAAAGCGCCAGGTCTCGGGTAATAACCTCAGCATTACGCAAAGTCAAAAGCTCCGGGCTAACCTGGGCCAGCAATTCCATCCGGTCAATAACCGTTATGCCCTGACGAATATCTGCCTGCGTCTCCGGAGGCAGATCCAGCAAAACAGTGTTTAGCAGATCCGGGAACATCGTGATACTCTTTAAACCAGCCGCCAGGACATTAATCCCTTCCAGGACGGCAGACCGGGCATCCACGGCCACTTCGGACTCCAGCTCCTGGAGACCTTTGGCACCCAAAACCGCTTTTGCTACCCTTACCTCTAATGTGCCTTTGGCGGTCTTAAACCCGGCAGGCTGTAACATCGGCAAAGCCTTGTTCAAACGTTCTGGTACAATCTTGTCCAGCGCCAGAATGGCCTTGACCGCCTCAAACTTTACCGCCAGTTTTAACAGGTCGATCCCGGCGCGTCCGGTAACCTTTAAATTTTCCGCCTCAGAGAACACGGCCGCGCTCAGCACCAGGTCGCAAGGCGCGGTTAAAGAAAAATCCTTAATATCCAGATCGATCTTTTCGACATCCAGCGCGATCGCCGGTTCGAAAAGACGGTCATAATAATGTACCACCCCGGCTTTAACATTAAGCTTCTTAACCAACAAGGCCGGCAAAGCCGCCGCAGAACCCGCAGGACCCGAGGAGAGCGCCGGTGGAGCAATGGCCGCTTCTTTAACCCCAGGCACTGACTCAGACGTGACCACCTTCGTCACCGGCCCGATAGCCGCGGCATTGATATTGCCATCCTTGGCCCGGATGATCGTCAACTCCGGTGAAATAATACTCACCTCGGAGATCACCAGGCTTCTTTCCAAAAGCGCCACCTTAACATCAACGGCCAAAAGCACCTGGCCGGCTTTTAAAAAAGACTGATCCGAAAAACGCGGATCGTCAGAAAGGCTCACATTATTCAAGATCAGGACCACCCCCTTGTTAAAAGAGAGCGCCAGCCGGGCATTACCCACCTTTAATTCCCGGCCAGTGTTTTGAGCTACCAGCTCGACGACCTGCGGGACATAACGATTGACGTCCAGAGTGCTTATGAACCACCAACCGCCGATAATAAGCACCAAAAACAAACCAGCCAGAATAACTAATCCGAGTTTTAAAGCTTTCACGTTTTGTCCTCTATTGGGTGGAGAGATCAATGATGGGTGAGTGCATCCAGGCGTTCTTTCTGAGCCATCATCCGCTCACGCTGGGCCTGGGCGCGCTCCTGGTTGTCAATAGACTTCTGCCTGAGCGCTTCCATCTTATCGGCCAGAGCCTGATTGTCTTTCGGTTCGCTGGTTCGCCCGCCGGGTACCGCACCGCCGCTTAAGGGCTGCGCCAGCTGTCGATCCCGCGCCGCTTCAAGTTTGTCATTCACCGCAATGCTCAAATCCGCCGCCCGGGCTTTTACCGCTTCCGAACGGATACGCTCGCTGGCAACCTTGTTTTCAGTCTTGCTGACACCGGAAAAGCGCATAAACGTCCCTACCGAGCGAGCGCCGACCGGAGTATGCATAAAGAAAGCCCAACAAAAGACTATAATGCAGATCCAGAATATAACATCGAAAATGAACCGCATCTTTACTCCTCTAAGGTCCGGCTTTCTTCTCGGCAGTATCTAACGATTGGCCAACCGACTGTTTGCGCTCATCGGTCTGAACCGGCGACACCATTGCGGGAACTGCCACCGCTTTCGACCTGTACGAAGACTTGGCCAATTCTTTACCGATCAGCCCTAAATACTGCCCGGTCTTCTTGTAATCTTTAACCAGCTCATTAACTTGTTCAAAATCTGCCTGAGCCTCTACATAAGCACGCTTTTTGTACAAAGCCAGGGCCTCATTATACATGCTCTCCACACCCACTTCAAAATCATGTTGAATAGCGGCCCGCTGTTCTTCCAGGCGGCGCTTTTCCTCATTGGCCGCAACTTGATAAACATCCACCGGAGCGGCGACTTCGACCAAAGCCTTTATCGGCAGACTAGCCGGGATCGCAACCGGCAAAGGAATGTTCTCTTCCTGTTTCTCCTCAAGCTTTACCACCGGCGCCTTTGGGGGCAGACTCAACGGCTTAACCGCCTCTTTCAGCTCCCTTTGTTCACGGCGAATTTGCTCTTTCTCCGCTCTCCGCTTTCTTTCCTCCTGGCGCATATTTTCCAGCTCACGCGCCTGATGTTCACGTTCCATTATAAGGCGCTTGCGCTCGGTCTCCCTGGACTCGATCACCTTCTCCCGGGCAATAAGACCCTTGAACTTGCGGTCTTCCCGGGAATCCGTAGCGGTTACTACCAGCGGCCGGCCTATATTGCTTCCCACCGCCAGCCTCTCCCGGGAACGAGTTTCCATTTTTACATCAGTAGCCGCAGGCTTGATATCCAAAACCACAGCGTTAACCGGCATCTCGGCGCTCGATGCTGGCTCCGGCTTTTTCGCAAAATTATTGGCTGGTGGCGGCGTAACCTTGACCTCTTTCACCGCCTTATCCGCCTTAAGTTCGACTTTCACTGCCGCAACCGGCTTGTTCTTTTTACCCGGAGCGGCCGGGTACTGCACTTCGACCGGTTTACCTGGTATAGTTGGAGTTTTATCATCCATCCGAACATCATTATGTACTGCCAACTTCCTGACCTTGCCCCACTCGGCAAAAGCTTTGCGTTCTGCAGCATCTTTCTGGCGCAACCGGTCGGCCAGCATTCTTTTACGCTGAGCATCATTCTCTTGTTCAATGGACCGTAAAAGCATTTGCCGTTCCACGGCAACTGCCTGGCCGCGCTGGCTGGTCTCAGCGGAATCGGTCAATTGCTGAGCCTGCAGACTTTTATCTTTTGCCCAGGCCATGCGGATCTCCAGCCGTTTGGCCTCCAGATAGCGCGCTTCTTCCTTGATCCGGGCCTGCTCCGCTTCATTGCGGGCCTTCTCCAAACCATCTTCGATCAAAGACAGATAACGCTGAGCCTTAACGCGTTGACGTTCATCACCGACCTTAACCAGCTCCTCAAACTTTATGCGCGCTTCCTTATATTGTTTCGCTTTGTAAAGGGCGATGCCCTCGTCATTTACCTGCTTAGCCCGAGCCGGATCGGGCAACACCACGTCCGGAAAACTCGCCGGCGCGCGGCCATCTTTTTTATCCTCACGCTCCCGCGCGGCCTTTTTAACCTGATTCTTTTGCTCTTCAAAATCCCGACGTTCCAGAATACGATCGATCCGTAAAGCAAAAGTATACGCCGGCTTGTAAGTCGGGTCGGCCACAAAAGCATCCTTAAACTTAACCCGCGCTTCAGCGTACTGGCCAGCCTGGTAAAGGCTCTCGGCATCTCTATAAATATCTTCAGCCTGCTGACGTGCGGTACGCCCCTCAATAACAGACTTCATATCCTTGATCGGCCTGGGTGCGGCGGCTCGGGCTCGCGAAGCGGCCAATTTACCTTCCCACTCCGCCCGGAAAGCTTCCCGGCGGCTCGACATATGACTTTTGATGACCTGGATGTCATTAAGCAAAGAACTCAATTCATCAAACTTCTTTTGCAGGTCCGCGAAATTCTTACTGTTGGAGAGCGCCAGAGCCTGCGAATTAACTGCATTGGCTTTCTCCGCGATAGTCAGGACCTTGGCACGATCAAGCCCTTCCTCTTCAATCAGTCGCTGTTCACCCTCGGCCTTATCGATCAATACCAGCAAATTATCAATATCTTTATAACGAGGCATGATCTTTAAAGCGTCGTTAAAACGCTCCCTGGCCAGGACGTAATTCTTTTCATTCATTTTGCCCAAGCCCTGCTGATAATAAACCTCGGTCTTCAGGCGGGTTTCTTTTTCCAATTCCTTAACCTGGGATACCCGTTCACGCTCCTTGCGCTTAAGATCGTCACGTTCCTTATTGACCGCCGCCAGATGCACCTGATCCTCGACATCCTTTTGGTCAATTTTCTTCTGCCGCACAGCTTCCTGACGCAAGGCTTCATTCCTGGCGGCCGCAATGGCTTGTTCTTTTGCCGCGGCCTCCTTGCGCTCGCGCGCTTGTTTCTCGCCTTGCTCAATAGTACGGGCCAGGCGCTTCTTTTCCTTATCCAGGCTTTCCACGATCTTGTCGATCTTGGAAAATGTTTGCGCTGCTTCAGCCAGATCCTTATCATCCGCCAAAGCCCGGATCTGACGATACAACAAGCTCGACCGCTGGGAGAGGTCCTCTACTTTTTTTAATTCCTGAACAGGCGGCTGTTGTTGCGCCGCAGGCATTACCGGCTTAACAGCCGATTCCACCACCACCAGCTTAACAACCTCTTCAACCACCGGGGCTGGAGCTGGCGCCGCCACCGGTACCGGCACCACATCAATTACGACCTCCGCTGTCTTTTCCGGTAAAGCCGCCGCGATCAGTGCCAAATACTTTCTGGTAGAACGATAATCCCGGAACAAACTATCGACTGCCTCAAATTTTCCCCTGGCCTCTTTATACGAGCCCTCTTTGTAAAGAGCGACACCTTCCTTATATAGGCCAAGCAAACGGTCTTCATCCACACCCGATAACCCATTCTGCAAAGGCTTCTCGGACACGGCCACGGCCAAGACCGTTTCCGGAAGGGCAATACCTTTTAACGCCAGGGTTTGCTTTAATTCACCCAGGTTTTTACGGACAGACTTGTAATCAGGAGAGATCTGTTCAACTGCGCTGTATTTCTGATAAGCCTTAACAACCTCGCCATCAATCGCTAATACACCGGCCTCACGGTAAAGGGCCTCCGCCCGTTCAGCGATCTGCCGGGCATTTTCCTTCTTCTGGTTACGGATATCCTCATCGATCCGGGAAAAATAATACCGGTTCTTTTTATAATCAGGCAGGGACCTGGCCACTTCCTGGAACATCGAACGGGCTTCTTCCAAGCGACCCGCATGATAAAGCTCTACCGCATCCGAATAAACCAGTTCAATCTGCTGTTCCAGCTTTACCCTGGCCAAACGGGCTTTCTCATTGCGAATATCATTGTCGATACGCGACAAATAGGCCTTAATATTGCGATAATTACTTTCCAGGGCCGCGGTTTCCTGCAATTTAACCTTGGCCTCTTCAAACCTGGCTTGCGAATAAAGGTCCATCGCCTGGGAATAAAGAGCGTCGACTTTACTCAACTTCTCTTCTTTAGCCAGCCGGGCCTGTGAAAGGCGAATATCTTCGTCGACCCGGCTCAAATAACGCTCGGTATCCTTATATCCGGGATAAGACAACTGAACCTGAAGGAACTTCTTTTTTGCCGCTTCAAAATCCTGTTCCCTGTAAAGGCCCAAAGCCTGTTCATACCACGGAGTGATCTCAGCGATCCTTTTTTTCTGCTCGCTTTCAGCATTCTTTCTTTTTATATCATCACTGATCGACAAAAGATATTTCGGGGTATCCTTATAATCGGGATAAGCCACTTCGGTCAAGACGAATTTCTCCTTGGCCGCCACATAATCCTGGGCCTTATACAAAGCCAGCGCCTGCTGATATAAATCTTCGGCATGGGCCTCCTTGGCCCTTTGTTCGTCGTTCTGCTGTTTACGCTGAATATCGGCATCAATATTGGCCAGATATTTTGGTGCATCCTTAAAATTCAGGACCACCGCTTCCAACTGCAGAAATTTATCCTTGGCCTCCACATAATGCCCGGCCTGATAAAAAGCCACTGCCTGGTTATAAAGCGCTTCCGCCTGGCGTCCCTGAACCTCGTCGATGACCTTTTGCTTATGGCGGATCACATCATCATCAATACGCTCCAAATAGAATGATGTTTGCTTATAATCGGGAATCAGCGCCACAACTTCAATGAACTTGCCCTTGGCTTCTGCAAACTCATCTTTTTCGTACAAAGCCAAAGCCTGGGAATAGATACCTTCCACTCGCGCCTCAGACTCCTTGCGCTCGGAGGCTTTTTGCTGAAAGCGGATATCCTCGTCAATACGGGACAAATACGTTACGGTTTTCTTGTAGTTAGGATAAATATTCTCGACTTCCTGGAACTTTACCTTGGCTCCGGAAAAGTCCTTGTTATCATAAGCCAGGACAGCATTGTTGTAAACCAGGTCGGCCTTATCGCGTAATTCTTTCAAACGCGCCAACTGCTCTTTCTGCGAAGCCAGATCGCCCTCTTTGCGGTTCGCCGCCACCATGGCCGCAATATCATCATCGATACGGGCCAGATAACTACGCGTGGATTTGTAATCCGGCACGCGCTGGTCGACAGCCAGGAACTTATCCTTGGCTTCGATCAAACGGCCCAATTTATAAAGCTCAAAGGCCTCTGAATAAAAAGTGTCCGCTTCTTCGGTTACCTGCTTGAACTTTTCTTTTTCTTCTTTGCGCCGGGCGCTCTCTTCTTCGAAGATCTTCTTCTCGGCGACAGTCTTGCGCTCGCCTTCTTCCCGCGCGATCTGGTCCTTAAGCATCTCGTGAATGCGTTTTAGATAATCGCCGGTGGAGCGATAATCAGGATAAAGCGCCTCAACTTCATCAAAACGCTCCCGGGCCTGAGAATATTGATCTTTATTGAAAAGCGCGATGGCGGACTGGTACACGAATTCAGCCTGGTCTTTTTTGCCTTCCAATTGCTGACGCTCGCGCAGGCTCTGGGACTTCTTGAGTTCTTCTGCGGATTTCTTTTTTGCCAGGGTCTCTTCCCAGCGCTGTTTTTCCAGGGTCTTCTGGCGCTCTTCGGTAATACGCGATTTATCTGATTCCAGGTCTTTTTCTATACGCAGTAAATAAGAACGCACCGCTTTAAAATCCGGTACAACCCATTCCACTTCCTGGAACTTTTCCTTGGCCGCCAGATATTTACGGTCCTGATAAAGCCGGATCGCCTCATCATACACATCCTGGGCCTGTTTCTGGACCTGCTTCTTACGATCCTCTTCTTTACGGTCAACCTCTTTACGCCACAGCTCTTTCTCACGCAAGCGTGCGATCTCGGCTTCTTTCTGCTGGACTTCGATCTCTTTCTGCTGATTCTTGATGCCCTGGCGTTCCGACTGGACTATATCCTGTTCAATGATCTGCAGATAACTGCGGACAGCTTTATAATCGGGGAAAACTTCTTCTACCGACTGGAATTCATCGCGGGCTTCCTTGAAACGCTGTTGCTTGTAAAGGGACACCGCCCCCTGGTACATATTCTCGACCCGTTCAAAAGCAGTCTTTTCCTCATCTTCGGCCCGGCGCTGTTGATCGCTTTCTTCCCGGGACAAAGCGGCTTTCTGGACCTTGGCGCGATGCTCGCTTTCCTTAATAAAGTACTTCATTTCCGGATGTTCAGTAATGCTAATGGCTTTTTCATATAACTGGCGGGACTCTTCCAGGCGGCCTTCATCGGCCAACTTTTGCGCCTGAATAAAATATTCGCGGGCTTTTAATTCTCTTTGCTGATTGCGCTTTTGAACGGCCTGGTCTTTGATCTTCTCGTTTACATTCTTGATGTTCTCGCGCGACTTCTGAATAAGGAGTTTAAGGTCATAAACATAATTCGACTGGGCTTTATCCTCTTTAAGCACAGACGGTTGCCCGTTAGAACTCGTGGTGTCGGCCGGCAGGGAAGCGTTCTGGGCGGTATCGGCCAGAACAGATGACTTACCCTCCGCCGGCGGTTTGGCACACACGCCTTCCGCAGAGCAATATATTAATAAGATCAGAAGGAACAGTACCCAGGCGTTCTTTTTCATCAAATAGACAGGCGTCTTCGCAGGTTTGTTATTAATAGTCATATATAAATTAATTCCGTTTATTGTAACATAGAGCGTTCCGCTTCTTCCACAATTTTCTCCCAAAGTTTCTTGGCGGCCCAAAGTTCACCCTTATCGTAATACTCCTTGGCACGCTGGAAGGCGTTATAAAGCTTTTCTTCAAAAGCGATATGCTTACGCACAAAATTAGCGGCTTCTTCAAACATTATCTGGGTGGCCAGGATAACATCTTTGTAAAGTTTGCGCGATTCTTCGTATTTTCCGCTCTGGTTGGCGGCCTGGGCCAAACGATACAAGGCGTTCATCTCCAGCACTACCGGGCTGTCCTTGCGAGTGAACTCGGTATTGACCATTCTCCAGGCATACAGGTCTATACGACGATCCAGCCATTTTTGCCGGGCGCGGGCGCGCTCTTCGGGAGTACGGTCATATAATTTTCCGGTCATCCTGATATACGGCCCCTGCACGGTGTAACTTAAATTGGTGAGGTCGTCCACAAAATCGGTAAAGTTATACCCTACACCTAACTCCACATTGTCGTTAAGACTGCGCACCGCTTCCACCAAGAAACCGGTCTTGCTGTCCTGGGCTTCCCGCTGGGTAAGAATGCGATACTCGGCGCCCACTTTCCAATCCGGACTGATACGATAATTAGCGCGGTGCACCAGCAACCAGGTGTGGGTTTTGGTGAATTCGAAACCCGCCACTTTCTCTTCCATGATCCGGTAAGCCAGTTTCTCGACCAACTGCCAGTCTTCCGTCAGGTCATACGCGCCTTCGGCGGCGATGACCTGCATTTTGGTCTGTTCGATATCGCTGATATTGAGCTGTCCCTCGGGGCCCTGATTCTCCTTGTAGGTGTACTTGGCAAAAAGGTTCAGTTTATCATCCATAATAGGACGATAAGCCGTACCCAGCATGATCTCTTTATACTGCGCCTCAACTTTATTAAGCTCTTTATCCTTGGTCTGCGCGTACTGGAATTTGGCAGAAAGAGTGGTCTCGTCGTTCAACTTGCCCTGGGCGTCCTGGTATAGTACCACCTGCTGTTTGTCATGATCGCCGCGATCGATCCGCAATTCGGCCTTGGTGGAACTCTTGATCTTCTCCTTACCGTCTTCATCTTTCTCCACATAACCAAAACCACCGGCGATAGCTGTACGCGTATATATCGATCCGTCAATGCTCTGCACATTACCCTGTTCCAGGGAGGCGTTGGCGGCTATCCGGTCGTTAACGTCCCCGGTCAGCCCAAAGATATTCGAGGCTGAACGCTGAGTTTGATTATCGGACAGCTTGCGGGTATAAGCGGTTTCCAGTTTCTTGCCGTCCTTATCCTGCACCACCTTGTACGTATCGCCCCGATCTTCGCCGGAAGCGCCATAGGCGAAAGTACGCTCCACCGCCAGGTCACGTCCGGGAGCCAGCGGGCCTTTATCACCCAGCGTAACAGTAGTAACCTTGCCAACGGCGGGCACTTCATCAACCTTGACCGAGCTGGAGGTGGTATGGCCGCTCTTGTCGGTCTTGGAAGCATCGATCCCCGCGCCCTGGCTTAATACCGACACGGTCTTGTCGTCGGCCAGGACCCGTACCCCGGCCTTAAGTATGGCATCGTCCAAATTCACTTCCGAGCCTGCGTTTACTCCCACTACCGTCTTGGTCGGCCCATTGTCGGTCTGGGTCATACTGTAATTGGTCTGCACGTTGGTCTTGTCGCCAAACTGCTCTTTACCTAACAAGGCCGTGGTGCGTGTCTGAGTGGTAACACCCCCCGGAGACTGGGCGGTCTGATAACCGCCAACCAGCGCCATGTTAGGCGTTAAGTTAGCGACCGCGCCAAAACTGGAGGCTTTACCTGCCGTGCCAAAAGTTTCATCCACGCTCGCTGTAATGGCCGAGGTTACATTCATGACCGCACCCACCCGGGTAGCATTTCCCGCCGTCCCAAAAGACTGCTCCAGTGTAGTGGCCAGTTTGGGAGTAACATTGAGAGTAGCTCCCAGCTTGGTAGAATTGCCCGCGGTCCCAAAAGACTCGGCTACAGTCGCCGAAAGCTTATCAGTCAACTGCCGGGTCAAGGCAGTAGTCAACTGGCTTTCTTTGGTGGCCTGGCCGGTGGGATCGACCTGATATTTGGAAGTCAAACGGGTTTTCTCGTCCACATCATACTCGGCCTGCAAAGCCAGGGTATTCTGGACCTGGTTGCTTTCGGACACATAGCGCGGATCTTTGTTGGTAACTTCCTGGTGCCGAAATTCACTGGTGATACGCAGGCGGCGGGCGTCATGCGCCAATTGCAGAACGGTGGTCGACGTTTCCTGGGCGCCCACCTGCATGGTAGTTTGCAAATTGCCCTGCTGAATAAGTTTCTGCACATCATAATTAGCGGTAAGACGGGTGACTGGCGTAAGGTCGAAGGTCATCCCCAGGCCCGATATGGCCTTGCCCTGCTGGGATGAAGTTGATGCAGTAGCAAAATTATTCTCGATCCATTTGTAATAACTTTTTAAGCCTAACCGGTCAAAAAGGCGCGAGTCCTGGCTGATGCCATACGCTTTGCCGGAAGCCAGGTTACCGACCACCAGCTCGTTGAAAGTTATACCTCCGTCGGTAGAAACATAACTGGCGCTGTCCTGGGAAGTGGTGGTGGCTATTTCAGCCTTGATCTTGGTGTCCGGCCCCATATGGACCGTAACGTCCTGGCCCTTTAACTGATAGTCTCCGCCGGCCTGGGTCTCGCTCACATAAGTACCACCCACGACCACGCTCTTACCCACGGCCTGTGCCACGCGTACACCTTCAGTGGCCTCCAACATTTTGTCCTTAACCTCAAATTCATAATCCGCCACCACATAAACCGGATCGCCCTGTAATAACTGATTCGAAATAATATTACCCGAATCCGCCGACATGGCCACCGGCTGCCAGAACAGGATGCGGCCCTCGCTGTTATCAATATCGTAGTCCACACCGTCTTTCATTTCTGTAGTACTGCGCACCAATCCGGTAACCGCGTCGCGCACCTCCAGCCGCACCTTGGCCGTACCCATCACTATGCCCTGATGCTTAAGGTAATACAAAGAGCCGCCGGTGCCCAGAAATTCATTATGCGCCGAACGCTGACGGACCTCGGCATGAAAAGTAGCCACCCGGGTCTTCGCGTCGCCATAAGGGTTATTAGCCACGCTGGTATAATCCACCTTGCCGCCATACAGCGTGCGGCTATAACGCGCGAACTCGGTATCATTAAAATCTACCGCGTAATTACCCCAGACCGCCTGCGACTTGTCCCATTCCATCATCACATACAAGTTGCCCTGGGTATTGGTGGCGTCATAATTAACCGTCGAGGAGTCGCCATAGACCGGATAATACTGGTCATCTTTAATGGAACGGAACATTTCTTTCTGTTTCCGCTCGGTGTCAAAGCTGGACGTGACCAGATACTTGCCCTTAACCTTGCCTTTCAAATAATACGCCATCTTGCCTTCCTGGTAAAACCCGGGCTGGTAGTGGTCGACCGACTGCACCGGCTCAATATTGCCCCGGTTGACGTTATAACCCATCTTGCCGTCACCCAGCGCCACAAAGGTCATGTAATCGTCGCCTACCTTGACCGGCCGGCGATACTGCGAAACCCGGGCCGTTTTGGCCACCGCGTTAACATCCATAGCCGGCACGCCGGAAGCTGACGCCAGCGCCGCAGTATCCGGAGCGGAGGAGCCTTTCAAAGGCCGGGCAGTCGAACCCGCCACGCCATCCGCGCCAGGTTCCCAGTCCGCGCTGACCACTTCCAGTTCGTAATCTCCGTCGGGAAGAATAACCTGCAGTGGCCGGGTCTTCTCGATATCCCCGTTCAGCAAGCCGCGGGCCGTCAATACTTGACGTTGCGGCACCGGTAATTCTATAAACAACTCGCCGCTCTTCAGCACCCGCACCTGGCGGATATCGGTCTCTTCGGGATCAATGGTCAACGTTTCGCCGCGCACAAAAATATTGCATTTGTCGGTATTGTCGAGGGCGCTTTGGGCCAACTGCCATACATGGTACTCCTTGGCCCGGGCCTCGACTTCTTTATCCTTTTCCTCCGGGGTCTTTTTCCCCAGGGCCTCGAACTCCAGGTCAGTCAAGACCCGCAGGGCCAGGGCTTTCTCTTTCGTCTCGTCCCACACACCCTTGTCGTCCTGAACTTTCAACATATAAGAATATTTACGGTCCAAACAGACAAAGCGGCCCGAAAAGTCGCGCCCGTCCCAAAACACCGGGTCATTTATATTGTAACGAGTACCATTGAACTCGCGGATCAGCTTTTTAGTCTCTTTATCGACAATATCCAGTTTCCAGGAAGAAATGAACGGCGCATAATTCATGAACATTCGGAATTCTACCGGTTTGATAACCGCGTCCAGATGTAACAGAAGTTCACGTTCGAACAAGTCGGCATTGAGGAACGGTTGCAGTTGATCCGGGGATTGATCGACCTTAAGGTTCTTGTCGAAGAAACGCACATCTTCGCCCACCACCTGTTCGTTACCCATATTCACGCCGAAATTAACCTTGATCACCATACCCGGGGTCACATCGATGACCTGGGCTTTGTCGGTGGTCAGGAAAGCGCCCTTGGGTAAACTGCGCTGATCCACCATTACCACGTGCCGCCCCGCCAACAACCCCGGCACATGGAACTGGCCATTCTTGTCGGCAGTAATACTGGTGCCGTCCTCCATCACTATATGCACATTCGGCACCGGCCCTTCGATCACCTCCTGACGGTTCTCATAATCGTATTCCGGCTCATCCTGACGGCCATTTTCATTGAGGTCCCAGAATACTTTGCCGAAGACCGTACCGGCGTCGAATAACGGATCCATCACCACTTTGACGGTTTCATGCGCGCGATTGGATATAAGCATGCCATTATCGTACTTCAGGAAAGCGGTGTTCTCATAATCACCCGGGGCCACACCGGAACCGATGACCAGCTGATACTTAATAATTTTGATCTCTCTCTGGTTAAAGAGCCCGGTCTTGAACACCACCGGACGATTTCCCGTGGGGTTCTCAACCGGAGTGCCGTCAGCAAAATGCACCCGGCCGCTCATGAACTTAAAGCCCGGCGGAATAATATCGTTCAGGCGAGTCTCCTTAACCGTATTTTGTTCCGACATGTTCTCGATAGTGACTGTGTATGTAACGACCTCACCAATACGAGCCTCGGCTTTATTAGCGTCCTTGGTAACCTTGAACAAATATTGATTAGCATCCACCGGCAGGTCCACCCGCTGGGCCAGCACTGCTCCGAGCAAAAGGCTTTCTCCGCGCGATCCAGTAGTGATCGAACGCCCCAGCGGCAATTGGGCGTTGTCGGCAATGCTGGTCGGGAAAGTAAACCCGGTTTCCTGTACATCCATAACATACTGGACGCTGGTATCAAAATTAATGATCCGAAAACCATATCGCCCATCCACCCCGGTTATCACCGGATTGGCCTGGTCACTGGCGATATCAGTCCCCACTACAACCGGAACTCTTTGACTCGCCCCGTCAAGCTTATACAAATACACCCTGGCGCCCTTGATCGGATTGTCTGTAGATGAATCGAACACATAGCCATAGATATCACTTAGTTCATACACATTAAGCGCACTGGAAACTCCATCGGCCACCACGGAAAGATAATTCGACCCGCGCTTCAGCTGTTTGGTAAGCGCAAAAGAGAAATCTCCCGTTACCGAGGAAACAGCGCTGCCGGCAGTATCCGTTATGTTGAGCGGTAAGCTTAGATCATTGGTGGTACTATTGGTCACCGCGTAGACCGTAGTATTAGGCAAAGCCTTACCCCAGATCCACGGCAGATCGCCATGTAAAGGATCTATGGTTGACGGCCCGCTGATCACCGGCACATATTTGCCATAATCCACCGCCGGATCTGAATTAATATTGGCCTGGACGGTCAGTCCGCTGGGCAAGCCCGGCGTCACACCATAATATACCGTCAGTGTGTTACTACCCACAGCCAAAGGTCTGGTAATTTCCGTCCGGAAATAACCACGGGTATCGGCTATACCAGTAGCCACCACTCCGTCCTTGTCTTCCACAGAATAGGCTTCCTGGCTCACTCCCTGTCCAATCAGCACCGGCCACTGCCCCACTATCCGGGCATCTGCCGGAGTAATAAGAAGCAGGTCAATAAACTGCCAACCGGGATTATTGGTTGAAACGCCTCCCAAAGGAGTCGGCTGGCTTACCGGCTGATCTTTGGAATTCATGGCGGCAAGATAAACCCGCGCGCCGCCCGCTCCGGTGGCAATGGAATCTTTTACGTCCAGTTTGCGCACGATCGTTTTAGGCGTAGCGGCTCCCATATACGCCAGATTCAAAGTCCAGGGCACGTTATTAGTCGTAGAACGTAAGATAATATCGCCCACCCCGCCCGCCATATACAGCGAGTTATTAATGGTCTGAGTACTGCCCGACTGGAAATTAACGTCCTTGGTAATATCCGATGAGAGGGAGAAATCCCAGAAAGTGGTGTTCCCATAGAAGGTCGCCGCGTTGGCAGAAACAAAGCTCACCTGTCCGTTGTTGGGAGTAAACGTTGCCGCCGGATCTAACGACCAACCACCACCCACCGTGAAAGACTTGTTGGTAGTCGGCGCGGAAAGCGTACCGTTGATCGTGATCATCCCGCCCAACCCGATCGCGCCGTTAACCGCCTCCAACGAAGTGCCGGCGGCGATCAACATATTGCCGTCCACACTCAAAGAATCACTGCCGGCCGAAACATCCAGGATGCCGGAAGTTAAAGTTAAGTTGCCGAACACCCGCAGATCGGCCTGGCTCGAAAAAGTGTCCGGCGCGCCGGCATCAACCAAGACCAGGTCATGATAATTAACTGCGGCCAATAAAGAAGTACCCGTATTATTACCCGTGTAAGTGAAAGTGCCGTTCAAGGTATCCGCCGTGGTAATAGCAATGGCCTCACTGCCCCGGGCGATGATATTGCCGTAATTCGTGAGCACATCCTGCACCGTCAAGCCAAAACCGTTCAGGGTTAAGGTCGTCCCCGATTCCAGGGTCATGGTAAACGGTGAAACCGCCCCCGATAAAGCCGTTAACACCGGCTGGATTATTCCGGCTGACGGCGTAGCGCTTAAAGGATCAGTGGCCCGGATCACCACTTTATCTCCGGCTATAGGCGTCAGACCCAAGTCCCAGTTAAGCGGATCGGCCCAATCGCTGGAAGCCGAACCATCCCAGCGTAATTCCGGTACCCCGAATATCCAGTTGGTGTTGTTATACCCGGTTAAATGATCGACCGAATCCCGGGCCACCAGGGTAACTCCTGACGCCCAGGAGTTCTCAACATAAACACCTCTGATACTCTGCAGTCCCCCCACCTCAAGCTTTACCCTGCCCTGCACGCCCGGCTGATCCGAGTTAATAAAGAGCGGCTCGATGGTAGACGCCCCCTGCAGGACCAGGTTCCCCGCCACCGTCTGAGTAGCCGCCGCGGCAAAATTTAAATATTGCAAAGCAGAACCCGCCGGCCGCACCTTAACCAGTGAATAGAAAGAAGTATCTCCAGAGATCAACTGGCTATTAACTACCGCATTGGACTCCGGATCCAGCACCACCGTGCCGTTATTGTGGGTAAACGTGCCGGCCGTGTGGGTAAAATTACCGCCCACGAACAAACTCTTGCCGGTGGCCGGAGCCAGGAAAGCCCCGCTGGTCAAAGTAAAGTCACCGGCAATATCCATACTGAAACTACTGGAAGTCAAAGTGCCGCCATCAACCGTCAAGGAACCGTTAATCGTCATGTCAGTGTTTAAAGTAAAATCAGACTTGTTGGCGTTGGCATCGCGGATTATCAGGTTATAGAAAGTATTCGGCCCCGTAGCCGTTATCGTCTTGACAGTGGCGATATTGTTGCCTTGGTACACAAAAGTACCGGAATTAGCATCGGGCTCCACCAAACTTACCAGCTCGGTGCCGCGCAAAAAGATCGTGCCCTCGTTAGCCAGGGTTCCGGAAGACGAGATCGAATTAAAAACCGTGAGGTTTGAACCTTCCAGCCGCAGGGTGGCAGACGGCTCACGCAAGGTTAATTTCCCCACACTCACATTCCCGGTCAGTACCGGCTGATTCAACACCGTGGTGTCGTTAGTAATAATAACGTTATCGTCCGGCACAGGCACCACCCCCAAATCCCAGTTGCGCTGGGTATTCCAGTTAGTGGACTCGGAGCCGTCCCAGATAATCGTGGCCGAACGGAACACCCAGTTGGGAGTATTTCCGTTGGAAGCCAACGATAAATCACGCCCCACCAAAGTTAGCCCCGTAGCCGCATTGTTCTGCACATCCACATTCGTAATGGTCTGACCGGCGTTAACCACCAGGTTAAGGTTGCCGGCTACTCCGGTGGAACTGCGGATCTGCAAAAGATGCGCGGCATCCAGGCCGCCGGTAAGGGTTAAATAATTCCCCACGGTCTGGGTGGCGGAAGCGGCGATGGTCAACGTTTGCCCGGCCGCTGCCGTGGCCGATACTTGTTTGACAAGATCAAAGAAAGAGGTGTCGCCGGAGATCAATTGATTGGTCGCCAGCGCATCGGAGGAAGCGTCGAAGGTAACCACACCGCTGTCATGAGTGAACGTGCCGGCGGTATGCGTAAAATCGCCGGAAATGGCAAAACTTTTGCCCGGGCCCGGAGCCGCCAGTGCACCGCCGGATATGTTAACGCTTTTCGCGCGAATATTGCCCAACAGCATATCCAAAGACCCCGCGGTAATATTCAAATTTACCAGGCTGGTAAATGTTACCGAACTGGCTACCACCGTGGCCTGGGCTCCGGAAATATTTGCCTCCCCGGAGAAACTCACATCCTCGCCGATGGTAAAAGTCCCGGCCCGGGCATTGAACAGCTGTTGGACAAAAAGCGTGTACCCCGAGCCGATCGTGAAAGCGCCAACGTCAAGCGTAAAAGCCCGGCTTATCGTGAGCGGCGCATCGGTCGTAAAGCTGTCGGATTCGAAGGGCCCGGAAGCTTCCTCACTGATGACCAGATTGTTAAACGTCGTAAGATAATTCGCGCCGCTTATGAAGTTCCTGGTCAAATTGACCGTAGCCTGACTGCCCGGCCGGCCATGATACAGAAAAGTCCCGTTATTATTAACCGAGCCGTAGGCAATGCTCTCATTGCCGTCCAGGATGACCGTGCCGTCATTGGTGAAGCCGCCGTCGATGATCATGGTCCGTCCGTTGCTACCCGAAACCTTGCCATCCAGGGTTAACGTAGCGCCGGAACTGATTATCAGATTCCCTACCCGATTCTCCACAGCCATTCCCGTCATGGTAGAGACCAGGGTCAGCGTAGGCTGATAGGGAATAGTCGGGCCATTAATAATAGTGGCGGTATCACCCTCTCCCGGCACCAGAGCGTGGTCCCAGTTCTGCGGATCGTTCCAGTCCGTGCTCTTGGAACCATCCCAAATAATAGACACCGTGCCGAACTCCCAGTTAGTATTATTCCAAACATCATGGTCGCTATGATCCGGCGAAGACGCCCCACGCGCCACCAGCGGCCGGACGCCGCGCACCGCATTGCTGTCTTTCACATCGACCGCACTGATGTCCTGGATACCTTCACTCTGCAAAGAAAGAAAAGCCTCGCTGGTATCGGTACTACTCCTTAAAAGAAGATTGTTGCCGTTAAAACCTTTCATCCTGAGGAGCCGCACTACCTTCTGCTCCAGCCCGGCAGGAAAAGTCAAAGTGCGGCTGACATTGGAAACCATAAGTTTGGAAAAGTTATAAAAGGAAGTTTCACCGGAGATCGCCTGGTCACCGCCATCAAAGAAGACCGTCGCCGAACCCGATATGAAAGGCTCGGCCGCGGGCGAAGTATTGTTCCAATTCCCGGCGACCGTCATATCCAGGTCATTGGTCTTAAAGGTGCCGGCCAGATTATTAAAATTACCGTCAATATTGACCGGGCGAGCCAACAGCTCCAGCGTCCCGGCGCCGCTGTGGGTCAAATTATAAAAAATATCGTTAATATTGGTCCCCGTCGTGATCGTCTGATTGCCGGCAGCCGCCGAGAAATCCACTGTGCCGGATCCGCTCAATAAATAAGCCGCCGCACCGGAGGTGACCCAGTTGCCGTTCATCTTGATCTCGCCGGTGGTGATGGAGATAATCCCGGAATTAACGACATGCCCCGAATTATTAGCCAACTCGAGGTTCAGCTTTCCACTGTTCACATTAAGTTGGGAACCTTGCGGAACAACGATGCCCGACCCCCAGGCCGCGAAAACGGCCAGAAAGAAAATGCCGGCGAAAAAAAGCATATTCGCCGCAAATTGTCGGAAATTCCTGATAAAAGGCCGCTGAGGCATTTTAGTGGTCTGCAGTGGGACTGGTTTGACTGTACTTGTTATATTAATATTAACAAAGGAGAGTTTTTAAAAAATGAAATATTAAAGTATTTATGCGGAGGGTTAAACGATGAATTTAAAGGCTTCTTCTCCCACGACTCTCTTGATCTCTTCCATGAGGACTTCACTGGGAGATACATGAAGTTGATTACCAACCTTGATCTCCACACTGCGAAAATCCTTGGTATCGATCTGCAGGTGAACCGGGATCCTGCCGGGAAAACGCTCCAGCTTTTGCTTGATAAGTTTAAGCCGGGCAGGATCGGTTTTGGTCATGTCAATACGTATAGTGCGGACCGCATTATAAATTGAGGCGATATCCTGCAAGTCATCCACCATAACATTGGGGCCGGAGTCACGGATACTCACCTTGCCTTTGATCATTACCACCGCGCCATCCCGAATATTCCCCGCCACCCGTTCAAAAGCATCCGGGAACACTACCGCTTCTATCCTGCCATGCAGATCTTCCAGCCGCAATATCGCCATGCGGCGGCCATCTTTTTTAGTGACCGTGGCCCGCACATCCGTGATCATCCCTATAAGCACCGCTCCGCTATCCTGTTTCATACCCGCTAAACGGCGCGAATTAGTATTGGTAAAAGTACGCATTTCGACCTTATACCTGTCCAAAGGATGGCCGCTTAAATAAAAACCCAGCAATTCTTTCTCGAACGCAAGTAGCTGGGGCTGAGGCAATTCCGGTATCTCCGGAAAAAACTCACTCTCTTTGGTAAAACCGCCGGAGTCTTCCCCCATGGAAAAAAACGAGAACTGACCGGCCGACTGTTCCTTTTGTTTGCTGGTCCCCAAATTAAGCGCCTGGTCTAAAACCGCCAGCATTTGCGCACGCCGGGCCTGGCACGAATCAAAAGCGCCGCATTTTATTAAAGATTCAATAACCTTGCGATTATTGGTCCTTAGATCCACCCGTTTACAGAAATCAAAAATGGACTTGAACGGCCCGTTGGCATCCCGCTCCCGGATCAGCGCCTCGATCGCCGCACGCCCCACATTCTTGACCCCCAGCAAACCATAACGGATATTGCCCAGGCCGGACACACTGAACACCGTACGGCTGGCGTTCAGGTCCGGAGGCAAGACCTTGATGCCCATCACTTCGGCGGCCTTGACATACTCCACGATCTTGTCGGTATTGTCTTTTTCGTTGGTCAACAACGCGCACATGAATTCGGTGGGATAATTGGCTTTTAAATACGCCGTCTGATACGTGATCACGGCATAAGCGGCCGAATGCGAACGGTTAAAGCCGTACCCGGCGAATTTGTCTATAAGGTCGAACAGGCGATTGGCTTCGTCGGAGGGAATATCATTGACCGTTTTGGCGCCCTGCACGAACAGATCGCGCATCTTGGCCATCTCCTCAGCTTTCTTCTTCGACATCGCCCGGCGTAAATTGTCGGCCTCGGCCATGGTGAACCCCGCCAGGACGCTGGCCATCTGCATGACCTGCTCCTGATAGATCGCCACGCCATAACTGTTCTTCAACACCGGCTCCAGCTTGGGATGAAGATATTTCACTTCTTCCTCGCCGCGCTTGCGTTTTACAAAATCATCCAGCATGCCGCTGCCCATGGGGCCAGGGCGGTACAAGGCCAGCAAGGAAATGATATCTTCAAACTCCGTCGGACGACTGCGGATCAGCAAACTGCGCATGCCGTCGCTCTCTACCTGGAAGACCCCCGCGCTTTCCCCCCGGCTCAGCAGTTCGTAAGCCTTCTTGTTGTCGATCGGGATCTTGCGGATATCAATATCCACGCCGGCCGTTTCCTTGATGATCTTCAGGGCATCGGTAATCAGCGTCAGGGTCTTGAGGCCCAGGAAGTCCATCTTGAGCAGGCCGATCTTCTCCACGCCCTTCATGGTGAAAGCGGTCGTGATCTGGTCGTCGGCCTTGTAAAGCGGACAATATTCCACCAGCGGTTTGTCGGATATCACCACACCCGCCGCATGCACCGAAGCGTGACGACTCAAGCCTTCCAGCACCCTTGCAACTTCCATCAATTTGCGGGCCTGGGAATCCTGGGCCACCAGCTCGCGCAACTGCGGTTCATTGTCCAGAGCCAGGTCAATTGTTATGTGCCGGGGATTGCCTTCTTCGTCCACCAGCCGGTCGGGCACCAGTTTGGCGATACGATCCACTTCCGCATACGGCATGCCAAAAGCCCGCCCCACATCCCGCACCACGGCTTTGGCCTGCATGGTGCCGAAGGTAATGATCTGCGCCACGCTTTCCCGGCCGTATTTACGGGTAACATAATCCACCACTTCACCGCGCCGTTCGAAACAGAAATCGATATCGATATCCGGCATACTTTTGCGGCTGGGATTAAGAAAACGCTCAAAGAAAAGCGAATATTTAATCGGGTCCAGATCAGTGATGCCCAGTAAATAACTCACCAGACTGCCGGCGGCCGAACCGCGCCCCGGCCCTACCGGTATACCTTGCCTTTTGGCGTAATTAACAAAATCCCAGACGATAAGGAAGTACCCCATAAAGCCCAGCTTTTCAATGACACTCAGCTCGAAATCCAGTTTTTCTGTAACCACCGGGTCCAGCACCGCGCCGTAACGCTCCTCGGCGCCTTTCAAACACAAATTGTAAAGGTAACTCTTGCTGGTTTCGCCCGCCGGAACATCATAAGCCGGCAGATGATAATCGCCGAACTTAAGCTGTAAATTGCATTTATCAGCAATAACCAAAGTATTTGCCAAGGCCTGCGGGGCCCAGGCAAACCCCCGGGACATTTCCTCGAAACTCTTCAGAAAGAACTGGTCGGAATTCATCCTCATGCGCTTGGGATCGGCCAGGGTGGCCTGGGTCTGGATACAAAGCAAGGTGTCGTGCGCCTCGGCGTGTTCAGGCAAAACATAATGCACATCATTAGTGGCCACCAACGGCAAATTAAGATCGCCCGCCAGTCTGAGCAGGCCTTCGTTCACGGCCTTTTGCTCCGGTATACCATGCTCCATCACTTCCAGATAAAAATCACCGGGCGCAAAAATAGTGCGGTAATCATCGGCGGCGCGCAAAGCCTCGTCGTACTTTCCCGCCGAAAGGCGGGCGGCCACCTCGCCCTTTAGACAAGCCGACAACCCAATAAGCCCCTTGGCATGCCGGGCAAGCACATCTTTGTCTATCCGCGGCTTGTAATAAAACCCCTCCAAATATCCGATCGAAACCAGTTTCATCAAATTGGCATAACCTTTCGCATCCTTGGCCAGCAACACCAAGTGATGAGTACCGCGCTGTTCCCCGGAAGTCTTCTCGAACCGCCCTCCGGCGGCCACATAAACCTCACAACCGATAATCGGCTTTATACCCGCGTGCTTGGCTTCCTCGTAAAAATCCAGCGCGCCGAACATATTGCCATGATCGGTCATGGCCACCGCCGGCATACGCAGTTCCACCGCCCTTTTCATCAGGTCTTTTATACGGCAGGCTCCGTCGAGCAAGCTGAACTGGGTATGTAAATGGAGATGAACGAAGGACATGCTTTCTCGCAAAGGCAAAAGGGCGGCCAGATCAGCCGCCCCATGCTTATCAGCAAAAGGTTATTCTTATTCCCACTCTATCGTGGCCGGCGGTTTGGAACTGATATCATACACCACCCGGTTCACGCCGCGGACTTCATTAATGATCCGGCTCGACATTTTGCCCAGCAATTCATACGGCAAATGCACCCAGTCGGCGGTCATCCCGTCTACGCTCGAAACACAACGGATCGCGATCACATTCTCGTAAGTACGCTGGTCGCCCATTACGCCCACGGTCTTGACCGGAAGCAGAATGGCGAAAGACTGCCAGATCTCGTTATAAAGGTTGGAACGTTTAACTTCTTCCAGAACCCGCTCATCGGCCTCGCGCAATATCGTCAGGCGCTCCTCGGTAATATCACCCAGGATACGGATCGCCAAGCCCGGGCCCGGGAAAGGCTGACGCTTAAGCAGGATCTCCGGCATCGCCATGACTTTGCCAATGGCGCGCACTTCATCTTTAAAAAGATCCCGCAAAGGTTCAATAAGTTCCAAATGCAAAGACTTGGGCAAACCGCCCACATTGTGATGGCTCTTGATGACCGCGGAAGGCCCGCCGGTGGGAGAGATCGATTCGATAACGTCCGGATACAAAGTGCCCTGGGCCAGAAACTCCGCGCCCTTGATCTTCTTGGCATTCTCCTGGAACACCTCCACGAAAACCCGGCCGATTATCTTGCGCTTCTCCTCGGGATCGGTCACGCCTTTCAACTCGGTCACAAACCGGCTGGCGGCATCGACCATCATCACGTTCATCTTAAAATTAACTTTATAATTCTTGTAGACCGACTGCCCCTCGTTCTTGCGCAAAAGGCCGTTATCCACAAAGATACAATGCAAATTATTGCCTATCGCCTTGTGCAAAAGCATAGCCGCCACCGACGAATCTACTCCGCCGGAAAGGCCCAATACAACTTTCTTTTTACCGACAGTCTCCTGGATACGGCGTACCGCCGCTTCGATAAAACGGTCCATGGTCCAGCGCGGCAGGCAACTGCACACCCCCATAACAAAGTTCTGCACGATATTCAAACCGCGCTGGGTATGCACGACCTCCGGGTGGAACTGTACCCCGTAAATTTTCTTGGCGCGATTGGCAATAGCGGCGCAATTGTTATTTAAAGTATGCGCGATCTTCTCGAAACCCGGCGGCACCGCCACGATCTCGTCGCCATGGCTCATCCAGCAAGTTAAATTGGTAGGCAGATTGGCAAAAAGGTCCTTGTTACTGTCCACAAAAAGCTCGGCGCGGCCATATTCCCGTTCCTTGCATTTATTAACCTTGCCGCCCATCATATGGGTAATGACCTGCATGCCGTAGCAAACGCCCAGTATCGGCAGGCCCATCTTGAAGATATCTTTATCCGGCTGGGGCGCGTCCTTATCGTAGACGCTCATAGGCCCGCCGGAAAGCACCAAACCCTTGGCGCCCATTTCCCGGATCTTGTCGGGCGTTATGTTAAAAGGAACTATCTGGCTGAAAACCTTGCTTTCACGAATACGGCGGGCGATCAACTGGGTATACTGGGAACCGAAATCGAGAACCAGGATAATATCGCGGCTTCTGGGCTTCTTGACCTTGATATTAAGGGTCCGGGTACTACCTTTAAGCAGACTGACCTTTTTGTTCTCCCCCCTGTAAGCGCTGTTATAGGATGGCGCGAGCTTTCTAAGCTTAAGCTGATATTTCGGCTTGGCCTTGAACTTGGGCTTGGCGGCCTTGATCTCGCCAGGCTTTACAGGTTTCTTTTGATTCGGCATCTATGTTCCCCCTTATTTGCCCATGCCCACTTTTTGGCTCATCTGGAAGACCTTGCCTTCGCTCTGGAAGGAATGGGCGATAATGATCTCCACATCGTGCATCTCTTTGATATTCGACGCGCCAAGCGACCCCATCGAGGTCTTGAGCGCGCCAACCAGGTTCTGCGAACCGTCATCAACTTTAGCCGGCCCGAGCAGGATCTCTTTAAGAGTGCCGGCCTGGCCCACTTTAACCCGCGTACCACGCGGCAAATTGGCGTTAGACGTAGCCATGCCCCAATGGTACCCGCGGCCCGGAGCTTCGGAAGCCTTGGCAAAAGCCGACCCCACCATGCACGCATCGCCGCCAGCGGCAATAGCCTTGCAGATCTCGCCGCCAATGCGCATGCCGCCATCAGTGATGATCGGCACATACTTGCCCTTGCGCTTGAAGAAATGATCCCGGGCGGCCGCGCAGTCCACGGTAGCCGTGATCTGCGGAATGCCGATACCCAGCACGCCGCGGCTGGTACAAGCGGCACCCGGCCCCACACCCACCAGGATCGCCGACGCACCGATCTCCATAAGCTCGAGCGTGACGTCGTAGGTGACCGTATTGCCGACCATGATCGGTATCTTGGATTCTTTGCAGAATTTCTCTATGTCGAGGATCTTGTATTCGCTGGAAACATGCTTGACGGTAGCCACGGTGGACTGCACAATAAAAACATCACAACCGGCTTCCTCGGCGATCTGATGAAAACGTTTGGCGTTTTGCGGGATACAACTTACCACCGCCGGAACCTTGTGTTTCTTGATCTCTTCGATACGCTTGGCGATCAAGGCTTCTTTGACCGGCTTCAGGTAAAGGCTTTGAATAAGCTTGGTAGCTTCCTCCGGGGAGGATTCCGCGATCTGGTCAAGTATCTCGTCGGGATTATCATAACGGGTCTGCACGCCATCAAGATTTATGGAAGCAATGCCGCCCATCTTGCCCATTTCAATAGCAAACTTGACGTTCACCACTCCGTCCATGGAGGCCGCCAGGATCGGAATATCAAACTTCATTTTCCCGATGGCCCAGGACACATCCACTTCATTCGGATTAATGGTTTTGTCACCGGGCACCAACGCGACATCATCAAAACCGTAACAACGCCGCGCCCTCCTGTTAATACCGATCCAGTCAGCCATATTATCTAACCCCCGTATTTTCAATTAGTTACATAATTTTAGCAAATTTAACTGTTTTTCACCTAAGGTTATAGCCATTCATAATATATTAAAGGGGCAAAAAGTCAACATAAAATGCCTCCAACCGTCCTCGACGCGCTGCCTGGAAAAGATCATTTCTGGGCGCTACTTACCGGCAGGGAACGCTTCATGTAGTCCACCAGTACTTTGCCCAGGAAAGTATTCGGGTGCATACCCGACAACACCTCGCTACCCGGGCCATAAGCAAAAAGGGGCACCATCGCGCTGGTATGGTTGCCCGTCAAGAAAACCGCTTTCGAAACCTTCTTTTCCTTTACAGAACCATCCAGGACCGTGAACCCCCCGGTCTCGTGGTCGGAAGTCACCACCACCAGGGTATGCCCGTCTTTGCGGGCAAAATCCAGGACCGGGGTCAGCGCATCATCCATATCGACCGTCTCCTGGATGATCTGCTCGCCATAGCCCCGGTGCCCGGCCCAATCGATCTGACTGCCCTCCACCATAAGGAAGAATCCATTCTCATACTGGGAAAGTATGGCGATAGCTTTCTCGGTCATTTGCGTTAACGATATCGGACGTAAAGCCGCTCCGGGCAAATTGTCGTCGGCCAGCAAAGCCACCAAACGACGCGGCGTGCCCACTACCTGGAACTCATGCGTGGTACTGACCATGGTATGCGTTTTGGCCAATTCCACCAAAAGATCCTTCTCGTCCTTGCGCGCACTGCCGATAACACTCTTGGGGATAAAATAATTGCGGCCTCCGCCCATCACCACATCCACTCCGCTATCTACCAAAGCCTCGGCTATGGCGTCCTGCTGGGTACGGGACGAAACATGGGCCACAAAACAAGCCGGGGTAGCATCGGTTACAGTTGAGGTTACCACCAGCCCAGTACCCTTCCCGTTCTCCCGGGCATATTCCATGGCATTCTCCAGCAACATGCCGGTGCGATCCAGCCCGATCACGCCATTCAGGGTATTCACTCCGCTAACCATGGCAGTAGTGCTGGCGGCGGAAGAAGATATTAGCTCGTCTATCGAAAAATTAGTCAGCAAGCCGGTTATAGTGAATTGCTCCAGGTTCAAAGTGCCTTTGGCGATCTTGGCGGCGTTAAGATGATTTATACCCATACCATCACCGATAAATATGATCACATTCCTCGGTAACGCCGGCTGGCTCTCCGCCCGGGCGGGCCGCACGGCCAAGACCAGAAGCACTGCTAACAAAACAGCGCCTGCCAGCGCCTGCCTGATAAAAATTATTGTTCCGTCCGGCCTGGCCATAGCCTGATCCTGCCCTCCGCCGGTTAGCGATTTTGGAAACATAATCTCACCTCTAATAATGTGGATTGGGATTTTGCCGACGCGTCTCGTCGTAACGCCGGCTCTTCGGCGTCTTAAGCCCGTAGGTCTTTCTTTTTACCTCCGACTTCTCCGCGTAGAAACTCTCCAGGCCGTCGGTGGTTTTATACTGGATGGTAAGAGTCCGGTCGGTCTCATGCTGGATCTTGCCCCGCATAATAGTGCCGTCGTTCAAAAGCACCATATCCAGGTCGATCTCCCGGACCTGCTCCACCATCAGGCTGGTTATCCGCACCGCTTCCTGAAAATTTTGCCTCAGGAATTGCCAGTTCACCCAGGCGAAAAGCAGGCACATCGCCAGGGTCGTTAATACAATTGTTTTATGGACCACCTGACGGGACGGCACCTCCGAAGCCTGGGAAACCACGTTACGGCCCCGATGTTTGGAAAAATAAAGCGCGATATCGGCCTGCTTCAGCAAAGCCTCAACCGTTTTTCCATCCGCCGGATAACTGGCGATCCCGTAGCTGGACGTAACCTTGAACAATTTGTTTTTATAGAGGATCGGCCGGCGGTCAAGATTGGACCTTAACAACTGGACCAGGCGCTGGGCTTCCCGGCCGATAGTGCCCGGGAAAACCAGAATGAACTCGTCGCCGCCGTAACGAAATACCCGGGAGGGGATGCCCTGAAAAGAAAGCCGCAGGCTGCTGCCGATATACTTCAGTACTTCATCGCCGAAAGGATGTCCGTAATTATCATTGATCTTCTTGAAATGGTCGAGGTCCATAAAGACCAGCGAAAAAGCCTTGCCCGCCCCTTCCGACTCCAGGATAAGGCCCTGCAGATACGGCACGAAAGCGGCCCGTAAATACACTTCGGTCAAATAATCTTTTTCGGGAGAAACATCCATTCTTGAGCCAGGCCTTAAGGTCTTTGGAGACTAAAAACGACTTCCTTAAGTGTACCATTTCAAGAAGATAATAGCGGAAAAAAGAAGGAAACTTTCTGCGGAGGACTTTAATCCCGAATTTACTCCGCACCCGGGCACCGGCAAATTAAGGGCCCGTCAGGAACCGGCGCCCTGCTTTTAATTACTTTACTTAGCCAGGCCAAATAGCAACGCAGGGCTGGCCAGCGGGGTTATGCTGTTAATTGTCAAGCCAAAACCGGCGAAATTACTGCCCACCGCGTTACGGACCGCCTCATTATTGAATTCCACGCCCTGGGACGCATCGCCCCGATTAACCGGCGCTATTGCATTCAAGTCGATACCACCATCCACCTCCCGGGCGGCGGAGGCGTCAACCAGAGAATCGTTCATAGCGGCGTCAAGAAGTATTATATTATCTATTTTATCCAAACCCAAATGCATCCTCATATTTCCCACTAAAACACTCAGTACCATAGGCTTCTTTGCAAATTGGAAATCCTGGTAGATGCCAATATGCACCTCCCCCGACTTCATAACCAACTTCAACTTGGTCGTTCCCGATACCAGCCTGGCCCTGTTCTGATCAAAGAAAACATAAAATGCATCTGCCTTTATCGCAGTCTTGGCTTGCGCCAGAGGCCGGGCTACCGCATTCAATCTGGCAACATACGTGTTATTTGGATCCCAACCATATTCATCTGTCTGTTGCTTGCCCAATTTGGCCAAGACCTCAGCATATCTGGGTCGCAACTCCGGGCGCATCATCGTAGCCAACAAGCTTTCCAATGATTTAACATCCGGGACTGCCCTGAATAATGGATCAAGCAAGCCCCAAAGTTCGTTTGACTCCAGAAAGAATGCCAGCAAAGTAACTATACCTTCGGTAAGATCATCAGCATAATTAATCCCCTCAGGCATCCCAGAAAAGATATCGGCCGCCAAAGATACTTGGGTAGCTGGCGCAACGGTTCTGAACAAAAGAGCAATTTGCTGCGCCGGTCCAATGTTAATATTGTTAGCCCCACTCTTGCCTGTCCAATTTCCAAGTTTTTGAACATTCACCCAAAACGCTTTAGCTATATTCTCAGTCTCACTTTGACCCAAAGGACCAGCGAGATCAGATAATGCCGACTCAATAAAAACTGTAAAACCCTGCAATTCTTCCCATCTCTTTAAAACAGGCTCGATAAGGGTCAAATCCTCTTCATACAAATATTCCTCCCCTTGATGCCCGCGGGCATTTGCCTGCAGATGCGAATTAATTTCCACCAAGAGATTGCGATCAGCCTCCGCAAGATTTTTCTTCGCTTTAAAAGCCTTAGCAAAAACACTGCATATTCGATCATGATGTAAAGCACTGTACTTCGGCGGCTTACCATTGGCGAATGAAGCGTAGTGATTAAGAACACCTAAAACCGTTTTACGCTGCCTAAGCGAAACCGTATGATAAGTCTCCACCTCAGCAAGAGTTCTTATCCAAAACCTATCCGCGGCCGCGACCTTGCTTTCATAATCAGGATCATCCAGAATCTTTTTTAACTCGAGCTGTAATATTCCCCAACCGCCTTTCTCTAAATCCGGCCCCCCATTCTGCACACCCTTTGCCTGTTCACGCTCGGAGCCCGAATCCGGTGCAGGTTCCGCAGGCAAATCACGCGCCTTATCTTGCGGAAGCATTTTCTCATTCAATCCGGGACTTTCTGCCGCACCTAAAGCCGGCGGAGCATCTGGCGCTGCTTCTTGCGCGGATACTGACTTTGGCTCTGCCACTGGCTCCGGATTAGAAAAAACATTCTCTCCTGGTTTTAGTTTCTCCAGCAGATCTTCCACAATAGCCTGCACCCAGTCATTGGGCTTTCCTTCGGAACATAGCGACACAAAAGAGCTCTCCGTCAATTGCCTGAACTTGGCATACTCATGTCCCATGATTACAGGATACAAATCTCTTACCCGGGCATCCCCCCGTAGCGTAGCGATCTTGGCTTTAAATACCTCTTTTGTGTCAAGAGGCGGTGTATGCTTTCGTGGCAATTCGACCCCAAGCTGTTTGGCCTGTTCATCCAGAAAAGCTTGTACCTGATCAGGCTCTTGGGAGCCCAACTCCTCGATCAAAATATCCACGTCCGAGCTGATCCAGGGGGCAACTACTTCTTTGCCGTCATACATTGCCTCAAAAGACTTACGCTCCACCTGCGGTATCCCTTTAGCCCTGGCAGTAGCATTCAACAACTGGATCAGCCCCTCGATCCGCAATTTGGTAAGCTCCAGAACTCTGATCAACCGAACCTGATGATTTACATCCGGAAAGTTTTCTTTCAGCAATTTATCCACGCTATTATTGATATCATCCGATGCAATACCAATATAGAAATACTCTTTAAAAGTTGTGGCCGCGATCGGATCCAACTCATTCTCTGGCTGAAAAGCAACCAGCTTATGTAGATTTTTCAGCGTCATGCCTTTTAACCATCTCAATAACTCAAGCTTGATAATACTCTGCCTAGAGATCTCGGCTTTGCTAAAAACAACCACACGCTCTGGTGCGGATCCTGGCGTTGGCTCCGGTGCTGGTTCCGGCGCTGGTTCTGCCACTGGTTCCACCGCCGGCGCCGCCTCAGACGGCACAAGTTCAGACGTCTCATCAGCCAATGAAGAAGATGCAGTTGCCCCGGCAGACCCGGCCACACTCCAGGATGTTCGCGCTGCGCCAGCCGGAGAACCAAGATAGCCCCACACATTATCTCTCCACTCTACGTCGTCGGGATCCCAATCATTAACGTATCTGTCCCGCCAACCCATCTCGACTAATTTCGAAATCCCGTTAT
>JADFZK010000075.1 GCA_015232565.1 Candidatus Omnitrophota bacterium
AATGGCTGGCCGAAGTTCACCGGAATGACCGGACGAAGTTATCGGAATCCGCACCGTTGCTTAAAAATACAACTCGCAGCCCTTTCTCCATTGCCTTTATTGAAGTCTCATCCGGCTTGCCGTTTTTCATGCTACCAATAACAGCATCAGCTCCAAAAATTTCATAGAATACTTTTTGCCACCGCTCTTTATCTGCTTGTGACATAGCCTTTATTAAGTCATCGTTAAAATATGCTTTGTTTTCATAAAATTGACCTATTTGGTTGGAGTCATCCATATCAGGCAAGATGACGCCCTGAATCATCTGCTTAATCATATTGGGGGTGGCGACTTTGAGAATAATAGCAAAAACAGTCTTTGAAATTACGTAACTGGGTAGAGTATCGCGATCCCTGTTAAGAGCCTCATCCTCAAAAAAGTTAAAGTCAAACATTGATGGATAGAAAGTCTCTTTCCTGTCTGGCATCGAAAGAATTTTATTCCTTTTGACGTATATTACACTTATTCCATTGACACTTTCTCCAACAATCTCTCCAACGCCATCAAGCTTGGCCGCCGCCCGGTAATCTTTGCGTAAATCGAGAACAAGACGCAATCCACGCTTCACCACTGCAAAAAAATCAGCGGAAGGTTCGTGTATGATTGTCCTTGAACCTTTTAAAGTGCCATTCTCACGAACGGCCAAAACAACATTTTTTGTCTTAATCTCATTCGGATGACCTTCATTAAGCACTTTCTCTTGAAGTAAGGGCGTTCCTATCCATGAGCGCGATCGGAACTCCAATGTCATCCCCTGACTCAAGGCGGCGGCAGTAGCGATTTTTAATCCCTCACCAAATTTTCCGCCTTGTTCTGAAGAACCCTTAGTCGTCAAAAAATATTTTAGATGTTCATAATCATACCCGATACCATCATCTCCGATCTCAATACTTACCACAGCGTCATGAGCAACAGACATAAGATCAGGATCAGCTATATCCAACGCTCTCCCATCCTTTAAATTGATCCGCACGAAAAGACGACTTCCCTGGGCATCGGCTGGCTTATGGTTTTGAACCAAATCTATAAAGATTCTATCCAAATTCCATTTCTTCAGGCCACCATAATCAAGCGTCATATCTGTATCAATTATCCGCGCACCTGTATTCTCAAGACTTCTTATTGAACCACTGGTTAAAACTTTATCGGGCGTTCTCCTTAAGAAATCAAAAAGACCGGTGCCAAAATCAGCGTCGCTCATATTTTCAGCTAATGCTACGCCTTCATCAACCTGTTCGCCTTCGCCCGTTTCTGACACAACATTATTATGCGCCCACACCCAACTCTTTTCTGGATTCTCACGACGAAATCTAACTTCTAACCTTTCATGTTCGATAACTGTTTGCTTCCCTAATTCACTGGCGAGTCCAATAATAACCCATCTTCCACTGAACTCACCACCAACGTCAGACTTAAAATTAACCGCCTTAACTCCGGGGCCATTGGATGGATTAAAGACCCATTTCGAAAGGGCTTGATACAACCTGTCATTCTCAACCGGCTCAATCTCGACAATCACATTGTCTTCATCGTCTATGGTCTCTTTAACCAAACCTCTTTCTTTTAATCTTGCGACAAGACGCTCAATTACTTGAGTACTGCTTGTATATCCGCCCAAGACATCCCCCTCGGACTCCGCAAGGACTCGCAATATCCGTGCAAGTCGCGTTTTACTTTGTATATGCGACGGCAAAGCAGATGATTGATTATTCCGCACATCAGTAGCCAGCGGGAGGTTCTCCGCACGAACACCTAAAGGCGAGACTACGGATGAAATTGTAACGAACGATTCATTGTTAGTCCGCGTAACATTTTGAACAGCGCCTGATGAATTAATATTTTTGAACTGTAATGCCGATGCCATGGTCGTGTCCGTAAATTCCGTTCCACCAGAGAAATACTTTCTCGGAATAGTCTCTTGCGTCTCCGGGTCAACTTCTTCCTTAATATAGTTATACGCACCTTTCTTAAACGCCCGGACATACTGGGCCCAAATCTCTTTAGAAATTTCCGGATTATCAACATTAACACCAGCCACTTTTTTCTGATCGACATAAACCTTATCTAGTAAGCTTTCCTTAATTTTCTTTTTGTACCACGCCGCCAAAATGATCGAATGATAAACCTGCCTGAGCTGTGCGAAGTTCTTGCCTTCGTTGACTTCTTTCTCCAGGATGGGGATCACGATCTCGCGCAAGATATCTTTGGCAATGTCGTTTGGATCATTTGGATTGTTTGGCGTTAGGGTTAAGACCTGGGGCGCTTTCACATTCATTGGTTGAGTGGTTGGCATGGCGTTGGTCAACGTTGCTAAATAGTCGGTTTCCAACATTACTTTAAGGCGGCTTTCCACCACATAGGCCGAGTCTTTGCTTTCGTAAACAACGGCCTTCTCGGGAACGATCCAGACTTTATTGAAAGTATCAACGGGCATATCGGTTGTGCCATACCGCTCATAGGCTTTCTCGTAGACCTTCTTCCAGAATATTTCCCCGATCTCACCTTCAGGATAGATGAGCGATGCCGTAATCTGTTTAAGCAGATAATCCTGGCTCAAAAGATCACGGCCCATTTCCGTCTGACCAAATGCCTCCGGCACGATATGATCTTTTTCAAACGGCGATAAATTGACCCACAGGTCTTTCTCGGGGACAGTAAGCGAAGCCAGAAAATATTTGATCAAGCGGGTTGATTCGGCCTTCAACACCACAGCGGATTCTTTGGAATCGCCTTTATCAAGGATGAAGTCGAAGCGAAAAGGTTCGTTACAAAATACTTTTATGCCTTTAAGCACCGGAGGATTTAAGGACGCGCTCAAACCTACCCTGACACCAGGTTCAGGTAAAGCCTGAATACTCTGAGAATAAGCAGGCGTCACGCTTGAGCCAATAAAAGCCGCAAGCGTCACCAAGCAAAAAAATCTTTTAAAAAAGTTACCGCCCATTCCCTGCCCTTTCTTATTAGACATGCTGTGGGCGGGAGTGGCAATCAAGCCAAATCTGGTGATGCTGATTTAGCGGGGA
>JADFZK010000035.1 GCA_015232565.1 Candidatus Omnitrophota bacterium
TGACGGGGCGGAGCTTTTTTCTCTTGACACAAGCCTTCTAATGGGTGACCCATTGATCATTATCGGGCGTGGCCAGAGCGGCCAGAAAATATTTTGCCAGCTTTTTGTACTCATCCTGTTTCTGGGCGGTCGACAAAGCTTCATCACCGCGGCGGATAATAAAGTCGAACTTGAAGGGGTTTTGCGGATCGATCACCATCCCGCGCAAATGCGCAGGGGTAAAAGCCGGCGTCAGCAAAACCTGCGTGCCCGGAGCCGGCATAAGGCCCATGGCGGAAACCGCCTGGGCAAACCCCTGCGGCGGGATCACGCAACTTATCAAAAAAGCCACCAAAACAAAACATGCGGTTATTCTTCTCATAACGGCCTCCAATGGCCTTAAGGGTTATATTCCACGCCTTCCACTTATAATAAGTGTGCACTATGTTTCAGCAAAAAACAAGGGAGACCACGGCGAGAGAAGGAACATTTAAAGCGGTTTTACCAGACACTTAAGTACTATTGCAACAAAGACTTACATAAAGATGGCGCGCCTGAACACCCGAGGGACAAAAAAATATTCTCCTGTTTTAAAATAATTCAGCCCACCAATTGTCGCAACAGTGACGCGACAATCGGCCGGCCGCATTCAGCACGCTTTTCTTTAAGAATCTCCCGACGAATACGCTCGCCTGCACGCCAAAGCAACAACGCGGGCTTCGGGAGAACATTCTGTGATCCTTTATGCAGCCGTTAAACCGGCGTTAACCAAATAGCTCAACACCGGCGCGCCAACCGCTGGCCTGATATTCAAGATGACCGGCACTAACCCATCAATGCGAATGTTATCAAGATTCTGCTGACTGATCGGCAAAGGTACGCCGGCGCCGTCACGCTTGATCTGCATATCAAGATTCGATTGAGCGAAGTCGATACCGCCTCGAAGAACATCCTGACCAGGTGTTTTCGCAGCATAATCAAATTGCTGACCAGTGAACGGATAATTAACCTGCATCGCTTTTTCTTCATCTTTCTTTAGATAAACCAGAAGAACCGTAGACACCACGGCATCTCTACGTTCAACATCCCTTAGTTTCTCCTCAAAAGTCACAGGCGCGATCTCTGGCGCCTTCATGCTGCTCTTCAAAAAATCAAGAAGGCCGCCGTCTTCCAAATAGATCAACGTCATAAGGTTGTTACGAGCATACGGATCTTCAAAAAGATCTTGCCCTAGCACGCCTGTCCTCCACATAAAATCACGCAGCAATCTTTCCCGATCCTCGGGACGACTGCGTGCCTCCAGCACTTCTAATGGATGATGAAGAGAAAGAAAAAGAGGAGCTGACTGGTACTCCAGTTGACTCAACGCCTTTGCCACAAATTCATCATGCAATGAATTCACCGCAAGATCGTTGATCTCCCGAAGGATCTTTAATAAATTCTTGTAATCTCTAGATTCTCTGCCGGTGTCCAAGGCGTCTTTTTCCCCTGCAATTAATGACGGCAACAGCGGCTTGACAAACTCCGTTTCTCCCAATGCCACCAAAGCCTCAATCATAGGAATCCGTATTCTGTTAAGCAAGGCGGAGTTTTCGGCACCACTCTTTAATTTTTCAACGGCATACTGGCGATCCCCAAGAAGTGCAATGGCCTTCACCATTAGAACTCCTGCAGTTAAAGAAAAACTATGCCACATCATCTCACGCTGATTCGCCTCCAACGATTTCTTCAGATGGCCGATCAATCTCTCTCTGAAATCACCCGCTAATTCATCCCTACTTAGTTTTTCACAATATTTGGCTGCATTATACGACAGCCCTTTGTTCAATTCATACTTAATGACCTCCTCCAAACTCTTCCATCGATGGGACTGATAAAGCGCAGCATAAATAGGGGTAATGATCGGATCATCATCCTTCGCTTGTATCAAAGCCTTTGCCCAGGCCGCCGCAACCTTCCCCGCCCTGGCGGGATCTATTGCCAGAAGCGCATCCAAGGTCAACGCCCGGCCATCTTTCCATCTTGATTGCGCCCAGAGATTGGCATCTTCCAGAGCCCTATTCCTCTCTTGCTCTGCCTGCCTTAATTCTACCTCCAAAGGAGTCAATACAGAAGTTTCCATAGCATCTCTATCCCCCCCAAAAAAGTCTAAGTCGGACGGATCATATCGTATTTCAGGGTCGATGGATCTAAACACTGTTTCAAGCAGTTCAGGAACCGCATACTCAACGGGCGCAGTATCCCCCAGATAGCCCAACATGCTTGAAGCTCTGGCGATCAATTTATAAGTTTCATAATAGGCCGTCAATTCATCCGCTTCAAGACCCGACAATCTCTTTGTCATGGCATCAAATTCAGCCATAAGCATAGCCAAATTCTTCCGCAAAGATGAAATCATGAGTGGCTTCAATTGCTGTCCCATCGGACTCTGATCAATCGATTTCTCAGCCAGATCAACAGCGTTCTTCGGGCTTACCATCATCTTTGCCCTATCAATGTTCGCTGCTTTCGGAGTTCCCAACTTATTCAACGTCCCTGACAATGGATTTCTGACCTCTACGGTGGCCGCGTCATCACTTTGTTGAGCTTCATCAACAATAAATTTCTCAGCGATAGGATCAGGCTTATTATCCCCCTTTTGACATTTTAACACTCTCGCTGTTCCATCTGCATTAAGATAAGCATTCACCGCTCCACCCGAGAAATACTTGCGTGGAATAACCTCCTGAGAATGTCGATCAACCTCTTCCTTGATCAGGTTGAAAACCCCTGTCTTGAACGCCTGCACATACTGGCTGTAGATCACCTGATTATTTTTCGGATCCTGGTCAACTCCTTTAACCTTGCTTCTATCGGCATAAAGCTTACCAAGAATTGAATCCTTAAGCCTAAGCTTATACCAGCTTGCCAACAACATCCCGCTGTAAACCTGACGCAGCGGCGCAAAATTCCGACCTTCATTGACCTCTTTTTCAATCGCCGGGATAATGACCTCACGCATGACCTGTTTCGAGATCTTGACCACTTCATTATCTGCTACGGCAGGCGCGCCCCCAAAAATATGCTTCATCGCCTTATAATCGCTTTCCATCATAACCTTCAAGTGATGCTCAAGAACATAAACCGTATGCCCCTTCTCATAAACCACCGCCTTGTCGGGCGTGATCCATATTTTATTAAATGTATCCGTCGGGATATCCGTTGTGCCAAACTTCTGGTACGCCTGCTCATAAACACCGCTCCAGAATTTTTTACCAAGGTCGGTATCAGGATTCGTCAACGATGCGGAAATATGCTTCAACAAATAATCCTGCGCCAGAAGGTCGCGGCCCATTTCCGTACGACCAAATCCATCGGGAATAATCCTGTCCTTTTCATAAGGTGACAAGTTCACCCATTGATCGGTATCAGGAACAGCCAACGCCGCCAGAAAATACTTGATCAGCTTAGAATACTCATCTTGTTTCTGTGCCGCCGTCAGCGGCTCATCACCACGATTAACGATAAAGTCAAACTTGAAAGGATCTGCCGGATTTATGACCATGCCCTTAAGCTGGGCAGGATTAAAAGCCGGCGTAAGCAAAACCTGCGTGCCCGGAGCCGGCATAAGGCCCATGGCGGAAACCGCCTGGGCAAAACCCTGCGGCGGGATCACGCAACTTATCAAAAAAGTCAATACCACAAAACATGCGGTTATTCTTCTCATAACGGCCTCCAATGGCCTTAAGTGTTATATTCAACGCCTTCCATTTATAATAAGTGTGCACTATGTTTGATCAAAAAACAAGGGAGACCACGGCGAGAGAAGGAACATTTAAAGCGGTTTTATCAAGCACTTAAGTGCTTTTACTGCAGAGTCTTACACAAAAGCAGCGCGCATGACTGCCAGAAGAACAAATAGATATTTGCCTGCTTAGAATAAATACATCTGTTCAACACCACTATCAGGCGGCTTTGGTGGCGAAGGCGGCTTTATCCAAGGCTTTCATAAAAGCGTCTTCTTTTTTGACTTTGCCCGATCTTACCAACTCCGCCAGGCAGTCATCCATTAGGATCATGCCTTTGGCACGATTAAGCTGGATCTCGGAGATCAGCTTGGCCGTTTCGCCCTCTGTTATAATGGCGGCCATTGCCGGCGTGCGTAACATGATCTCGTAGGCCACCCAGCGGCGCGCGCCATCGGCGCTTTTTAGCAATTGTTGCGAAACTATCCCCTGCAAAGTATTCACCAGGATGGTCCGCACCTGGTTCTTCTGATCGACCGAGAAAACGTCAATTATCCGGTCGATGGTCTTGGCCGCGGAATTGGTGTGCAACGTGCCAAAGACCAGAATGCCCATTTGTGCGGCCGTCAAGGCCAGCAGAATGGTTTCCTTGTCGCGCATTTCACCGACCAGGATAATATCAGCGTCGCTCTTGATCCCGCTTTTTAAACCCGATGCGAAAGAAGCCGTATCCAGCCCCACTTCACGATGCGTTACGATCCCCTTCTGGTTCTTATGCACAAACTCCACCGGCTCCTCGATAGTAATGATCTTCTTGGTATAATTCCGGTTAATATAATCGATCACCGCCGCCAGGGTAGTGGACTTACCGCTACCCGTGGGCCCGGTAATAAGTACCAGGCCGGAACGCAAGTCGCCGAATTCTTTTAAGACCTTGGGCATATCCAGCGCTTCCAGGGACACTATCTCCGACGGTATCAAACGGAATACCGCCCCCAGGCCGAAAAAATGCCGATAAAAATTCGCCCGAAAACGGGCATCCACGCCCAAAGCATAGGCAAAGTCCAGGTCGCCGGCGGCTTCATAGCGGCGCCACATTTCCGGGCTGGCGATCTCGGACAGGATCTCGCGTAAATACTCTTCGGTCAGGATAGCGGCGCCATCAATAGCCACCAGACTGCCATGCACCCGCAGTTTGGGATACTGCCCCTGCTCCAGATGCAGATCGGAGCCTTTGCGGGCTATCAATTCCCTGAATAAAACATCTATTTTAGCCATGTGCATTGCCTCCATACTGCGCGAAAAGATTCTGGTTGATGGCCCGGCGATACGCCTCCTGCCCCTTGATAGCGCCCTTGCTCACCAGCGCCAGCATGGCATTGTCCAGCAAAACCATGCCCTCGTTCTTGCCGGTGGCGATAACATTATTGATCTGGTTGGTCCGCCCGCTTTTGATCATGGCCCCGGCCGCGGAGTTCATCACCAGGACCTCGAACGCCGGCACCACCGACTGGCCATCGCTGGCGGGGATCAACTGCTGACAGATAACCCCGCGCAAAGATTCGGCCACCATGTTCCGGATGACCGGCTGTTCGTCGGGTGAAAAAGAACCTATTAAAGAGGTAATGGTCTGGGCGGCGTTATTGGTGTTCATGGTAGCGAACACCAGGTGCCCGGTCTCGGCGGCGGTAACCGCCAGCTGGATAGTTTCCAGGTCGCGCAATTCACTGACAATGATGATATCCGGATCCTCGCGCAAGGCGGCCCGCAAGGCATTGGCGGAAGAAAGCGTGTGCAAATTCACCTCACGCTGGCTGATCTGGCATTTCCTGGGCGTGTAAACGATCTCGATCGGATTCTCAATAGTGATAATATGATCGTCGCGGGTCTGGTTGACCATTTCGACCAGGGTCGCCAGGGTGCTGGATTTACCGCACCCGGCGGGACCGGCCACCAGCACCAGGCCCTGGGCCCATTTGGTAAGGCCCTGGCAGGAAGCCGGCATGCCGGAAGCCTCAAAAGTGCGGATCTCTTTATCTATAACGCGCGCCGTCAGATCCCAGCCAAAACGCTGGCGGTTCACCACCATGCGAAAACGCCCGCCGCCGGGAAGAGCATGGACAAACTCAATATCCCCCGTTTCCTTGACCTTCTGCCATTTATCAGCAGGCAGGGACTGCTCCAGCATTTGCGCCAACCGGTCGGCGGTAAAAGCCCCCTCGGTAACCTGCCGTAAAGCGCCGGCTTTACGCAAATTCCCCGGCGCATTGGTAGAAAGATGCACATCGGAGGCCCCGTCTTGCCGGGCAAACAGCAGGATCTCGGCCAAGGTTGACTCCGTCGACAGGCTGGCTGGGCACGCCACCGCGCACTCCCCGTGCCCGGTGGGCTGAAGAAAATCTTTCGGTAAAGTTCTGGTTTCCATGTTCATAAAGGCCTTTCCAATCCGTAAATACGATTTTACTGCCCGGGAATAATCCGCACACCCTCGACCCAACACTCCCTGGGGAACGGCACAACGCTTTTCGTCAGTTTTTTCTCAAGTTTGGCCAAAGCGGCCTGCTGTTGGCAGCAATTCGAGTCGTAAAGCGGCACCGCGCTCAGGTCATTAACCAGAATGATCACCGGGCCGGCGGCGCTGGCGGTCGTTTTTAAACCCCGGCCCAGCAAGGCCGCAATACTGCCCGGCTCATCCGGCAGGATCCCGGCCACAGCGGTAAAATGCATCTTGCCCCAGGCCTCGTCCACCAGTTTACGCAAGACCCCAAAAACCGAACAATACCGTATCAGCATCTCCCCGCCCGGATGCAAAAGCAGGGCCGAATTAACCAGCACCTGCGATAATTCATTAAAATTAAAACTGGCCAGTTCCTGCTGAACATTGAAAGCCAGCAATTCGAACGCATAGATCCCGCGCACCCGTCCGGCCGCAGTCGCCACCGCCCGGCCCAGCAAGTCTTTGGCGCCTTCCCACACCATGGCTTCGCTCCGGCGGATAACGCTGGCCGTTAACAGCTCCTGCTCCACTCCACCCGCCACTATGCGGTATTTCAAAAAATGCGAAGGCACCGCGCCCAAAAAAGAAAGCGCAGTAAACTTCGGCAGGCCAGTAAAGATCCCGGCAGAAGGAAACTCGGTGGTTATAAGATCCAAAGGCATGGCTGATAATCTTCCGTAATCATGCTCCCAAATTCATCGATTCTAGCACCGGTTAGCCAATACACATTCTATTAACCCGGATTTTTCATGCGGCAAAAACGCGCCAACATTAAACAGAAGAAGAAAAGAGTTGAACAACTCTGATAACCTGCCTAAAATTACATAAAAGTTACCTATACCAGGAGGTCCTTTATGCCGATCATCAGAATAATTTTTGTTTGCGGGATACTTGCAGTTTCCGCTTCTTACGCCCAGGCTGTGATAACCATTGATCCGCAAAAATATCATGCTGATAACGAAGCGCAAAAAGCCGCCCGCGCCGCCGCCGCAAAGAACGCGCCGGTTATAAAACCAGCGGAGATCAAACCCGTCGTTCAATCTCTACCCGCAAAGACCGAAGCCAAACCGCAAGCCGCGGCCAAACAGCCCGCCGTCAGCGCAAGCCTTACTGAAACAGCCGCCACCACTGCCACCGCAACCGAGCCTGTGGCCGAACCGAGCCCTCTCAATACGGCACCCGTCAATGAACAAGCCATGATCGCCCCCGACACCACCACCGAGAACCGGCCCGCTAATGTGCCAATACCCGAAATCATTACAGAAACCACCTCACCCAACGATGCGGCCGCGGACTCCGGAACCCTCACGGCAGAACCCTTAACACCTCCCGGACAATAAATAAACCGTGCTCCAGCCGCCTCAAGCCGGCTTAGACCGCCACTTCGCCAGAAGCCAGGACTTTAACAATGTGCTTTTGCATAACCATGTAGATAAGGATAACCGGTAACGCCGCCATGGTCAGTCCGGCCATCAGAACCGGATAATCGGTGCTGTTGGCTCCCTGAAAGACCATCAACCCTCTTTGCAAGGGCATAAGTTGCGGCTCCGAAAGCAGTAAGGTAGCCAGGATATATTCGTTCCACACTATCAGTGAATTGAAGACCACGATAACCGCTATCGCCGGGCGCGCCAGCGGCAAAGCCACATGCCACCAAATGCCCAGCCGGCCGCAACCGTCAATACGCGCGGCATCATCCAGGTCGCGCGGTATCCGGTCGAAGAAAGTTTTCAATAGTAAAATACTCATCGCCAGCCCCACATTTATCATGCACAGGATATAACCGGCGCGCGTATTGATTAAATGCAATTTGTTCATCAGGACCACCAAAGCCACAAAAGACCCCGGCAAAGGGATCATCATGGCCGCCACGAACATATAAAAAATGAAATCTTTACCGGGAAACTTTAACCGGGAGAAAGCAAAAGCCGCCAGCGAAGCGATCAAAACCAGCCCGCTCACCACCCCCGCCGTATAAATGACGCTATTCAGAAAATACATCCCGAAATTACCCTTGGTCCACGCGACGGCAAAATTACCAAAGTTTAAAACATGCGGAATTAACGCCTTGTCCACAAAAACCGTTTCATTGGTCATGAAAGCACAACGCACCATCCAAAATATAGGGAACAAACAGGTCAGCGCAACACTCAGTAAAAAGATATGGGTCAATGTGGATTGGGTTAAGCCCAGCAGAATGTATTTATTGATCTTCATTCCGACCGCCTAAAGGAGTGTCTGCTCATATGCGCTTTACCCAGTCGGACATTCTTTTCATGATAAAAGAAACACCCACCAGAATGACCCCGAATATCACCGCCTGGGCACAAGCATAACCAAAACGACCATTACCGATCATGGACGTAAGAATATACGTAGCCGGCACATCCGTATGGTTAACCAGGCCTTCATTGACCATGGAAAGGATCAACACAAACACCTGCATGGATCCCAATATCGTCAGGATCATCACCACCAGGATAACCGGCAACATCATCGGCACGGTGATATGCACAAAAGCTTTCCAGGCGCTGGCGCCGTCTACCCGGGCGGCCTCGTAAAGCTGTTTGTCGATGGTCTGCAACCCCACCAGCAACATAATAAAACCCCAGCCAAAACCTTTCCAACTGTGCACTATGGCAATAGTCGTCAGCGCTGTGCGGGGATCGCCCAGCCAGTTATTCACCAGCTGAGGAAACCCGGAAGAATACAAAAGATGATTTAACAACCCAATATGCTGGCCATTCTGCAGGCCGGGGTTCAATATCCAGTTGCCCATCAGACCGACTACCACTTCGGAGAGCACCGGCGGTATAAAGAATACCAGGCGATAAAAACGCTTCATGCGGATCTCGCGGTCGCAGGCCAGGGCCAGGCCGAACGCCAGGGCGTTCTGGAATGTAAGGGCGATCAGGGTGATGTACCCGGCATGAGCCATGGAATTCCACCACAAGCGGTCGCCGACGATCTCCTGATAATTCTGCAGGCCGATAAAATGCAGGGGGCCGATCCCCCGCCACTCATGGAAAGAGAGAAAGACCATGTTCAGGAAAGGATAAACATAAAAAACAGCAAAAATAACCAGCGCCGGCAGGACAAACAGAAAGCTGGTTAAATTGCCCTGGGCAACTACCGCGGCCCGGGCCCTGGCAAGCATTTAGCGCGCCCCTTTGGACAGCTGATGATCTTTGGCCTTCTGCACATCACGGGCCGCCTGTAAGGCCGTCTTCTCGCCAATAATTATGCCCTGAATGGCGCGGTCGAAAACCTCCATCACCTGGGGGTCTTCGTTCACCGGCCAGATCGTGGGATGGGTAGCCTGGTCCATGCCCTTAAAGAACTCACCCAGGACCGGAGAAACCGTGGTCAGCGATTCTTTGAGCGCTTCCTTATTGGCCGGCAGAGTGCTGGTTTCCACCGCCAGTGAAACTTGCTGGGTTTTGGCGGTAAACCATTTCAGAAAAGCAATCGCCTGGTCCTTGTTGGGTGAAACAGCGTTAACCATAAATGATGACCCCGCCCCACCCCATATTTTAAGCGGAAACGCCTTGCTCACCATTGGAGGGAGCATCACGCCATACTCCAGGTCCGAATTCATATTGCGATATACATTAACGCACCAGGAACCGTTAAAAGCAAAAGCGGCGCGCTCGAGGGCAAAATCCTGCTCGGCATACTTGTTGCCCTTGGTTACGATGCCATCTATAAGAACGCCTTTATCACGCAAAACAACGAAAACATTGAACACTTTTATCCAGTCCGGATCGGTGTATTTCACCTCCCCGCGAAAAGTGGCCAGGACCTTCTTCTCGCCCATAATGTTGAAAGCATAATTGGTAGCAAAACAATGCAGTAACCATAACTCGCCCCAGCCGGAAACAAAAGGCGTGATACCGACCCGTTTTAAAGCCTGGGCGTCCTTGATAAATGCGTCAAAAGTTACAGGAGGCGCGGTTATTCCCGCCTTGGCCAGCAGTCTTTTATTATAAAGCATCTGTTGATTGGTAAGGTTCACCGGCACGCCGTAAATTCCCGGCTTGACCCCGTAAATATTGTCCGGATCAAAACGCTTGTCCGCCAGGGCTTTATCAAACAGGCTATTCTCCCAGGCCCCGCCATTGGCTTGCATTTCACCAGTCAGGTCGGCCACCAGACCGGCTTTAATAAAGTCTGCGGCCATGGCTTTTATACCAAGGATGCCATAAATATCCGGCAGGACATTAGCCTGCGCGGCGGCGATAGTCATCCGGGAATAGGCATCCGAGGGCGCCAACAACCGGACTGTCACCTCGACCCCGGTTTCTTTTTGGTATTGTTGAGCAAGCTTCAGGAAGGTATCATGACAATCAGTCATCCAGTGCCACAGGACGAGCTTATTGCCCGGCCCGGCAGGCTGGGCACATCCGGAGAAGACCACCAGCAGGGAACAACAACACAACATTAATAATCTGCGCATCGGCACTTCCTGGCCCAGAAAGCCAGCTCCAACTTGCTTTTTAATAACCTTAAGACCCAACCACGGACGTGAGAATTTATACGCCCAGCAAAGCTCTGAGCGTGGTCCGGGCGGTTTCCATGATCCCCTTGGACTTGGTATAAAGCTTGTCGTATTCGTTACTGAACACCGTGTATTGTTCTTCGAACTTTTTATTGTCCAGATTGTCTTTTTTCTTCGGCTCCCGGATCTCGCGCCACAACAGGGAAAGCATTCTTTCGATGCGTTCTATCTGGTCGATAGACCCCCTGTAATTCCGGAAAGATTTATTATCCGACAAAGTACCCAGGAAAGACTTGGCGATCTGATAACGCCATTTAGTTTCGTCGTTATTCCAGCATTTGATCAGGAAGTTCAGGGTCTGTTCATAAGCGAAGTTGCGGTTATTTATTATCAGGTCACGCAACACGGATGTCTTGATATTGATGAACTCCGACCTCGGCCGGTTAAGCGGCAGGGACCGGATCCTTTGCGAGATCTCGGGGAACCAGTTCGCCAACAGCGAATAAGTGCCGTAGGTATCCACCAGACTTTTCGCGCTATACTGGTCGCCGGTGCGAAAATCCCCGATCACAATGTCTGAACTGGTGGTTTCAATGAACTTCCCAAGGTTGTCGTAGAATTCCACATCCGCATCAACATAATCGATGTCACCCGGGATCTGCACGATCCGCGCGGCTTCCGGATAGTTATCCAGCACATGGCCCCACCCGGCCAGCCAGGTCTGGCACGAATCCACCGACCAGGTTTCCACGACCTCCAGGGTCTTATACCTTTCATCGTTTATGAACGACTTGGCGTCCTGCCTCAGGATCGTGTCCCGGGGAATAACCACGATCGGCCGGGGGTCGATCACTTTGCAACGGTCGACCGTCCACCAGAAATACCATTCGCACTTCTTATTGTTCTCGTACCCCATGTACGGAAAAATAATAAGCGGTTTGGATCTTGGACTGGCTTTATCAGGTTCTTTTATCACATTCAACCTCAAGCTTGGCTTTTAGGCTTTGGCCCGTTTAGCTTCCAATTGCTTACGGATCTCGTAGGCTTTATCTTCCGAAACCTCAAAAGTCGCAATAATGTATATCGCGATCAAAGTCGTCAGGATCGGGATCCCGATATCGTACAAACGCATGTAAAGCAAAGCCTGGGACGACTGACCGACACCAAGGGCGATATTAAAACCGGTCCAGTTAAGCAGATATCCACCCAATACCGAGGCTCCGGCCATCCCCAGTTTCTGGATCCACCAGTAAATGCCGCTAAACATGCCTTCCCTGCGGGTGCCGCACTGTAACTCATCGTAATCACAAACATCCGCCACCATTGAGGGCACGATAGTGAACAACGACCCCAGGTGAAACGCCAGGAAAGGCGCCGCGATCAAAAGCAAATACGGATGCTGGGGATCATAACCTATCCATTTCAAAGCATATCCGATAACCGCCAAAGACATGGTAAGCAAGAAAGCCTTGCGTTTGCCGATCTTGGAAGAGATCCACGCAGTGATCGAGATCGCCCCGAAAGCACAAACCGAACTCAGGGTCCCGAACAATCCTATCAATGTACCGCCGCTATGCCACATAACGTCCATGGCCGAAGTGGTTCCCTGAGGCTGTACCCCTCCATAAACATAAAAACAAATAACATAAAACGTAAAAGACGAGGCCAGCATAAAACCATTGAAAATCAGGAACGTCACCGCGCACAGCTTAACGAACGGGCGGCACTTGAAAGAATCCGCGCAATTGCGCCAAAGATCTTTAATAACATTGGCATAACCCTTAACCTTCTCGGGTTTGGGCAGATTGGCATAGATCTCTTTATTAAAGATCGCCGGAAGAATACCACCCACCAGAATTAAAACGCCCACCACAATAGCCAGCGCCCGGGCGCCGGCCACGATATCCGGAAAATAAGACTTGTTGCTCATGACCGAGAAGAACCAGGGCGCGATCATCCACACCGGCTGGGCAAAGAAACTGGCGAAAGCCTGCAAACGCGTGCGCTCATGATAATCGGGCGTCATTTCATAACCCAGGGCGATCCACGGAATAGAATAGCAGGCAAAAGCGATCACAAAAAGCAACTGTATGGCCAGGACATAACCAAAATAAAACATTTCATTATGCCCTTTGTAAAGCTGGAACATCAACGCCAGCAAAATACCCGAAGCAATAGCGCCCCAGAATATCCACGGACGGCGCCGGCCATATTTAGTGCGGGTATTGTCGGAAGAATACCCGATCAAAGGATCCGAGAAAGCATCCACAAAACGCGGAATGGCCCCGATCCAGCCGACCAGGGCAGGATTAACACCCAGCCCGACATTCAAAACAGTGATCAACTGCCCAATAGCGGCGGCCTGGAACTGGTTAACGAATGACCCTATGCCATAAACCGCCTTTTGATGGAAAGGGATGCGGTCGGCAGGGGCTGTCACATGATGGACCGGATGATTGATCTCTTGTGCCATTAATTACCTCCAATTAAATGATAGATAAAAACCGCCCTCTTATTACAGGAGAAGATTTGTTGCGGATTATAACAAACAAAAACGACGTGCACAATGCTATTTAACCAAAAACAAAAAGCCCTTATCTGAAATCCTTAAAGAAGAATCTCTGGAAACAAAGCAAGGCTTTTGAGGGCGCGATCTCCGCCGGGGTCAGGAAGAGGCCCCACTGGCGAAAGAGCAGGCCCAAAGAAGGATAACTAAAGAACACCGATATCGGTACCGCCAGAAAGAGCGGAATGACAATAATGGCGATCCACCAGAATAAAGTCTTGTTGACCACATAGGCTATGGCGCCCCAAACCAGAGCGCCCGCCATCCCCGGGCCAAAAGCCCGGAACGCTTCAACAAAAGACGTGCTCCGGGAACGCCGAACCGGGCTTTTCCAGACCAGTTTCTGGCCAATAAGATTCAGCACCACATACCAGGCATGAAACAGCATCCTGAGCGGCGCCAGCAATGTGGAGAGTACCGTTTCCAGGACTACGCTCATAAACAGCCGCCCCCAGCCGCCAAAGCGGGCCGCCCTTTGAGGAGACCGGGCGATGAGCAAAACACTGAGCACTTTCGGGATAAAGAGAAAAGCGGCCGTTACCATCAACAACTGGATCGACAAAAAGCGGTACTGCACCGGCCAGTGCGGAAAAAGAGTCCGCTCGGCGGGAATAAAATAGGCGGTCGTATGGAAAAAGTTGGTTACCGAATGCACCGTCATAAGCAACAACAGCAAAAACCACATGAACGATGAAAAATAAAACAGGTTGCCGTTCAGAAAAAGGATCCGGTGCCCGAAGGCGACCCCCTCCATGAACATAAGCCGCAAATGCTGGATATTGCCCTGACACCAGCGCCGGTCGCGTTCCATCTCTTCCAACAGATTAGGCGGAAGCTCCTCGTAACTGCCCTCCAGCTCGTACGCCAGCCACACTCCCCACCCGGCCCTGCGCATCAAGGCGGCTTCCACAAAATCATGGCTTAAGATCTCTCCGCCGAACGGCGGGCCGCCGGGCAATTTGGGCAGAGCGCAATATTGCATAAATGGCGCCATCCGGATGATAGCATTATGCCCCCAGTAACCGGATTCATCCAACTGCCAGAAACGCAACCCGGAGAAAAAAAGCGGCCCGTAAACATGGCTCGCAAACTGCTGTAACCGCGAAACCAGGCTGGCCTGGTTCATGGCCGCCGGCGCTGTCTGCAAGATACCAATATCATTGCGCGCCTCCATCATATTGGCCATCCGGACCAGCAACTCGCCTTCCATCAGGCTGTCAGCGTCGAAGATGATCATGTATTTGTACTGGCTTCCCCAGCGCCGGCAGAAATCGCTCACATTCCCGCTCTTTTTATGCAAGCGCAGTTTCCGGCGGCGGTAAAAGATCCGGCCGAACCCGTCAACATCGCGGCACAATTCAGACCAGGCCGTTTCCTCCATCAGGACATACTCGCTCTGGACAGAATCACTCAAAATATAAATATCAAAACGCTCCAACTGCCCGGTATCCTTAAGCGATTCGTAGGTAGCCCTCAATGAAGAATAGATCCGGGCCATCTCCTCGTTATAGACCGGCATGATAAGCGCAATGCGGGTCTCCGGAGCGATCGGCTGAACTTCCGGAAAAAGCGGAAGGGCCGCTTCTTTACCGCTCAACGAAACCAGGAAACCCAGGATCGCCGTCCAGAAATTAAACGATATCCAGCCGAAAAGAAAAAGGTAAATGCCAATAATAGCCACCGCCAAAGGCGTAAGACCGTCCGCCCCGATAATGGTCGTGAACGCCGACCCCGCCAGGAAAGTCGACACCCCCACCAGAATAAAAAATACCGCGCGCCGGATCCTGAGTGTCCGGCCGTGCGGGCCGTCACCACGCGGCGTAACGGGGATGCTGAATGGCCGGTAAGCCATGGGAGTGCGTCGTAAAGGAGGTTGCTTCAAAGCGCGGATCATGGCAGGTAGGTATAACTCCAGGTCTCGGTTACCGCAGCCGGCCCGTTCTTGAGGAACGCCCGAAATTCAAAAGCCGGTTTCTGGTTGGGTAACAGCCCATCGATAAAACCGGCATTATCCCGCTGGACATTAATAACCAGGCGCCACCCGCCGACAGCTTTATTCCTGAAAAGCTGAGTCGAGACGATCCGGGCACCCCGGCTGACCCAAACATCCGGGACCAGCGGCAGATCGGGCGCCTCCAGGCCCTCACCCGCAAAATCAACCAGAAACCTCGCTCCATCAGACTTTTTGACGATCCGGGTAGCCGTCACCAAACCGGCCCGGGAACGCGGCTTACGCGCCGAATGCCACGACAAGGTGTACGCATAGCGCAAAGAATCCCCCCGCTCAAACGATCGCTCCGGGATCCAGTGCGCCACTATGTTATCGCCATACTCACTCTCGGTTGGTATCTGCACCAGCTCCAGATGCCCCTTGCCCCAGTCCCCCTGGGGAGAGACCCAAACGCTGGGGCGTTGCTCATAGCGCGCCTCCAGGTCCTGATAGTGGTCAAAATTGGTATCCCGCTGGATCAGCCCAAAACCCACCGGCAAACCACCGCCAAATGAATTGATCAAAAGCCGCGACGGATCAACCAAAGGATGCCAGATCCATTCTCCGGACTTGGCCAGCACCAGCAAGCCATCCGAATCGTGGACCTCCGGCCGGAAATCACTATCACCTTTGAACCCCGAATTCTCACCATAAAAGAACATTGAGGTCAAAGGCGCGATCCCCAGTTTCTGGATATGTTGCCGTACAAAAAGCGCACAATCCACCTTGATCACCGTCTCGTCGCCAGGGGTCACCAGGAACTCATACGCCCCGGTAACGCTCGCGCTATCCAGCAAGGCATAAAACTTGACCTGCTTGGCGCCCGGCGCCGGCCGCACGATCCAGAACTCGCGAAAGAACGGGAATTCTTCGCCCACATCTTCGGCCGTATTGACCGCCAACCCCCGCGCCGAGATCCCGTAAGCCAGGCCCCGCCCTAAAGCCCGGAAATAACTCGCACCCAGAAAAGCCACGAGCTCGTCGTTATATTTAGGAGTGTTAAGCGGGTAATGCACCCGAAAACCGGCGAAACCATGATCTTCCATGACCCGCCCTTTAAGGTTGTCGCTCTCATAATCAAACAGATCAGCTGAGAAAACAGCCGGATGCGTACCGTCACGTTCTATGTAATTAATGATCACCGGTTGCTGATAGAGAAATCCAGGATGGAAGAATTGCAGGCTGAACGGCTGATCGGCCCAAAGACTGCGGGCCGGCTTAAAACGAATCCCCCGCCACTGGTCATACCCCATTTTCTTAAATACTTCGGGCAGATCTTTGCCCGGCGCCTGAAACCCGGCTGTCGCCAAAACCCTGGCCCGCGCTACCACATCCTGAAACTGGACCCGCGCAGCCGGCTTATTGTTAACGTCAGCCCCGGCGACACCCATCCCTGCCAGGAACATGCCCAGGAACAATCCCCAAATAACCCCACAGCGCCCAAACTTACGCCCATAAAACCAATGCTTATTGTTCATAAAAGACCACGATCTATCCATTATTGTTGACATGAGAAAAAACTTTGCCCATAAATATACTCTAAATCGGGCACTAGTACACAATTTCTTAGTAGCTTCACTTACGGGAGCAAAAAAATGCGGCAGACTGAGGGCTGGTCGAGAAATGTATTATGACAACAATTCGAAGATCCAGATGGAAAAAGAAGGCGGTTTAAAGAAAAATTTCTGACTCAAAAAACACACCCAGCCCCCTCCTAAACAATCTTGTGTTTAGACGGGGGCTGGGCTTTCTATATTCAGAAACTGGCTTAACAGTTGCAAGCCTTATTTTTCACTCTTCACAACAAAGTCTGCATCAATAGCATCATCATGACCCGGCGATGATTTGCCTTCCGGCTTCGCCTCTTCCGATTTATCCGCTTGCGGCTTGTCCTGTGCGCCGCTGGCAGAAGCAGCGCCTGCGCCAGGGCCTTGACTTTTGCCCTGTCCGGCGTCGTTCTTATACATCCCCTCGGCCAATTTATGACTTGCTTTGGTTAAAGTTTCAATGCCCGACATGATCCGTTTGACAACTTTGTCCTTAACCGCCTGCCGGAGACTTTCGAGTTCGCCCAGGATATTATCACGATCCGCGGCGGGCACCTTATCGCCAAAATCTTTAAGCGCTTTTTCTGTTGAAAAGATCAAGGCATTGGCCTGATTAATGGCCTCCGCCGCTTCCTTGCGTTTTTTATCTTCCTCGCCAAACCTCTCGGCCTCCTGGACCATCTTCTGAATTTCCTGCTCGGAGAGCTTTTTGGGTGACGTTATTTGAATCGATTGTTCTTTACCGGTCGCCTTGTCCTTGGCGTGCACATGCACTATACCGTTAACATCAATATCAAAAGTAACCTCGATCTGCGGAACACCGCGCTGAGCCGGAGGTATTCCCACCAGATCAAACTTGCCCAACTCAGTATTGTCATTCGCCATTGGCCGTTCACCCTGCATTACCCGGATGGTCACTGCGGATTGATTGTCGTCCGCTGTTGAGAATACATTAGTCATCTTGGTGGGGATCGTGGTGTTGCGTTCGATCATTTTGGTCATAACACCACCCATAGTTTCAATACCCAGCGTCAGCGGCGTAACGTCGAGCAGGAGCACGTCCTTAACATCACCCTTGATAATACCAGCCTGAACCGCAGCACCCAGCGCCACACACTCCATCGGGTCAATACCGCGCTCAATCTTCTGCCCAACGGCATCTTCCACAAACTTCTGCACAACAGGCATTCTGGTGGGACCACCGACCATAATGATCTTGTCGATCTTGATCTCACCGCCGGCTTTTACTGCAGCGTCTTTAATGGCCTGCTGGATCGGATTACGACAACGTTCAATGATTGGATTAACCAGGCTTTCCAGGATCGCACGGTCCAATGTCTGGGTCATATGCTTCGGGCCTGAGCCGTCCGCAGTAATAAACGGCAAATTGATCTCGGTCTGAACTGTGGAAGACAGCTCAACCTTGGCTTTCTCGGCCGCTTCGCGCAGACGCTGAAAAGCCATTTTGTCTTTGGCCAGGTCTATCCCGGTCTCTTTCTTAAATTCGTTGATAATGTGCCCGATCAAGGCATTGTCCATATCCGTTCCACCCAGCAAGTTATCACCACTGGTCGAAAGCACTTCGAATGTACCGCCCGACCCCATCTCCAGAATAGTGACATCCAGTGTGCCGCCGCCAAAATCAAAAACCATGATCTTCTGCTCCTTGCCGACTTTATCAATGCCATAGGCCAGACAGGCGGCAGTAGGTTCATTAATGATACGCAAAACCTTAAGTCCAGCTATCTCGCCGGCATCTTTCGTAGCCTGGCGCTGATTATCATTGAAATATGCCGGCACGGTGATCACCACACCTTCTACCGTATCACCCAGATATTTCTCGGCATCCACCTTGATCTTCTGCAAAATAAAAGCCGAGATCTGTTGCGGAGTATATTCCTTGCCAAAAACATTGAACTTGGAATCAGTGCCCATCTTGCGCTTGGCGGCATAAACCGTACCTTCCGAGTTCGCGGCCGCCTGGCGACGTGCCGGCTCCCCCACCAGCCGCTCACCATTCTTGGTAAATGCTACAAAAGACGGAAAGGCCTTCCCCGACGATACCCCGGCGCCTTCTGCCGAGGGAATGATAACTGGACGTCCGCCTTCCATAACAGCTGCGGCCGAATTTGAAGTGCCTAGATCGATCCCGATAAATCGTGCCATATTATTCTCCCCTGTTTAATGTAGCCGATGACGTTTGCTTTATTTATTATTCTAGGGGATAGCCAAAACGAATCAATTGTACCGAGGTCTAACCGTCGGAATTGATCAAGAACGGCTGGTCGGTCAAAATTTCCTGCAAATACGCCGCAGATATAAGATCTTCCACACCCATTTCAAACCTTCAAACCAAAGAAGGCTCAGGATGCCTCCCAGCAAAGCCATCCCCAGGCTGGTTAAAGATAACGGCTGAAAATGAAACAAGGTACGCAATAACGGAACGTACAAGATCAGCGCCAGCGCCGTGAAAGTCCCGGCCAGCATCCACCATACCACCCGATCAGTAGCCTGAATTATCGATACCATATTCTTCGACCACGATAAATTTGTTAAGATCAACATGATATTCGAAAAGATCAACGTCGTGAACGCCAGGGTCCGGCATTCATTATCTGGCATATGAACGAATAAGGCATAACAATAGATCGTAAAGACCACAATTAGTACGCTGACGCCTTGCAATAAGCTCACAATAAAAGTATTTCTGTTAAATAACGGCTCGTTGAGCTTGCGAGGCGGGCGCGCCATAATTCCCTTTTCCTCGGCGACTGATTCAAAGACAGTGGAACAAGCCGGGTTAATAATAAGCTCAAGAAAGGCAATATGAGCGGGCATGAGCACGATCGGCATATTGAACAACACCGGCAAAAGCGACATTCCCGCTATCGGAACATGGATCGCGAAGGTATAGGCAACTGCTTTCTTGAGATTATCGAAGATCCTGCGCCCCAAACGCACCGCGCTTACGATCGCAGCAAAATCGTCGTTCAACAAAACGAGTGCGGAAGACTCACGGGCCACATCAGTGCCGCGCTCACCCATCGCAATGCCGATATTAGCCGCTTTTAATGCCGGAGCATCATTAACCCCGTCCCCGGTCATGGCCACAATATCGCCATTGGCTTTAAAAGCATTCACGATCGCCAATTTCTGCTCTGGCACAATACGTGCGAAGACGTTCACTGTTTTAATACGCTCCCGCAATTCTTCCAGCGTCGTACCCTCCAGGTCCTTGCCCGTTAGCACCTGATCCGGCTGAACAAGCCCGATCTCCCGGGCAATATATCTGGCTGTTACGGGATAGTCTCCGGTAATCATCACAACACGGATACCGGCCGCCTGAGCCTCCTTTACCGCTTGAGGGACGGTCTTACGCACAGGATCGATAAAACCCAATAGCCCCACCAATTCAAATTTAAAGCTCTGCTGGATCTCTGGCAGATCGCTCTTGCTAAACAGCGCCTTAGCCACACCCAGGATCCGCAAACCCCGTCCGGCCAGGTCGTCGATCACCAGCATAAACGCTTGCCGGTCCGGCTCAACAAGATGACAAAGCTCCGCTATAGCCTCCGGAGAACCCTTGGCGGCCACTACGAACTGTTCATGATCCGGCGCTTCCCAGACATGCGACATTGCCACCAGCTCCCTGGACAGCGGATACGCCTTTACCCGCGTCCAATTGTGATGAATATGCTCCGTACCCTCTAAAGCTGTTTTCCCGACCTGTTGGATAGCTTTATCTATCGGGTCAAAAGGGTCCAACTGGCTGGCCAGGATCCCGTACTCGATCAACTCATGGGCCGTAGCGACAAGTTCGTGATTAACTCCAGTAGCGATATTGTAAATCTTCCCCTTAACATACAAGACCGCCAACTGCATCTTATTAAGCGTTAAAGTGCCGGTCTTATCCGTACACAATACCGTCGCGGCCCCCAAAGTCTCGATGGCATACGTGTGCCTGGTCAAAACCTGGCGCTGCGACATCCGCCAGGCGCCCATGGTCAAAAAGATCATAAGAACCAGCGGAAGCTCTTCCGGCATCATTGCCATTCCCAAAGTCAATCCCGACAACACCCCTTGCATCCAGTTACCGCGCGTAAGCCCATAGATGAGGACCACCAGGAAACATAAAACCAGCCCGATCAGGAAAAAGACGCGCACTAATTTACTGATCTCTTTCTTAAGAAGCGTATCTTCCTCCGTGATCCCCTGAAGCGCTTTCCCGATCTTGCCGATCTCGGTCCGCACCCCGGTGAATAAAACCCTGGCCACTCCCTGCCCGGAGACTATCATGGCGCCGGAATACACAAACGGCAGATCGTCACCACCCGGATGGGCCGAAACCATCTTGCCGTCCCATTGAGACTTGCGAACCGGAACAGACTCGCCAGTCAACAGGGCTTCATCCACCAATAGATTGGAACAGCTGAGCACAACAGCATCCGCAGGCACCCGGTCGCCTTCACGCAAGACAATAATATCCTCGCGCACAACATCACGGCCACTAATGCGCCGCTGTTCACCATCACGAGTTACCAGGGCCCGGGGACTGGACAGATCACGCAAAGCCTCCAGGGCTTTCTCGGTCTTTTGTTCCTGATAAAAACTTATGCCGATCACGACAAACAAAAAAGACATCAACATCAAGGCATCCCGAGGCTCGCCGAGGAATAAATAGATCAAACCGCTGACGAGCAGTAACAGCAACATCGGCTCGCGTAAAATACTGAACATTATGGAAAGGAGATTTTTCTTTCTCTGCGAAGGCAATTCATTGTAGCCATCTTCTTTTAGACGAGCGGTTGCCATCTGCTCGGAAAGGCCAGTAATTTTCTCGATACTTTCAACTGAGGAGTCCATGAAATTCCTTTTATGTTGGAAACGAGCGGTCTTTGTTTATGAGAAACCTTCCTGACACACCTATGACAGCAAAGATCCCTCTTTTTCAATTCTAAGGCAGGGAAAAGAGAAGGCAATTAGACCAGGGTATAACAACAGAATAGAAGAAGTAACGTGGCAGGAAGTCGAAACACAACGGCAAACGAAGAAGTATTAAGCGGTTAACTGTTATTGTCCTGGCACTCTGACCGTAGAAATAACCACCAGGATCCCCTTGCGGACCATCATAACGCCAATGGCCGCCAGAAGAAGGTACATCACCTTGGACAATGCCCGGGACCCGCTGGGTCCAATGATACTAATAAAGCGATCAGAAAATAAGAATACTATCCCGACGATCGCAATATTGGAAAGTACGGCCACCAAAGTCACGGCCCAGCCGTATTGATTCATCAGCATCAAAGCCATGGTCAGGACCGCGGGGCCAACAATAAGAGGTGTCCCGATCGGAACAGCGGCCAATTCCAGGGGCTTCATCTTTCTGGTGTGTAAAGTCTGGCCCATAAGATCGACCATCGACAGACAAAAAAGGATCATCCCGCCAGCGATCATAAAATCGCCCATACTGATCCCTAAAAAATTAAAGATGACTTTTCCCAGGAAGATAAAACTGATGGCCAGGATCGTAGCCGTGCCCAGCGACTGAACAATGATATTCCGCTTATCAGCATCCGGCAATCCCCGGGTCAGACCGGCAAAGACCGGCAGGATCCCCACGGAATCCATCGCGAAGAACATCGGAATAAAAGCTAACAGGATCTCATTTAACATAGGTTTAATACTAGCACTAATTTACCAGAACGGCCAATTAACTTCCCGGCAGTTCTGGGAATGATACCATTGATCCTTACCCCCTGATACCCCAGGGGGCCGCGAAAATC
>JADFZK010000036.1 GCA_015232565.1 Candidatus Omnitrophota bacterium
TCGCTATCTGGATATTCAACATACTAGCGCCCTTTTCATGTATCCCCCGATGTTTATAGATCAGATGCGACGATCCCGCTCCCGGGCGCAACTCAAAGCCGATCCTCTCTACCAGATAACAAAGATCGTTAAAAGTTATGTTCGCCGGAGAATTCAGCGCCTGATGATAGATCTTTCTCTCTCGCTTCATCTCACACCTCAATAGTAACATATATTACAGTGATTTTCAAGCAATTATGGTACCACCAGCGGTGCCATAAGCCCAAGATCAAGGCAAGCGCATACTCGCACATATGTGTGGTAATTGTAGGGCAGGACGGATTTCAAGTCAAGAAATTAAATCGCCGGGGCTCGGTGCGCCGGGCGGTATTTTTACGCGGGAAGAGGCCGACGAGCTACATGATGGGCAGATTTGCCGGACAAATTCGCATTAGGATCATTCTAGGTATTACTTGACAGTATTACTATCGCATGGTATGCTTTATATTAGAAAAGGAGCACCTGATGACAACCAAAGAATTCAAACTTACGTCGAAAAGCCAGGTCACAATCCCCGATACGATCAAGGAGGCCCTCGGCATTAGCGCTGGGGATGCGATCGTTTTTGATGTTAATAAGGACGTCATTAGAATTCTCCCATTTCGGAGGAGATCGGTTGATCTTATGACTCTTTCACAAAAGTATAAGACAACTCCGAGAAAGCCGGTATCCCTGGAGGATATGGAAGAAACGATCCGGAAAGCATGGAAAAGAACAGGCCGAGCTTTATGATCGCGATCGATACGAATATTCTGGTCCGTTTCTTGACCAAAGACGATAAGGAGCAGTTTATCAAAGTTGAACATCTTTTTCGTCAGCATTCAGGGGCCGGGGAGATATTTATTGCAGCGCTGGTCCTTCTCGAAATGAACTGGGTTCTTACCAGTCTCTACGATTGGGAGCCCTCGCGTTTTTACGATGCTGTTGAGGATATTCTTTCCTGTTATTCTTTTATGGTTGAAAACGATGTCAAAGTGCGCAATGCCATTGCTGCCTGCCGCGCTAATGGCAAGTTGGATTTCAGTGATGCCTTGATCGGTTATGCCGGGGCTCATCGCGGGCTAACTACCTATACATTTGATAAAAAGCTCCGAGGGTTCTCTATTTTTCACGTACTTTAGCGGTGCCAAACGAATTAGGATTCAAAGTTCCTTAAGCCGCCGAGAGCGGCTTTTCTTCCGGGACAGGAAAGTATAAAATACCTTCCTACACGTCCGTAAAGAGTTGCGAGGCTTGTCGAGCTCAGGTCAGGTCCAGCAATGCGGCGGCGGGCTGGATCTTGAGGATCACCGGGATCAGGCCGTCGATACGAATGCCCTCGAGATCTTGCCGGTCCAGCGGCAGGACCAGGCCGTTGCCATCCCGCTTTATAGCCAAGTCCAGGCGCGACTGGGAGAAGTCGATACCACCACGCGTCAGCCCCGCCAGATCAGCTTTCTCTAACAATGGATCTTCTGCCTTCGCCTCACTGGCTTCACTATCAGCCATATTCCGACGCAGTAAGCCTTGCTGTTCCGGCGTAAGCCCTGCAATATACACCTCGGCATACTGGATCTGCTGAGGATCTACACGATTCACCTGCATTTCACGGGCCGAACCACTGGCTAATAAATAATGGTCGATCCAGGGCCTTTTCCCAACTATCTGGCTTGCCGGAACATTCGCCCGATACACCATGTGAACCGTAATCCCATCATAGGAGCTCGCAAGGCGCAAAGCCTCCGCTACACGCAGCCGCGACCCAGCCACACGTACCATTTTCCTGGTCATCAACAACAATGCCTTTGCCTCCCGCTCTTGCCTGACACTATCCTCACTCCTCCACCCGGTCGAATCATCCGCCAAGAGATATAACACATTAAAACCAACAACCATCATTACCTGCTTCCACCACATGACCGCCAGCTCCGACGCCAATTTCTTGCCATAATCCTTAGGCCCCAGAAACTGTTTTAACGCATACATCGCAGCCGCCCGGGGACTGCTGGTTACCGAGAATACCCGCCCGTCCAATATCCCTCCAGCATGCCTCATCAATTCACGAGCGGTCGGCCGGGCGCCTTCCGTGATCTTGGGAAACTCACCCTTCGTCAGGATCTGCAACGCATCCCCAGCCGACAATGCATGCTGACCGCGCCACACCAGCTCCGGCTTGCCGCTTTGGTCTTTCGATGAGGCCGAGGAGTCCCACTGCACTGAAACCGGGTTATTTTTGCTAAGATTTTTAACGTTGATCATTACCTTATCTTCCGAATCTTCCGAATCCTCCGAGCTCTTCACCCAACGGATCATGAAATGATTGCTCGACATGTTTTTGTCTTCTTCCCCCTCTCGGTCCCCAAAATTGGACCGTCCGACCGTGACCGCGGCCCGTTCTGTACTTAACTCCACCGACGGACCTGTGGCCAACTCCTTGCGCATATCAGCGCTCCAACGAGTAACCGTCAACCGGCCGTCCACTATCTGCACACGGTAAATATATTTTTTGTAGTCCCCAGCAGTCACCCACACACTTCCTTTCAAACCAACAGGCAAATTTATGCTTTTTCCCGTCATCAAATCAACGCGCTGGTACGCAGGCCTCCATATAATTGTGGCCCAGGACTGGCTATATATAATTTGCGGTCCCAGGTATTTAATCGCTATTACATACTGTGCCTCAACGGTTCGATTAACTTTAAATTGAAACCGAGAGACAGGAAGCCACTCGTCCTTTATGCTATACGAAACCTCTTGACCCGACACAACCGGCGCATCGCCTACCACCACATCCTGTTCAAGGTTGGCCACGCCTTCTTCCGCGCCCTTCAACACATTGCCATTCTTGCCAAGATATGCCTGAAACTTTACTGTTCCGCCCTCGTCAACCCACACTTTATACCAGAACTGACCCGCCTGGATCCATACATCGCCCTGAAAGGCCTCCACGAGGGATTCCCCGGTCCATTTACTCAACGACGTGCTACGCTCCGCTATCGCCGCGCCATCTGTTTGCACCAAGGCTGTTTCACTGCGCTCCAGCGCGGCTGCGGGGTCGCCGGGGGCCATCAACTGAACAGAAGCCATATCCGCGGTTTGAGCGGCCTTGCTCGCCGAGTCCCTGGGCATATTGGGCAGGCGCTCGACCCGATCGGCCTCAAACATGCTTGCATCCGACAGAATACCGCCGGAGAAATACTTCCGGGGAATGAGTTCCTGGCTGTAACGGTCAACATCTTCCTGGATCAGATTAACCACGCCTTTTTTAAAAGCCGCCACATAGCGCTCATAGATCTGCTGATTGTTCGCCGGGTCCTGGTCCACGCCCTTGACCTTGGAGCTGTCGCCGTAAACTTTGGCCAGGATGGAATTCATCAACGTGCGTTTGTACCACGCCGCCAGCAACATGCCGCTGTAAGCCTGCCGCAAAAGGGCAAAGCCGGCGCCCTCGTTAACCTCTTTCTCCAACTCGGGCAAGATGACCTCGCGCACGGCCTGGATGGATATTTCCTGTACCAGCGCAGACCCGCCCTCGGCCGCCTGTGCCGCCGGCGCCCCGGAAACAGCGCTGTCCGGCTCTTTTTGTTTAAGCGCCAGGTAGTCCGTTTCGGTCAGCACTTTTAAGTGATGTTCCAGCACATAGACCGTATTGCCTTTTTCACATACCGCCGCATGGTCCGGCACTATCCACACTTTGTTGAAAGTGTCGGTAGGGATATCGGTGGTGCCAAATTTGTCGTAGGCCTGCTCGTAGACCCGCGCCCAGAACTTTTTGCCCAGGTCACTGGCCGGGTCGGTCAACGAGGCCGTAAATTGTTTAAGCAGATAATCCTGGGCCAGCAGGTCGCGGCCCATTTCGGTGAGGCCAAAATTGTCGGCGATCACCCGGTCTTTCTCGAAAGGTGAAAGGTTCACCCACTGGTCGCGGTCGGGCACTGCGAGCGAAGCGAGGAAATATTTTATCAAACGGGAATATTCTTCCTGCTTCTGGCCGGCCGACAGCTCGGTGTCGCCGCGCTGGATTATAAAATCGAGCTTAAAAGGTTCGTCCGGATGCACCACCAGGCCGCGCAAATGCGCCGGGGTGAACGCCGGCGACAAAGCCACCTTCTGGCCAGGCTCCGGCAAACCCAATACCGGCTGGGCTGGCGCTGTAACCGCCGAGGTCACCAAAAAGACCCCCGCCATAAAAGCGCAGAAACATTTCCTGGATAACTGTAATCCGCACCCGTTAAATCGCATTGTTCTCGCCCCCGTTGCCAAACCGCACCTATGGTGCAACGCACCACCTACCCACGGTAAGTATAGAATATAAAACAGTCATAAATAAGGGGGGAAACCCGATTTGAAGAAAGCGCTACTACTTTTTTACGTAAAGAGCGCAATTGCAGGAACTTATAGAAAGTGCTAAATCAAAATAATTGAAATATTTCTCAAATCCGGCTTGACTAAGACCTTGATTTTTCTGTCCCGGTCCGGCCCGCTATCGGCTCGCCTGGTGGCCTTGGCCTGAAAACTTCTCCATCTTATCACATCATCTCCAAAAACATTCCCGCTATTACCCCCCCTCCCTCAAATTCTCGACACAGTGTATCGAGAATTTAATTCATTACCCAGCGTGCATCAAATCTTGCGCTGACTTTCTACCATGCGACCGTCACCTTCGAGACCGTGCAGTGACCGTGCAGTGACCGTGCAGTCGAATATCAGGAAGCTAATTCATACCTTATAAGGCTCCCGCTACCAATGCGCCTGAATACTCGCTTGACCATAAGATCATTAATGTCATCGTTAGCCTGCCTTAAAGAAACCCTCGTCAATTCCGCATATTGCTTGCGAGAAACAGTTCCCTTCTCTTTGACAAAATCAAGGGCTTCCTTTTGACGATCATTTAAGTCTATCCTGTTTAATTTCTCATGCTCCATTGCCTTTTCAAACGCTTTCCCCGGTCCAATCAAAGTAACGTTCAAACCGCCGGACAGCTCTTCAAATACCGGGTCAGACAATTTCTCTTCCCGCATTGCCTCAACAACCCGGGTTGTCCCGGTTCCCCAGCGTTCGATGTATTTGATCAGATATAACTTCTCTGCCAGAAACTTATTGCGCGGAAAAGACCGGTGCTTCTCTTTGAGCCGATCTGGCGTTAACTGTTTGGGTAACTCACCGGGGTTCCAAATTTCAACCCGATCATCATAAACAAGCACATTAACATCCGCACTGGAATAGTAGTCCCTGTGTGCCAACGCGTTGTTTAAAACCTCTTCCAGCGCCCTCAGCGGATACTCCCACCGATCAAACCGCTGATTGGCGTCAAAGAAAACCGCGTGCTTAGTATGATCCATAATAAATTTCATCGCGCCTTCCCGGAGATCAGGAATTGTTCCCTCCACGACTTTCATGTCGATAAAATCCTGCCCACTCGTCCCTTTAATTCTGCCTGCGCGTATTTTAGCTTGAACAAAGAATTTCTGCGGGCGCTTTCCAAAAAGCAAAATCGCCGTGTTTAATAATTTCTGACCTCGCGATAACTCCAGACGCTCAAAAACATCCTTGATAGACATACCCGCAGGCACAGCAAAACCGCGCTCCACCTTCGCCGTGTCCAAAAAACGCTGAACCTTGGAAGAATCAATATCCTTTAATGTTGCACCTCTACACACATCGGTATCAAAGTTTAATTTCTCCTTATGTTTCTCAAAAACCAACCCTTCATATTCATCCTTGCTCATCCTCGGCGATGTGCGGCCAACACGCTTATAAGGCAAACCATCCGCCAGAACCAGATGATCCCTTGACTCTTTCACATCAATAACAATCACGTCCTTGCCGCCAACCTTCTTAACAGAGATCTTTGGAAAAACCTTGGGGTCGGTATGCTGTCCGATCTTGTTCACAAGATCTTCAATCGTTCCCTTGCCGATCTGAACGCCCAAGACCTCGCCATCATCAGAAACGCCAACAAGAATCTTTCCGCCTTCGGTATTCGAAAATGCAGATATGGTCTCCATGATCTCATGAAATACCGAGAGAGATTTCTTCCACTCGATAGTCGTAGATTCTGCCGCACCAATTATTTTCTGAGAAGTTTTATTATTCATTTATCATCCCCATCTTTTATTATAACTTCCGATCATCCTTCTTTTAACTTTTTGCCGCAGCCAGAACCATAGTGGCCCCGGCTCGCTATCGGCTCGCCTGGTGGCCGTGGTACTGGTAATACTGCACCTCGATCGTGCCGTCGGCTATCCTGTAATCCTTAAAGCCCAAACCATCGAGCTCGCGCTTTATAACCGCCTCCAGCCCGAAGGTGGAAAGCACTATCAACCGTAATTTGTTCATTGGCGCCACTGTCCTTTCGCTACATTAAAATACCCGTGCCGCAGGGCGGGGAAAGAAGCGCGCATGCGGGCCAGAACCGTTTTCATGCCCAGCAGGCCGGCGACCGGCGCCCGCATCTTCCGGAAATACACCTGCGGATCGAAATTAAGGTTCCGCCATTGCACCATATTAACGCCCGTCCGGCGGACCAGCGCGCTGAAGGCCGCATACTCGTCCGGAGCGTCGGTAAACCCGGGCATTACCAGATAATTCAGCGCGACAAATTTCTTTTGCCGCCGGGCTTCCGCCATGGAAGCGCACACGTCACTAAAAGCATAGCCCCGCGGCGCATAATAACGCTGGTAATATTCCGCCCGGGCGCTGTTAAGGCTGACCCGGATACTGTCCAGCCCCGACCGGCACAGGTCCGCGATATCCCGCGTGCGGCCGGCGTTAGTGTTCATATGGATAGTGCCGCGGCTGGTCTGCCGGCGGATAAGAATGATGGCGTCTTTAATGACCCCGGCGGCCATCAGCGGCTCGCCCTCACAACCCTGGCCAAAACTTACCACCGCGTCTTTAACGGCCCGGATATGCCGCAGAGCCACCTCGGCGATCTCATCCGCCGACGGTACAAAACTCAGCCGCGGCTGGGTCGCCGCACAGGAACCTTTTTTCTGCCAGGAGATACACCCCAGGCAACTGGCATTGCAGGATGGCGAGACCGGCAGAGGGCATTCGTATTTGCCAAAAAAGAAATTGATGGCGTTCGGGCAAGAATTCACCCAGGCACAATCGGCCAGATGTTTTATCAGGCGATTAGATGTGCCATTAAAAGCGCGGATCTGCCGGGCCAGCAAGTCCCGGTCCAGGGCAGTGATATCATGGTTCGGGCGGGTATCCACCCTGACCGCCGGCACATAAAAAGCTTTACGGTAAAAAGCCACCGGTGCATACGAAAAAAGCGGCAGGATCTTAAAGCCCTTGCGCTCCACATACGCGGCCGTGGCCAGCTGGGTATACCCCGGAGGAATAAAAGCGGCTACCGGCGAGAAGCCTTTGACTTCCTGCACAACATTGCGTTCGTTATTGAAAGCCAGCGGCGTACGGTCGGGCAGGAAAAACAGGTTACTGCCGGGCGGCAGGGGGATCAGGTCGGCGCAGAAAAGCGCGGCCACTGTCGGACCGGACTGCCCGCAGGCCAGGTATCCGGGCAGGTCAAAGATCTTTTGATCCTTATCGGCAACAAGCAGGACAGGCCCGGACATATTATTTGCTCTTGCCCCCGATGGGCAGGCGGATGATGACCGCAGTACCCTTGCCGGGAGCACTGCGCACCATGATCTGGCCTTCGTGCTTCTCGATGATATTATAAACAATAGACAAACCCAGCCCGGTCCCCTGCCCCACCTCACGGGTAGTAAAAAAAGGCTCAAAAATACGCGGCAGGTCGCGCTCACGGATGCCGCAACCATTATCCTCGATCTCGATCAGCGCCTCGTCATGCTCGCGGAAAGTGCGCAGGCTGATGCGCCCCTTCTTACCCACGGCCTGGGCCGCGTTCAACAACAGATTCACGAACACCTGTTCCAACTGCCAGGGATAACACAGCACCCGCGGCAGTTCGCCGTAACTTTTCACCACCTCGACGGAATATTTCAGGTTGCTCCAGGTGATATTCAAAGTGGAATTCAATATGGCGTGCAAATCGGAATGCTCCTGCTCGGCCTTTTCTTCCCGCGCAAAGGTCTTAAGGTCGGAAACGATCTTGCTAACCTGCTCCGCCCCCCAGCTGGACTCCTGGATGAGTTTACGTGAATCCGCCAGCAAGCCCGGCAGGTCGGCCTCGAGCCGGAAATCCTCCGCCTGGCCCAATGCAACAGCAAGATCGTCGGCTGAGGACGCTCGGGCCGCCGCTTCGAGCTGAGCATAGAACTTTAACATATCTTCAAGTGTGTCCAGGTACTGGCCCAGGACGCCCAGATTGGTATTTATGTAAGTGATGGGGTTATTGATCTCGTGCGCAATGCCGCCCGCCAGCCGGCCGAGCGAGGCCATTTTCTCGGTCTGGATCAACTGGTTCTGCATCTGCCTAAGGTCCTGGTTGGCCTTCTCCAGAGCCTGCTTTTCGACTTTCAGGCGCTGAGCCGCGCCGCCCGAAGCAGCGCCAGCGTCGGGCTTGACCCGGCCAGAGCGAAAATCATTGGAAGTGATATTGTCCATAGAAGGATTATAACCCGGCGGCAGGATTCTTCCAAGGGTTTTGGGGCACTTCACGGGACAAGAATCCTATCACCATTCAACAGGGAAGTAATCCTTTAAAAACTTACCGCACCAGTGTTCGCCGCGGAGGATGCCGTCGAAGAAGGGATCGCAGACCCGGGCGGCGCCGTCCACAATGTCCAGCGGCGGTTGAAAATCATGCACCTGCTGTTTACGCATCGACAGCCCGTGCGGATCCTCATCGGTGACCCAGCCGGTATCCACAGCGTTCATAAAAATGCCGCTCTTGGCCAGGTCGCTGGCCGACGTGTGGGTCAGCATATTAAGGGCGGCTTTCGCCATATTGGTATGCGGATGCCGGTCGGTCTTCACAAAACGGTGGAACTTGCCTTCCATCGCCGAAACGTTCACTATATGTTTTTTGCCGGTGTTCTCGCGCTTCATCATGGCCGACAGTTTATTGCACAGCACAAACGGCGCAATTGCATTAACCAGCTGCAGCTCGATCATTTCCGAAGTCTGGATATCGCCCAGGCGCAAACGCCAGCTGTTGGTCTCGCGCAAGTCCACCTGCTGAAGGTCGGCATCCAGCTTGCCGGCGGGAAAAACCTTCTCCACCGACAGGTCCTGGTCGTACACATAAGGGATCTGGGAAAGCTTGGCCGAGGACGAAAGCCCGATACCCGGCACTTTCACGCCCCAGGTCACCGGCATGTTGGAGCCCTCACTGCGCGAACTGCCCGGATCCAGCCCTAACTGGGCCTTGCAATCCTCAAAAGCGCTCAACAGGCCCTGCACCTCTTTGGACAAGGCGTTAAAAGGCAAAGTTTCATTCGCCATCATGTGAGCGTAAAAACCGGTCGGCCGCCGCACGGTCTGCGCCGCATTATTTATAAGCAGGTCCAGCCGGTCGTATTTCTGCTCGACGAACTTGCAGAAGATCTCCACGCTCGGCGTATGGCGCAAGTCCAGGCCATAGATATGTAAACGGTCGCCCCACTCGCCAAAATCTTTTTCCCGCGCATAGCGCATGGCGCTATCTACCGGGAACCGGGTGGTGGCAATAACGCGCGCGCCGGCGCGCAGCATCATCAGCGCCGCCTGATACCCGATCTTCAGGCGCGAGCCGGTAATAAGCGCCACCCGCCCCACCAGCGAAGCCGTCTGGAAGCGTTTGCCATAATTAAACTCGGCGCACTTGGGGCACATCGAATCGTAAAAGAAATGCACCCGGGAAAATTCCTGTTTGCACACATAACAATTGCGCGGCCGGATCAATTCATTATCGGCCGGACCCGGCGCGCCCTCAACACCGGGCACCGCCCGGGCATCTTCGGAAATTGCAGACGCCGACGCCGCCAACCCGGCCACAGCAACCGGCGGCGCGATCTGCGCGGGCGCCGTGAACACTGCCGATTGCCGGGCACTGCGAATGCCGGTAGACGCGCGCACCTTGCGCTGATGCGCGTCGATCTGTTTAAGCTTGAGCGTCCGGCGGTCCTGCGAACGCTTGCGGATCTCCTGCTTGTCGGGGCGCGATATCCTGCCGGCGGCCATCATCAACCGGATCCGCTGTTCATTGGGCAAGTGCGCCAGCTCGGCGCTGTCCTGAGACAGGTCGTCCAACAGACGAATACAGGCTTGCAACTCTTCCGGGGAATATTTCGGTTCAGGAACACCAGGCAAAGCGCTCATTCACATTTCTTTCCATGATGCGTGGCATCATACTATATCCCGGACGAAGCAGGGAGGCTGGCCCCCTGATCCATTGCCAGGACCGGTTACTCGGCACGGTCATAAACTTTAAAGCTTGTTATATTTGGTATGCCGGCCTTTGCACTTCTCGACCGGATACTTGGCGGCATTCTTGGCGGTCTTGCACTCGATGGCCTGCGGCAGGTCTATATCCAGGTCATGCGCCAGCTCAAACAGGTACCAGGCCACATCGGCCAATTCGTCGGCCAGCTCGGCCTTGCACTCCCGCCCGTGCCGCTCCACTTCCTCGGGCGACTTCCACTGGAAATGTTCCAGCACCTCGGCGGCTTCCAGCACCAAAGACAAAGCCACATCCTTGTGATTGTGGAATTGCTTCCAGTCCCGCTCCGCGCGGAACGCCATCATTCTCTGTGTGATCTCTTTTATCTCGCCCACTTGCTTTCCCGCTTCTTCACAAAACAACAACTACAATCGATCCAGAATTGCCTGGGAGTTAATAAACTTATGCCGCGCCACTGATTTTAATATATTATTCAAAGTGCCGATACGAAGATCGCGATGCGCGGGAATAGCTATACGCTGATGCCGCGGCTCTTCAGTATCCAGGATAATATGACTACCGGTTTGATGAACCTGGGAATAGTTCCAATGCAGACAAAGAGATTTGGCCAGGTCCTGGCCGCTTAGATCACGTGGCAATTTCATGCTGAAGCCAGGATCTCGTCGCGCACAAAACGTAAATGGATCATGGCTGGCTTGGGCTGATCAAAGAAATAACCATCCACGGCATCTTTAACCTGCGTCCGCAACTCGGCCCAGGAATCAGCCTGGGTAAAGATCGCTTCCGTCAGGCACTCCGCCGTAAAGCCGCCATCCGCCTCTTGTGTAACCTCAAATATTAACTGTTCCATAGTTAAACTTTAACACATCCCCGACAGATTTCAAAATTCTTTTACTCAACCCTGGACAACAAGCTCTAACCGGGCGATCTCCGCCCTTAGCTGGGCGCCGATGCCGGTGTCGGCATCCTTAAGGTAGAACAAAGCTTTCTGGTACGCCTCCAGCGCCTGCGCCGGCAACCCGAGTTCCTCGCAGGCATTGGCCATATTTTCCCAGGTAACCACCCGCTGAGGCGCAAAAGCCAGGGCCTGCCGAAAGCACGCCAGCGCCTCCGTCGGACGCCCGATCTTGTTGAGGAACCAGCCTTTATTGTGATGAATGGTCGCGTAATCCGGCTCGACGGCTATCCCGTGGTCGAAAACCTCCAGTACGCCGTCAATACGGCCCAATTCCAGCATACATAAAGCCATGTCGTTATAAGCCGCGCCATCCGCCGGGTTGAACGCCAGGGCCTGGTTAAGCAACTCCAGGGCCTCGGTAAAACGCTCGTCTATGATCGCGCCCTGGGCGCGAAAATACATAACCTCGCCCAGGCACTCCAGCCGCTGGGCCAGCTCCAGGCCGGTAACGATCAGGCTCCGGGCGCCGGCCAGGTCATGAAAAGTGATCGCATTATCGATCTGGCATCTTAATTCAGTAAAGTGCGGGTCATTCATAAGGGGTCAGAGCAAACTATTAGACGTAATTATTTCGTGAGTCGCAAACATAGTCAGGCACAGGCCTGCGGCGCCAGACACATTAACAGTCCAGCACAACTTTTAGTGACCCTTTGGCTTCCACGACGGTGTTAAAGGCCTCCTGGATGCGGGCCAGCGGGAACTTGTGGGTAATGGCGGCCTGCACATTGACCTTCTTGCGCGTTATAAGGTCCAGAGACTCGGCCAGGTCGTCGGGCGCGGCGCCGTAGGAAGAAGTGACGGTCAATTCTTTACGCCAGAAGTCCGGAATAGGCAAAGGGATGTCACGATTAGGAATAGCGAACAACAGGATGACGCCTTTTTTATCCACACAGCGAAAAGCCTGTTCCAGCGCGCTGAACGCGCCGGTGCAAACAATAACTTTCTCCGCCGTAAGATCCAGCTCCTGTGCGGCGTTAAGCACCACATCGGCGCCGAACTCCCGCGCCTTGTTCAAACGGTACTCGTTAATATCGGTAACCACCACCCGGGCGCCTTTAAGTTTGGCGAGCTGGATATTGAGCAGGCCCGAAACCCCGGCCCCCAGGATCAGGACGGTCTCGCCCGACCGTACATTGATTAACCGTACGCCCCGCACTCCGCAAGCCAGCGGCTCGATCATGGAGCCTTCATCATAGCTCACCTGGTCGGGCAGTACATAAACGCCATGTTGCACATTTAGCGCCGGAACCCGGATGAATTCACTGTACCCGCCGGGATCGTAATTGCCCTGATGCAGGGTAGCGCAAGCTGTTTGATCGCCGGCCTGGCAATATTTACACTGCCCACACGGCACATGATGGCTCACAAAAACCCTCTGCCCGGCCTTATATTTGGGGGAAAGCGACTCAATGATATCGCCGGCGATCTCGTGGCCGAGGATACGCGGGCCTTTTTTCAGGCGGTACCATTCCATTACATCGGTGCCGCAAATGCCGCTGGAACGCGTCCGGACCAGGATCTCGCCGGGGCCGATCTTGGGCACCGGCAATTCTTCCAGGCGCACATCTTTATTGTTGTAGTAACGGGCCGCGATCATAAGCCCGGCTTCTGACCGGCTTTGGCCTGGTTAAAAATGTCCTGCGCCTGCTTTAAGGAAACATTCTCGTGCACGATCGCCTGCAAGGCCCGGGCCATCGCCACCGGATACGGGCTTTGCCACACATTGCGCCCGAGGTTAAGCCCCACCGCGCCTTTCTGCATGCCGTCGTGTACGAAAGCCAGCACATCGGCCTCGGTATCGCATTTGGGCCCGCCGGCCATAATTACCGGCACCGGGCAACCCTGTATGACCTTGTCGAAATCTTTCTCGCACCAGTAGGTCTTCACCACCCGCGCGCCGAGCTCGGCCGCGATCCGGCAGCACAGGGCCAGGTAACGCGCCTCGCGCTTTTCCATCTCCTTGCCCACCGCCGTTACCGCCATTACCGGAATGCCGTAAGGCTCACACTGGTTGACCAGCGTGCTTAAATTACGCAGGGTTTCTTTTTCGTAATCACTGCCGATGAAGACCGACAACCCCACCGCCGCGGCGTTCAGCCGGACGATCTCGTCGATAGAAGTCGTCAGCTCCTCGTTGGCCAGGTCCCGCCCGACCATGCTGGCACAGCCCGAGACCCGCAACACTATGGGCTTACTGCCCGCCGGTTCAATGACCGAGCGCAAAACACCGCGCGTACAGAACAGCGCGTCCACATACGGCAATAACGGCTTGACGGTCTCCGCCGGGCGTTCCAGCCCGCGGGTCGGCCCCTGAAAATATCCGTGATCGATCGGCATAAAGAAACATTTACCGCCGGGCATTAACTGACTTAACCGGTTCTGCATTCCCCAATCCATACCCTTTTCCTCCAGGTGTGTATTATTGTCCCCAAAAGCTTATGGCAGACATTAAATAAGAACCACCCCCGCTTGTCAAGAGAAAGGATCCCGCCGGAATATCCGGATCAATACTGGATCCGCGCGCGCAAGAGCACGTCGAGCGCGGTCGCTCCGGCATTGTTCTCGACCGACGTCTCCAGGCCCAGCGAACGGGTGCCGGCCTTGTCCAGCGCGAGCTGGGAAAGTACGCTGAAACTGGTTGCGCTGGTGATCTGATTCACCGCCACCGCATTAACCAGCTTCAGACGGGAATTAACATCCATGCCCACCGAAATATACCGCTCCACCACTTCGCGCGCGCCGGCATTGTCCCAGGAAGTTTCCCCGAAGGACAGGTTGTAAATATCGTCGCCGATCTTCTTGTCTATACTGGCGCCCACCAGGTCGGTGAGGGCCCAAAGGTCCTTTTCATAGAACAGGTTCGACTCCACCCCCAGGGCCTTGACCAGCGAATTGTACCGGGTAGTGTGCCATGCCCCGGCGGTGGGCCCGCTGTACGTAACGCCGAGAGTAAGCATTTTATTCACCTCGAAACTGGGCGCGGCAAAAAGCTCGTCAGTAATATCCCGCCCGAGATCCAGTTTGGTTTCATGCCCCCACAGCGCCGACTTGACCCCGCCGCGCAGGTCGGTAGCCATAGCCAGCGCGGTAGCCGCAGACGCTCCGCTGGCCGTGCCGCTGTTACCCAGCTTGATCTTGAGGCCATCGTCCACCCCCAGCGGCATATACGGCATTACCCGCGCGCTAACGTACCACTTGTCTTCCGGCGCTTTCAGCGCCACTCCGGCCATAGCGCCGGGTAAAACAATACCCGGATCTTCCGAAGCATAACCATCGGGCGTCAGGTTGGTATCGAAGGCTATTTGATCGCGGGCAAAAGGATCGGCCTTAAACTGCTTGCGCAAACCATCCTGTAAACGCAAAGTAGTGCCCTGCGGGAACCGGTACGCATATACCAAAGCTTCGGTACTTAAACTGGCATCACCCACACTACCCAGGTCGTCGCCGCCGCGCACATAGTAACGCTCGGCCACCGCCGACAGGCTCAAAACGGTGCGCCCGCTATTGCCAGTCACCGGCGTGGAAAGGTCGACCCACCCTTTATCGCAACCCAACAGCATACCGCCCGAAGTAAAAGGGATCGGCGCCATCATGGTGTCGAAAGAAAGCGGCTGGCCGGTCAAGCTCGTAACCCCCATACCCGGCGCCTGCGCGCCGTTCACCGGCTCCAGGATCGACGTAGCCAGCTGGTAAGACAAAGCCCGCTGGCGATTGGTCAACACCTGGTCGATCCCGCCCTGCGGCGCCGCCGCGGCTTGCAAGAAAATATAAGCCTGGTTGCGGGGATCATCCGAGTACAAAATATTGGCCAGGTCCTGCCCGCTCATCTTGACTTCACCCACATCGTAAGCCACCGACGTCATCAGCTGGCTCCAGGCGGGATCGGTAAAAGTAAGGCGGCCTTTGGCCAGCTCGCGGGCATTCAGGCGCACTTCGCGCACATTGTCGGCCACCAGCTGTTTTTGCTGTTCTTTCGGAAAACTGCGCTCATTCACCGCCTGGCGCACAGCCTGCTCGGCGCTGTCTTTCATTTCGCTCAGTGGCGCCGTGATCACCTTTACCAGATACGCGTCGCTGGAAAAAAGCCCCAGCTCACGGGCGTCAACATTGTAACTGAGATAAGTATCATTCAGGTCGAGCCTCAGGATATCGTCGGTATACACAAACTGCTCAATAGGCAGTTTATTATGGGACGGCGCACCAAAGCGCACATGCCACAAGGCATCCGCCGAGCTGAGGTCCAGGTAACCGTTGGCCCCCAGGCGCGCTTCCAGCAGATTACCCTCCACCGCCGCCGTCAACAGGCGTGAAGGCTCGTCGAAACGCACGAAATTCTGGTCGTTACCGCCCCAGGACTGGCTGTAATTAAGGTCCACCCCGAAAGGCCCTTTTAAAGTTTCAATTATGCTGTCGGCATTAAGTTCCAGGATATCGTTGATCTGGTCATTATCCAGGCTTACCGTGCGGTCCGGCCCGATCCAGACGAAAGACTTGTTCTTGCCTACATCGGCTATGTCGTAACTTTGATACTGGAATATACGCTCCCCTTTGCCGGTACGCTTCCAGGTGCCGCCCAGACTCTCAATATAGAAAGAATTCGAGACTTGCCGATCATAATCCAAAGAAAGCCGCAGGTCGGGCCCTTCATACCTGGTGTGCAATCTCTGCGCACCGGGTTGCTCGTACCAATCAAGCTCTGCCCGATGATCTTTGAGGCTCACCACGCCATCCAGATACTGGGCCTGGTAACGGGTATCCTGCCTGATATCTACCAGCGATATCACCTTACCGCCGGACACCTCGCTCAGGGAACCGTTCATAGCCCAGAACTTGTCGCCGCGCAGAAAAGAATAATCCACCGCCAGGTCGTCGACCGTGCCGCGCACATAACGCGAACTGCCATTAACCATAGCCGCCAAGGGCGTCACTTCAACGCCGGCAGACAACTGCAGATCATGCCCGGCGCCCGACCAGGAAACCTCTTCTACACCAGCCGGGGAACGGCTCCAGGCCGCCCGGTAAGTATCACGGCCGTCCACAATAGACCCGCTCAAGGAATACTGGCCGTACGTATAATCGTACTGAAAATCGCGCCAGCCGCCCTGCCCGCCATTAGCAGTTTTGTTAACCCACAACAGCGGCGTTACCCCGTCGGTATCCCATAACTCCAGGCCAAACTGGTCCTGATATTGCACCAGACTGCCGGTAACCCGGGGGCTCCAGTAAGAAGCCAGCCAGCGGTCGGAAGAGTATTTATGATAACCCAGCCCCTGTTCGGCATAATAATTATCCAGCGGATGCGCCAGGATATAACCGTCGGTGGAACTCAAGGAATAATCCACCGCATTATTCGACACCAGGGCGTGGCCGGTATTTACACCCGGCCAGGAACTGTCATTAACCCAAGATGCCATTAATTTGCCGTCAGCGAGAGTGCGGTATTCAGCCGACAACAAGCCCTGCGCGCTTTGGCCATTAAAGACATAGCCATTGGCCGTGCCGGAAATCCCGGACTCGACCGCGTTCTGCCAGGCCGCCAGATGATTCCCGGTATCCGTGCCCCACAGAGATAAAGACATCTCTTTATCACGGCGATCCATATAGCCATTCACTTGCGGACCGCCAAGATCGACGGACTGGTGGCCCAGCACGTCATGATAATCCAGGGAATAAGCCTGCCCGTTCTTGCCTCCGGCGGTGATCCAGGCCGACTCGAACGCCGGCTTACTCTTAAAATATGTTGCCGATCCGAAGCCGGTCTCCAGGCGTGCATTACGGGTAACGCCATCCGGCGAGCTCTCGTCCAGATAAGAAACTACCAGCTTGGAATCAGCTATACGCCGATATTCCAGGGCTGTATACCCGGCGGAACGCACCCCGTTCAGCCAATAGCCGTTCAAAGTACCTTCCACACCAATCCCGTCGACGCTTTCCCAGCCGCGGACATAGATGCTGTCGGCTAATTGCTCGCCATTACGCCGCCAGCCTAAAGCTACTGTATCACCATAACGCCCCAGGTATCCGGTAGCGCCAGGCGTAAACAAATCAACATGCCGGGCCTCATTGGTATTACGATAAATAAGATCATATACCTGCTGTTCGGAGCCAAACAAACCAATACTGGCCGACATGAACGACGAATCTGCCTTGTAATACGACACCGCGCCGCGGCTGGTGCCCGCCTGTACGAAACGTGACGCACCCTCGCGCCAGGCCATTACCTGCAAACGCGTTGTGCCGTTGTTCTCCAAAGCCATATTAAGAGCATCCTGCGAATTCTGCCAGGTAAGCAAGCTCTTCCAAAAAATAATGGCGCCTGAATCATGGGTCACCTCGCCGCGTATCGGCAAAGCAAAAGCTGGAGCGCTCATGGCCACAACGACAAAAAGAAACACAACCAACATTACCTTCTTCATAACGGATCCTTATCCTTTTACGGGGTTAATGAACATAAAATAACCGGGACACATTCAATTATTGCCTTGGCGACTCTTTATGAATAATTTAATGTGTCCCGGTTTCTCTTGGCCGGCAGGATCGCGGCCATAGGGGCCGGGTCTGCCGGAGACGGCGCGGCATCTTGCGCGGCCATCCCGAGCAACAAACGCCAATTAGCCACCGGCGCGATATTAAGGATCACCGGGCGAAAACCTGTAACATCCTTAAGCCTGACGGCCATGGCCGCAGCATCAAACACCCTGGACTTCACCTCGCCAGTACGATTAACATCAATAGCATTAAGGTCAATACCACCATACTGCTTCGCCGCGGAATCTGAAATGCCCGCTGACGCCCCCAGGACCAAACCCGTTCCTTTAATAAAGTCAGCCAGCCGCTTACGCCAATCATCAGCCAATGCCCAATATGTAATGCCATTCCTTTTGTGCGGCCGCAATGGTAGGGCAACGAAATTCTTACTCCCGAGCCTTTCAGACAAACTATTCTGGGCATAGAAACGCACTTCTACCGACTCTTTACCCGTGGCTGTTGCCAATAGAACACGGCTCCGGTTATCATTAGTACCCGCGAAGAAATATGTTATATTTCCGGCTCCGACAGCCGATTCAAACTCAAAAACAAGACCCCGCGGCAGATCAACTCTGGAAGTAGCCAAAACATCCGCGGTCATCCGTTCCAGCTCAACTGCTTCAGCCTTACGCTTCTCAAAAATAACCTGACCAAGCACCAGGGCGGCAAATTTTGCCAACGATATACTTCTGCCCCAGGTATTCCACACTTCTTCGGTAATGTCCACCGCTCTTTCATAATCAGCCTCCGTCCCCCCTAACCACGCCGCGGCAATAGCCGTTATCCCGGCCTGACGGCTGGAAATTCCACGTTTTGTTCCGGCCAGCCAAAGCTGATACGCGCTCCGAATATTCTGCCCGTCTATCCCGCCCAATCGGGAGGCAACAATGGCCACCAGGGCCACCACCTCCTCTTCAAGCTGACCTTGAGCGGTAAGATACTGCTTAACCTTCCCCCACACTTCAACTCCCGCCACAGGCTTGCGAGCGCGCGCCAGAATAGCGTTCACTACCATCATAGCTCCCGCCTGAATGTCACTGACCCCCGGCTCACTCTTAACCTGCGACATAAATAACTTATTCGCCCCCGCCGGTAAAGCCGGCAAATACGTTGCCATAATAGCCACGCTAATTCCCAAAGCAAAAAACAACGACGGCGCCGACCTCGCCTCAGCATTACGCTCGGCCCATTCCATAATGATCGCCTGCGCACCCAAATACTCGGGAAGACCGGCCCCACCGAATAGTGTCTGTCCATTAAAATAGGGCATAATACCTTTCGCGTCGTCCAGTGAACCTCCCTCTATTGAGATCCATTTTGCAAAACGCAAAAGACTGGCCTGCACATCGTCCAGATCCGGCCATAAAGCCGTTATTATCATTGCAACCGCTATTCTTTGGGGATCCTTAACACCCGCCGCCTCTATCTCCCGCCAAAGAGCTCCCACGGTTTGCAGATGCGCCGCCGGCAAAACTTGAACACTTTTAGCGGAATAATCAACTACAGCCTGGGCTGAATTAGCCGGACCACCGGATAGCGGCAAGCCCGCTTTCTGAGCCTTTCTTTGGGCTAACTCCGCCTTTCGTTGAGCAATGCGTTGCATATCCTCCCTGGCCAATGCTTCATTATGCTCAACAAAGTCCACCAGTGTCTTATGCCAATCCCCGGACAATGTCCACCGGGCGATCGTTCCTTTCTCATATGGCACATCCTCGCGCTGTAACGTTACGACCACATCCATAGGGCCACCGTAATAATAAACAATATCCTCCGCATGCAACTGTATGTTGACCTTCTTTTCTCCAGCCGCTGTGGCCGCAACCACGGAAATCTGATTTTTATAAGAACCCGCAGTAAAACGACCGCCCCGGCTGGATTCAACTGCACCCACAAAAGTACACAGTGAATTCCGACTGCCATACAAACCAGCATTGCCATGCACGCCGGCAGTACCTATCGGCGTAAATACCAAAGCTTGCTCCGCAGAAGCACTCCCACCGGCCGGAGGCGTAACGGATCCCGCGGGATCGTATGTTCTCAACTCATTTGTGATCCATTCTTGAAAGTACCGAACAGCTTCCGAAAGCACCTCTTCATCAAGATGATTATCTGCCAACGAAATAACCAGCTCAGCCTTAGCTTCATCAAAATGGAAATCAATGTCCCCAGCCCTACGCGGGAACCTGAATACCAGAGCCTCGGACGCGCCACCGCTGGTAAAACCAGTCTCCGCGATCAACGCCAGCAATAAACTTCTCTCCTCATTAAAGATGTCAGGCAGATAAATCGCCTCGCCCATAGCCATGCCGGGCGCTTCCTGTCCGGGCACCGGAGGACGGACAAATGTTGTAGTGGATATATCCGCTTCCAGGATCTTTCTTAACAACAACACATATGTTTTTATCGAGAAAGACTTACCATTCACATACACAGACTTTGGCCCTGAGGGAGCTTTACTTTGGCTCAAATATTTATCAACATACGCCCAAGCCTTACTTCTAAACGCTGATTCGCCGTCACTAGGATCGTCGACAGGCACCGGCAAAGCTCCTGGCGGAAATTTACTTAGATTCCTTAGCCTGGGCTCCCCTTCAACACCTTCGGGCTGGCTTTCGCCTTCCAGTTGTTTGTTCATAGAAATTTCCCAGCCCGGAGCCAATGTGCCAGTGATCACACCGTCAGCGGCTCTTGCAAAATTAACCGTTAGTGTGACCATCGGCTTTACACGATTTGTGTCATTGGAAATATATTGCACTTCGACTTCGGCCAGCTCCTGCGCGCTCAGCCCGTTTATTAATATCTCCACCTGGCCATCGGCCAAACTAAAGCGCTCCCCGGACAAGGTAACTATCTCGGAGGGATACCGCCCCCGGACCCCGCCGCCCAACGTTTCTTCCACAGTCTTGGCCACCGCGTACATAAGATCTTTTCCCAGGATCACTTGTCCCAGCACCAATGCCGCCAGTTGTTCCGCGCCTATGTTTGTGCCCCAATCATCCCGTACCGCAGCAAGGATTCTGTTCGCCATTGGCACTGCACCCCGGTCCACCCCCAGCCATGCCGCGGCCACAACAACGATGTTGCTATCAACACCCTCCAACTGATACATCCCCGTCTCACGCTGAAGATCCCAGGCTTTTTCAACAAAGTTCATATCGCCTATCAAAGCGCCGGCTATAACCATTGCCGAGCTCCTGCGATCAACCTTCCAATCGATCCCAAAACGCTTAAGATACCCTTCTACCGCCTGCCAAACCTGAGGGCCATTAGACAAAGCACCCCGATTCAGATAAATGGCATCGACGATCAATAGCGTTGCCGCCCGCCAAAGACTAATAACCTGCACCCCCGGCATTTGCGTTATCATCAATAATTGCATATTTTCCGCTAACGCTGGAAAATCCGCCCCCGATATCGCCATACTCAAGGCCAAAGCCGGCGCCAACTCGGGAACCTTCTGGCTGTCGGCCAAGGTCTCGGCCCACAGAGCGATCGCCGAAGCTTGCTCAGCCAGACTGCTCTGCGAATTAAGCGCGGCAACACTTGCATAAAACCGCGTGAAATCCACCCTGCCCTGCCAGGGATTGTTTTCCGACCGCAACCATACAGCAAGCTTTCCCAGATCATCAACGGAATGGCCAAGATTCTGCCATAAAGCCGCCGCCACCAGCACAACCGCGGTCTTTTTAGGATCCTTAACACCCGCCGCCTCTATCTCCCGCCATAAATTTCTGACCGTCACCGAGGGATGAACAAAAGCCGACTGTTCGCTTAAGCCGGCAGCGTCCCGACTCAGCTGAGCCGCGTTGCGTTCTCTGCCGTTGCCAATTGAATCAAGCCGCACGGCAACCCGCTTGGCAGGTATTTCTCTGGCCGGGCCATTTGCCGGAAGGAACCTCACCCGACTGCCGTCAACACCGCCCGAGAAATACTTTCTTGGAATGGCTTCATTGGTGAGCCGGTCGGTTTCCTCTTTTATGTAATTGAACACGCCTTTGCGGAAGGCTT
>JADFZK010000037.1:0-12384 GCA_015232565.1 Candidatus Omnitrophota bacterium
AGAGGTTCAGTTTAATGTGAGAAAATAAGACGGATTATTGTGAGAGTCTACACACGCTAAACCAGATCATGACCCTGAAAGAAGCCTCATTAGAGGTCATAAAGGCCAAATATTCGGAGGTATTTGGCGGAGAAAGCCCTTGCTCCAACAACCGGACCGCTTTATGGCGCAAGATCGCCTACCGCCTGCAGGAGATCGAACACGGTGGCCTTTCTGCCAAGGCACAAGGCCGCGTTAGCGAGCTTATAGAGAAGTACGACCCGGTGAACAACAAAGGGCTCCGGCCCGAAGGCACCCCGGAAGAAAAGCGCCTGCGCCGGGTAACGGCCCGCGACCGGCGGCTCCCCATTCCCGGGGCCATCATTACTAAGGTATACAAGGGCCACACGCTTGAGGTTAAGGTCCTCGAACAAGGCTTTGAATTCGAGGGCAAATACTATAAAACCCTTTCAGGAGTCGCAACAGCGCTGACCGGCGCCCAATGGAACGGTTACCTGTTCTTTAAGACATGAAAAACGAACCTGAAAAGAAAAAGAATTTAGTGTGCGCGATCTACACGCGCAAGTCCACCACCGAGGGCCTGGACCAGGACTTCACAACACTGGATAACCAGCGCGAGTCCGCTGTGAACTATATCAAAAGCCAACAACATGAAGGCTGGACGGTCTCTGAAGAAATGTATGACGACGGCGGATTCACTGGAGCAAATACCGACAGACCAGCACTTCAGAAACTTATCAATGACATCAAGCTTAAACGGATCAATTGCGTGGTTGTTTACAAAGTTGATCGCCTTTCACGCTCACTTCTCGACTTCAGTCAGCTCCTGCAATTTTTCGACGAACACGGAGTTGCCTTTGTATCCATAACCCAGCAATTCAATACCAACACCTCGATGGGGAGACTCACACTCAACATCCTTCTATCCTTCGCGCAGTTTGAGCGTGAGATCATCAGCGAACGCACCAAAGACAAAATGGGGGCCGCCAGAAAACGCGGACAGTGGCTGGGTGGCAAGCCGCCTTTAGGATATAAGCGAGATGATAAAGCAAAGAAACTTGTTATTGTGCCGGAAGAAGCCGAGCTCGTCCGACGCATCTTTGACCTTTACCTGACGGGACACCCATCGGTCGAGATCGCGCAGATCTTAAGCCGTGACGGCATCCTCTCCCGCCCATGGACACAAAAGAACGGCACCGCGCGTGGCAACAAACGCTTTGGCAACACTCGTGTTCTTTTCATTCTCAAGAACCATCTTTATATCGGGAAGCTCAAGTACGGCGGGCAGATCTATCTCGGTCAGCAGCCGGCCATTATAGACGAAGACACTTTCAACAAAGCCCAGGAAATGATCAAGAACAACCGCGTTGATCGCAAGAACATTAAGAACACATCCTGCACCGGATTCTTAAGCTACCTCCTTAAATGCAAAAGCTGTGGCGCGGTCATGACCCATACCTACTCACTCAAGAAAGGCAAATACAAATACCGCTACTACGTCTGCACCAGCGCCCAGAAACACGGCTATTCCAGCTGCCCCAACAAGTCTATCCCTGCGCAGGTTATTGAAGACGCGGTGATTGATCGCTTAAAAATGGTCCTGCCAGAACAAGCCAAGAACATGCCCGGATGCAAGACTGAAGTCGAAGCGTTTCTTTCACCCGTCTGGGATACCCTGCTCACCATTGAAAAACGCCGGCTGTTAAGGCGCGTTATCAAAGAGATCGACTGCGATATCAAAACGTTAAAGCTCGGCTTCACCTTCCACGACCTGCCGGAACGCATAGAATTCGACGCCATGATCCGACGCTCCGGACCCGGTAAACGCTGGCGCAAGGATGTGGCCATTAACAGAGAACCTCGTATCCGCAAGGCACTCATCCTGGCGCATCACTTAAAGCGCCTAATGAAGGAAGGCCGCATAAAACACACTACACAAGCCTCAGAGTGGCTGCGCCTGAGCCTTTCTGAGATCGACCATACCTTGTCCCTTCTTCTCCTCTCTCCGGTCATTCAGGAGGACATCCTGACTGGAAACGGCACCTACTTTGAACAGATCCCCGAATACAAGATCCGCCTCATCTCAGCCGAACCCGACTGGGACAAACAGCTCCCCATGTGGCAGGACGCCAAGCTCACCTTCGAAGACCTGGCCTTATCTGACGTTTCTGATTAACCTCAAAACAACCAATTCCTAGTAAATGCTTTCTGCTGACCGCCCAAAATGGCGGCCATTTCTACACATATCCATTGTCTAGGATTTGACGAAAACCGCTGAATTCTCAGATATCCAGATAAAATGCCAACGAATTTTGCCGATATTGGCGCTCAGAGAAAAAACTCAGAAGAAGAAATTCGAAGGGAATTCAAAAACGTAAAAATAATCTGCCGTAAGTCTTTGCGACACGCGGACATGAAAAAACCCTGACAACATTGCTGTGATCAGGGCTTCTTCTGTCTCTCGTTCTGGAGTTCGAGAGAATTATATGGCTGCCCCGCTAGGATTCGAACCTAGACAAACAGATCCAGAGTCTATTGTGCTACCGTTACACCACAGGGCAAAAAAGGTTATTATCTGCTTTTATTCCAATTCCCCGGCACCACTGAGGAATCAGGGCTTCCATCTCAAATATGGCGATATTTATACACAAACAAGCCGTTCTTGGCAAGCACTAAACAAACGCGGCCTTCAGCCGCTCCACTGTCCGCTCTTTACCCAGCGCGACCATAATGTCGAAAAGCCCGGGGCCCACCGCGCTGGCAGACAGCGCCACCCGCACCGGATGCACCAGCTCGCCACTGGCTATGCTCAATTCCGCCACCACGTCCCGGAAAACTTTCTCCGTCGACGCCAGGTCAAAAACCTCCAGGCCGCCCAACCGCCCGGCCAGCAAAGTGAACTCGCTTTTCATGTTCCTGGCCAAATGCCCGGCGCGCACTTCGTCCGGCACCTGGAAATCTTTAGCGAACAGAAAGCCGGCCCGCTCCACAAAATCCCGCAAGGTATTAAGGCGGCTTTTAAACATTTCCACCGCCCGCTCCAGCCACACCCGGTCGAAGCCCTCCGACAACAAACCTTCTTCCTGTAAAATAGGGATCAACAGGCCGGTCAATTTTGCCGTCGGGGTTAACTTGACATACTGGGCATTCACCCACTTGAGTTTTTCCATATCGAACTGGGCGGCGGTCTTGTTGACCTTTTTAATGGAGAACTTCTCGCAGGCATTCTTGAGCGGAAGGATCTCCTGGTTGCCCGGCGACCAGCCCAACAACATCAAATAATTCACCAAACCCTCGGGAATAAACCCTTCCTTGCGGTAATCGCTCACCGCCACCGCGCCAAAACGCTTGGACAACCGCGCCCCGTCAGCGCCCATGATAAGCGGCAAATGCCCAAACTTGGGCACCTTGAACCCCAGCGCTTCATACATCAAAATTTGTTTAGGCGTATTGGAAATATGATCCTCGCCGCGAATAACCTGCGTGATGCCCATCAGCGCATCGTCCACCACACAGCTAAAGCTGTACGCCGGCGAACCGTCGGACTTCATGAGCACCTGGTCTTTGATCTCGTCGGTGTTAAAAACTATCAGCCCGCGGATAAGGTCGTCAAACTTTATATCCCGCGCCTTGTCCACCCTCAAGATCACCGCCGTACCGTCGCGAAACGCCTTGCCCTCGGCCACCAGCTTTTCCGCATACTCACTATAAAGCGCGAACCGCTCGCTTTGCTTGTAGAATTCATCCCAGGACAGCCCCAGCCAGGCCATGCTGTCCATGATCTCTTTCTCGAACTCCGGCTTGGAACGCTCCAGGTCGGTATCCTCAACGCGCAGAACAAATTTCCCGCCCTGCGCGCGGGCATACATCCAGTTGAACAAGGCCGTGCGCGCTCCGCCTATATGCAGATAGCCCGTAGGGCTGGGCGCAAACCTTACTTTTACGGCCGCAGCCGGCACCGTCGTTGGCGTACTCACAATATTACCCGGTTCTGATTCTTCGCCAGATTAACCACTACTTTGGCGATCTGTTGGCGGCTTTCTTCTTTTAAACCCACATACTCGATCCCGATATCATAAAAAGACGGCTTGAGCGGGTCGATCGCTTTGCGCCGCACTACCCACATGGCTTTGCCCTGGCAAAGTATATGCTCCTCGCCGTCCATAAGGTCGATCTCCACGTTAACCAGCGCAAACCGCTCCACGCTCTTGCGCAATATCACGCAAATACCGCCGGTGCTGATATTCTCCGTGTGCGTCAGCAGACCGTCCTCGGCCTTGCCGTTAATGCCGATCTTTACAAAACAGGGAAAATACGCCCTCGGGAACTTCCTGCGATTTAAGCCTTCCCACGACATGGCCAACCACCTTTCTCCACCAGAAATCATGTTTTACAAATACGGCCCTGGCCGCTAATTTTTCTGCACCCGAACAATGGAGCGCGCTTTACCGGTAACATCATCTATATCCAGCAATACTCCGCACAAAGTCCCCGGGCCCTTGGCCACTTCAAACTTGTTGGGCAAACCGGTAAGATAGCGCTGGAGGATCAATTCTTTTTGCGTACCAATGACCGAATCATACGGCCCGGTCATACCGGTATCCGTAATGTATGCCGTGCCCCCGGGCAGGATCTGTTCGTCGGCCGTCTGAATATGCGTATGCGTGCCCAGCACCGCGCTCACCCGGCCGTCAGCATAAATACCCAGCGCCACTTTCTCGCTGGTGGCCTCGGCGTGCATATCCACGATCACCGTCTTGATCCCCGCGGCCTGCATCTTTTGCGCCTCCCGATCCAGGGCGTGAAAAGGACAGTCGGTAAGATATTTCATAAAAGTCCGCCCCAACAGCGCAATAACGCCCACTTTGACTCCGCAGGCCGTGGTTACCACGCAAGCGCCATGCCCCGGCGCTTCCGCCGGAAAATTAGCCGGGCGCACCACCCGCTCCTCGGAACTTAAATAAGGCAACACATCCCGCTTATCCCATACATGATCGCCTAAGGTCATCACGTCACAACCCGCGGCAAATATCTCGCGGGCCAATTTTTCGGTTATCCCGCTGCCCGCCGCCGCATTCTCGGCATTGGCAATTATCATATCCACTTCGCCGCGCGCCTTCATGAGCGACGCTAACCGGCCAAAAACCAGGCGCCCGGGCTCTCCTACTATGTCGCCAACGAACAGTATTTTCATAACCCCTTGTGATGTGACCAAAGCCACTGGCCTGCGTTATTTGGCGTACTCAATAGCCCGGGTTTCCCGCACTACCAGCACCTTGATCTGGCCGGGATATTCCATCTCGGCCTCGATCTTGTTACGGATATCCCGCGACAGCACCACCGCTTCGTCGTCATTAAGCTTGGACGGATCCACCATGATCCGGATCTCGCGGCCAGCCTGTAAAGCGTAAGCCTTGTCGATCCCTTTAAAGGAGTTGGCGATCTTCTCCAGCCCCTCCAAACGCTTGATATAAGTTTCCAGCGATTCAGCCCGCGCACCCGGACGGGAAGCGCTCACCGTATCCGCTATGCACACCAGCACGCCATATATTGAATTGTTCTGCACTTCATTATGATGCGACTCCACCGCATTAGCCACCACTTCGGCTTCGCCGTATTTCCGCGCCAGGCGGCCGCCCACTACCGCATGGGTGCCCTCTTCCACATCGTCAGAAACCACCTTGCCGATATCATGCAAAAGGCCCGCCCGTTTGGCTATAGCCGGATCCAGGCCCAGCTGATGGGCGATTATGCCCATGACCCGCGCCACTTCCTTGGTATGCGTAAGCGCGTTCTGGCCAAAACTGGTGCGGTATTTCAGGCGCCCCACCAGCTTAACCAGTTCGGGGTGCATATTATGAATACCCAGCTCGAAACAAGCCGTTTCACCGGCTTCCTTGATCTTGATATCCAGATCCTTCTTGGCCTTCTCCACCACTTCTTCGATCCGGCCGGGATGAATACGCCCGTCCGATATAAGGCTTTCCAAAGCCATGCGCGCGATCTCGCGGCGCACCATATCGAACCCGGAGATCGTTACCGCTTCCGGAGTATCGTCAATAATAATATCCACGCCCGTAGCCTGTTCCAGCGCCCGAATATTGCGTCCTTCCCGGCCAATAATACGCCCCTTCATTTCATCAGAAGGCAAATGTACCACACTAATGGTGGTCTCGGCCGCGTGATCGGAAGCACAACGTTGAATGGCGATAGAAAGGACCTCACGGCTCTTCTTGTCGGCCGATTCCTTGATCTCCTCTTCCATCTGGCGTATCCGCGTAGCCTTCTCGTGAATAAGCTCGGTCTCCACGCGGGTCAAAAGCATATGCTTGGCTTCCTCGCGAGTTAAATTGGAGATCTTGTACAACACTTCTTTTTCCTGGGTGATCAATTTGGCAAGTTCATCCGACTTCACCACCACATCGGCTTCCTTGGCCCGTAAAACATCCTGGCGGGAAGTGATATCTTTTTCTTTCTTGTCCAACAGGTCCAGCCGCTTTTCTACATTCTCTTCCTTGATCAGGATCCGCTTCTCGGTCACCACCAGTTCTTCGCGGCGCTGTTTATGATCCTGTTCGAAATCCTGCCGCAATTTAAGCAGGGTGTCCTTGGCCTGTAATTCCGCTTCTTTCTTGATGGTCTCGGCTTCACGGCGCGCCATTTCCCGGACCGCTTCGGCTTCCTTCTCGATATCCTTGCTCTTTTTGCCCTTGACCGCACGGTTTACCACATAACCCAGCGCGAACGATCCTCCGGCCGCGATAAAAATTAGAAAAACTGCTAATGCTGACATTGTGCTCTCCTGTTTAAGATTTTACTTAAGGACGCTTAAGTCTTATGCGCACCAAACCAAGCCAGCGGCCTGCCAGATGAACAAAAGATCCAACCAAAAAACTGTTAACTGGTTAAAACGAGCGTTACCGGACGATCGTGCGGCTCAAGCCCCGGGATTGCCGGTACCAGCTGAAAATCATAAGCCAGTCCGACAGTCGGGATAGTGGAAGGCAATTCGGAAAGAAACCGGTCGTAATACCCTGCGCCGCGCCCCAGGCGATTGTGGTCTTTGTCGAAAGCCACTCCCGGTACCAGCACAAGGTCCAGGCCAGCGGGATCTATGACCCTGGCCGCGTCAAACTGCGGCTCAGGGATCCCGTAAGACCCTGGAATCAATTCTTTGGTCGACTCTATAAGCATAACCATGATCTGCTTGGTTTCTTTCATTATGAACGGCACTGCCACGCGTTTCTTAAGCTCGATCGCCTTTTCCATCATAGGGAAGGTATTCACTTCCCCTTTGAACGAACAATAAAACAGAATAGTCTTTGATTTCTGGAAAGCCAGTAATTCCAACAACTTACTGCCGACCACCTGACTTTTATTTAAAGCTTCTTCCTCCCGTTGACGATGTATAAGATCAAGGATCCTTTTACGGACCGCTTGTTTAGTTTGTTGAACAAACATCTGGCATATTCTTTCTAAAAAATTCGTAAAGATGATAACACTTTTAATATGAATCCTCAAACAAAACTTTACCAAGATAAGATCACTCGCAATGTGGTCTTACGATTGCATTAAAAAGTCGTCATTGCGAGAAGCGAGCCATTAGATCAACCTATAGCGGGCGGCGAAGCAACCCCAGCCGTTCCTTGATCTTTTTTTCATAACCCTGTTCAGTAGGATCATAATAAACCGCCTTAAAGGGCATATATTCCTGGGCTACGTAATGATTTGGATAATCGTGAGCATATTTATAGCCTTCGCCATTGCCCAATTTGGCGGCTCCGCTGTACGAAGCGTCCTTCAAATGCCTGGGCACATTGCCGGCTTTTTTGGTACGCACATCTTCCAGGGCTTTATCTATTCCCAGGTAAACCGCGTTTGATTTTGGCGCACAAGCCACATAGACCGCGGCCTGGGCCAGTGGAATACGCGCTTCCGGCAAGCCCACAAATTCCGCCGCCTGCAAAGCCGCGCTGGCCACCACCAGCGCATTGGGGTCGGCATTACCCACATCTTCCGAAGCGCAAATCACAATGCGCCGCGCAATAAACCGGGGATCTTCTCCGGCATAGATCATTTTGGCCATCCAGTACAAAGCCGCATCCGGGTCGGACCCCCGCATAGACTTGATAAAAGCCGAAATAGTATCGTAATGCGCATCGCCGTCAGCATCGTACTGCACGATCTTTTTCTGAATAGACTCTTCCGCCACCGCAGGCGTGATATGAATATAACCATCCGCCCCGGTTGGCGTAGTAAGCGCCGCCACTTCCAGCGCATTTAATGCACGCCGGGCGTCGCCGTCGGAGATCTCCGCCAGGAACAACAGCGCCTTTGGATCCGCCTGCACCAATACCTGCCCCAGCCCGCGCTCCTTATCCGCCAGCGCCCGTTCCAACAGAGTCAATAAACTTTCTTTAGTCAGCGGCCTTAATTCGAAAACCAGCGATCGCGATAACAGGGGCGATACCAGCGAAAAGAACGGATTCATGGTGGTTGCCCCGATCAAAATGATCGTGCCGCTTTCCACATCCGGCATCAACACATCCTGCTGGGCTTTATTGAACCGGTGGATCTCGTCGATAAAAAGGATCGTGCGCTGACCCGATGCCGCCAGGCGGTTCTTGGCGCCCGCTATCAAACGGCGCATTTCTTCCACATTCGACATTACCGCGTTAATACTGTCGAACGCGGCCTTGGTACGCGCGCTGATGCACAAAGCCAGCGTGGTTTTTCCCGAACCCGGCGGGCCATAAAAAATCAGCGAATTCAGCCGGTCGGCCTCAATAGAACGCGTCAGCAGTTTTCCCGGGCCCAGAATGTGTTCCTGACCGCAGTATTCATCCAGCGTCCGCGGCCGCATCCGCGCCGACAACGGGCTGTGACTGGTGTCATTGGTATCAAACAATCCGTTCATACCGCCATACCGCTTCTGTTCCATAGGCTCATTTAACACTTCCTGATTCTTGGAGCGACTTTTCTGGTGACAACGAATACTCGCCCCGCCCCTCTCCTGAAAGACTTTCCCGCGCCCCCATCTCCCTGGCCACAACGCTGGAATTGTCCGCAAAATTTATCTTTACCTCATACCCGTCGAGGTACATCGACTCCTTCTGCCCAAAAAGCTCAAAAACATGCTTTCCGGCCGAATATGTACCCAATGGCTGATCATAGTTCGTATTGATTTGTGTCCGACCATTGAAAACAACCAAAGGATAAAGATTGTTGCCTCTCATTTTATCTGAACTGGTTGACCACGCCTCCCCTGAATTGTTGTGTGTAATGGTAAAAGAATTCACTATTTTGCTACTCTCCAGATTTAATTCCACTGTCCAATGCCAATCGGACGAATCGCGATTGCTATTTCCCGGTCCTGGCGCAAAGATATTCCAGACACCAGCACGATCCTGACCATCGTCTTGCATCGTCACAAAAATCCCCGCATCACTGGCCAATCTGGCCTCAGCCGGCGCCTGGTCTAACAAAGCAGCCCTTTGCTGACTATACAAAAGACTCACTTCTTCCCCCGAAAGTTCCCGATTAAAGATCATTACCTCGTCGATCTCTCCCTCAAACCTCGATCGATTTTCATGACCTTCCGGATCCGCCTTACCGATGTATAAATCATTTGGAACATCAAAATTCATCATCGAAAAAACTTCGGGATGATTGGGCTGAAATTGCAAATCCCGAGTATTTACCCCGTCTATATAAAACACACCAACTTTGGTTTCAATGTCGATCGTAAAAACAACATGAATCCAGCGTTGCAACCTGGAATTAACCCATTTCCCATTCGCTCCAAGCGTCGTAGCCAACATAGCACCGCTCACAAAAAGAATATCATTGTCCCCGTTGGCATTCAATGCCAACTCGTACCCGCCATATGCAAACGGACGCTCATTGCCCCCCTTAGAAATAATAACCGGGAACGCCCAGGGGATGGAATATGGTTTTATCCATGCCGACAAAGTCAACGCACCTGTCTTTTTCATGGAAACCAACGAATCGCTATGGGGCACCCTGATAAAACCTCCGCGCGTCCCTCCACGAAAAACATATGCGCCATGACCAACCCCGTCGTCGATCCAGGCGGTGCCGTACCCTTTCCCATTATTTCCCCGATCGCTTTGATCCTTGATCTCGTCACCCGGCTGATCAAAAGACAAATGCAAAACCAAAGACTGCCGCGTGGCCACCGGAAAAGCTTCCCAGCGCATCACGCCCTTATCGCCGGGCTTATTGCTCGGCCGATCGGCAAGTGCCTGGCTCGGGGGTCTTTTCCCTGGCGCCTCCGGCTTGCCCACAAAATACAGCAACACCGTCATACCGACGATGGCACATATCAACAAAAGGCTTATTTCAGTAACCCGTTTCATAATCACACCCCCAACTACCTGGTCAATAACTTGTCATATCATTATCCAACGACAGCACAAACACACAAGCGAATATTGCCCTAACAAAAAAACCCGTATGGAATTAACCACACGGGTTGAATAATATCCGCTTATGCCGTTGGAAGTCAGCGTATCGAACCTGCTTAACAGGTGGGGAAAAGCTATTGACCCACGGGCCAGATAGACAACAATCCCCTGTAATATTGTATTGGTTCAATATTACAAACCTCCTGACGAGCACAGCAGACAGCTTATCTTCTTACAACGCCCAATCTGTCCACCAGCTTCGCGGCTATGGCCTCATGCAATCCATTAACCTCGTCATCGGTCAAAGTCCGCTCCGGCGACTGATACATCAACGAGATCACATAGCCTTTATAGCCTGCATTAATCTTATCACCACAATACAGTTCAACAAAATCAATTCTTTTAAGCAAGCCCTGCCCGTTCTCGAGGCACAACGCCTTGATCGACTCAAAAGAAACATCCTTGACCGCCAGCGAAATATCGCGCACCATGGCCGGAAACTCTTCAATAGCGGCAAACTTCGCGCGCGGCACCACCGCATTGGCCGCCGTCTCAATATCGATCTCGGCAAAATATACCGCGGCCTTCTTTATATCGAATTTCGCCAGGATCTCCTCGGCAATCTTGCCGGCCTTGCCGATAACCTGGCCGCCCAGCATGACCGCCGCACCCTGGCCCAATTCAAAAGCCGGATCCTCCGACGCTGCAAACACACACCCCTTAACCCGCAAGCCGGCGAAAGCCTCTTCCACCGCGCCCTTGATATCAAACAGGTCCAGCGCCTGGCGACGGGGAGCGCGCCAATCGGGCTCGCGTCGTCCGCTTACCAGGATCGACAGTGTCCAGCGCTCACCCTCATTAAAATCATAAACCCCGTTACCCGGCAAATAGCGCTTGCCCACCTCAAACAACTTGAGGTCCCGCTGGCCGCGATTCATATTAGCCGCCGCCACGCCCAGCATGTTGGGCAACGCCGTCGGACGCATCATTTCCTGTTCCGCCGACATCGCGTTCTGCAGTTTAATGACCGGCCCCTTATACCCGGCCTTGGCCAGCGCGGCACTGCCCACCAGGGCATAAGTGACCACCTGATTAAAGCCCAACCCGGCCAGCTTGTCCGCCAGGCGCGAATTAAAAGTTTCTTTTTCCTGATCGACGACAATATTTACCGCCGGCACCTGCGGCAGGGACATGGGCAGATTGTCGAACCCCACAATACGCGCCACTTCTTCAATTACATCTTCCTTGATCCGGATATCATTCCGAAAATGCGGAGGAATAACAGTAACGGCCTTTTCCGTCGCGGCCACCACACAGCCCAAACGCCTCAGGATCTTGCCAGCCCGCCCCAGATCCAGCGGGGCACCCAGCAAATCCTGGATATCCTGGCTCGTTACCACCACTGCGACCCGTTGTGAAACCGGCTCTTGCGCCACTACATCCCGGCGCGCACTAACCACCCCGCCCGCCTGCTCCAGAATAAGGTCAGTAGCCCGATCCGCCGCCCAAGCAACGGTTTTCCAGGCGACACCCCGTTCAAAACGATAACAGGAATCGCTCAACAAACCCAACTTGCGCGACGCCCGGCGAATAAGCCCCATATCAAACACCGCCGACTCCAGCAATATACGCTTGGTTGTAGCCGTTACCCCGGTATCCCGCCCGCCCATAATACCGGCTATCGCTACCGGCTTGAGGGCATCCGCAATTACCAGCACGCTTTCGTCCAAAGTGCGCTCCACCTCATCCAGCGTAACGATCTTCTCGCCCTTGCGCGCCCGGCGCACAACGATCTTGCCGCCCGCCAGCTTGTCGAAATCAAAAGCATGCAAAGGCTGGCCGCACTCAAAAAGGACGAAATTGGTAATATCTACAATATTGCCGATCGGCTTATTGCCAAAAGCCTGCAGTAAAAGGCTGGGCTCCGCCGCAAAAGGCTTGACGGTCACCCCGTCGA
>JADFZK010000037.1:12566-21004 GCA_015232565.1 Candidatus Omnitrophota bacterium
TATCTCGATCTCAAAGACCGTATCCGTGCCTATACGCTCAACCTGCTCGACTTCCAGCCCGGCCATAGTCAGGCGGCCAGCCAGCTCGTCGGAAGTCAGCCCGTGATCAATATATTGCTTAAGCCAGTTTAAACTTAGTTTCATAATTTTTTTATTCCGGGATCTTGCCCCCGGGTAAGGCAAAACACCAGTTAGAATTGTTTTAAAAAGCGCACATCATTTTCCACAAACGTCCGGATATCGCCGATGCCATGCTTGAGCATAGCGATCCGCTCCACGCCCATCCCGAACGCAAAGCCCGAGAGCGTACCAGAAGAGGCCTCGGTACTGCCGGCCAGGTCGCCGGCAGAATACCCCGCGGCCGCAAATACCTTGGGGTGCACCATGCCACAACCCAGGATCTCCAGCCACTTGCCTGCGCGGCCTTTAAAAATATTCGACTGGATATCCACCTCGGCCGATGGCTCGGTAAAAGGAAAGAAATGCGGGCGAAAACGCATCTTGACATCCGCCCCGAAATATTTTTTACAAAAAGCGGTAAGCAGGCCTTTCAAGTCGGCAAAGGTCACGTTCCGGTTTACCAGCAGGCCCTCGATCTGATGGAACATGAAAGAATGGCTCGCATCCACCGCATCCGGCCGGTAGACCTTGCCGGGAATAATCACCGCCAGCGGCGGCTTGTTTTTTTGCATGACCCGTACCTGACCAGGAGAAGTATGACTGCGCAACAACAAATGCCGGCCGACAGCGTCGGGGTCTTTGGCATCCAGATAAAAAGTATCAAAAGAGTCCCGCGAAGGATGGTCGAGCGGGATATTCAAGGCGGAAAAATTATAAAACTCGCTTTCGATCTCCGGCCCGCGCTGAATAACAAAACCCATATTCTGAAAAACCTCACAGATCTCGTCGATCGTCTGGTCTATCAAATGCCGGGAACCCAGCCCGCGCTGAACGCCGGGGAGGGTAACATCCAGCGCCTCGGCCTTTTTGGCCGACAAAGCCAGGGCCGCTTTACGTTCGGCGATCAGCGTCTCGGCCAAAACCTTTATATCATTGGCCCCTTTACCCAGGGCTTTCTTCTCTTCGGCAGACGCGCTGCCCAGACCGGCATACATTTCCGGCACCAGGCCTTTTTTCCCCAGATATTTCAGGCGCACCGCTTCCAGAGCATCCAAAGCACCTGCCGCCTGCACATCAGCCGCGATATCTGTTTTTATTTTCTCAAGATCCCAAGACATATCCTGCCCGCTTGTTTTTTATCTGTTCCGCCCGGAAGGCCTTTTGTTTTTACAATGCCCGGGATTATAGCAAAAGGGCCCTTGTTATTACAAGAGCCCTTTTGAATACAAACACGTTTGGCCAAAATTACTTCTTGTCGGCCTTCTTGCGCGTAACATTCGCCGGCAGGGCCTTACTGGCCGCGCTAACGATCTTGTTGAAGGTAGCCTGATCGTTAATAGCGATCTCCGCAAGCATCTTGCGGTTCAACTCGATCTTGGCTTCCTTTAACCCGCGAATAAGGCGGCTGTAAATAATGCCTTCCATCTGGCAAGCGGCATTAACACGCGCGATCCACAAGCGCCGGAAATCCCGCGCCCGCGCCTTGCGGTGCTTGGTATGATAACGCAACGCCTTGATAAGCGCGCGTATCGCCTGGCCCCAGCGGTTCTTTTTCTGACCGTAAAACCCTTTGGTGGCGCGAAAGACACGCTTGCGTCCCTTCTTGCGCGCAACTGAATTCTTGATTCTAACCATACGGCATCATCCTCTTTACTTTCTTACCTTCCACCGCCGTCAGATAATCGCTCTTACGTAATCTGCGCTTGCGTTTGCTTGACCTCTTCGACAAGAGGTGTCCGCGATTGCCGCTCTTCTTTTTGACCAGTCCGGATTTGGTGATCTTAAAGCGTTTGGCAACGCCCTTTTTTGTTTTCAGTTTTGGCATAATTACCTTTTTTATCCTGCGGCCAACCCCGCTCTGCGGGACCAGCAGGATTCCGCTCAAAAACTGCCGCGAAACCCATTAATAAAAACCATGAGCATACCGTCATGGAGCTTCATTTTGTATCGGCCTTCGGCGCGATGATGATCGACATTATGCGCCCCTCAAGAATAACATCTTTCTCCAGCTGGGCGATGTCGGCCGTATCCGTTACAAACTTTGTTAAAAGCGCTTTGGCCTGTTCCCGAAAAGCCATTTCGCGCCCGGAAAAGAACAAATTAACCCGCACCCGATCCTTCTTCTCCAGAAAAGCCCGGCCCTGATTGATCTTGGTGATCAGGTCATGCTCATCTATATGCGGCTTGATACGGATCTGTTTAAGCTGGGAAATATGCGTATGCTTGCGGGACCGACGCTCTTTCTTTTCCTGCTCATACTTGTATTTCGTGTAATCCATTATGCGGCACACCGGCGGTTTGCCGGTAGGAGCCACTTCTACCAGGTCCAACGCAAATTGCTCGGCAAGTTCCTGTGCGCGCGCTATGGTCACTACGCCCAGCTGTTCAGCTTCGGGGCCGATCACACGCACTTCAGGCACGCGGATCTGTTCGTTAATGCGAATACGTTTTTGGATAAAACCCTCCTAAATACCGATTGCCCCTTAAAACAAGGGATAGTCCGCTACGCCAGCAAGCTTTCGCCTGGGACGTACAACGGCTAAAAAGTGCTCTCATTATCTTCAAAAACTAGATTTTGTCAACAATCTCTTTATGGGCCTGGTCCAGGAAAGCCTCCAGGGTCATTTGCCCAAGATCGGTTTCCGGGCGCTTGCGTACCGCCACTTTCCGGGCTTCCACTTCCTTGTCCCCTATTACGAACATATAAGGAATGCGCGCCAGGCGGCCCTCCCGGATGCGCTTGCCCAGCGATTCATTACGATTGTCGATCTCGACGCGCAAACCACCGGCCCGCATTTTATCCGCCGCCTCACGGGCAAACGCGTCATGTTCGGGGGCGATCGGAATAATATTAACCTGCACCGGCGAAAGCCAGAGCGGAAAATTACCCGCGTAATGCTCTATTAAAGTGCCAAAGAAGCGCTCCACACTGCCGAACAAGGCCCGATGCAACATGATCGGCCGCTCGGCTTTACCCTGATCGTTAATGTAGGTAAGGTCAAACCTTTCCGGTAAAGCAAAATCACACTGAATGGTAGTGCACTGCCACTGCCGGCCCAGCGCATCTTTTAATTTCAGGTCGATCTTGGGGCCATAAAAAGCGCCGTCCCCTTCATTCACCTGATAAGCGATCTTTTTATTATCCAGCGCATTCTTGAGCGCGGCGGTGGCCAGGTCCCAATCGGCCTGGGCGCCGATATGCTTCACCGGCTGGGTGCTGAGCTCAATAACATAATCCTTAAAGCCGAAGGCGGAAAGCAGTTCAAAGGCCAGGTCGAGCACCTTCTCGATCTCCTCCTGCACCTGGTCCCGACGGCAGAAAATATGCCCGTCATCCTGGGTAAAGCCGCGCACCCGCAACAGGCCGTGCAAAACGCCGGCCTTTTCATAACGATAAACCGTGCCCAGCTCAAAATATTTAATGGGAAATTCCCGGTACGAATGCAGTTTGGATTTGTAGATCAGCATATGCCCGGGACAGTTCATGGGCTTGACCGCGTATTCCTCACCGTCGAGCTTGAAATAATACATGTTCTCGCGGTAATGCTCGGCGTGGCCGGAGATCTCCCACAATTTCCCGCGCAGGAAATTGGGCGTCATCACCAGGTCATAACCGCGTTTTAAATGCAGGTCTTTGGTAAAGTCTTCCAGGATCTTGCGCATCAGCGCGCCCTTGGGATGATAAAAAACCAGCCCGGCGCCGGCTTCTTCCTGGTAAATATGGAACAGGTCCAGGGCCGACCCGATCTTGCGGTGGTCGCGCTTGTCGGCCTCCTCGAGCATTTTCAAATAAGCCGTCAACTCCTCTTTCGAAGGAAAACAGGTGCCGTAAATGCGCTGTAACATGGCGTTCTTCTCGTTACCGCGCCAATACGCCCCGGCCACCGACAACAGTTTGAACGCCTTGATCTCATTGGTAGACTGCACATGCGGGCCTTTGCAAAGATCCGCAAATTCATTATTGCCCGTGGTAAAAAGGGAAACTTCCTGGTCGGGGATGCCCTCCGCCAACTCGGCCTTATAGACCTCGCCCTGCTGACGGAACAACTCCACGGCCGCACTTTTGGCCAGCGCCGACTGCACCAGGGGCAGGTTACGATTAATGATCTTCTGCATCGCCTTGGTGATATTCGCCAGATCCTGGTCGGTGAAAGGATCTTTCTTGTCAAAATCGTAATAAAACCCATTCTCAATAGCCGGACCGATGGCCACCTTGACCTCGGGCCAAAGCTCTTTTACCGCCTGGGCCAAAACGTGGGAACAACTATGACGAAGCTTGTCTATATCGCGTGAGTAATCCATAGGGGAGAAAGTATATCACTCGTTAAGGGCCAGACCAAATAAAATTTTTCGCTCGGCTCCGGCCGCGAACCATGCTTATATTGCGCAATTCTCTTGAGATTGTTATCCTGTTTATTTTTTCGCCGATTTCTTTTTCCGTGAAGAAGTTCCTGAAGAACCAAACATCCCCTGTTCAAACGCCTTGAACATTCCCATCCGCGCCTCATCGATCATAGGCAGGTCCGGCACAATTTCCGTCTTGATGCCAAACGACTCAAGGGCCAGAAAGACACTCATCAAATGAGACTGGCGAATCAAAACTTTAGCCGGGGCGATCTGGTGTTTCTTAAACGCCTCACACATCCTGTCTATAAAGCCAGCACCATAATCGTTATTCGTCAGCTGAATATCAAAAATAAACCCCGACGCCTGGTCAGTGATCATGTAGCACCACGGATAATGCGGCCGCTCGCCCGGCTCTGCGACCGGCATGTGCCCAAAGAAACAATCCGCTTCCCATATCATTGGCGTCTTTTGCACGCCCTGAAAAGCTTGGGCCAGACTTGCCTGATCTACCTTGGGCTGGATCCGAATCACCCGCTCCAGCGGTTCCGGGGTAATAAACTCGTCCCTCCACGTGATCTGGCCATCCTTCTGTGTTGGAATGCACGCCACGAAAGTCCGATGATCCCGGGGCCCGAAGACCTTCGGATCCTTCATCGCCCTAAACGCCACCTCGGCCACTTGCTCAAGGCAAACAGCCATGAACGCCGCGTCCTGTTCATTCATTAACCACGGATAAAAGCCCGGCTCAAACCGGCGAAACCTCGGCCAGGCATGCAGGCCAGAACATTTCATGCCGGACGCCTTCACCAGGTCAACATCTTCCGGTGAAAGATCCTTGCGCTCATCGAGAAACAACAACAGCGAATCCTTGATATGCAATGTATCCAGGTCCATAACATCTGGATTACTCGCAAGCGCCTTACGATACGCCAAAAGACCGCGGTCGCCCAGCATGGCCTCAAGGCCAAAACACGTCTTCTCCATGCCCATAGCCACGCAATACGCGATCCTGTCCGACGCCGGATCACGCACCGCCACCACTTCACGATCGCCCATCCAGCGCCACGGAGCCAGCGTGTGAAAGCCATCAACCGCAGTAAACAACCTGCGTAAAGTTGTATTAGAAATTTGTCTTTTCATGGTGATTACCCTTTTTTAAGGCGCAAAGCCAGATCTCCGAAATCAGGCACTTTGCTTTCCGCAATGTGCTTAACAAGTTTAGCCAACGCCGTCTTCCCAATGCCCCTCTCTCCAGACAAAAAGAAACTGGCAGGCATGCCTTTCTTGACCTGCTCCAATTTCCGCAGGATTCGAAAAACATATTCTTTTCTGCCAGCAAACAGATTGGTTGAAACCACCGAATTAGGATTAAATGGGTTGTATTTCATATAGATACCCCCTCAATTTTCATATATTGACCATAGATGGCCGATATATTCGTCATAAATGCCATAGATTTCATATAGTTACTTCTATCACCTTCATAGTGTCATTGCCAAAACTATCAACCACCTTGACCACGATCTTGCGGCATCCCTTACCCTTGGGACATTCATGGAACACGCTGGTCAACTCGAGCGCCCGATCCTTCCTGGTTCTAAACGACTGCCATTCGTTTTCAAAGACATAACCGCCGATCAACGCCTCTTCGACCTCGCCGTATCCATGACATCTGAATTGCTCGCAAGCGCCTTACGATACGCCAAAAGACCGCGGTCGCCCAGCATGACCTCAAGACCAAAACAGGTCTTCTCCATGCCCATAGCCACGCAATACGCTATCCTGTCCAACGCCGGAACACGCACCGCCGCCACTTAACGATCGCCCATCCAACGCCACGGGGCCAACACTTGAAACGCGTCCGCAGAAGCCAATAATCGATGCAATGTTATATTAGATAGTTTTTCTTCCAACATAATTACCCTTTTAAAACCTTACCAATCTCTCTATGCCAACCGATCAGCTCATTTGCTGCAACATTAGCCTGTCTTTCGTTAATGGAAACACCCGACAGGCTCACGAACGCAAAGGCCTAATTTCAATTTTACTGCCAGGCTTCATAAATGGGACTGGAGATCATTAGGATCGGTCTTGGCCAACTTCTCAACACCATCCCACCACCCGTCACCATCGGTATCTTTTAAGCTCGCATCCGTTTTCACACAGCTCGAATTGTACTCTTGCGCGCCTTGACAAGTTTCTTCGTTGTCGGTCTTCCCGTCAGCATCCGAATCCTGCATCATGATACGCAAAGCTTTTTCAATCTCTTCCGTAGGCAAATTAGTAGCCTTCTTGGTATGCCCCCACACCCGGGGTTCTGCCGTAAGCAGGACCCAGGCGCCTTGCGGATTTACAATGAAAACAATGCTGTTCTTTGTATAACTGCGTTCTTCATCTCCGTCAGACAACACTTCCCTGGTAGAAATAATACACTGCTTGCTGTCTTTCACCGCATCAATAAAATCCGTTTTCTTATAATCCCGGTAAACAGAATAGATCATATCAAAAATTGGACCACACTCCTCCGGCGAGCAAGGCAGAGGGTTATATGAAAGCGCCGTGGCTTTCTGCACATCGTGCCCTTTTAGCGCTCCGAGAAATTGCTCAAAAACACCCCATTCTGTATCAATGTCGGCTGTAGCCAGCGCATCTTTATTCTGCAGAGAGGGTTCTCTCTTGACTTGTGCCGGAGCGTCCACAGATGTCTTAACCGATGCTATTTCGTCTTTATAAAACGTTACCACTAGTCCCACCCCGGCATCGAACTTTACAAACTGCTCGTTTTGTTCAATAACCTTGCCCTCAAACTGCTTCCCAGAAACCAGAGTGATAGTGTCCGCAAAAACTGTTCTGGCCATAAACACCAGGAAACACACCAATAAATATTTTTTCATTCAACCCTCCCGATGATGTCTACTATCCCCAACATTGATTATACCGATTCCATGGGCGTAAAGAAAGCGTCGCCCTGTGCGCAAAAAACCATCTGCTGAACAGGCCAGCCCGCTTCAATCAGTTTTGGAAAAATCGTTTTAATAAAACAAGACGTACAAAAATAATCTCAGCTACATTCTTCATCCAGCTTGCGCTTCCCACCTATATGCTTTGAATTGAACAATTCTAAACATCCGCAGTTTCTTTCTGACTACAAATATTGCCTGCCAAGAAACACGAAAGACCTAGCATAATGATGGCTATCAGCATGACAGTTGATTGGGCGTTCGACGCTTCGCTACTAACAAAGCTTAAAGTGTTCCGATTCATTGCCAGCATAACTGAACTATAGCTCTTTATTTGGGCCTGCGGAATCCCTGCTTGCGTTAATTCCTGGGTAAAATTCTGAATGTCTCGATACATAGTCTTATCATACGTGGAGGCATACTCAGTTGAACGCTTATGCGCTATCACATCAGAAAGAAAAATCCCTGCCATTGTGATCATAACAAGAATCAACACCTTTTTACGCATTGCTCGCCTCCTTAGTAAAAATTATTGCCATAACAATCAGCTCAACAGAGCAGTTCGACAAAGATATTATCCAACGCCTGGCCACGACCGTCCATACTGATTGCGATTTAGTTTGCAATTTAGTTATTGAGCAAGACTTCTGTAAACTTTTCGGAGGTGAACTGGCAGCCCTGGTTGATTAATTATAATACATCTAACTCAACAGATTTTATGGTCCAGTTTTCTGAGGCCATTATGCTTATCTCTTAGCCCCTAACTCAAGTCTCACTATCGAGTGAACGCGCCCTGCCGGGCGCACTAAAAAGAAAGACACCTTCGCCATTTCTGGTGCTGGTTAATTTTCTAATTCGACCACCGAGCTCCGGAAAACAAGGACGTTTTCCGGAGCACCATCTATTTTTCCTAATAAATAAAAAACACCTCCGCCATTTCTGATACCGATTAATTTTCTCCTGACTTCGTCACTTTTTGAGAATTCCGTTCTTTGAAAAGCTTTGTCGTCG
>JADFZK010000038.1 GCA_015232565.1 Candidatus Omnitrophota bacterium
AATGGGTGAGCGAGGTTCATCGGAATGGGTGAGCGAAGTTGACCGGAATACGCAGCGTAATCCCGTCATACTTGCTGATGAGCTTTTTGAACGATATCACGTTAGGGAGGCGTATAGAACAAAACTGGGACTTATTGCCGGGCGTTTATCTAAAACTGCAGCGACCCTTAAGACGGAGTAATTTATGATCGGAGCAATAGCTGGTGATATCATCGGATCTGTTTATGAATTTAGCGGAAGTCGTGATGAAGACTTTCCATTCTTTGACCTGGATGCCGTATTTACGGATGATACGGTCATGACGGTTGCTATTGCAGAGGCCATCTTGAATGGCGGTGACTATGCCGACTCTATGCGTAAATGGGGCCAGGCTTATCCTGATGCTGGGTATGGTGGCATGTTCTACCGTTGGGTCCTTGGTGAGAAGGCAGGTCCATATAACAGCTTTGGCAATGGTTCTGCCATGCGGGTAAGTCCTGTGGGCTTTGCTTTTAATACTGAGAAAGAGGTGCTGGAAGAGGCCAAGCGCAGCGCGGAGTGTACCCATAATCATCCGGAAGGGATAAAGGGAGCTCAATCCACAGCTTTAGCTATATGGCTAGCGCGTCAGGGCGTTGGCAAAGACGTCATTAGGAAAGAAATTGTGGGACGCTTCCAGTACGACCTCACTATGACATTACGAGAAATGCGCCAGAGCCATCGAATGAGCGAGACTTGCCAGGGGACGATGCCAGTATGCTTTGTGGCATTTTTTGAGTCGATCAGCTACGAGGATGCTATTCGTAAAGCGATTGCTGTTGGCGGAGACATGGATACTCAGGGGGCGATTGTGGGTGGGATTGCACAGGCGTTTTATAAAACAATCCCTGGTGAAATCCTGAGGCGCTCGAAAGAACGACTGACGCCGGATCTGTTGGCAGTTCTTGATCGCTTTAATGAAGAGTTTTCCCTCTAGGTGGTATAATCCCTAATAAATCATTTACAGGACGTGATGGTGAATAAAGATCAGGACCGAGCGATAATTAGTTTTTTTCAGGCCGTCGCAGAACTGCAAAAGACGGGAGTTTCCCGATCATCTCGCTATCTCGGAGATATCGGTGAGTTTCTGTGTTCTCAGGCGTTCGCAGGGTTTGAGCTTACCCCGCATTTGCGTGAGCCGGGGCACGATGCGGTATTGGGGGATAAAACGGTTCAGGTTAAGTTCCATAATTCTCCGACACGAAACAATATTGATGTTGGGAATCCGGAGAAATACGATCTGCTGTTTGTGGTAATTGGCCCCGAGAGTCGTTTGAAAGAAGCGAGCCATTTGCCAATAGAGTTCCGTATATATACTTACAGTAGGAAGAAAATTCTTTCTTGGGTTAGAGAAGGAAAGACATATTATTGCGCGAAGGGCACTCTAAAGGCAGCGGACTCTGTGAAGATAGTGGCTATGTCGACCGGCCTGATCTTCGGGCAAAAAGTTTGATTTATAAGCATAGTAGCGCGGATCTTCTTGAATTGTTTCTTAGCTAAGAGTATATTGTGTTCAACATACCTGCCACGCCTCTTGGCTTTTGGGCTTAAGCGCATTTTGGGCAGGTTATTATTTTATCCATTGGTCATTATCCCGGCAGGATCATGTATCTAGCCGGCCCCGAACTCCAGTGAGTTCGGTTTTTTTATGACATCTTCATTTTGCTGGTGTATATTGTCAACATGCCTTTATTAGTCTACCTCGACGAGTCTGGCGATCACACACTGGAAGCTGTAGATAAGGATTTCCCCTTATTCGCTTTGGCGATGTTTATTTGTGACGATGTGACTTATAACGAAAAGATTGTTCCTGAAGTCTCCCGCCTTAAGACAGATTTCTTCGGTCACGAAGCTGTTATTCTTCATTCAAGAGAGATCAGAAAGACTCTTGGCGACTTTCGAATTTTGACCAACGCTCAGAAGCGCCAAGAATTCTATACTCGGATCAATAAGATCATGGGTGGTTTTGATTATACGCTGATCGCATCCGTGATCCGTAAACAGGACCATAAAGATCGTTATGGGCTTGATGCTAAGAACCCGTATGACCTGGCCCTGGTATTTACTTTGGAGCGATTGTTGCCTTTGTTAGAGGATAAGGGACAGAAGAAGGTTCATATTCTTGCTGAAAGTCGTGGCCGGCGGGAAGATGATGAGCTGATGCTGTGTTTTCTGAAGACTGTTAGTCAGGGGACGGAATACATATCGTCCGAGCGTTTTAAGAAAGTTGAGTTCAAGCTTAGGTTTGTGCCCAAAAATATGAATATTGTCGGTATGCAATTAGCCGATTTGGTTGCGTATCCGATCGCAAGACACGTTTTAAATCCACAGGCTGAGAACTTGGCTTATGAGATCTTGAAAGGAAAGTTTTACCGCGGTAAGGGGCAGGTGTATGGGCTTAAGGTTTTCCCATAAAAAACAAAAGGCTCCGGTTTGCACCAGAGCCATTTGCCGACCGGGAAACCCCAGTCCCTTAATCTGTTTAAAGTATATACCCTGGGCCGACATTGTCAACTTTTATCCAGTAAACATATGATCCTCCGCTGCACGCAGAAATTCCTCACCGAGCTTCGCCTTAAGAAATCCGACATAAAAACTCAACCGTCGGTTAACCATCCTTTAGATGAGTGGTACGCCCATATTTTTACGCTCTATCCTCGTCGGAAGTGTGCGATCTTTATGCATGCAAAGACGAAGTTCTGCTTTTATACCTACGACAGGAACCGAGCGCAACTAAATGACATTAAGGGCCTCTTTCGCAAAGGACTGGGGAGAGCCCTCTTTGATGAGCATTATCCTGCACCGGTTATCAAATTGTTCAATAGTCGACTGGAGGATGTGCAGATCGGGTTAGCTCAGGATCGACGCGTTCAGGGGTTCATTAATCAACGGGTCAAGGAGGCTCAATTCACAACGGATTATGATTTTGATGATCCGCGCGAGGCTGATGAGGTATTGGTAGGGCTTGAGGCTCGCAGGAGTCCGATGTTGTCTGAAAAGAACCCTGGTTATTACGCAATTAAGCAGATGAGAGATGTTTTACTTACATGCCCCGAGTTGAATGGAATAGAGATAGCCCCGGCAGACACCAGGCACCCCGACCTTGAAGAGTTATATAAAGCGCGGCGCGACAGGGCCCATGCGGCGGGCTATCTTTGATTTATAAGCATATAAGTAGCAATGTCTATAGGGCAGGGGTGGACATTTTGATACCTTTGACGTGTCAAACGGTTACGTCATAATGTCCGTCTGGAGAAGGGACAAAAAGGACATTTTAAGAGCCTAAATGTCCGCATTATTCCCTATAATATGGTTGTTTTTTCAGAGATACATTTGGCTCCGCGACGAACATACGGAGGGTATCTCAAAAAGGCCGTCAGAAAATCTGACGGCTTTTCCTTTGGCCTCCCCCGCGAGTTGAAAAGGGTCTAAGGGAAAAACTTTCTAAGTTTTTCCCTTAGCACTAGTCTACACGGTAGGAGGGGGTAACAGGCCCCGCCTTTGTTTAAACGCTAGCGGGGCCGCCATAGGGGGAACCATAGGTTCCCCCTTGGGGAGCCGGGTCTGCCAGAAGCAGACCCGGCGACCGAGCGCGGGGAGCAACATGCAATCGGTCGCTCGCCGAGCCAGAGCGAAGGCGGCCGACCGAGCGGGGGAGTGCACAGCGCAACCGCGCAATTTAGCAGTGTCAAAGCTCGCAAAGTTTACTCTTGAGGCGCAGCCTCCGCCAGAAGCAGACCCGGCGACCGAGCGGGGGAGCAGCACGCAGCATTGACTCAATGGAGCGCGGCGTTAGAGACCTTGCACGGGTCTTGGAACAGAGATACTCATCATTGCCACTCTGTCAGTCAATACCTATACGTATATCTCTATTTCAATGCGTTCGAACCGGGTGTAACGGCATTGTGTTCATCGTAGTATCCTCCTCATGTGAGATATAACCATAGGTTTTGCAAGCTAGCAAGGCGGTTCTGATGGCTAAAGAATCAGGTGCAATGAGGTATAATAAACCCTATGCCAGACAAGATATCTAAGTCTCCAAAAGCGAACCCAAAGGGTATTGCCACTCCGCATGAGCGGGAGAATATACGTCAGAGTCTGAAGAAGTTTGGCTTTCAGGGAAGTCATCGGAAAGCGGACTTATACGGCATAGCCAAGAAGACCGGGCGTAAGCAGATATAGGCAGAAATAGGTATTCGGCAAAATCCAGCGACTAGCTGATACTGCCCGCAATTAGAGCGGGCTGAGTCTTCAGCAAAGGCTGGATTTTTTATTTTCCCCCTGACACTACGCTGTCGTCCCCATCCATATGATAGTTGTCAAAGAAAGCACAAGGGAGATGCTTTCAAGAGAAATCAATTTCAGAAAAGGGGAACGAGTATGGGCAGAAAATTATTGTTGGGATTGGTGGCGCTGGTGTTTACGGCCACAACAGCGTCGGCGGCGTCGATCGGCAGGGTTAAGACGTTAGGGCAGGGTAAGTTCGCAGTTGATCAGTTTAATGATGTAGTTTTGGATCGGGAAATGAAGGCAAAGACACAGTCAGAGAGCGGGACTCTGTCCGGGAGTTACAATTTACTCAATTCTAATGGAGTTGCAGTAGCGACAATTACAAATCTCAGCGCCACCTATGGCATCAGTTCTACTGACCAGCCGGACTTGGATAAGGTTTATATCAGCGGGGCGGGATTTACATATGGGTTATTGGATAAACTCGATATATACGCCCGATTGGGCGTTTCTGGTGGGGATCTTAAAGGCGGATCGGGTACAGCTACTTTTACGGGTACAGCAACCAATGTTAAAGTTAATGGTGTGAATTACGGTCCTGTGACGGTGTCACAAAGGTTGGATGCAACATGGAAAGAGGAGCTTAAACAAGGATTGGCATATGCTCTGGGGCTGAAATATACCGAGCCTTTTTCAAATGGCTTGATTGCGGGGATGGACCTGCTCTTTTTAGGACAGGAAAACAAGTTTAAGAATACTATCGACTACACTTTAAGCGGTGACATTGTTGGAAGTGGCAGTTATTCCGAGAACGGTAAAGGCCGGATGTATGAGTGGCAGGCGGCGCCCTATATTGCAAAAGAGATGGGCGCGTTTACGCCGTATGCGGGCGTGAAGTATTCGCAGGTCAGTCTGCGGTCAAACGTCGATGGCGAGAAGACGAAGTTTAGCTCAGAGAATAATGCCGGCGTCTTCCTGGGGACCGATATCAACTGGGGAAAGAGCGTGATTATCAACTTTGAAGGCCGTTTTATTGATGAGACGGCACTTTCGGCCCGGGCAACGTTTAAGTTCTAATAAAGCTGTTGTTCTAAGTATCCGGGGCACATGGGGCTGGGGGGCTTCGTGTGCCCTGTTTCTTTGTGCGACATTACGTTGTCGCACCTGGCAGATATACTTTTTGGTATGCACATCATCCTTGAGCCCGATCTATTCCTTGACCGTGTCGATAAACTGCTTAGTCTTTGGCGTGACATGAAGGGCAGAATGCTGCGGATTTCCACGAACGAGTATGGCCGGGCATTCTTCCAGTGTGATCCCAAGTCTTTAGATCTTCCGGCAAAGATCGTTGAGCAGGGAGAGGTGCTGGTTGAGGCCGTGAATGCTCAAAAAGCGCTGCGGATGTATTCCAAGATCGATAATGTTGAGGTCTTTACGCAGGGCGCGACGCTTATTATCAAGCAACGTAATTATACGATGAGCCTGCCGTGCGTTAGCGATCAAGACCTTACAAGAGTGCCGATGCTCTCTCTGGTGACCGCCTGGTGATGCTTAAAATTGAGAAAAGACGCTTACAGGGGCAGATCAGGCGGATTGATGAAGAGATTGCTTCGATGCGCGGAGGCTCCAGGGTCTACCGCAGATAAATATTCTTAGAATGACTTCGTAACTCTATTTTGTGTCGAAGGTTGTGTTTGTTTGGGAATAAGGCCTGTGCTATAATCGCAGATTACTTTTTATATATGAATTAGGGATAAACGAATGGGTGAGTTTCTGTATTATTTTTGGTAGAAATCTTAAAGCCGGGACGTCGTGCCCGGTTTTTTTGTTATAACAAAGGATGCCTTTTTATGAGTAATTTTAAGGAACGGGCTAGTTTTATTTGGAGCATCGCAGACCTGCTCCGGGGTGATTACAAGCAGTCTGAATATGGCAAGGTGATCTTGCCGCTGACTGTTCTTCGCCGGTTGGATTGTGTATTGGAGCCGTCCAAACAGGTTGTTTTGGATTACCTTCCTCAGACCAAAGGGCTTTCACCTGACGCGATCGAGACAATTCTTATTCGTAAGGCTAAGCTGTCGTTCTATAACAAGAGCAAGTTTGACTTCCCGAAGCTTGTTGCTGATCCGAGCGATGTCGCCGCCAATCTTCGTAACTACATAACTGGTTTCTCCAAGAATGCCCGGGATATTCTCGAGCACTTTAATTTTGAAGATCACATCGAGCGTCTTGATAAAGCCAATCTTCTCTTCCTGATCATTAAGCGGTTCGCCGAGGTTGACCTTCATCCGCAAGTAGTTCGCAACATTGAGATGGGCTATATCTTTGAGGAGTTGATCCGTAAGTTTGCTGACCTTTCCAATGAAACTGCGGGGGAGCACTTTACGCCGCGCGAAGTCATTCGCCTTATGGTTAACATTCTCTTCTTGAATGATAAGGATGTTCTGACCCGGAAGGGAATCGTCAAGACGCTTTATGATCCGGCCTGTGGAACGGGCGGTATGTTGTCGATAGCGGAGGAGTATTTGCGGGAACTGAATCCTGATGCCGATCTTCGGGTGTTTGGTCAGGAGCTGAACCCGGAATCATACGCTATTTGCAATTCGGACATGCTCATTAAAGGGCAGAACACAGATCATGTTAAGTTTGGCAATTCGTTTACTCAAGACGGACTGAAAGATGAGAAGTTCGATTACATGCTTTCCAATCCGCCTTTTGGCGTCGAATGGAAGAAGATCGAAGATGAGATCGTCAAGGAGCACGAAAAACTTGGCGCGGCTGGGCGCTTTGGTGCCGGACTGCCGCGTATCAGTGACGGATCGTTCTTGTTTCTTCAGCACATGATCTCCAAGATGCGATCGGAGAATGGCGGGGCCCGGCTGGCAATCGTCTTCAATGGATCGCCATTGTTCTCAGGTGGCGCTGGTAGCGGTGAGAGTGAGATCCGCAAGTGGATCATTGAAAATGACATGCTGGAAGCGATCGTTGCCATGCCGGATCAACTTTTCTACAACACCGGTATCTCGACTTACGTCTGGATCGTGACTAACCGTAAGGCAAAAGATCGTAAGGGTAAGATTCAACTTATTAGCGCTATCGGGTTCTTCAAGAAGATGGCTCGCAGTCTTGGCAATAAGCGTAACGAGATCAGCGAAGAGCATATTGCGGAGATTACAAAGATATATGGGGCACTTAGGAATGGCGAATGCTGCAAGATCTTCCCGAATGAATACTTTGGCTACACCCGGGTTATCGTGGAACGGCCTTTGCGGTTAAATTTTCAGGCTTCCCCTGAAAGGATCGCCCGGCTCGACTTACAGTCGGGATTTGTTAATCTCGCCAGGTCTAAGAAGAAGGGCAAGGACGGCGTTCAAGAGATTGAAGAAGGCGAAGCCGCGCAGAAGGCTATTAAGAAAATGCTTACGGGGCTGGATGGTTCCAAAGTTTACAAGAATCGGGAAAAGTTTATAGCGGTCGTGGATGTGGCGATTGATAAGGCCGGGCTTAAGATCAAGACCCCGGTCATAAAGGCGGTGTTTGAAGCCCTTTCGGAGCGGGATGAGACTGCTGACATATGCAAAAACAAGGCGGGGGATCCTGAGCCTGATGCCGAGTTACGCGATGCTGAGAATGTGCCGCTTTCAGAGAGCGTCGATGATTATTTCAAGCGTGAAGTTGTTCCTCATGTGCCCGATGCTTGGATGGATCGGAGCAAGGACAAGGTGGGTTATGAGATCAATTTCACCAAAGAATTTTATAAGTACACGCCTCTTCGTAGCCTTGATGAGATTCGCAAGGATATTCTGGCACTGGAGAAAGAAACTGAGGGGCTAATGAGTGTCATCTTGGGAGGGCTTCATGCCTGATACTTATAGGATTTGTGAGCATTTACTTCCAAAAGATAAGTCGTACGGTGATTTTGATACATTGGGGTTCAATACAGCGAGGGGTGTGTTCATCGGGGTTATAAAGGCTGTTACGCCACCTTTGACGGTAGGTTTATACGGATCGTGGGGTAGCGGCAAATCAACCATGATTCGCGGTATAGTTGAACAGTTGCAGAAAGATAACTATTTAACACTGGTGTTTGACGCGTGGAAGTATCGGCACGAGAAGAACTTGATCCTGCCCCTTCTTTGCGCGCTTCAGCGAGAACATTTATCCAGGTTTGAAGATTCGAAAGATTCTGTTCAGAAAGTAGTAACCAGCGTCGCCTTTGCCACTTTGGCGGGTTTTCTGAAGCATAAGACGGGAATTGAGATTGGTGATATCAGATCGACCTTGGAAATATATGAAGACGGGTATAAGCACTATAAGAAATACGACGATCAGGTGTCCAAGATTGAAAAGGAGTACAAAGAATTTATAGCCAATCTTCTGAAAAAGACCGGGAAAGAGAAGCTGGTTGTCTTTGTGGATAATCTTGATCGTTGCTTACCTGATATCGTTGTTAACCTTCTTGAGGATATTTCCAGTTTTCTTTCCATCAGCGATGTGCCCTGTGTTTATGTGTTGGCAATGGATAAAGATAATGTAATTAACGCTGTTAAGCATCGTTTTCAGGATTTTGATGGCGCGCATTATTTAGAAAAGATTGTTCAGGTGCCACTAAAGATGCCGCTTCCGCAGCAGAATAGTAAAGGTTCAGGCAGCGCTGGAAGATACCACTTTATGAAACGATATGAGTGGGGGAAGTTGTATAAGAATGACTCTTCAGCTGGCGATACACGAGATGCGGTCTATAAAGAATTGGCTGGTGTTGATAGTATTTTTGAAGGGGATTTGTTAGGGAATCCTCGGCGAATTGAAAGAATTGTAAATAAATTGATATTACTTGAGACGGCTTGCTTGTTTGACGCTGAAAAGAACCCGGCTGATGTTTCTGTATTGGTTTTTTTACTACTTTTAGCGGAATACTTTCCGACTGTATATGCCTCTTTGAAAGATGAGACTGACTTCAATTTCTTGAGGGATCATTTGCAAATGACCAACCAGATCCAAACCTCGCCTTTTAATCAGCGAAAAACAAGAGATGCAATGCAGCCGCAGGCGACTATTCGCAATGAAATTATTTTTAACGCTTATTGCGACGACAAGAAGTTCTTTCCGTTCTTGAAAGGATTTGTAAAGCTGGCAGAGGTAGCAGAGCTCCAAAATCGCTTAAGGCAGGTAAAAAATTATTTGAACTATATTGGATAATCCTTAGGAAATATGAAAAGTTACTCAGCATATAAAGATTCAGGGATCGAATGGGCCGGCAAAATTCCCGAGGGATGGGATATTAGGAAATTGAAGCATTACTTTGCTTTTGAAAAAGGCAAGAATGCACAGATGTACACTAATGAATATGTTGGAGCCAATCCCGGTGAGCATCCTGTTTATAGCGGACAAACTGAAGATGAAGGCGTGATGGGAAGAATTGCTTCCTTTGATTATGATACCGGCGAGGTTTTGTTTTCAACAACTGTTGGCGCCAAGGCGATGACAACGCGTATGATTTCTGGAAGATTTTCTCTTTCGCAGAATTGTGCGGTATTCATACCGAGAAAAAGGATTAACGTACGATATTGTAAGTATTTTATTGATAGGCTTTTTGATTACGAAAAAGGAATGATCTCTTTGATTATGCAGCCATCATTGAGATTTGAGGATCTTATTAAGTACAAGATTCTTGTCCCTCCCAGTGATGAAATAGACATGATTGCTGGCTTTCTTGACGCTAAGGCGAAGCAGATTGACGACCTTATTGCTAAGAAGGGGCGGATAATTGAACTTCTGAAAGAGGAGCGCGCTGCGGTTATCAATCAAGCCGTGACTAAAGGCCTTGATCCAAATGTTGAGATGAAAGATTCCGGCATTGAGTGGCTGGGGGAAATTCCTGAACATTGGGTCATAAAACGATTGAAGTATGTGGGACGGGCCATTATTGGATTGACATATGATCCTGGAGATGTCGCTCCGTCAGGTACGCTTGTGCTCCGCTCTTCAAATGTGCAGGATGGGCAAATAACATTAGATGATAATGTGTATGTGAATAGGGCGATTGATAATGAGTTGATGGTTAAAGCAGGGGACATTCTTCTTTGCTCCAGGAATGGCAGCAGAGCGTTGATTGGTAAGTGTGCTCAAATAAATAAGGGACAGGAAGGAGGCAGTTTTGGGGCTTTTATGACTGTCTTCAGAGGCGGGTCCAATCGGTTTATTCTTTATGTGTTCAAGTCAACAATCTTTAGCTTTCACATTGGGAGTTTTTTAACATCAACGATAAATCAATTAACGACAGAAAATCTGAATAGTATTGTTTTTGCTCTGCCGCCTAACGGAGAATGGGAGGCCATTGCTGATTATTTGGATGTAAAGACCAAAAGCATTGATGCTCAAATTCTCCGAGAGCAGCGGCTTGTTGATTTATTGAAAGAATACCGTACCACTCTGATTTCCGAGGCGGTTACGGGTAAAATTGATGTGAGGGGAAATTGATGAGCATAGGAAACATACTGTCAGCCCTGACTTTTCTGAGTGTTGTCGGTCTTGGCCTCTTTTTTCGAATCTATCTTCAAAAGAAAGCGGAGAATTTAGCCACTAAAGAAGATGTCGCGGATATAACCAAGCAGGTGGAGTTGGTCAAGGCATCAGTCGGCGCAAAACTTTATGTTCATCAAGTTCGTTATCAGAATGAGTTTGAACTTTTGAAGGCACTGTCAGAGAAGTTGATCGATTTGCGGGATGCCGCGTTTTCCCTTCGTCCCATCATAGATTCTTATGACCCCAAAGAAACGAAGGAAGCACGAAAAGAAAGACGGTATAAGGAATACCATGCCGCCGCCGTTGCATTTTACAAGCTTTATGAGTGTAATAGACCATTTTACCCGGATGATATTTATGCCAAATTGCGTGAATTGATAAAGATTACCCGGGATGAAGCCTTTGAATATGTGGATGGCCCCGACCAAGGTGGGCATGACAAGCAATACTGGGAAAATGCGACCGCCAATTCGCAAAAGATATCAGATTTGGTGAATGCTGTTATTGAACTGATGCGGGCGCGGGTCAAGTACTGGGAAGAATTTAAGGTTCAATCTTAATGGGATACATACATGCCATCAATAACGAATGAACGTGCCTTTGAAGAAGCCATCGAGCAAAGCCTGATCGATCACGGCAGATATGAAAAGGGTGATCCGGCGAAGTTTGACCGTGTGCTTGCCATTGATCGGGATGTCTTGTTTCGTTTCATTAAGACCACTCAAAAGGACATTTGGGACGCGTTGGCGGGGATCCATGGAGCAGATGTTGAGAAGAAGTTTCTTTATCGTCTCAACCAGGAACTTGAAGTGCGCGGAATGTTGGATTGCCTGCGATATGGCATTACAGATTATGGCAAGAAATTTGCCCTTGCTTATTTCAAGCCGGTTAGCGGGTTGAACCCGGTTACCCAGAAATTATACGATCAGAATATCCTGACCGTTACTCGGCAGGTTCGTTTTTGTGTTAACGATGAACGCTCTGTTGATATCGTGCTTGCGGTCAATGGTCTTCCAGTGGCCACACTCGAGCTTAAGAATCAGTTTACCGGTCAGAACGTCGATAACGCCAAGCGTCAGTACAAGTACGATCGAGACGAGAAAGATCTTCTGTTTCAGTTTAAGAAGCGCGCGCTGGTCCATTTTGCCGTGGATACGGATGAGGTCTTTATGACCACGCGCTTGCAAGGGTCAAAGACGCGCTATTTGCCCTTTAACAAAGGATGTAACAAGGGCAAAGGGAATCCGGTTAATTCTAATGGGGGGCACAAGACATACTACCTTTGGGAAGAGGTTCTTGTTAAAGATAGCTGGATGGATATCCTGGGTCGGTTTGCGCACCTTGAGACCAAAGAAATTCGTATGGAAGGGCGGACCATTCGTAAAGAATCCATGATCTTCCCGCGTTATCATCAACTTGATGCGGTTCGGAAACTTTCTGAGGATGCCCTTAAGAGCGGATCCGGGAAGAACTATCTTATTCAGCATAGCGCCGGAAGTGGCAAGAGCAATTCGATCGCCTGGCTGGCTTATCGTTTGGCGGGGATCCATGACGCCTCAGATAAGCGGATCTTTGACGGGGTCATTGTTATTACGGATCGGCTTGTTCTTGACCAGCAGTTGCAGGAAACAATTTATCAGTTTGAACACAAGACCGGTGTTGTTGAGAAGATCGACGAAGACTCTAACCAGTTGGCTCGGGCTCTTGTTGACGGTACTAATATCATTATTACGACATTGCAGAAATTTAGCTTTGTGTTGGATAAGGTCAAAGGAATGCCAGCAAGGAGTTATGCGGTTATCGTAGATGAGGCACATAGTTCGCAGGGCGGCGAAATGGCGGGCGATCTTAAGCGGGCGCTTATGATCCCGGATGATGGAGAGGTTGAGGATGGTCTCCGGGAAATGATGAAAGCCCGCGGACCTCAGAAGAACTTGAGCTTCTTTGCGTTTACTGCCACGCCAAAGGCCAGGACATTGGAAGCGTTCGGTCAGCGGGGGACAGATGGTAAGCCGGAGCCGTTTCATTTGTATTCCATGCGTCAGGCTATTGAAGAGGGATTTATATACGATGTTCTTCTCAACTACTCGACGTATCAATCTTATTACCAGTTGAACAAGAAGATCGAGGACGATCCGGAGTTGAATAAAAAGAAGGCGGCGTCTGCGATTGCGCGCTTTGCTACGATTCATCCGTATGTTTTAGCGCAGAAGACTGAGGTTATTATCGAGCATTTCCGTCAGGTCACGATGAAGAAGATCGGTGGCAAGGCAAAGGCTATGGTTGTTACGGCTTCGCGCGAGCATGTTGTTCGGTATAAGCAGGAGTTTGATCGGTATCTGAAGGAGAAGGGCTATAGCGATATCAAGGCGCTGGTGGCATTTTCTGGAACAGTTCTTTTAGATGGGATCCCTCCTGAGTATACAGAACCCGGCATGAATGGCTTTGGAGAAAAAGAACTGCCTGAGAGGTTTGCAGGGGCTGAGTATCAGATTTTGCTGGTCGCTGAGAAATACCAGACCGGCTACGATGAACCGCTTCTTCATTCCATGTATGTTGATAAGCGCTTGGATGGGGTCAAGGCTGTTCAGACCTTAAGTCGTCTGAATCGGACTTGCCCGGGCAAAGAAGACACCTTTATTTTGGACTTTGTTAATAAGCGGGAAGATATTCTTGCGGCGTTCCAGCCGTATTATGAGCAGACGCAGCTGACAGAAGTGACAGATCCCAACAAGCTTTATGATCTCAAGACCAAGCTGGATTCGTTTAAGGTGATACTTTTGCCTGATGTGGATGCTTTTTGTGACGTGTTCTTCAAGAACAAGGATTTGCACAATAAGCGGGAACACGGTCAGTTAAATGCCTTGATCGATGTCGCAGTCATTCGCTTTGATGCTATTGAAAAGGATGAGCAAAAAGATGACTTTGTGAATACGCTGGGCGTGTTTGTCAGGCTTTACGCCTTTCTGGCGCAGATCATGCCGTTTCAGGATATTGAGCTTGAGAAATTTTATGCTTACAGTCGATTCCTTTTGAAGAAGCTGCCGCCGCCAAACCGCGGACCCCGGTATGATTTGGGTGATGATGTTTCTTTGGAGTATTACCGGTTGCAGAAGATCTCTGAAGGTCAGATCGCCTTGGAACAGGATTCGGGCGCGGCAATTAAGCCGATGTCTGAGGCTGGAACCAAGAAGGACAAGGACGAGTATGCCCACCTTTCCGAGATCATCAATCTTTTGAATGATCGCTTTGGAACCGACTTTACTGAAGCAGACAAGTTGTTCTTCGACCAGATCGAGGCTGAAATGGTTCTTGATGAGAAGCTGGGTCTTCAGGCGCGGAGCAACAATATCGATAACTTTAAGTACGGCTTTGAAGATGCCTTTATGGATAAGTTGGTCGAGCGCATGGAGCAAAATCAGGACATCTTTAACAAGATCACTGATGACAAGGCATTTGCTTCGGTGGTGAAAGATTATCTTTTGAAGCGGGTTTATGGTCGGTTGAAAGAATCGGATGATGAAAAGCCGTTGTTCTTCAAGGATGTTATTCCGGAAGGTAGCGTCGATGCGGGGTATTTGCCGGTTTATGATCTTCAAGCTGTGGCAACGGCCTTCAAGGATCAAACAACGCCGAAGGTTCTTGGTTGGAAGCCAATGAAGGGGCAGAAGCTCAGCAAAGATACGTTTATTGCGCAGGTGGTTGGCAAGTCCATGGAGCCAACGATTGCGGACGGTAGTTGGTGTTTGTTCCGCTCTGAGCGTGGGGGTTCACGCAATGGATTAATTGTTCTGGTTGAGTCCCGTCAGGTCAAGGATCCGGAAACCGGTCTTGCTTTCACGATTAAGCGATACCACAGCGATAAAGAAGATCTTGGCAATGGCCAGTGGAAGCATAAAAAGATCACACTGTCACCGGACAACAAGACGTTCCCAGACATTATTATCGAGAATGTCGGTGGAGATGATTTTCGGGTTGTAGCTGAATTTGTAGGTTTGGTGTAATTATGGATGCCGAGAAGGTTTGGCGATGGAATGTAAATGATGTTTGGCTCACTTATTCTTCGATGTTCCGGGAAATATTTCTAGCGAATAATGCTTCAAATAGCATTGATCGTTATCATCATCTTACGGCGTGTTTTTTGTTCGGGGGATGTTCTCTTGAATGTTTCTTGAACGAAAATTTTAGAAGTTATGCCAAGAAGACTTCTATGTCTGAAGATGAAAAGATGAAGATGCAAAGAAGGATGGTCCTACGGGATAAGATTGAGACGTGGCCAGAAAAGATATGTGGGATAAGATTAGAGCCGCAGAGTATTAAGACGGTATTAGAGTTTTGGGATTTTCGTCATAATTTGGTTCATCGAAAACGTGATGACCATTCTCTTTATAAAGAACTTGATGATGTGTCTCCAGATCAGTTCTTGGATTCGTTACAAAATATTTTTATTCAGTTTTATGTAGGCCTTGATCAATCGTTCCCTTACTGGTTGCAAGGATGGAATTTTGTCGGGTTGAATAATGATCCGGCCCATCCATGTTTGCTGAATAATCAGCAATTTAGATATTCTTTAAGAAACATGGGATTTGATGTCCCGGCAGCTGATATTGCGCGAGCGGAGGTTTGGGAGAGTGTAAATATGAAAGGGATAGTGGCTTTTCGCAGGCTGCAGTCAGATTATTACGCAAAATCTCCTGAAATTGAAAAAAAGACGGGGATATTTCGAAATGCTCCTAGGTTGTGCAAGCGTTGGTGGGATAGGGATTTCATTATGGCGTCAATAAAAGCCTAATATTTATGGCGACACTAAATTAGGCTTCAGGCAGAATAGCTTCGTTGTATGGAGGAGTTAAAGTGCATCTTTTTGAACGTATTCTTTGCAAAAAAAAGAAACTTACAGGGAAGACGGGAACTCAGGTAGTGGGTTTGACTAAGAATCCTGGAGTTCGTATTCCCACAGATAACCCCATTAAGACTGAGGCAGATGATGCCCTTGGAAGGGCAAGGGTTGCCAAGTCGTTTGCTGAACAGGTTCTTTCACTGGATGTAGACGAAGGCGTTGTAGTAGGGGTTTTAGGGCCTTGGGGCTCTGGTAAAACATCGTTTATCAATCTTGCTCGTACATCCTTGGAAAAGTCAGGAGCGTTGGTGGTTGACTTTAATCCATGGATGTTCAGTGGCGCTGAGCAGCTTGTTGATTCGTTTTTCATTGAAATTTCCGCGCAATTGAAGGTTCGGCCTGAACTCGCTGAGATAGCGAAGGAATTTGAGGATTACGGCGAAATCTTTTCAGGATTGGATTCATTACCGTACTTGGGCCGCTGGATACAGGGCGGGCGCGCTGCTGGGCAACTTGTGAATAAGTTTCTGAATCGAAGGCGGCAGGGAGTTCCCTCTCTGCGAGAAAAAGTACAAAAGGCGTTGGGGCTTCTTAAAAAGCCGATTGTAATAGTTCTAGATGACATCGACCGATTAACGACTGAAGAAATTCGACACATTTTTCGACTTGTTCGTTTAACGGCTAATTTTAGAAATCTCATTTATATAGTTGCATTTGACCGCAAACGCGTTGAGCAAGCTCTTGAAGAGCAAGGAATTCCAGGTCGGAGTTACGTTGAGAAGATATTGCAGCTCGCTGTCGATCTTCCAGTTGTTCCCGATGATGTGTTAAATAAACAGATCCTTGAATCGATAGATAAGACGCTTGAGGGAATTGAAAAGACAGGGCATTTCGATGAGGCCATTTTCTCAGACGTATTTATTGAAGTTATACGCCCACTCATCCGCAATATGAGGGATGTCCGCCGTTATACTGCAGGGTTGCGTGGCACGGTCAAACATTTGGAAGGACAGATTGCGCTAGTAGATGTTTTGGCACTTGAAGCGGTGCGCATATTCCTTCCCGACGTATTCATTTATATGCAGCAATCTGTAAGGGCATTGACGGCAACGTCGGATGGCTTTGGCTCTAGTCATGCAGACGCTGAGCTTAAAGATCGGGTCGAGAGCATGTTAAAAGTTAGCAGTGATCAAAGGAATGCCTTAGTTGCCATGATCAAACGTCTTTTTCCCGCCGCTCGTAGACATATTGAAAATAATCATTATGGTTCAGAGTGGAAGAAAAATTGGCTTCGAGACCGGAGAGTTGCGCACGAAGACGTGTTGCGATTATATTTCGAAGGAGTCATAGGCAACGGGTTCGAGACTTTTTTAAACGCAGAAAAAGCTTGGAATCTGATTGGGGATCAGGTAGGGTTTGATCAATTTCTTCGTTCGTTAGATATGAGCACGATTCAAGACGTAATTTCTTCTCTTGAGGCCTACGAAGACAAGTTTGCTCCTGAACACGTTGTTCCGGCCGTTGTTGTTCTCCTCAATCTTTGGCCTGATTTGCCAGAAAGAAAACGTGGCATGTATGAATTTGGGCTTGAAATGGTTGTCGGTAGGGTGACATATAGGTTGCTTCGTTCTTTAAACGATCCCATCGTAGTCGAGGCTTCTGTTCGGACAATTTTGCCGCAGCTAACAACACTTAATGCTAAATTGGATTTAATCACTACAGTTGGTTACATGAAGGGTGCCGGTCACAAATTGGTGTCAGAATCCGCAGCAGATATTTTTGAGAAGGAATGGAGGGCTCAAGTTCTCCAGGCTTCAGAGCAGACACTCATCAAAGAACGAGAGCTTTTTAAAGTATTGTTGTACGCTAAAAAAGAAGGAGAACCTTCAGTTGTCATTCCAGATTCTATAGGTCTTGCCCTTGCGATTTTGCGTTCCGCAAGAAGTGAAACGTTGAGTCAATCAATGGGTAACCGGGCGGTTAGACGATTGCCGCGGCTTCCATGGGATCTGCTAATTAATTTATTTGGTAGTGAAGACATTCTTTGCAAGCGAATCCAGGATCTAAAAGGGGTTGCAGGGAGTGAAGATCAAAGTCTTATTGTACTTGCAGAAAAGTATCTTGGCGGATGGCGTCCAGATAGACATAACGATGATTGATATAAGTGGTTAGTTCCATTTTGGAACAAATCACGCATTAAAGAAGGAAGTCATGGCTACGTTTGTTCATTCTTTTGATTGGGAGCAGTTTAAAGACTACGTAAAGAATACGAATCGCCATTTTTTTCATGATGAGGTAGGCTATTTCTTAACAGCTCTTGAGGATGTGGCATTAAAGCGCAAGCAAACATTTATTACTGGTTCCCGCTTTTATAGGGCTAGAAAAGGTCCTGTGGATATTGTTGATATTAAGAAAAAGCAGGTGCGCCTACCGGGACCTTTTGATCCTGCCGACATGGGTATACCTCCACCACATTTAAGATTTAACGGGAGGGTTAACTGTGCGGGAATGGGCTGTTTGTATGTTGCTACAGATAAAGAAACAGCCATTTCAGAAATAAAGCCTTATATTAGCGAAAAAATTTCTGTTGGCACGTTTGTGACAAAGTCTTTGATTAAAGTTGTGGATCTCACATTGACCGAAGCTCCGCCCATGCTTCTTTTCTTATTTAATCAGAATGCGACGGAAAGTGACTTGCAAGATTGTATTTGGGGGCAGATTTCAAGGGAATTTTCTATTCCAGTGATTCCTGGTAATGGTGACTTTGCGTACATTGCAACGCAGGTAGTATCTGAATTCTTCAAATCTAAAGGTTTTGATGGCGTTCGTTATTGTAGCTCTCTCACTACTTCAGCCGGGCAGAATGTTGCTTTATTTAGTGAAGCATTAGTTGAATGTGAAAAGACCGAATTATTTGAAGTAAAAACTGTCCGCACAGAGGCCTCGTTAATTCCAACTGATTCTTTTAAGGGGTATAAGATGTCTATAGAAGAAGGGGTTGGACATTAATTCAGGTTGTCAAATTAACGTAATTATGATGATGTATCAAATAACGATCAGTTGGTTACAAAATGAAACCAACTTGAATTTGAAGCCGCTAGCGGTAAGAAAGTTGTGACCAAATGAAGCAATGGTACGACTGATGATAATTACCAGGAATGTTTTATGAAACAAGAGATCATTGTGCAGTTGAATAAGGATTTTGAAGGGTCGGCGCGTGTCGAGAATGGTGTTGAGTTCTGGATGGCGCGGAACATTCAGGACCATTTTGCTGACGTCAGCAATATGGTTGATCTTGGTGCGGGAACTTTTTGCCGGATTTAGAGGGTGGCCGACAATGAAAAATGAACAGCAGAATAAAATGCTTATTTACAAAACCGAAGACGGAAAAGCTGATATTACTGTTCGTCTTGAAGATGAGAATGTATGGCTGAATCAGCAGCAAATGGCGAGCTTATACCAGACATCGCGCACCAATGTTGTTGAACACATTAAGCACATTCTTGAGGAAGGTGAATTGACCGAGGAAGCAACCTGTCGGAAATTCCGACAGGTTCAGACAGAGGGCGGTAGAAACGTAGAAAGGGAAATTCCTTTCTATAATCTCGACATGATCATTTCCCTTGGGTATCGAATAAAATCCCGCATTGCCACCGCTTTTCGAATATGGGCCACCAAACGATTGAACGAGTATATTCGCAAGGGCTTTGTCATGGATGACGAGCGACTCAAGAATTCTGGGGGCGGCAATTACTGGAAGGAACTGCTTGATCGCATCCGTGATATCCGTAGCAGTGAAAAAGTGCTGTATCGTCAGGTACTGGATCTTTATGCGACCAGTGTTGATTATGATCCGAATGCGGGTGAATCAATTCAGTTTTTCAAGATCGTCCAAAACAAACTGCATTACGCCGCGCACGGGCATACCGCAGCAGAGGTGATTGTCGAACGCGCCGCTGCCGGGAGGCCGTTCATGGGGATGCTTACTTTCTCCGGTGGAGAAGTCACCAAAAAAGATATCGGTATTGCCAAGAATTATCTTTCCGAAAAAGAGCTAAAAAAATTGAACAACATTGTTTCCGCATATTTTGATCTTGCTGAAGTAAAAGCCATGAGTCAGGAATCGATGAGTATGAAAGACTGGATCGCTCAACTGGACAGAATGATACTTTCTTTTGATGGCAAACTTTTGGATGATGCTGGAATTGTGAGCCACGAGTTGGCTATGCAAAAGGCTGCGGCTGAATACAAGAAATATCAGTCCACAGCCATTAGTGCGGCTGAACTAGCCTATTTGGGAACGCTTTCGAAGGTCGAGACAATAGTGAAGAAAAACCGCAAGATAACGGGATCAGATTCAAAGTCTGTGGCAAAGCATTATGCTGAAACCGACCAGAAAAAGAGTTTCAGGCCTTAAGACGCAGAATTTGCGGGATCGTTTTGCTGGCGTCAGCAAAATGATTGATCTTGGGTTGGGCAGCCCACGGTCTGCTGAAGACATGAAGCTGATGTGGGTGACGGAGAAATAATCATGGCATCGGATCTGTCATTCGTAGAGTTTATTGCCGATCAGATGAAAGAGGCCGGATCGATCACGTACCGGAAGATGTTCGGAGAATACGCCCTGTATTGCGATGGAAAGGTTATTGCGCTCATTTGTGATGACCGGCTCTTTATTAAGCCTACAAACGCTGGTAAAGAATTTATCGATGAAGTTGTCGAGGCTCCGGCCTATCCGGGAGCAAAGCTGAGTTTTCTTATTGAAGACAAGTTTGAAGACAGGGAATGGATCAGCCGTTTGGCAAGGATCACTGCTGACGGGCTTCCTGAGCCAAAACCTAAAAAGAAGAAGGCGGGTGTTAGCGGGATTTTAAATACAGCCACTCCTGGTGATGGTGTTTTCTGAGCAGA
>JADFZK010000039.1 GCA_015232565.1 Candidatus Omnitrophota bacterium
AAATAGTGTGGAAAAAACTGGGCGGGTCAAAGCAGATTATTGTGTGGCTCTACACTTCGCCATCAAGTCGCTTCCTATCCAGATCAGTTATAACGAGGCTTCTTACCAATCCTTGCATGATTAGGGCATACGCATACCGCATGCCCACATTGCCGCAACCAATGATGGAAACCTTGGGTTTTAATTCAGTAGGATTCTTCATAAGAGTATTTTAGGAGAGATCAAGAATACAACAATTGTACTACGGTATAATAAGCGAATCAGAACTAGACTAACACCACGATCTCATCACAAATACTGGTACAACAGGGGACCTTTACTAAGCCGTTATTGGGAGATAAAGAAATAAAACGCGAGGCAATTTCGGAAGCATATCGACGAGATTCAGTTGGAAGATACGGACACTTTCGGGAATTAAGAATATCATCGGAGAATTATGGCGCACCCTTTTTTACACGTGCAGAAATAGAAAATCCCCTGAACAGCACCGCCATTCAGAGGACTTATTATCTCCCGTCGCTGAACGACGGTAATATAGAAAACGGAGAAGCAGGGATTCGAACCCTGGGACCACATTTCTGCAGTCACACACTTTCCAGGCGTGCGCCTTCAACCACTCGGCCACCTCTCCAGAATTTTCTACGAAAATTCTGGAGACACCTAACCGTCACGACAGGCCTATAGCCTGACGGACGGTTAGGTGTCCCCATGAATACAAATTAATCTTACTTAGCGCTACCCGCAAACAATAATTCCCGCTGACGAGTCTCCAAGCCCTAACCCGACGGATAAGCGATCATCCCGTCATCAAAATTCCAAATAACGGGTAGATGATATCATTCGCCTTCATTAATGTCAATCTGAAGCAAAAATATACTCAAGATCACCGGACAACTTGTGCTAACCGCGAATCGGCAGGCTTACTCTCCATAGCCGCACTGCCATTAATTACGAACGGATTAAAATCCTGGTCTACAAATAACATCCATCCGGTTGACGCCAGGCTCATAACCCTGGGGTCATGCGAATTCCAGCCGAATGGGATCCAGCCACGCTTTGAAGAATACGAATATGCCGCCCGCCCTGCAGGCAATGTACGGCGCAACAACTCCATGCCTGAACGCATTTCATTTGCATCCGCCGTTAAGAGCATACCCAATTCCGCATTTCCCGGTCCATAATAGCCAGCCAGCTGACGCGCGGCCATTATTGCTCCAGCTGTCCATTCAACCGAGATCCGACCTGTCTCGGTGGTATATCCCACGCCTGCCAGCTGTCCAGACGCATCACGAGTGGCCGATTCCGCCTTTACTTTCTGCCACGCCGCATACGCCGCACCTTTACCAAACCATTGATCTATTGTTTGCGGCCCCAGAGCCAGAATGCCCCAGGTCTGAACATCAACCGCGAAATCCGTGGCATTAACTTTCCAGGTTCCATTGCCATAATTCATCCCTTGATAAAAAAACCGCCCCTGAGGGTCGAAAATCTGCTGAAAATAGCCTTCCATCCTGGCCATGGCTTTAAGATATTCATCTTTCTGCGTTACTTGATACAACATCCGAAACGCACTATACCAGGAAAGATTATTCTCGGTTGAGATCTGGTTATACCACCAGCTTCCCGGCACCGCACTAGAATCAGATTCATTCTCGCGAAATGTCCCTAACGGGGCCATGCGGATACCGCCATTCTCGGCTTGCAACATCAACGCCGCGCGAGCTAATTCCTCGGCCAGACGCAATTCGATCGAACCATCCGCTTTTAAATATTGATTGTTCCGCACATCAAAATATTTCTGGTGATACACCCGCATTGCCGCCATAACCACCCAGGCATTTTCTCCAGCCACTGGCTTCCAATCCTCCCAATGAATATCTTTCCAGGTCGGGAAGCCCGCGAATTGGGTCTTGCCATCCAATGGATCCGCCGACAAATAATCACCATGAGCATTAATGATCCGGAAAATAAATCCCCGTCGACCTTTATCGCCGGGATCTGAAGACACGGCCTGCGGGTCTTTAGGATCGTAAACAAAATTATCATTCAAATACCCCGCCCGAATGTTGGCCAGATTCTTAAGTGCGCCATTCCAGTAAATATCCAGCGGCTTCTCGGCTAAACGCAGGTCTTCTTCCCGGCCCGACAAAGTAAGCGCTATCTGTCCCACCGCACCATCATAAATAACCACCCCGTTCTCTACTATAGTGCGCTCAATAATGCCCTCAACCGAATCTGCCTGGCCCATATTGGCATAAACCAGGTCCTTTTCTTCAGGCAATACCTGAAAACTCAAGAACATGCCAGTCTCCGAGCTTATATTGGATCTGATCCACCCCAACAAACTGCTACCAACAGGGATTGCTCGTTCCATCCGTGGTAGAGTCATAGTTTTAACGTTATAACTTACCGGCAGGCTAAATAGTGGCAACTGCATGTGCGGCAATGATATCAACGGATAATCCTTAATGAACATTGGCAGGTCTTCTCTGGCTAAAACCCGGTTCTGCCCACCAACAACCGTTAAGATACTCACCAAAACTATTCCCAGAATTTTTCTGCCAGTCATATCCCCCCCGCTTCTTTTGGCCGCAGGGCGCTAAAGACCGCAAAAAAAATAACCCTTCGAAGGCTCGAAGGGTTCTGGTAAAAGTCGAAAGGATACTGGTTCGCCACAGCAACAGCGAGCTTTACGTCCTCACGACGGCAACCAGACTGCCTTTCCCGGGTCCCCCGGGATTCAGGCTCACGGCTTTGCGCCCTACTCTTTCAAGTAGTTTGCCTTTCTGTCCTCAATTGAAAAGATAACACATCAAGATAACGTTTTCAAGCCCATGGCAACCGACACAACCCCATACTCTTCAATAATTTACAAATCAAGCAAAAAGCCGCCACTTTTTACCGACGAGGAAGTGAAAACCAAAGAAACAAAATATTCTCAATGAACTTTCTTATACACTACTTGAATACAACACGTCAATAACCCGCGCGCGGTCTTTCTTTTGCACGAATTTAATATTATCATGAATTTCCATCCGGTCAAAAATCTTGTTTATCCTGGCGACGAATTTGCTTAACTCCCCGGCATAAACCGGGCGATCCGAAGCGGCATTGATATAGTGAACCAGTTTCTCACCCACCAGATACTCGAACGCTGTGCGTGACCCGAATTGTTTCTTTAATCCCACCGTAGCCCGGCACTGATCAAGCCAGATCTTCTCCGGCCCTTTCTTTGTGCTCTTTTTCAATCTGGAGCCGGACACGGTCTTTTTAACAGGCACCGCCTTCTTCACTTTAAGCTTGCGCACCTTAATAGCCGGAGCCACAGCGACAGGCGGTTCGACCGGTTTACCCATATCAACATCAATACCAAATATTTCCGACAGCGCCGCATCCTTGATGACCCGTTGATGGCTCACACCTTCTTCCGCCCTGCCCGCCAACGCCGCACCAGAGACCAGTTCCACCGGATCAACGCCTCTTAGTTTAAAAAGGAGTTCAGGCCGGGTGTCCAGGCGATTGCCTACCGCATAAAGCACTGCCGCGTTATGCTTGCACATATCCGCCCAGTCCGGACAGGAACAATCCAGTGTGATCTCGCCAGTGGCCGGAAAAAGCCCGGTCCGATGGTTGCTCATGCGCTCCATTACCGACTTCGAGATCTGTCCACGCAAGAGCGCTACCAATGATTCGATCTGTCCGGAACAATCCTTTACTATCACATTCCATAAATCTTTCTTGATCGGCTTGATCTTGATATTGATCTTGTAAAGTGAACTGCCCTGGACCAAAGCCGAAACAAGGCCTTCGCCGATATCAAGATGCACCACCGAACCGTTCCGCAGATACGACCGTCCACGCGGCAAACGATTGGAATAATCACTGAATGTTGCCAGATGCCGGCACCAGGCCTGGCCCCACGCCGTCGTTGAAATACGGCTGTCATTAAGAAGGACCGGCATCAAATTGGCATTCTTCTTTTGCATCTTCTCCAGCGCTTTCTCAGCCTTACGGCGCCGTTGGGCAACCGGAACATACTTGGGCCAGCCAAACATATTAATCCTCCACAGTATCAAAAGCAGATCTTATATCCAGTGAAACAACCTTCAGCAATTCAGAATTGGACAACTCGGTTAGCACCACACTATCGGCTCCCTCGAGAATTTCAGTAGCCATCACCAGCTTGGACGTGATCAGCATATCAATCTTTTCTTCCAATGTACCCCGGCAAATGAATTTATGGACCAGAACATTCTTCTTTTGCCCGATACGGAAAGCCCGGTCGGTAGCCTGGTTCTCGACCGCCGGGTTCCACCAGCGGTCAAAATGTATCACATGTGAAGCGGCTGTCAAGTTAAGCCCCACTCCTCCCGCCTTAAGCGATAAAACAAAGAAGGGCGGTCCCTGCTCCTCCTGAAAAGCCTTAACCAGTTTGGCGCGCGCGCCGATAGGAGTCTTGCCATCAATGATCAAGCCTCCCCGGCCAAAGAAAGTTGCCAGCGCCCCCGCCAGTGGCCCGGTCATTTCCTGGAACTGGGTGAAAACCAAAACCTTTTCCTGCTTCTCGGCTATGGTCTCACAAAGCTCCTTGAGCCGTTGGAATTTTCCGCTGTCGGCAATATTGAACTGTTTCTCTTTGAGGAAATGCGCAGGATGATTACAAATCTGCTTAAAACGCATCAAATACGAAAACACGATCCCGCGGCGCTTCATGCCGTCGGACTGTTCGATGTCCCGCTCCAATGAATGAACCGCCTGCTGATAAAGCGCGGCCTGGGCCCTGGATAATGAACAGAAGGTCTTTATTTCAGTCTTTTCCGGCAAATCCCGTATGACGGTCTTGTCTGTCTTCAACCGGCGTAAAATATACGGCTTTAACAACTCGCGTAAAGCGGCATAAGGACTTTCCCCGGTCTTGCCGCCACGCTTGATGAAAGCACCAAACTCCCGGTCCGAACCCAAGAGGCCAGGCGAAAGGAAATCGAAAATTGACCACAGGTCAGATAGATGATTTTCCACCGGAGTTCCGGTGAGAGCGATACGCGCCTGACTTTTAAGGGCCTTCACCGCTTTGGTCTGACGGGTGGAGGGCGTTTTAATAGCCTGGGCTTCATCCAGAATGACCAGCCCCCATTCCCTGGTACGCAACCATTCCGCGCGGACGACCGAACCATAAGTGGTGATAATAATATTATAACCGTCGCCCTTCGGTTCTTCCAGACCATCGGCTGAAGCATGGGCTATGCGGAATCTTAAAGACGGCGCAAAACGTTCGATCTCGGCTTTCCAGTTGCCAATAATAGAAGCCGGTACAACCAATAGAGCCGGCGCAACATCCGCGGCATCGGAGGAATTCTTACGTATTAGAAGTAAAGCCAGGACCTGGATGGTCTTCCCCAGCCCCATATCGTCGGCCAGAACCGCTCCTAAACGCATCCGGTAAAGCATATTCAACCAAAGAACCCCCGCGGTCTGGTAAGGCCGCAATTCGGCCTTCAGACTTTTACGAAGCACATGCTCCACTTTAAGGTCAGCCCCGGGAGAACGAATATCGCTTAACGCCCGCTCCAGCCACTGGCCGGCAACCACACGCATATAAGAACGGTCATCAGTTTGCTCCAGAACAGCATTGCGCGGATCAAAACCCGACATCCATCTTAAGGCCTCGGCAAAAGACAAGCCATCCCGCGCCGAACCAGCCCGGGATTTCATATGCGTAAGCATGTCCGAAAGCTTACCGCGGTCCACCTCGACCCATTTGCCCCTAAAGAACACCAGGTTCTCGGTCCGGCTTAACAGGTCCTGCAACTCATTCTCTGCCAATACCTGCCCGTCCATTACCACTGACATGCGAAAATCCAACATGGCGCCCAGGCCAACCTGCCCAGGCTTCTTGTCGCCGATGTCTACCTGAACCACCGGATGCCTCGACTTCTTACCCTTCCACCAATCCGGCACCCGCACATGAATGCCAGACCGCTGAAATATCGGGATATCTTTCAGGAATTTGAAAGTATCGGCAGCAGTAAGCGCCAGAGGATGATAGATCTCTCCGGAGTCCATTATCTCTTTAAGAAACCGGCTCTCTTTTACCGCTTTATAAACCGGTGCCAAGACCCTTAAGAGCTGGGCATTATTACGGGCACCGCCAAACTCGTTCATGGCCTGGCCCAAAGGCAAATGACGGGAACGACCGTCCTTATTAAGATCATTAACAAAAGTCGCTAAAAAAGCGAACGGAGCGGCGTCTGTTTTCTTGCTCTCGGCCAAATGAAAACACACCTTGCCTAAAATAGACCAGCCAGAATGCCGGGCGGCCAGAAAATCAGAGATCTTTTTCTTGCTCTGCAATATCTCCAAATGAAAAGCACAGGCAATACTATTCCAAAGATAAACAAAGCATTCCATATCGCAATATTCCCCACCCCTCATTGGCGGCAAAGATAATCGCAAATTGATCAAATCATCATCGGGAAGCGAAAGCTCAACTACCGAAGTATTAAAATTATGGGCATCAAGATCGGGCAAGGCAGTGAACAATGATAAATACAGTCGGGTGAAATCTTTCCAATACGCGAACAAAGGCTGTTCCACGTACGGACCAGACGCGGTATCCAGAAAAAGCAAACCTTGCCCCGAGCCAGCGGCAAATGCAGCGGCCAGCTCCGGATACAAGCTGGTATTACCGCTTAAGTATAAATGTTTATCCGGAGAACAGCAGATCTCCGGAAACTCGGTTGGGTTTCTTATCTCATCAAGCACTGCAGATCTTTCCTCCCAGCGAAGCATAGCATTACCGAAAACCTTTTGAAAAACAAATCCCGGCTACTCAGCGTCCAGTTCTAGTATGCCGGCCAGATCCAACTGAGTAGTCAAAAATACATTTTGCCAACTCCTATCCAGCAAACGCGAATAAACATCCAGACATTTGGTTACCGGGTGCATGAACGGCACACCGCCAATAGACAATACTGCAGTCTGGTTAAAGAATTTGTACGAAAAATTATCCGACTCCAGGCTATATGTATCCTTGCGGCAATTGATCGCAATACCATACTTTTTCTGCGCGGCACAAATCACATCCGCTACCCGTCCGGACTCCGCCCCTTTGTAATCCAGGACATTCATGGTATCTACACCCGGCTCAACCCAGGCTATGCCATCGATAATAATGCCCACCTTGATCACTTCGCCGCGTTTTAACGACTCACTTACATGGATCATACTGCCAATATCCTGCATGCCTTCATGTTCATGGCCCATGGTATGAATAAATCTTAAAGAATAACGGCTGGGGTAATCCGCCAGGATCGCCGCGATCTCCATAGTAGCCGCCACCCCGGGAGCGTTATCCTCAGCCCCGGGACAATTCTTCTCGCTATCCAAATGCGACATCACATCAATATATGTATTCGGGTATACCGTACCTTTTTTGACAGCCACGACATTAAAACCCATCGCCCCTTTGAAACCCAAGGGCACCGGGACCTTCTCAACCTTATAGCCAAGTTTTTGATAATATTGTTCCACCCATAAACCGGACATAATGGCATTATTAACCGGATACGGTTCCTGCACCCGAGGGGTGCATTTGTCATCGATAAATGGAACGGAATGATCGGCATGACGAGGGCCAAACTCATTAACCAGGACCCTGACAACATTCTTCAAACGACCCATATCAACACAGGAAATGAGTTTCTTAACAATGGGGGGATCGATCGCCAGAGCCGGAGCAGGAGCAGGACAAATAGCCAAACAGACCAGAGCCAACACCAGCCCGCAAGCCAACGCAACTATAGAAGAACTTTTCATGCAGCCTCAAATATCTAAATGCTTATTGTACTTCAGGTACTATCAGGCGGTATTGGGCAATATTATGCAAAAATTCCCCCAATAAGACCGGGTTATTCTGTAAACGGGCATCTCCCCAATGCTGGGTTTGAAATAGCGGCAGATCATCCCAGTTAACATTAATATAACTTAAAAATCTGACATCATTGTTTTTAATGTAACTAAAAAGTTTCTTAATCCAATGCAGTTTACCCTCCACAGTATATTGCTTAAAGGGCGAGCTTTCTGCGATCATTAGCGGTTTATTAAGCTTACGGGAAAGAGCGGCCGCAATATCGCGTTCTACGTCACGCTCAGAATCAAAGAAAGAAATGGCTACCCAATCGACATATTGATCGCCAGGGTACCATTTAAGCGGCTCATAGTCGGGCCAATCCTTATCTTTCCAGCCAATGGAATGCCAAACAAAATGCACATTGGGAATATTCATTGCCTTCAAGTGATCCACAATATAACGGTAGGCTTGAATATATTCCTGAGGATCATACTCATTCTCAGGATTATCGAATTCATAGCCGATACGCAAATAAACATCTTTTTGGGAATTTATGATCCACTGGCCTAATTGGGAAATATTCTGATCCAGCCCGCCGCTCACTACCTCCTTGAGCATATAGCGCATAAAAAGACCGATTTGAATTACTCGATACTGCGGATAAGCCCGGATCAATTCATCGGTAAAATTCACGCCGGCGCCCTGATCAACCTGATCGGACAATCCCCGCAAATCATTAATCGCGGTGTAAACCATAAATCCATCGGGATAATGGCTGTCCTGAATACCCGGGAAGTTCTTTAATGACGAAAGAAATTCATTTATGGATTGAGTATCCTGGCCCACAATAAAAATGTGATTGCGATCTAGGACTTGCGCATCACCAATGGGAATAGATATAAAGAAACAGGTTGCAAGAAGCAAAAGAACTCTCATCTATTATCCCTTTATTTGATTCTACGCCTACTGGCAGGCGAACAAATCAGTACTTCTCGTCTTTAGAAAGCGCGATCTGCTTTACCGATGTATGCGCGGCAAGTGCCTGCATCTGACGAATAGCGATTTGATTCAATCGCTTTAACCTCTCTCCTTGCGCCAACCCCATATGAATAAACTCGGCATTCATGCCTTCAATGTTTGCCAACACAAGTAACTGTTCTACTGTAGCATATTCGCGCATATTGCCTTCCAGTTTTGGGTTGGCATCACGCCACTGCTTCGCCGTTAGACCAAAAAGGGCCACATTGAGAACATCAGCTTCGTTGGCATAAGTCATAGCTATTTGGGCTGGTGTAATCTTTTGTGGAATAAGATGCGCTTTAATAGCATCTGTATGAATTCGGTAATTGAGATTGGAAAGAGTACGATTAAGGTTCCATGCGAGAGAAAGTCGACGGTTCTCATCTTCCTTCAGACGACGAAATTCCTTGACCAGGTAAATCTTGAACTCAGGGCTGATCCACATCCCGAATTCAAAAGCAATATCGGGATGGGCGAATGTACCACCATATCTTCCCGCTGTAGCCTTTAGCCCAATAGCGTTCGTCTTTTCAACCCACTCCTTCACGCTGATCTTGTACCTGTTTAGCCCCGCCTGGCTTTTAATTATGGCGAATTCGCCATAATTAAAATTGGGGTTAAAAACAGACTCCCAAATGCCAAGGAACTCCACTGTATTCCGATTGCGAAGCCAGTCGGAAATAAAAAATTCGCCATCCTTCGCCCTGAGCATATCCGTAAGCGAAATATAATCGCCCTCTTTCCCCGAAAGGATCGAAACGGGCGTTCCCTGAACCTCAATCGAAATATTCTTTGATTCCTTCATATATTCAATAATCCTGCCGCAAACGGAGCACTGGCTGGCAAATATCTCTTGGCAAACTTTTTACGACCACTCGTTAACAATCATCTTTAATCTTAACAACACTTCGGAAAGCTCATCTTCTTGGAAAGTAACCCAGAAGTATACTCCTCTCATCTCTTATTACTTAACTAATTCTCCAGTACGTATGTCAAACATCAAAACTCGGCCATCAACTGTTCTTATCTCAAACAATTTCTCCTTAATTGAACCGCCATCAATATCTTCAAAGACTTCATATGAGCCTTTAATTAAGGCCCTATCCAATCGAACATTATTTTTACTACCAGCAATCTCAAGAGCAGAATATTTCTTTATCGATTTCCCTTTATTATAAAAAGCCAACGCGATGTCCGAGTCCTTAGCCTCATTCCCTTTGAAGAACACACCCCCGGTACCTACAACCATTTGGCCGTCATCAGATATAGCCACCACATAAACATCATCGTAAATAGAATATACAACATCCTGACTTGACGAACCCTTGCAAATACGAATTGGCCCATACGGCTCCTCAGGATTACCGCATGTAGAATACAAAAGATTAGATGATTTAATTATCTTAATTCGGGTTGCAAAAGCAGGCGAGCAGAAAGCTATTATCACGAGCAAACACAAAAACTTTTTCATACGCGGTTTTCCTTGCGAGAAAACTCCAAGTTCGGCTCGTCGAAAGGGTTCACAGCAAAATAAAACGGAGAGACAGGGATTCGAACCCTGGATAGCAGTTACCCGCTATAACGGTTTTCGAGACCGTCTCCTTCAACCACTCAGACATCTCTCCAAAAATTTCTACGAAATTTTTGGAGACTCCTATCCGTTACGACAGCCCGATAGGCTGACGAACGGATAGGAGTCCCCATGCATACAAATTTCTTTTACTCAGCATCCGTTACGACAGCCCGATAGGCTGACGAACGGATAGGAGTCCCCAGGCAAACAAATTTCTTTTACTCGTCACATCTCCTGATCAATTCTACGATCAACACCGGACATCACCAGATGCGACGCAAAGCTGCACCTCGGGTCGTAAAATCTGCAGTCGAATATACCACACTTTCCCAAAATCGTCTCAAAAAATCCACTGACTTTTTGGTATGCCTAACCCCACTCCAGTAATTAAAGCCACTCGCCCCCAGAGACCCCAGGGGCACGAAACGAAGACTATTTTAATCGATATACTATCTTAGAGCCTGTAGGAATTTTTTAGAAAATTTGTGGGTATATAAAGGCAGTGTCCAACATAACGAAGTAATGTTACTTCTTGACCCATATCTTATAAAGCGGCATTGCTCCAAAAGCCAAGATCAGAACGATCAATACCAGATAACTGATACTTAACAGCACAGGAAAAAGCTTAACAACAATGATGGCAAAACAAAACGCAGACAGCTTCACCAAACTTATATCCAGAACCGTCATGCTCTTCACTCTTTCATTCAGCATCTGAATCATGCGATACCCCCTCCCGTGAAATTCTAAAACATAAAATCATTCTCAAGAATGTTCGCACATCATCAACAGAATCCAAATAATATGCCGCATGGGAATGCGCATCAGACTCTCCGACCCTGATCGTCAGACCCCGATCTTGTAATACCTCAAATGCCGCCTCATCAGTCCGGTCATCACCAATAAAGACCGGCAGAACCTTCTTTCTGCCCCACAGTTTCAACAACTTCTCGACCGCCTGGCCTTTATCCATGGCCGTCGGAGGCATGATCTCAATGACCTTCTTACCAGACATGATCGAGATACTTCCCTGATGAACCGCGTCATTACAAATATCAAGAACGATACGCTTGACTCTTTTCTCATCACCCGATGATGCCTTACGATAATGAATGGCTAACGAAAAGGGCTTCAGCTCCAATAAGATACCGGATAAATCCCGGACCTCCCCTTTCAGGCGGCATCGTAGCTCGCGCAGTTCCTGCATGTATTGATTAGAAACACGCTTTGACGCAATCCCTTCCGATTGAATCTCCATCCCATGACTACCAACAAAAGTAAGGCCTGATACTTGAACCGTTTTACGAAGATCACTTAATGACCGTCCGGAGATGATCCCCACCTTGACATTCTTGATCTTGACTAATGCCTTGAGAATCTCCTGTGTTGCAAAAGGCAGCTTCGCTTCAGATGGCGTGGGCGCAATAGCGGACAGCGTCCCATCATAATCCAGGAACACAGCTAAAGGATCATGTTCAAGCCGCTCCCGCCACTCCGCTATGTTAAGCAGAAGGTTTTTCATGGTTATGTTTCCCCAAACCCGAAAGTTCCGTAACGATACTACCCGCCCAACGGTACACATTGTTTTCCTGAACGATCTTCCTCATCGCTGCCATGCGGTGACGTTTCTCCTCATCAGGCATAACAACGGCTGTATAGATCGCATCGGCAAATTCTTCAGTAGCGTAAGGGTTAATTGCAATAGCATCTGTAAACTCCCGGATCGCGCCAGTAAAACAACTAAGAAGCAGAACTCCCTTGCCATCCTGCTTGGCGGCAACATACTCTTTAGCCACCAGGTTCATTCCGTCATGTAAAGAGCTTACAATACACATATCCGCCAAGGCATAGAATGGGGCGATCTCCTCGGTCGCTAAATGTCTTTTGATATAAATAATCGGCTTATAATCACCATCTGAATGTTTCCAGTTCACTTTCTCAACCAATTCATCGATCTCACCTCCGAGATCATGATACCGCTTGATATGCGTACGGCTTGGTGCGCCGATCTGAACAAACACGAACTTCTTTTTATAATCCGGATGTTTCTCCAAAAAACGATCAATGGCAAGAATACGCTCGCCGATACCTTTCGTATAATCGACACGATCAACCCCAACCGCAACGATCTTGCCTTCAAGCTTGTATTCTTCCCGAACCTTGACCAGAACCTCTTCTGACACCGTCTCTTCAGCTGAAGGCAAAGCAATACTAATCGGGAACGCACGCACCAGCGTTTCCTGCTTCCCCCTGACAATACTAAACTTCTCAGTATTGACCCGACACTCCAGAAGCCTGTTGGCAGTATCAAGAAAATTGTTGCAATGATACTGAACATGAAAACCGATCAGATCGCATGCCAGCATGCCATTAAGGATCTGCTTCTGATACGGACACACCGAAAAAACCTCCGGATTAGGCCACGGAATATGCCAGAACAATGCCACCACCACGTCAGGCCGTTTCGCCTTGATCATGGCGGGCAGAAGCGTGAAATGATAATCCTGGATAAATACAAACGCCGGACCGGATGGCAATTCCTGGATAACGGCATCCGCAAACTTCTGGTTGACCTTTTGATACGTATCCCAGTCCTTCTCGTTAAAGATAGGACGCGTATGCGTTATATGGCAAAGCGGCCACAACCCCTCATTTGAAAACCCGTAATAATATTCCTCCTCTTCCTCCTTCGTCAGCCAGACGCGACGAAGGATATAACGATTATCTTCCGGAGGAACGCCGATCTTGTCTTTTGAATTAACAAATTTCCGATCAGCATCCCCGGCACCATGAGCGATCCATGTGCCGCCCAAAGCATGCAAAAGAGGGCCAATGGCTGTCACCACACCGCTGGCAGGACGAATACAACGCTCCTTACCCGTCACAGCATCCGCCATGTGCATATACGGCTCGCGATTCGAAACAACAAGCATCGTCCTTACTCCCAGCTTGGCCTGGACATAACTACGCAATTTATCTTCAGTCCATACATCCTCTATATTCAACTGCTTCTGAGCATCCTGAACGATCGATCTACGGGCCACACGCAAACTTAAGGCTACCTGCTCCACTTCATTGGCCAACTTGCCCAGTTCATCCTCGTCTCTTAGCGGATGACGATGATCGCCCTCACCTTTTAGAAAACCTTTGAACCAATCAGTCAACCTCAAAACCGGCAGAAGAAACATCTGCCGAAAAATTATCACCGAGGACAAAACAATAAAGAAGAACAGGGCGATCAACGTCACGCTGATACTTTTCCATATTTCCGTTAACCGGCTCAATACATAAGAAGTGTCATAAATGATCTCAACACTGCCGAGGGCGGTACCGTCCTCCTTCAACACAGGTAAGACGTAGCTGTAGACTGTGTAGTCCTTAAATTGTTCCATACCGGAACGCGGAACTTTATTCTTGATCACATCCGCAAGGTAAGGTTTATCTTTTGACTCCCAATCACTGAATCGAGCAGTAATAGCGACGATCTCACCTTCAGCATCGTAGATCGCACAACCTTGCAGACGGTCCCGTGTCTGAAAACGCTCCACAAGGTAATCAGCATTACGTTTATTTTGTGTCGTCAAGACGCTCTGGACAGACAACTCCATGCTCTCAGCAACAGCTTTGGCCTTGCGTTTAAGCTCGTCCATCAGTTTTTCTTCTTCGGCCCTGACCTGGACAATTCCGAAGATCGTAAAACCAGTCGCCACTATGATCAAGATAGGCAATATAAAGATGAACATCCGTCTCATAGAAAAAGCTCCTTTTTATGCACCCGACCGTCTTCCGGCGGCAAAAACTGCGCACCATTATTCCATTGATAATTTGTCTCTAATAGGAATGCCGTCTGTATCAACGCTAAATGGGAATAGCCTTGAGGAAAGTTACCAGTTAAATGCCCCGTCTCCGGCTCGATATCTTCGGACAGAAGCCCCACACGGTTAACTCTGGAGATCATTTGATCGAACATGGCACGCGCTTCCTCTTTGCGCCCAGTCAAATGCATGGCATTGATCAGCCAGAACGTACAAACAATAAAGGCATTCTTGGGTGTCCCCAATTCGTCATCTGCTGTATAGCGCATCACAAATCCATTACGGACAAGATGCTTGAGCGCCGCCTCGACCGTCCCCATGATCCGATGATCTGTACTCGGCAAAAACCCATAGTGAAGCATCATTAAGTTCGATGCATCCAGATCCTTTGACTCATAATGCATGGCAAAGCTGTTTAATTCCGGATTCCATCCGTGTGTCAGAATATCCTGCTTGATCTCTTCTGCCACCGCCAAATACATCGGCACATGACGCTCCTTGCCCACGAAACGGCTGATCTTGGCCGCCCGGTCCATCGCCACCCAATTCATCAATTTCGAATGAACAAAATGCCGCGGTGGTCCCCGCCGCTCCCAAATACCGCAATCCGGCTCTCGCCAGGTAAGAGCAACTTTATTCGCCAATGACCTCACAACGGTCCAAAGCTCCTCGTCGAAATCCTTCTGATGGTTCGGATTAGTAATGAAGTATGAATAGAGCGCTTCGATCAATTCGCCATACACATCATTCTGCTTCTGCTGATAGGCGGCATTCCCGATACGGACAGGCTTTGATCCCTGATACCCGGCCAAATGCTTGAGCGTCCGCTCATCCATCACACGCTCACCATTGATGCCATACATGACCGCAATGTTTTCATTCTTGACCAACATCCTCCCCAGAATAAACTGAATAAACCTCTCCGCCGAGTGAACATGCCCCATACGAGCGTAAAGATCAATGATCATGCTGGCATCTCTCACCCAGCAAAAACGATAATCCCAATTACGATCCCCTCCAATGATCTCAGGTAACGAAGTGGTTGGTGCCGCGATCACCGCACCCGTCCTCTGAAACATCAGGAGCTTAAGCGTAATAACCGAACGAATAACAACCTCCTTATACTTCTCTGGAACCCTCGTCCGAAAGACCCAATCCATCCAATAGCTCTTGGTCTTTTCATATTCCAGGTAGATCTTCTCCTGGCTGACCCGCGACAGTTTTTCATGATAAGACAACAGGAAGAATGACGACGCTTTCAGCTCTATTGCTTCACCTCGAGCAACGGCCTCAAGATCCAGGTTTGAATACAGGTAATAGCTGTTATACTCCCCTTCCCGGGAAGTGATCTTAAGGTAGTCCGGCAGGAACTTCAGATGTCCCTCGGCCAATCCGTAATTAGGACAAGGCTTAAAGTCCACCTTAATCCGCGGCCTACCGGCAATGACATGAATGTTTCGATGGATCTCGGAAGGACAATGAACTTCACCGCCGCTGGTAATAAAGCGCGGCATATAATCAAAAACATCAAAGATGCCGTCCTTAGTCTCAAACCGTGTTTTTACGATCGGCGTGTGGTGCGCATAATTCTGTGTAACCTTAAGAACATTCTCAGCCGAAATCCGAAAGAACCCGCCGCGGTCAACATCCAGGATCCGTCCGAACAGCGAAGGCGAATCGAAAAAAGGAAGGCACAGCCAATCGATCGAGGCATCGGGACCGACAAGCGCCGCACTGGTACAATTACCTATGATCGCGTAGTCCACGATTCCTCCTATTAGTAAGCTGATCAGCCAATCCAGCGATAAATCAACAAATACGAACCAATGCCTGCAAAATACCCCACCAATGCCGGCAACGATACCTTCTTGAGATACCAAAGAAAGTTGATCTTCTCCATCCCCATCACAACTACACCCGCCGCCGAACCGATTATAAGAACGCTCCCGCCTGTCCCAAGAGTGAAAGCCAAAAGCTCCCAAAGCTTGCAATCCATCGGATAAGTCGCCAGATCATACATCCCCATCGTGGCGGCGGTTATGGGAATATTATCGACGATCGCCGACACCAACCCCAGTTCAGTGGCAATAATGTCTTTATTAGCAAGGATGCTATCCATCCCTAAAGCCAGGCTCTTGAGGATCCCGGCCGTTTCAAGTGCAGACACGGCCAACAAAATCCCTAAAAAGAACATGATGCTGGACATGTCGATCTTATGCAGTGCCAACGGGACCTTAAGATGCTCCCGCGAGTTGCCATGCGTAATGTCCGTCACCAGCCATAATAAACCCAGACCGAACAAAATCCCTACAAATGGCGGAAGACCGGTAATCCCTTTGAAGATAGGAACAAGAACAAGCGCGCCTAAGCCCAGATAGAATACCCTCCGGGTACCAATCTGCTTTTCCTCATGTGAGCGGACAAGAGGTGCAACTTCTCCATCCTTCATCGTTAAGGCAAAATAGGCCAGTGGAACAAGCATGGCGATCATGCTCGGAATAAAAAGCATTTCCACGATCCGCAGAGCGCTTACCCGTCCGCCTATCCATAGCATTGTCGTGGTAACATCCCCAATAGGAGACCAAGCCCCTCCGGCATTTGCCGCTATAATAACCATACTGCCAAAGATCAGACGATCATCCCTATCATTAACCAAGCGGTGCAAGAGTGAAACCATAACAATCGATGTTGTCAGGTTATCCAGGACCGCCGAAAGAAAGAAGGTGATCAGTGATACCACGCACAGCAGCTTCCGCTTCTTCTTGATCGTCAACATATCCGTCACGACCTGAAACCCGCCGTGCGTTTCCATTAGCTGCACAATGGTCATGGCTCCGATCAGAAAGAAGATAATCTGCGCCGTCCCTTCCAGGTGATGGGACAGGCTCTCGGCAATGCCATGCAAAGTGCCACCAAGAACATTCACTTGTTGCAAAGCCAATAAAACCCAACAGGCCACCGCTGTTAACAACGCCGCAGAGGCCTTATTAACTCCAATCTTATGCTCCATGGCGATCGCCGCATAACCAAGCACGAACACGATCATAATCCAATTCTCAAACATACAGCTCCTTTACCAGATCAATCCTTATTCTTCTCATTCTCTTTCCGGAACATCCGAACATAGCAAAATATGAGCATCCCAAGAATTAAACTCCATGTGAGTATCAACAATATCCACCCTGAAGCTTTCATAATATTTACACCTTCTTCCCCTCTTGAACCTTACTATCCTTTTGAGCCTTTTCTTCTTTGTCTGCCTTATCTGAGCTGATCTTGGCAAAAATCACAAAAGAAATAAAACAAATAAAAATTACAACAACAAGAATATTAGCCGGATCCTTAAACATGTTTATTCCCCCTAAAATAGAAAGACCGCCACCTGGTTTTTCAACCAGATGGCGGCCCGACCATCAATAACCCTCTGGGTAGCACTTGCTCCCCAGACCCATTAACAATTTTTGGTACTATAACAATGTTTCAAAAATCATGCAAGGATCAAACAATATAACTGTGCCCATCCGGTGCCCAAAAGGCATCCAAACCAGTCCTAAAGCATATGAAAGGATAGAAAAGACGGGTTGACGAACGGATAGGAGTCCCCAGGTAAACCACTCCCGAATTGGTATGCATGACTGAAATCAGAAACAAAGAACTTCAGGATCAGGTAAATAAGCTGCGGCAATAATAAAAACGCCAAAGGGAATGTTGACACTATCAGCCCACTTCCTTGCCAGCTTTTATATGCAAACATCTTTTAGGGAACGTTGATCGTGACCTCCTGACTTCCGAAACGGGACACCCTAAAATCAGCGTCCTTGCTTAATAATATCGTAAAGTATCGGTTGTTCCGGATCCATTTGCAAAATAATTCTCTCTGCTTCAAAGGAATTAAAGGATTGACTATCCAGAGCATACATCGTATGCGTCAACTCGGCAGCTCTTTTGGGGCTAAATCCTGCTCGCCCTTGCTCCAACAACCGATCCAACTCCTTGTAAATCGTGTACGCAACAAACGCGATGCAAATGTGCGCCTCAATGCGTTTTCTTCGATAATGATACACAGGACGAATTCTTAAAGCGGTCTTCAATATTCGAAACGCTTTTTCAATCTGCCATAACTGGCGATAATTCTCGACGACTTTCTCAATAGATAAATCTGTGTTTGTAATGTACCCCTTCAGTCCATCCCAAAGACAGTCCTTCGTTACCTTGACCTCGTCGATCGACACCTCGATGCTCCCTTGAAGTGTTAAGGATTTATTGTATCCGCGATTATTGATGTGCTCTTTTGATAGCGTCCCGGATTTAATCTTTTGCCGGAGCCTGACAAGACCGCGTTCTCGTGCATAGGCATCCTTCTTCCGACGTTGTTCCGAATAAGTCACGATCAGTCTATTGCCGTCTGCCCTTGGCAGATCAAAGCCTTGTTGATCGTTGATTCTTTTAGCCTGTTCAAGAATCTTGTCCTTGCTGACTTCGGACTCATTCTTAATACGTGCGCCCAGGATAAACGAGTATCCTTCGGCTGCTAAAAGTTTAAGATTATCTCTGCTCAGTAACCCCGCGTCCGCCACGACCACCGGCCGCCCGAGCCCATACTTCTGGCGAACTTTATCCAGCGTTGGCAATAATGTGTGGTCTTCAAAGACATTACCTTCAAGAATGTCATAGCCAATCGGATAGCCATGCTCCCCAACAAATAATCCCAACATGATTTGAGGATGTTAAAATTTACCGTCCTTTGAAAAGCCGATCTTCCGGAGATCATCCTCATCTTCAGCCTCAAAATATAAGGTCGTCATATCATAAAAGACGACCGAAATATTCCCCAGAACACTCCGGCTGTATTCAAATGCCAGACGCTCCACAGCCTCTTTATACGTGTCATTTAGCCTGTCAAGGAACCGATATATACTGTCAACTTCGACGGCGACTCCTTGATAACGGTACAAATAATCAACAGTCTTGAGTTTGCTGACAGGATGCGCCAAACGTGCGATCACAATGTGGCGGAATAGTTCTTCAGGAATGGATCCAAATCCCAACCGATCAAACAGTGTCCCAAGAATAAGCTCCGGGCCGATAACACGGACTTGCTCGTTAGAAAGCTGCCCCAGGAAGCGATTGATCACCGCTTCTTCTGACGTTTGAAAAGAAAACAGCTCGCCCTGTTTTCCGCCGCAAGTTCAGATAATATGCCGGGATTTTTGAACAAGAAGATCTATCTTGTCGGGTTCTTCTGCAGCCCCGACTGTTTTGAAAACGCGATAACCATCCGATTTATCGATAATCTGGACGCTAACGGTTCCGCTCTTGTTCTTTTTTCTTCTTACAAACATGGGTTCATTTTAACAGCGGGACACCCATTTTTGAATACTTTTTCGGCATCTCTCGACGACGCCATTTTATCAAAGAACGCAAAAATCAAAGAGTGCGGAAGTCAGGAAAAAGTTTTCACGGTAAAACTGAATGCCTCTACACTAGAATATAACGCGCCCCCGCCCGTCCACTATCCCCGGTGGACGGAACTGACCTGCAACCAGTGCCCTAACTGCCCACTGGATGCCGCCGTGCACAAGCACTGTCCAGTTGCCGTCAACGCCATGGAGCTGGTGGCCTTCTTCAAAGAGATCACTTCCATCGAGGAAGTCTACCTGCTGATCGAAACCGATCAGCGTAATTATTCTAAAGATACCGACATGCAAACTGCCGCCAGCTCTCTTTTGGGCATCGTCATGTCCACCAGCCCCTGCCCGATCCTCAGCCAGTTAAAACCGATGGCGCGCTTTCACCTGCCGTTCGCCTCACTTGAGGAAACCCGCTACCGGGCGATCTCCATGTACCTGCTGGGACAGTTCTTTCTGTTAAAACAAGGGAAGAAACCCGACTGGGAATTGAGCGAACTCAACAAGCTGTACATGAACATCGACACCGTGAACCGCGCCTTCATTAACGTATCTGTCCCGCCAACCCATCTCGACTAATTTCGAAATCCCGTTAT
>JADFZK010000040.1 GCA_015232565.1 Candidatus Omnitrophota bacterium
GAGCAAAAGAACCTGGAAGTATATGCCGCCGAGCTTGAGAAAGTGCGCGGATAGTGGAAAGAGCTGGTGGTAGCCATTAATGCCGGTCCCGGCCAGGTGGAAACTCTTTCCAAAGAGCAGGCGGCGTTAAAGGCCGATATTGCTCGTCGTACTGATGAGATCAGCGCTGCGCGGGAAAAACTGGCCGCGGCGGTAAAAGAGTCGGATGAACTGCAGGCCAGGCTGACGCCGCAGTTGCTGGCCGATCTGGAGCGTTCGGTGCAGTCTTTGGACGACCAGGTTAAAGGCCTGGAACAGGAAGTTGCGGAAGCCGAGAAAACCACCCGCAACACCAAATCTTCGCTTTCGCTCGAGGCCAAACTTAAGCGGGATGAGAACCGGTTTAAGGAACTGCTTACACGCAATCGCGATCTTACCATGGGCCTGAAGAACCTTCAGCGCTCTATGGTTAGCATGGATAAGAAGAAGGCCTTGTTGGAGAAGGAGTTGGACCAGGTAAAACAATATTGATTTTTTGACAAAACGCCTTTCATGTGCTATTCTTTAATCAGGATGCAATGCTCTTTATGCGGTTCGGCAGGCTATAAATAAAATACCACCGCCTGCGGGGGAACCGCGATGAAGAAATAGCAGTACAGGAAAGGAGGTAGAGTAATAGCACAGTGTTACCGGGTGTTGTCAGGGCGAGATCAGGTGAACAGCGTTATTATAACTACCTCTTCAGTACTCTCCCGTAAGACATCACTCCCAACAAAAAGAGCACTCTTTCGGCCGTAATAATAGTGGCCAACAGTGTGTTCGGTCTTGGCCCCGAGGGTCAGGGCTTCAGGATGTGAAACTTTAAGGAGGCTTTATGTCTAATAAAAAAGGTTTTACTCTGGTTGAAATCATGATCGTGGTGGCCATTATCGCTTTGCTGGCCGCTATTGCCATACCTAACTTGTTAAGGGCCAAAGTTTCCGCTAACGACGCTCTGGCTAAAGGCGTATTACGTACGCTTTCCACCGCTTGTGAGGCGTTTACTAACGCGAACAATGGTAACTACCCGGCTTCCGAAGCTGCGCTTTTGAACGCGACTCCTCCGTACATAAACAAAGCTTATTGCGGAACGACACTCTCCGGTTTTAACATTACGTGTACTATAGCCGCTGGTGGGTACACCATCGTAGCCACTCCGGTAACGCTTAATCAAACCGGTTCGGATACGTTTACGATCACGACAGGCGGGATCATGACAGGTATTACTTCAACACCCTAATTAGCAGTGTTGAATTCTTTTCAAAAAGGGGCCGTTAGGCCCCTTTTTAATTTTTTGTTTGAAAAGGATTCTTTTCAAACAACTCCTGAGGCCGCCTGATGGCCAACTAGTGTAGTGTGTCTGACGCTTCTTTACATTTGAAGAGCATTGGAAAATCGAAAATAGACCGCAATGGAGCCAAATGTTTAATTATTTCTCCATTTTCGATTGCTCCATTGCTCCAGTGTGGTGATTCAAATGTAAAGAGATATATGAATCACCACACTAGCCATCGGGGCCGAACGGAGTACATTATGAATTTTCACATTTGTATTCCAACTTCATAATACTTTTGTTATATTAAAGTTAATTATGGCCTCTCTTGTTACGGCATACCTCAAGTTGATAAAGCGTCTGTTCCCCTTGCACCCCCAGAGCAGTTCCATTGGACTGGAGTTGTGCCCGTCAGCTTGCAAGGCGGTGGAGCTGTCTTTTAAGAACGGAGCTTTTGAATTGTCGCGCTGGAGCATTGAGCCTTTGACTGCTAACGACGACCCGTCTGTTTTGGCCGCTTTGGGCAAAGTTTTGCCGGCACCTGGGGCCTCAGCCGGGCCTCGTGCGGTGGTGGCCTCGGTGAGCGGCAAGGGCACTTTGGTGCGTTATGTGGATATGCCCCGGATGTCTACCCAGGACCTGCGCCGGGCTTTTGCCATCGAGTCCGACAAATATTTTCCTTTCCCCAAGGATACCGTCTATACGGATTGTTATATACTGGAAACCACCGACAGTAACCGCAAGATGTCCGTTCTGGTGGCGGCGGTAAAAAAGGACCTGGTGGATGGGCGCCTTAAAGTGCTCAAGGACGCCGGCGTTGAACCGTTAACTGTTTCGCTCAGTTCGGTGGCGGTGGCTAATGCTTTTGTGGCTTTTCCGCCGGCAGGTTTTGCCTCGGGCGCGGGGGCGCGGGAATTTAAAGCTTGTGCGGTGGTGGATATCGGCGAGGCGGGTACCAATCTGATGATGGTTTTTGCGGGCCTGCCGCGTTTTAACCGGGATATTTTTATTGGTACGCAGGAAATATATAAACGTTTGTCTAATTTGCTTGGGATCCCTCTGGCGGAGGCCGGCGCTCTTTTGCGTCCGGGTGCGGGCGTCAGCGAAGCGGCCAGCAAGGGCGTGGATGCGGTAATGACCAGTTTGATCGCCGAGATACGGCTGTCGTTCGAATATTTTGTGACCGAGAAGAATTTGGCGATCACCCAGGTTTTTCTGGCCGGTGATGGCGCGCAGATCCCGGGTGTGGAGGAGGCTTTTCGGGCCGCGCTGGATATACCCGTTGAGATATGGGACCCGTTCGCGAGGATGAATACGGCGCCCGGGGTAGAAAAGGCAGGTTTAAAGGCGGTCAGTTCCCGGCTTATAACGGCTTTGGGGCTGGCACTGAATGAATATGATCAAGGTTAATTTTATCCCACAGGAAACGCGGAAAAGCCGCGGCAGTGTTTGGCAGGACGGGTTTGGGTCGCTGTCCCGGGAAGCTATTCTGGGCATTCTGGTGGCTGGCGCCGGGGTTTTGCTGTTCTGTCATGTGGCGCTGGCTGGCTTGGCTTTGGTTAAGTACGCCCAGCATACCGTTCTACAGGTTCGCTGGGGGTTGATGGGTGCGCAGAAAAAAGTGCTGGATGATGTTACCAGCGAGATCAAGCTTCTGCATACCAAAATGAATACTTTGCGGGTGGTCACCTCCCAGCAAGGGGTGGTGTGGGCCCGGCTGATGAACGAGATCGCGGACAGTGTACCGAAGGGCGTCTGGATCCGGCAGATTTCTTTTGAGAAAAGCCAGCTGGTTATTGAAGGCAGTGCGGTTTCCAAAGACAAGAACGAAATGATCATTGTGAACAACTTTGTGTCCATGTTGAAAGAGCAGGCGGAGTTAAAGAAGGCTTTTATCGGCATTGATGTGGCATCCATAGAGCGTCGGGACAATACGGCTTTATCGATAGCGGATTTCACCTTGAATGTAAAAAGGCGGGCGAAATGAACCCCTCATTGGACAAACTCAAGGAGTTGGAGGCCAAGTATTTGTATATGATGCTGGCCGGGATAATTCTTTTGTTTGCTGTGGGGGATTACGCTCTGGTGATGCGTTCCCAGGTTGGGCTGGTGGGGTCTTTGGATAGCCGGATAGTCAAACTGCGCGCCGATATCGCGGACCTGGCGAATAATAAACAGCGCCTGGTGCAGTATAATGATCAGCTGGAACAGGCCCGGCTGGCCCGCAAGAATTTCTCGGCCATGGTCCATCGCAAGGACGAAGTTCCAGCGGTGTTGAAAAGCATTTCCAGTATCGCTAATGATTGCGGGGTGAAGATCGACCAGTTGTCTCCGCAGGCGGTCAGCGCCGCGGCTCTGGTACAGAATGAGGACGGCAAATATCATTCGATGAATATTGCGGTCCGGGTGCGCTCGGGGTTCCATCAGTTCGGCCGGTTTTTAAATCAGCTGGAACGGGCGAGGATATTCTGGCAGTTAGAGGACTTTACGGTCAAGGCCGACGACAAGGATCTTCAGCGGCAGGAAGTGAAGATGAATATGAAGATCCTTATTCTGGAGAAATAGCCCAATGCGTTTTTCCCTGTTGTGCGTTTTATTTTCTTTCTGGCTGGCTTTGCCGCTGGTGTTGGCGGCGAATGCTCCTGGCGCGCCTGTTAGCGTGGCACCAGCCGAACCGCTTGTGCTGGCGCCGGTGGAAGAAGATTTTACGTATGATGATCACGCCCAAAGGGATCCTTTCTGGCCGCTGGTTACGGCCGGCGGAGCGATAGTTACTTACGACACCAATTTCGCAGTCACCGAAATGGTGCTCGAAGGAGTGGTTACCGATGGGGATGGCGGCATTGCTATCATTAACGGGAATGTGGTGGAGCAGGGGCGTCAGTTTGGGATGTATACGGTCACCAGGATCGAGCAGGATAAAGTTACTTTGGTCAAGGACGGACAGGTCTCCGAACTTCGTATAAAGAAGGAGGAATAAATGGTGAGGGCCCTTTGTTTTGTTTTGCTGGCCATGATGTTAGGTTGTCCCGCGGGTTATGCGCAGGACCCGGCGGGTGCGGCCTTGGTGCCGGCTGAGCAGGCGGCGTCTTATGGCAGTACCCTGGATACTTCTGCGGTAGCGCCTGCTCTGGAAGTTAAGCCCGCGGGGTCGTCCAGCCTCTCTGGTGCGGTGACTACTCCGGCGGTGGTGCCGGAAGCGGTGATGGAATTTAAAATGACCAAGGGCGGTAACGTGTCGCTGGATTTCCGCGAGGCGGATATCAAGAACGTCCTCAAGGTGCTGTCGTACAAGAGCGGGGTTAATATTATTGCCGGGCCGGAAGTGGTGGGGATGGTCAATATCCAGTTAAAGGAAGTGCCGTGGCAAAAAGCGCTGGACGTGATCCTTTCTACTTACGGGTATAGTTACGAGCAAAAAGGCACCATCATAATGGTGACTACGGTCGAGAACCTCAAGAAGCGCCGCGAGGATTCCAAACTGTTGACCGAGCAGGAGCCGATGGCCACCGAAACTTTTGTGCTGAATTTCAGCAAGGCCGAGGATGTGGCCAAATCTTTGGACAAGATGAAAACGGCCCGCGGCAATGTTAATTTCGATGCCCGGACGAACTCGATCATTGTCAGCGATGTGGGCAGTAACCTGGAGCTTATCAAGGAGGTCGTGAAAAAGTTGGATACTGTGACTCCGCAGATACTGATTGATGCGCGGATCATTGAGACTGAGCTTAATAACCAGGAGACCCTGGGGATTCAATGGCCGACTTCTATTGGCGGTACTGCGACCATGCCGGTGAGAAGGCATATTTTTCCCTGGAGCACGGCAAGGGATTCGTCGTATTTGCCGGCGACCTCGTTTACCAATCCGCTCAAGGTCGGAGATCAGACGGTGGCCGGGCCTACTGGTGACACTCTTGAGACGCAGTTTACCTACGGCACTATAAGTCTGAATTCACTAACAGTTGTCCTTGACATGCTTAAGCAACGCGTAAATACCAATTCTCTTTCCAATCCGCGCATAGTTACGCTTGATAATCAGTCGGCCAATATTGCAGTTGGGAGAAAATATCCCTTACCTAAATATACATACAGCGATACTCAGGACAAATTAACTATTTCTGGCTGGGAGTATATTGAATACGGGTTAACGTTCAAGGTAACGCCGCATATTAATGGCAGGGATTTGGTAACACTTGATATTGAGCCTGTTGTTGTGTCGGAATCTGGCTCGGTTGGGTTTAATTTTGGAAGTGGTCAGACAACCAACGTTCCGATCCTCAGAACTGAATCGGCCAAGACGAATGTGATGATCCGGGATGGTGAAACTCTGGTTATAGCCGGGTTAATTAGTGATACCAAATCGAATACCGTTCGGAAAGTCCCTGTCCTGGGAGACATTCCTCTTTTGGGGGCGCTTTTTAGGCATAAGGCCGATTTGATAACTAAAACTGAATTAATGATCTTTCTGACTCCGCGCATTATTACTTCCGCTATGACCATGGGCGTTTTGCCGGTGGTCCCGGTGGTAGCCGCGGCGGTGGACAAGAAATAAATTTCTCGCTGTCGGGCTTGATGGTCCGGCAGTAAGTAAAAAATTATGGAGATAATGTGCCCAAAGATATTTTGATCCACATCGCCGATGGAGAGCGGCGGGTGGCGGTTATTGACAATAAAAAGCTCGACGATTTCTACATCGAGCTTGACCGCTACGAATCCTTTCTGGGTAATATTTACAAAGGTAAAGTCGAGTCCATCCTGCCGTCCATTAACGGGGCTTTTGTTAATGTGGGGCAGGAGAAGAACGGCTTTCTTTATCTTACCGACGCCGATCATTCCAGCCTGGAAAATTTTCTCCACAAGAAGCCCGACGCTCATCAGCCCAGCCTGATCGACCGTTTGTTGAACCGCAAGGTTAAGAAAGAAGAGCCCGGGGAGAAACCCCATAGCGGCCGCGGCGGCCGCGGTAGCGGCGGGAAAGCCGAGTCTCCGCTGAAGGTCGGGCAGGAAGTTCTGGTGCAGGTGGAGAAAGACCCGTTTGGCACCAAAGGGCCGCGCCTTACCACGCATGTTTCCATTCCCGGGCGTTTTGTGGTGTACATGCCTTATGATAATCATGTGGGTGTTTCCCAGAAGATCGAATCGCCCGAGGAGCGGCATCGCTTGCGGGAGATCATCAAGGAATGCGATATTAAAGAGGGCGGTTTTATTATTCGCACGGTCTCCATGAACCAGGACAAGGCCGAATTGCTGAATGACGCCAAGTTTGTTTACGAAAAATGGCAGCAGGTCCTCAAACTGGCCCGCGAGAAGAAGTCGCCGTTTCTGGTTTACAAGGAAGGCGATATTATCTGGAAGGTAGTGCGCGATCATTTGCGTGAAGATGTGGCCTCGATCCATATTGATTCAAAAGAAGAGCATGAGAAATTGTTGAAGTACGTGGAAACCCTGGTGGGCCAGAAAGCGCTGAAGAAGATCCATTTGCATCGCGGGGAAACCAATATTTTCGAAGCGCACAAGATCACCAAGGCGCTCGAAGAGATCTACGATACAAAAGTGTATTTGAAGACCGGGGCTTATGTGGTCATTGAGCCCACGGAAGGTGTGACGGTGGTGGACGTTAACAGCGGCCGCTATAAAACGCAGGCCTCGCCCGAGGAGGCGGCGTTCAATGTGAATATGGAAGCCGCACCCGAGATAGCGCGGCAATTGCGCCTGCGCGACCTGGGCGGTATTATCGTGATTGATTTTATTGACATGATGCGCGAAGAACACAAGCGCAAGGTGCTGGATGTCCTGCGGGGCGAGCTGGCCAAGGATATGTCCAAGACCGAGGTCAACAAGATCTCGAGCCTGGGGTTGGTAGAAATGACCCGCGAGCGCGCGGGAAAAACCCTGGAGTCCATCAAGTTTGCCCCGTGCCCGTATTGCCAGGGCCGCGGGAAAGTAAAAATTGACTAAAGTCGGAAAATGCATATAATGGCTCGACTTTGTTAAAATTAACCGATACAGCTGTTTATCAGGCCGTTGGCCTGTAGTGGCGTGCGGAAAGCAAAAATCTTACGGAGGCAGTAATATGTACGCAGTTATTGATGTAGGTTCCTTCCAGTTCAAGGTGGCGGAAGGGGATATTATTGACGCACCCAGTATTGATATTGAGCCTGGCCAGACCATGGATATCGACAAGGTCCTTTTGATCGCCAATGGCGAAGAGGTCAAGATCGGTACGCCTTATGTTACCGGCGCCAAGGTTTCTTTTGAAGTGGTCCGGCATTTGCGTGACGAGAAGGATATCTCGTTCTTTTTCCGCAAGCGCAAGGATACGCGCAAGACCATCGGGCATCGTCAGGAATTAACCGCCCTTAAGGTCGCCAAGATCACGGCGTGATCTTTTTTCCGGGATACGTTGTTCCTGGTTCTTTAAAAAATTATCCCTAACCCCGCTCAACAGGCCCCTTGGGACCAGAGGGGGTTAGGGATTTTATCTATCTACGGAATATTTTATGGCCTTTGTTGATTCAGCTAAAATTGTAGTGAAGGCCGGCGATGGCGGCAAAGGTTGCGAAAGTCATTACCGCGACCTGTGGATGCGCTATCCCCGGGCCGATGGCGGCAATGGCGGTGATGGCGGCAGTATTATTTTTGTGGCCGATCCCCATATTCAAACCCTGCTGGACTTTCGGTTCAAGCAGCATTATCAGGGTAAGAAAGGTAATTGCGGTTCCAGCAAGGGCGCTACCGGGCGCTGCGGCGAGGATTGTGTTTTGCGCGTGCCGATCGGCACTGTATTGTGGGACGACGCCACCGGCCTGTTGATCCGTGACTTCAGTACGCCGGGCGAGACCGTGGTGGTGGTGCCTGGCGGCCGCGCCGGCATCGGGAATATGCACCGCAAGAATGCCATTCCACCCGAACGGGGCGGCGAGAAGACCCTGCGCCTGGAGCTTAAGGTTATTGCCGACGTGGGCCTGGTGGGTTTTCCCAACGCCGGCAAGTCCACGCTGATCTCGGCGATATCCAAGGTCCGTTCCAAGGTGGCTAATTATCCTTTTACTACCAAACAGCCGATCCTGGGCATCGTGGAGACTGACGACGCCAGTTTTGTGGCGGCCGATCTGCCGGGGCTGATCGAGGGGGCGCATTTGGGCAAGGGCCTGGGGATCAAGTTCCTCAAGCATGCCGAGCGTACCAAGATCCTGGTGCAGGTGGTGGATATGTCGGGTAGTGAGGACCGGGACCCGCTGGAGGATTACGAAAAGATCATCTCCGAGCTGGAACAATATAGCAATGAATTGGCGCATAAACACCGTATAGTGGTGGCGAACAAGATGGACCTGCCGGAAGCCAAGAAACATTTACAGCGTTTTAAGCGCAAGTTCAAGGGCGTCAAGATATTTTCAATATCCGCGCTCGACCGCAAGGGCCTGGCCGATCTGGTCAGCGAGATAGTGGTGATCCTCAGGCAGTCGGCGCGTTTTAATCCGTAGGATGGTGCAGGCGGTATGGAACGAAAATTTCCCAGAAAGATCAAACGGGTAGTTATTAAGGTCGGCTCGAGCCTGCTGGCTACGCATTTAATGAAGCCGCATGAGGCATCCTTAAAGTCCCTGGTGGGCCAGATCTGTGCTTTACGCGCCAAAGGCATTGAAGTGGTTTTGGTGAGTTCCGGCGCGGTGGTGCTGGGCCTGGGCGAGATGGGCGAGCGGGTGCGGCCTTCGGATACGCCTTCCCTGCAGGCGGCCGCGGCTATCGGGCAGGCTTTGCTGATGCGCTTGTATGGTGATTATTTCAAATCTTTGCAGAGCACCTGCGCCCAGATCCTGCTGACCTGGGATGATTTTGCGGACCGCGGGCGGTTTAATAATGCGCGCAATACGCTTAATGTGCTCCTGGAGCGCGGGGTAGTGCCGATCATAAACGAGAACGATACTATTTCCACCGACGAGATCAAGTTTGGCGATAACGACAAGTTGTCCGCGCTGGTAGCGAGCCTGGTGCATGCCGACCTGCTGGTGATGCTGTCGGATGTGGACGGGCTGTATAAAAAAGAGCACGGCCGGCTGACCGAGAAGTTCCAGGAGATCCGGGACATTACCAGCGAGATCGAAGGCGCGGCGGGCGGCGCGCGCGACAAGAATGTTTCCCGGGGCGGGATGATCGCCAAGGTGAACGCGGTCAAGATCGCTTCCTCCGCCGATGTGCCTTGCATTATTGCCAATGGCCAGACGGAAGATGTTATTCGCCGGATAGTTCTGGATAAAGAGCCGCTGGGCACCTATTTCTTCGAGAAGGAAGAGAAGCTTTTAATGCGCAAGCACTGGATCATTTTTGTGGCCAAGCCCCAGGGGCGGGTCACTGTTGACGAAGGGGCCCGGAAGGTTTTGCTTAAGGGGCAGGCCAGCCTTTTGCTGCCGGGGGTAATGCATTGGGACGGCCTTTTTAAAAGCGGCGACGTGGTTATAGTAAATGATGCTGACGGTGTGGAGCTCGCGCGGGGCATTACGAACTATTCCGTGGCCGAACTGGTTAAATTAAGCGACAAGAAAGCCCGGCGCGAGTTCATTCATATCGACGACCTGGTGTTAACGGTGAAATGAGATGACAATTAAAACCCATATATTACAGCAAGCCCGGGCGGCGCGTGGCGGCGCACTTAAGCTGGCGCTCTGTTCCACGAAAGATAAAGACCAGGCGCTTAAAGCCATGGCCGCGGCTTTGTTAAAGAATGCGGCGGTTATCCTTAAAGCGAACGCGCTGGACGTGGCGGCGGGTGTCAAGGCGGGGCTGAAGGGCGCGCTGGTGGAGCGTTTACAGCTGGACCCCAAGCGCGTTAAGGCCATGGCCGATGGTATCCTGGATATTGTTAAATTGAAAGATCCAGTGGGTGAAGTGCTGGACAGCCGGGTGCGGCCGAATGGCCTGCGGATCGATAAAGTCCGTGTCCCTATTGGTGTGGTTGGTATTATTTACGAATCCCGTCCTAACGTGACCGCCGACTGTGCGGCTTTGGGTATAAAGTCGGGCAATGCGGTTATCCTGCGGGGCGGCAAGGAAGCGCTCAATTCTAATAAAGCTATATATCAAGCGCTGAAGGGTGCTTTGGCCGGTACCAGGGTGCCGGTGGAGGCTTTGCAGTTCATTGCAGTGGCCGAACGAACGGCGGTGCTGGAATTGTTAAAGCTCGACAGCCTGGTGGATATTATCGTGCCGCGCGGCGGCGAGGGGCTTATCCGCTTTGTGGCCGAGAACTCGTTGATCCCGGTGGTGAAGCATTACAAGGGTGTGTGCCATATCTATGTGAGCGCGAGCGCCGACCTGGCGATGGCGGAAGAGATCTGTTTTAACGCCAAGGTTCAGCGGCCCGGTGTGTGCAATGCGATGGAGAAGTTATTGGTGGACGAGAAAGTGGCAAAACGCTTTCTGCCGTCCATGGCGGGGCGGTTCCGCGGCGCCGGGGTCGAGTTGCGCGGGGACGAGGCGGCGCGTCGTATTGTAGGTGATATGCACAAAGCTTCCGGTCAGGACTGGTACGAAGAGTACCTGGACCTGACGCTCACCGTGGGGATAGTAAAGGGTGTGGCGGCGGCGGTCGATCATATAAACAAATTCGGCTCCCGGCATTCGGATGCGATCATTACCAAAAATAAAAAAGAGGCCGGGGCATTTCTACAGGGCGTTGATTCCGCCTGCGTGTATGTTAATGCCTCGACCCGTTTTACCGATGGTTACGAATTCGGCCTGGGCGCCGAGGTGGGCATATCGACGGACAAGATCCACGTGCGCGGCCCGATGGGTTTGGAAGGGCTTACGTCTTACAAGTATCAGATCTATGGCAATGGCCAGGTCCGCGGATAAGCGCTTATGAAAAAGATCGGCCTTTTCGGCGGGACATTCGATCCCGTACATTTGGGGCATTTGCTGATGGCGCGTGCCGCCATGGAGCAAATGGAGCTGGATAAGGTTATTTTTATTCCGTCTTGTGTGCCGCCGCATAAGAAAACCCCTACGCTTTTTACGGCGCTGGACCGGATCAAGATGATCCGGGTCGCTATTAAAGGCATCCCGGAATTTGCAGTGTCGGATTTCGAGGTCCGTAAAGGCGGCAAGTCTTATTCGGTGGATACTGCGCGGCATTTTCGCGGCTTGTACGCGCCTGAAGACCGGCTGTTCTTTATTGTCGGCGGGGATGCGATAAAGCAGTTGGATACCTGGAAAGATATCGACGTACTTAAAGGGCTTTGTTCTTTTGTGTCGGTTAACCGCCCGGGATATCCGCGCGGTAACGAGAAATTGCAGTATCACGCGGTTACCATGAACGGCATCGAGATGTCGTCTACCGAGATCCGCAAGCGTATCATGGCCGGAAAATCGATCCAGTTCCTTGTACCGGATGCGGTTTTAGGCTATATTAAGCGTCATCATTTATAAGTCCCCGTGGTCGAGCGGGATGGGGTGGTTTGATCCGGACGCCTGCTTAAAGGCGTCGTTTGTGAAAGCGTAAAAATTATTCAGAAAGGTTTTTTATGTCTAAAGATCCCAAAGAGATAATCAAGTTTGGCACCGACGGCTGGCGCGCGATCATCGCGGATACTTTTACTTTTGAGAACGTGGCGATCCTGGCCCAGGCTCTGGCGGTATGGGTGAAAAAGGATGCCCAAAAGATCGGCGTTGAGCCTTTGCGGGTGGCGGTGGGTTATGATAACCGGTTCTTGTCGAAAGATTTCTCCGAGACCGTGTCGGCGGTATTGGCGGCGAATGGCATCGAAGTGCTTTTGTCCAGCGCTTCCTTGCCGACCCCGGCGCTCAGCCTGGCGACGCGTGATCATAAGTGCGTGGCGGGCGTGGTCATTACGGCCAGCCATAATCCACCGGAATATAACGGGTTCAAGATCAAGACCGCCGAGGGCGGCGGAGCGGGCAAGAACATCACCGACGCCGTTGAAGGCTATATTGGCGTGGAAGAAGTGGCCCGCCTGGAATTTCGGAAGGCTGTTGCCGAGGGTAAGGTCAAGGTGCTGGATTTCAAGAAGGATTATCTGAAATTTATCCGTGGTTATGTGAGCCTGAAAAAGATCAAGACCGCGAAATACCGGGTTATTCAGGACGTGATGTATGGTTCCGGCGGCCGTTTGCTGGAAGCGGCGCTTAAGGGCACGAATATCCGGCTGGAGTTGATGCACGCGGATATTAACCCTGGTTTTGGCGGGACCCGGCCGGAGCCGCTGGCCCAGTATCTGGGTGAGCTTATAGCGGTTACCAAAAAAGGCAAGTATGACCTGGGGTTAGTCCTCGACGGGGATGCTGACCGTATTGCCGTCGTGCTTAACGGCCAGTTCGTCTCTCCGCAAAAGATCCTGGCTTTGCTGGCCTTGCACCTGTGGAAGAACCGCGGCATCAAGGGCGGTATTGTAAAGACCATTTGCGGCACCACCATGATCGATAATATGTGCAAGGCGAATGGCATTACGCTGTATGAAACCCCGGTGGGTTTTAAGTATATTTCCGATCTGATGCTTACCAAAGAGATCATTGCCGGCGGTGAAGAAGCGGGCGGGATGGGGTTGCCGAATTATATTCCCGAGCGCGATGGTATCCTGGCCGGGTTACTGCTTTTGGAGATGATGGTCTACGAGAAGAAGAACATGGTCCGGATCCTCGACGAGATGGAAAAGAAGTACGGTAAATATTATTACGAAAAGACCAGTATTCAGCTTAAGGGCATGGTGAAAACCCTGGAGCCGGTAAAGAAGCTGGAAACTGTTTTGGGCAAGAAAGTGGTCGGCGTAAAGGATTACGACGGGGTCAAACTGGAATTGGCTGACGATTCCTGGATCATGGTGCGCGCTTCCGGGACCGAGCCTATTTTGCGCGCCTATGCCGAGTCGAAGAGCCCGAAGCGTACGAAACAGCTCCTGGATTTCGCACTGGAATTGGCTAAAACTTTGTGATCCCTTGGCATTTCGGGGTTGTGTTCCATATGTTGAATATTCTGCGCTTTGTTTATTATTGGCTGGCAACTTACTTTGCGGGGGTTGTCAGCTTTTGTTTTTATCCCTGCCGGACTTATGGCCGGGAAAATATCCCTAAAGCGGGAGGTTGTATTTATGCCTCCAATCATGAAAGCAATATTGATCCGGTCCTCTTACCGGTGGTTTCCCCGCGGCGTATACGCTTTCTGGCCAAGGATTCCTTATTTTCTCATCCGGTTCTCGGAGCTTTGATCCGTTTTGGCGGCGGTATTCCGCTCAAGCGCGGGTCGGCGGATCGGGGCGCCTTGACAGAAGTTTTGCAAAGCTTGAAAGACGGCTGGCCCGTGTTGATCTTCCCCCAGGGCACGCGCGGTGGAGAAAAGCCGCAAGCCGGGGTGGGTTTTCTGGCGGTGAAGTCCGGGGTGCCGGTGGTGCCCATATTTATCGATGGTAGTGCGATGGTTTTGCCGAAAGGTGCCCGGTTCCCGAAACGCACCTTGGTTAAGGTTTATTTCGGCAAACCGCTGACGTTTTCACCGGATGTCGCTTCGGCCGATGCGGCCGGGCAGATCATGCAGGCGATTCTGGCGTGTAAGCCCGAGGCAGGCGCGGCGCGGGCGGATCTTTCAGCTAGAAATTCCGGGCTTTAGTACTGCGGTCTGATAGAATGATGCCGTCCATTTAGTGAATCTCTGTAAGGAGTTTATGTATCTTGCTGTTACCGGCCTGATTACTTTTTTGGTAGGAGTGGTTTGTGTAGCCATTCTTCTTTTCTCCCGTCCTTTGAACCGCCTTAAGGTTCTATGGGCGATGATCTGTTTTTTTGGTGGGCTGTGGGGGCTGGGTTTTTTTATAACTTATACGGCTACCAGTTATGAGGTTGCATATCGTGGTCTGAATTTTTGCAATCATATGGTGCTTTTTGTGCCGCTGTTCTTGCTGCATTTTTCGCTGGCTTTTAGCGGAGAAGAAAAGCGGGGCTATAGGGAATTGATCGCTTCTTATTTATTGGTTATCGGTATTTTTGCCGGCGCCATAATTTTCCCGCAGTTATTCATTCCGCGTTTGAAACACATAATGAATTTCGCCTATTATCCGGTTCCGGGCCCGCTCTATCATGTTTTTATGGCTTTTTGCATTTTTGCTTATGGGAGAAGTTTCTTCACGCTCTTCCGTGAGTATCAGCGCACGGTTTCTTTGCGCAGACAGCAATTAAAGTATTTCTTCCTGGGCCTGGGGGCTATGTTCCTGGGGGCCATCCAGACCGTCATGCCGGTTTATGATATCAAGATCGAGCCGATCGGTGCGTTTGCGCCGCCGATCTTGCTGGGGCTTACCACGCTGATCTTGTCCAAGTATTATCTACCCGACCTGAAAGTTTTTGTTTTGCGCGGTTTCTTGATCGTGGTTATTTGCGGTGCTATCCCGGCTTTGCCGTTTACTGTTGGTGCGAACTGGATGCCTCTCTGGAAAGCCTGGCTGGGAGAGCTGTGGTGGGCCGGGCCGTTAACGGCGGCTATTGCCATGAGTTGCGGAGGAACGCTTCTTATAAGATATATTTTCGACCAGGAGGCTAAAGGCATATCCCTGGTTTCCCAGAAAGCGTTGCTGCGGATCGCTTTTGGGTTGGGCCGGGTCAAGACTATTAACGGTATTTCGGACCTGATCGTCCGGTTGCTGGTATGGAGCCTTAAGGTGAACAGCGCTGCTCTTTACCTTTATAATGACGGCGACCGGGTTTTTCGTTTGAAATCCTGGCGTTACCGCGGCAAGGATACGGGCACGACCTTGCGGACACTGGCCGGAGATTCTGTTTTGGGCCGTTTTGTATCGGCCAGCGCTTCGCCAGTGGTGGGAGACGAGATAAAACTGCGTGCCCGGGACGAGTATGATGTGGCTTTGAAGCTGGTAGGCGAGGAGCTGGATTCGTACGGTGCCGATATCATTCTGCCCTGCCGGGCGGGCAAAAGACTGCCGGCGGTTATTATACTGGGGGCTCCGTTAGTTCCCAAGGCCATTGAGCCGGCTTACCTGGTTTTCCTTTCCCTGTTGGCCAATCAGTTAACATTGGCGATCGAGAATGCTTCTTCTTATGATGATTTACGCCGGGCCCAGGAGCATTTGGCCGAGTCGGAGAAGATGGTTACTATCGGTAATTTGGCCGGAGGGTTGTCGCATCAGCTTAATAATCGGTTTACTACTCTGCTCTTTTTGTCGCGTTCACTGGAGGCGGTGATTAGTCGGGCTTGCCAGTCGCCATTGGTGGACGAGGAGCAGGTCAAGGCCCGGAGCGTGTTTCGCAAGATGGAAGATAATATTGATTCCAGCCGGGAAGTGTTAAGGGGGATCCTTAATTATTCCGCCGAGAACGAGGAGTACGAGCCTTTTGATGCCCGGCATCTTATCGAATCTTCGGTGGAGCTGGTGGGCTTCAAGGTGCGTTTGGATGAGTTTGCTTTTAATGTGGATATTGCCGAAGATTGCCCCAAGGTGGTGGGTAATTTTGCCCAATTGCAGGAAGTGCTGTTTAACATTATTGATAATGCCTATCATTCCATGATGGAAAAGAAAAAGCTTAAGCTGGTTAATGACTATTCTCCGGCCATGACGGTTCGGGTGCGGGTGGCCGGCGGCTCGATCTACATCGCGATAGCCGATAATGGCATGGGGATCAGGCCGGAGAATATGCGCAAATTGTTCACCCCGTTCTTTTCCACTAAAGCCATGACCAAGAAGGGGTATGGCCTGGGTTTGTATGTAATGAAGCAGATAGTGGAGCGGAATCATCGTGGCAGGATAGAATTACGTTCCGAGTACCTCAAAGGCGCCGAGGTAGAGATCGCCCTGCCGGTTCAGTCGGGCGCGGCGGCGTCTTATGAGGCAGAAGCTTCTTTAAGAAGGTAAGCCAATTTTCTAAAACGGAATAATTATGTTGGATCTTAGCGGATTAATACGTGTTCTATCTGAGAAAATGTCCCAGGCAGGCGTTCGTTATGCTTTGATCGGGGGCTTTGCCCTTCATGCCGCCGGCTACACCCGGGCAACAGGCGATATTGACATGCTGGTTAATTTTGCAGACAGCGAGAAAGTGAAGGGTATTCTTTGTTCAATGGGCTACAAGATTCTGCATGAAGATGAGAATGTTCTTAACTCTGTTGCGCCCTGGCAGTTGATCGGGGGCATAGATATTATTTGGGCCCGGCGGCAATATTCGCTGGATATGCTTGAGCGTCGCGTGTTGACTTCGGAGGGTGTTTTTGTGCTGGGCCCGGAGGGGATTATCGGATTAAAAGTACAGGCTATCGCCAATGATCCTGGGCGTCGGTTGGGCGATAGTGCGGATATCGAGTGGCTGTTACGAGCGCATTTTACAGTTATGGACATGGCTTTGGTTCGGGAATATTTTGCCTTGTTTTCTATGGAGTCGGAGCTGGATGACCTTTTGAAAAGGGTGGGGCATGCTTAGCGAAAGAGATAAGCAGGAAATGTTGGCGGATGCCCAAAGCGTGAGTCGGCGGGAAAGCTTTCGCAAGTTGAAAGCTTTGCAGAACGCCCGCCAGCCGTCTCTGGCCGAGTATTGCAACTTTTGTGAAGGCTTGGCCGCTCTTTTCCCCGCGCGTCCGGCGCAGCTTCCGCGGCGTTTAAAGCGGGCGCTCTTGTAGCCCTGGGGCTTGTCTGGATTATTTCTTGACAGGCTATTTTTTTGTGGTACATTTACTAGTGTTCCTATAGACTTACTAATTGCGAGAACTGACTATGAAATTATCTACCAAAAGCCGTTATGGCACTAGACTTATGTTGGAGTTGGCCCAAAGGCAGGCGCAGGGGTTTATTTTGCTCGGTGATATTGCCCGTAGCCAAAAGATCTCCGAGAAGTATTTGTGGCAATTGGCTTCTGCTCTTAAAGCCGCCGGCCTGGTGAATGCTCAGCGCGGGGTTAAGGGTGGTTTTGCTTTGGCTAAACCGGCCCGGGATATTTCGGTAAAAGATATTGTGGCGGTCCTGGAAGGTCCGATCGAATTGGTGGATTGCCAGGATTGCAGTCGGGAAGAATGTATCACTGGCGAGATCTGGAAGGAGTCTTCCCGGGCTATTGAGCGGGTGTTGGCTTCGTACAATTTGTTTGATCTGGCCGCCAAGGCGGATCGAATGCGGGCTAAAAACAATAACGGTTATGCGGCTTTTGGAGTATAGACGTTCATAATATCAAAAATCTAAAAGGAGAGTTCACATGAGCAAGAATGATGCGAAATTACATTTGGAAACCCTGGCTTTACACGGCGGGCAGGAAGCGGATCCTACTACCGGTTCCCGCGCGGTGCCCATATACCAGACCACGTCATATCAGTTTAAGAGCACCGAGCACGCCGCAAATCTTTTCGGTTTGAAAGAGTTTGGCAATATTTATACCCGGTTAATGAATCCTACTACCGACGTATTCGAAAAGCGTATGGCCTTGCTGGAAGGCGGCGTGGGGGCGCTGGCGGTGGCCAGTGGTCAATCGGCGATTACTTTCTCTATATTGAACATCGCCCAGGCTGGTGACGAGATCGTGTCCGCGGACAATCTTTATGGCGGAACGTATAATCTTTTTCATTACACTTTGCAAAAGATGGGCATCAAGGTTGTTTTTGTAAAATCAAATGACCTGGCGGCAGTTGAGAAAGCGATCACGCCTAAAACCAAGGCAGTATATGGCGAGTCGATAGGTAACCCTAAGCTGGATGTGGCTGATATTGAAGGGCTTGCGCGCGTGGCCCACAAGCATGGCATTCCGCTCATTATCGATAATACTGTTTCGCCGTTCTTACTACGCCCTATTGATTTCGGAGCGGACATTGTGGTGTATTCGGCTACCAAGTTTATTGGCGGCCACGGCACGTCTTTGGGTGGGGTCATTATTGATTCCGGCAAGTTCGACTGGACCAATGGCAAGTTCCCTCTGATTAAGGGTGCGGAGCCGAGTTACCATGGTATTGATTTTGTGGAGGCGCTTAAGCCCATGGGGAATATCGCCTACATCATAAAGGCGCGGGTAACGGTTTTGCGCGATATTGGCGCGGCTTTGTCACCGTTCAATGCTTTTCTGTTCTTGTTGGGGCTGGAGACCCTGCATTTAAGAATGCCCCGGCATGCCGATAATGCGCTGGCGCTGGCAAAGCATTTAAAAAAGCATCCCAAAGTTTCCTGGGTCAACTATCCGGGGCTGGAAGATAGCGCGGATCATCAGCGCGCTTTACGGTACCTTAAGCGCGGAGCGGGCGCTATTCTGGGCTTTGGCATTAAAGGCGGAGCCGAGGCGGGCAAGAAGTTCATCGACAGCCTCGAGCTGGTGTCGCATCTGGCCAACGTGGGTGACGCCAAAACGCTGGCCATTCATCCGGCTACGACCACCCATCAGCAGTTGTCGCCCGAGGAGCAGGTGGCTACCGGAGTTACGCCCGACTTTATCCGCATCTCGGTGGGTCTGGAACATATCGACGATATAACCGCGGATATCGACCAGGCGCTGGCGCAGGTTGGTTGAATGATTACCCATATTCATCGTGTTGTGATGCAGGGAATGGCCGCAAGCCATTCCCTGCATTATCTCAGGCATTTGATTCTGCTTAATTAGCGACTGCATCAGGTCTTAACAGTAAAGCCCTTTAAAGCCGCCCCGCCTGATATTCAGGGTTATTAACAAGTATTTTACAATTATTCTCCAACCCCTCTCGTCGACAAGAAAACACTTCCCCGTTTTCTGGCCGTGACACCTTGTTTTCTTCGATTTTGTCGGGTATCCTTTACGTATACGAATATCAGGTTCAATGAGAAAGTGTAAGAACATGAAAATTGAAGGAGGTAATAAATCAGACGGGTGGTTAAAGATTTGGATTTTTTAACTTAACTAAGGAGGCATCTGTATGAAGCATATTGTCAAGAGCGTGTTGATGGCGTCAATGTTGGTGTGTCTTATAATGGGTTCGGCATTAGCCCAGGCAGTATTTTATGATCCGACTGTTGAAATCAAGGCCTTTCTTTTTGATAACAATACCCGGGGAGAAATAACGACTAACACTCAGAATATTGGGATCCGTATTACTGCAATAAACAATTCGGCCAGTCCTCTGGTATTAAAAAATGTGACGCTGGGGATGCTTACGTTAACACCGGTTAATCTGCCAAGTCTTCAAACAATTTCATGGCCGTTGGCTGTAATGAATTCAAATGGTCCGGGAAATGTTGCAATAGCTAGTGCCATAGGGCCAGTAACCAATCTGGTTTTGCCAATAGCACAAGCTCAGGTGCAAAGCAGCATAATTATGATGGTCCCGACTTACTCGAAGATAGAGAATTTGAAATCTGGTTATTACGTCGCCAATCTAAGCGTAAATGCCTTCAGTGCCAGGGATGGCAAGATGCATACCTACACAACCATTAAAGAGCCATTGATGGTTAAGTAAAATATTTTCGTATTTAAACTGCCCTAAGAGTGCGTTAGGGCAGTTTTTTTGCTTGTACCCGGCAGGGATGGCGCCACGCCGCATATTCTCGGCATTCAGCCGCTCAAGAGCCTGACGCAATTCTTAAACACGTCCGTTAAGTAATTACGCCAATTGCACAGCAGGCGATTAATCCAGAGCCTGGCAATTCGTAATCAATTCGAACCATGCAACAAGAATATTAAAGTATATATTTGCATCTCGACGACAAAAAAACGCTTCCCCGTTTTCTGGCCGCCCTGCCTTGTTTTCCGCCCTTTTATATTACATACTATTAGTGCGTATTCCGGTCAACTTCGCTCACCCATTCCGATGAACCTCGCTCACCCAT
>JADFZK010000005.1:0-46831 GCA_015232565.1 Candidatus Omnitrophota bacterium
ATGGGTGAGCGAGGTTCATCGGAATGGGTGAGCGAAGTTGACCGGAATACGCACAACGGAAATATAAAAACGATTCTATTGTCAAGTGGCGTTAGGGTAACGCGGTCGCTATATTTTCAGAAAGAAATGCGGATTGATACAGCGCTTTCTCTTGATTACAGACAGGCGGCATGGAGTTTTGAGAGGATTCTTTTGGATGGCGTGCAGAATCATCTTAAAACGGACTCGGGTGCAACGGAAATCCATGCGGAGTTTCAAGTGAGTGGAGAGGATGCCTGGCGGGATATCGGCGATATTGATGGCTATAAGAATGATCAAGTTGCTTCAGTCAGGATCCGTGATAATGGGCACGGTTATGATTATCCTCTTTTGGGTATTTTGCATTCAACAAAAGGGAAGACGTCTCAATCTGCTGGCGGCTGGGGTGAGGGGCTTAAGATGTTGTCTGCCGCGGTGCTAAGAGAAGGAATGGGCCTCCGTTTGAAATCAAGAGAATGGGAGGCAGAAGCCGGAACTGTGAATCAGTATTACAAAGACGCTAATGAAGAAACGGTCAAAGTAGAGACATTGGTGTATAAAATGAAGTTGTTTCATGAGAAAGAAAATGGATCGTCTACCGTTTTTTATAACCTCAAGCCGGAATTGATTGATTTATTTCGCGGTTTAAAGAAAAAAGTCCTTTCGCTTGATCCGAATTACGTCCCTGTCAGTAAAGCCGGAGATGGCGAAATCGTTTCTTTGGAAAGCAAAACTTTGTTTGTACAGGGGCTCGAATTTGCTGATATTCTGCACGGCAATCATGGCGCCCTTATGGCGTATAATTTTATAGGAATTCCAGAGATCGTCACTTCACCGGATCGCAATGTTTTGCATCCCGGGAAAGTCCATGAGACTATCGGGAATATTCTCGCAACGACTACATCCGTTGACGCCTTGCAAAGGGTTCTGGCCGCCGCGATTGATGATTCTCGAGGGCGCCATCCAGAATTTCAGAATTATATGATGAAAAGCGGTGTAACAAATAGGGATGCTTGGCAAGAGGCGTGGAAAAAACTAGTTGTTGGGAGAGGCTGGAATCCAGATCGTTTGGTTCTAGGAACGCGGAGAACGCTGTTTGATCCTGACGCTCAAATATTGTTAAGGAACATGGGGTATCAAGTAGTTTTTATAGAAGACCATTTTCTTGAATTTATTCACAGCTTCGGAGTACCGTTGGACACCGATCTGTTGCAGGAGAAGTTTGAATACGCGGATTCATTAAGTGGTGATGAACAGGCTGTTTTGTCGTTTAGAAAGAATTTAGACGATTTGCTTATGCGAATCTTACGATCACAAGACACTTCAATCAATATTACAGACGAAGATAGGCGTAAACATGAAGAGTGGGCCGATAGAATTCAGCAGGCACCAAGAGAAATTGAGGTATTTTCATCGGTCAAGAGTAGAGTAACGGGCGTGGAAATTACTGGATGGTTAGGTTATTTCAATAAGGTTACTGAGAAGATCGGTGTGGCGCGTTCGCGGCTATCTAGCAGATGGCAGTTTGCTGAAACATACATTCATGAGACGTTGCATTGGTTGTCCGGTGAGAATGATGATACTCGTGCTTTTGAGACGGCCATATTCTCAGTTTTGACGAAGTCAGTCTTTGAGCTGAATAAAGGCGAAGATGATCGTGCTATGAATACCCCCGGTGGTATTGATTTCAATATTGAGAAGATGAACTTACAGATTAGGAATTCTGGTGATGCAATTAAGTTCAACATCGATATGGCCATGCTCGAACAATTACACAGTGCGACGGGTTTTGCGCCGATTATTATTGATATTCAGCCGATGATAATTACGGTGCCGATGTTCCTGGATCTGAATGATGGAGTGGTAAAGTAGAGTCCGTCTCAAAGAATCGCCTTCGGCGTGAGCTTCAGCGTAAGACGGGTGAAATAATTAATTTAGTAGAAAAGTGCGCACTTGAAGTCAGTATAATATATATTGAACGATGGATTGCATTTTTAAAGCTCCCCGGTCAGTGTTCCCTTAATGCATCTTGCCGGGCATGATTTTTCTGAAAATACTTTGTAACTTTCTGCCGATTGCCGCGTTTAAAGGATAGAAGAGAGAGTAGCCCCTGCAGGGGCGCGTACCGGGGAACAGCCGAAGTGCTAGCCAAGGCGGTCCCCAGCGAGGAAAAGGATGATGGAAAGAACGGACGAAGAATTGTGGCTCGATTACAATTCGGGTGATGCAGGCGCGTTTGACGCGCTCTTCCAGAGGCACAAAGGGCGGATCTTCAACTTTGCCTTGCGCCTCACCGGCAACCGTGCGGATGCGGAAGACGTTACCAGTGAAGCGTTCGTTCAGCTCTTTCACAGAAAGTTCCAGGACAACGGAAAGGCCAGGCTTGTCACCTGGCTTTTTACGGTAGCCAGGAACGCCTGCCTGTCACGGATGCGCTCGGCAAAACGCTTGGTGTCTTTATGGTTCAAAAACAATGCCGATGATGGATACGAACAATGGGATATCCCCGATGACAGCGCTCCACCGGACGCTGAACTCGGTAAAAAGGAAACAGCGCAAGTGGTCAGGCGGGCGCTCCGGAAACTGCCGGTAGAGCAAAGGGAAGCCCTGATCCTTAGGGAATATTTCCAGAAGGATTATGCCGAGATCGCCCAAATACTGGAATGCTCCCTGGAAAATGTTAAGGTGCGGATCTTTCGCGGCCGGGAAAAACTGCGGGAAGATCTTTCAGCGCGTATTTTGGAGGATGGTAAATGAGCCCGCAAGAGTGGAAAATATTGCTTTCTGTTTACGCCGATGGCGAGGCTTCCCCTGAGGAAGCGGCCCAGGCCGAACAGCTTTTACTGGAACGGGCCGAATGCCGCGCTTACCTTGCGGAACTAAAGAAGCTCTCTTTGTCTTTACGCACTATTCCCGACGAGACTCTCTCTCCCGACGCGGAAATCAAGGTCGTTTCAGCATTTAAAAAGGAGCATGATATGAAACCAGTCTATTGGAAAACCAGCGCCGCGTTAGCGGCTACAGTATTAGTGGCGGTTTTGGCGCTTAATCAGTACGTACACCAGGGAGTACAAGGCCGGTTAAGGTCGGCCTCGGATAATGTGGGCGGCCAGTTCGCGGGAACTCCGGGCTTTAAGGGCCATGGGGTGAAGATCGACCTGGCGTCGGCGGTGCGCAAGTCTGCGGCTCCGCAGGGAAGCACGCGGGGAGGCTCTTTACCCATGAGCGTAAGCGCCGGGTCAGGCGCTCAGTACGAGCCTTATTATGCCAATACTTCAGAAGGCAAGGCCGGGGTGTCGGCACAGTATCAGTATCGTTCGAAAGACAGCGCTCGCTATGGACTGGGCGCTAATGACAAGGCTGTCCTATATCAATATTCGGGTTCGCGAGCGATTGTTGCCCCGGCTGCGCCTTCAGTAATGCATTCGGCAATGTATGATCAGTCCCTGGCTGTATCCGGCACCGGCACTTACCTAATGAGAGAGTCTCAGGAAACTTCTTATTATTCTTCTCCAGTCCGATATATACAGCCTATGCCGGTTGACACTGAAGAGTATAAAAGGATCAACGAGAACGAATTCCTGCTGGCGTCAGTGGACCCGCTTTCTACTCTTTCCACCGACGTTGATACTGCATCATACAGCAATGTGCGCCGTTTTCTTTCCCAGCGCCAGATGCCTCCGGCCGACGCGGTGCGGATAGAGGAGATGGTTAATTATTTCTCCTATGATTATCCCCAGCCCTGGTTTGGCCAGCCGTTCTCTATTACCACGGACCTGGCGGCTTGCCCCTGGGCGCCCGGGCATCAATTGATGCGGATCGGCCTGAAAGGGAAGATCCCGTCCGGCACTAATTTGCCTCCCAGTAACCTGGTATTCCTTATTGATGTTTCCGGTTCGATGAGTGATGGCGACAAACTGCCTTTGCTGAAAGAAGGCTTCAAGATGATGGTCCAGCAATTGCGTGCGCAGGACTATGTTTCTATTGTGGTATATGCCGGCAACGCCGGGCAGGTCCTGGCGCCGACCTCGGGTGCGGACAAATATCGTATCCTGAGCGCTATCGACAGCCTCAATGCCGGTGGTTCGACCGCGGGCGGCGAGGGCATTCAGCTGGCTTACCGGGTGGCCCAGGAGAGTTTTATTTCCGGGGGCAATAACCGCGTGATCCTGGCTACCGATGGCGACTTTAACGTGGGTATAGCCGATACAGCTTCTTTGGAGAGAATGATAGAAGAGAAGCGCAAGGCCGGGGTGTTCCTGACGATCCTGGGTTTTGGCCAGGGCAATCTGAAGGACGGCCGCATGCAGTCTATTGCCGATAAAGGTAACGGTAATTATTCCTATATCGACAGTTTGCAGGAAGCGCGCAAGGTGCTGGTGGAGGAGCTGGGTTCAACGCTTTTCACTATTGCCAAGGATGTAAAGATCCAGGTGGAGTTTAATCCGGCGGCGGTTAAAGCGTACCGCCTTATCGGGTACGAAAAACGTTTGCTGGCCAAAGAGGACTTTAATAACGACCAGAAAGATGCCGGCGAAATTGGCGCCGGGCATACGGTTACCGCTCTTTACGAGATCGTGCCGGCGGGTGCGGTGGAAGGGTGGTCCTACGTGCGGCCAGGCGTAGATCCGTTAAAGTACCAGGCACAGTCGCCGGTTTATACCGGTGCGGTGAACGACCATGAAGTAGCTACGGTCAAATTGCGCTATAAAGAGCCGGATGGTGATGCCAGCAAGTTGATCGCGAAAACGGTCAAGCGCAGTGATGCCGTGCGTTATCCCAAGGGAGATTTTGCCTGGGCCAGCGCGGTGGCGGAATTTGGCATGCTGTTACGCGGTTCCGAGTTCCGGGGCTATGCGTCGTACGACCGGGTCCTGAATGATACGCGTAATAATATCGGTAATGACCCCAACGGGTTGCGCGCGGAGTTTATTTCTTTGGTCGAGACCGCCCGCAGTATCATGCCCCAGCCGCAACCGGTCGGGTATGATGAACCGGTGTATCGCATATATTCGGCCCAAGGTGACGGGCAGATCAACTTTAAGTAAGAATCGTTATCAAAACGCATGCCCCAAAGGCGCCAGGTAAAACCCCGGCGCCTTTTCTGTAGTTACTTAGCACAGCGAGAGCTAAATATGTACCTTGAAAATGTGGCTATATCATGTTATGCTATATTCAGAATGATTCAGAATTTCTGAATCGGTCGTATATTATTCATGAAAGGCGGTTATTATGATATCTACATTGCCCAGGTCGGTACAAATGCGGGAAAGGGGACAGTTGACCATTCCTAAAGAAATGCGGGAAGCGCTGAAACTGGACGAAGAAGGCCAATTGAGTGTTTTTACGGTTGGTCAATGCCTGATGCTGACTCCGAAACGTTTAACCCGGGCCGCCCTAGCTGGCAAAGTTGAAAAGAGCATGAAAGAACAAGCGCTCAGCCTGGAAAGTTTGCTGGATGACTTGAAAGCCGAGCGCAAGAGCTATTTTCGGGAGCAGCATGGCCGGTGAACGTTGGCGGGTGTTTCTTGATACGAACGTGTTTATTGCCGGACTGGTTTCCCGAACAGGCGCCTCCGCCGCGATTCTGGACCTGGGTGAGGCCGGAGAGATCCGCATTCTTATAAGCCGGCATGTTTTGGTAGAAGCTGACCGGGTTTTTAGTAAAAAGTTTCCGCAATTAACCGACCAATTCCGGTTGTTCATCAAGAATCTTGCACCGTTGCTGATTGATGATCCGGCGCCTGCGGCGGTCATGGCGGCAGGCAAGGTTATTGAGCCCGGCGATGCGCCGATCCTGGCGGCGGTTAAGGCCGAGCCGGCGGATTATTTGGTTACGCTTAATACTCGCCATTTTATTACTTCTCAAGTGCGGGCGTATGTTTCAACGCCTATCGTAACACCGGCCGAATTCTGCACCGCCTTCCGGGCGTTCTGGGAACGGGCGGGCTAAGCAAATCTTTCTGCTTCCTTTTTTCAGACACCCTGTTAAAATGTCGCCCTTATGATCACGGTAAATAATGTTTCTCTCCAGTTCGGTTCGCGCAAATTGTTCTCCGGCGTTAATATTACGTTCACGCCCGGGAACTGTTACGGGCTTATCGGCGCCAATGGCTCCGGCAAGTCCACGTTCCTGAAAGTGCTTTCGGGCGAGATCGATTCTACCGAAGGCGAAGTGGCGATCACTCCCGGCCAGCGGATCTCGGTGCTTAAGCAGGACCAGTTCGCTTTCGATGATTATACGCCTTTGCTGACCGTGATGATGGGCCACAAAAGGCTTTTTGACGTAATGCGTGAGAAGGATGCCATTTATGCCAAGCCGGATTTCTCCGACGCCGATGGTATGCGCGCTTCCGAGCTTGAGGGCGAGTTCTCCGACCTTAACGGCTGGACCGCGGAGTCCGACGCCGCCAAGCTCTTGAACGACCTGGGTATACCGGAAGATCTGCATGCTATTCCCATGAAACAGCTGGAGGGCGGGCAGAAGGTGCGGGTGTTGCTGGCCCAGGCCCTGTTCGGCAGTCCGGATGTTTTACTGCTTGACGAACCTACCAACCATCTGGATGTGGAAACCTGCCTGTGGCTGGAAGAATTCCTGTCCAAGTTCGAGAATACGGCCATTATCGTGTCTCACGACCGTCATTTCCTGGACAATGTCTGCACGCAGATCGCGGATATCGATTTTGGCAAGATCAAGCTTTATACCGGCAATTACACTTTCTGGTCCGAGTCCAGCCAGCTGGCCTTGCGCCAGCGTTCCGAGGAGAATAAAAAGAAAGAGGACAAGCGCAAGGAATTGCAGGAATTCATCGCCCGTTTCAGCGCCAACCTTTCCAAATCCAAGCAGGCCACTACCCGCAAGAAAATGCTGGAGAAGCTGACGATCGAACAGATCGAGCCATCTTCCCGCAAGTATCCCTTCGTCGGATTTGAACAGGAACGCGAGGCCGGTAACGACCTTTTGTCGCTGGACAACCTGACCAAACTGGTGGACGGCAAGCCGCTTTTCTCAAAACTGAACATTAACATTGAGAAAGGCGACAAGGTGGCTTTTGTCGGCCCCAATGACCAGGTTAAAACGGTTTTGTTCCAGATCCTCATGGGCGAGCTTCCGCCGGATTCCGGCGCCCTCAAATGGGGTTTCTCCACCAAGCGGGCTTATTTGCCGAAAGACAATTCCAAATATTTCGAGAGCGAACTGACTATCATCGACTGGTTGCGCCAGTTCTCGGATGATACCAGCGAAATGTTCATCCGCGGCTTCCTGGGCAAAATGCTCTTTAGCGGCGAGGAATCTTTAAAGCCGGTGAATGTGCTTTCCGGCGGCGAGAAGGTGCGTTGCATGCTTTCGCGCATGATGTTGTTAAAACCCAATGTCCTCATAATGGACGAACCCACCAATCACCTGGACCTGGAATCGATCTCCGCATTGAACAAGGGCCTGGAGCGCTTTAAAGGCACCATTCTTTTTTCTTCCCATGACCATACGCTGGTCTCGACGGTGGCTAATCGTATTATTGAAGTTACGCCTAAAGGTTGCATAGACCGCTCCGGCACCAATTTCGACGATTATCTTGCCGACGAGCGCCTTAAAGAAATGCGTCATCAGCTTTACTCTTGATTTCCTTTCGTGGAATGTTATTATTCGTTGACCCGTCAGCCTGACGGTGGTCATTTTCGAACGGCCTTTAATCAGGGAGGTTTTTATGAAAGCAGAATTACGGGAACGCTTTGCTTCTTATCGCGCGGGCAAGACTCTTAAGGGTACTGCAACGGAGAAGAACTTGCTTAAGGCTTTTGCCGGCGAGTCACAGACGCGGAATCGTTATAATATGTTCGCCGAGAAGGCGCGCGAGGACGGCTTCGACCAGATCGCGGCTATTTTCGATGAGACCGCGCATAATGAGAAACATCATGCCCAGGTTTTCTTTGCTTTCCTGGAGGGCGGGGCTTTGGAGATCACGGCTGCTTATCCGGCAGGGGCAGTGGGGAATACCCTCCAGAACCTGCTGGCCGCGGCCGCCGGCGAGCATGAGGAATTTGTGGATCTTTATCCGGCTTTCGGGGCTATTGCCGAGAAAGAGGGTTTCCCCAAGATCGGTGCCCAGTTTAAAATGATCGCCAAGGTCGAGAAGGAGCACGAGGATCGGTATCGCAAGCTGGCGGAGAATTTGCAGAACAACAAGGTTTTTGCCCGGGACGAGGAAACTACCTGGATCTGCCGCGAGTGCGGGCATATTCATGTGGGCAAACAAACGCCGAATGCCTGTCCGGTCTGCCAGAATCCTAAAAGTGTATTCGAAGTCCGCGCCAGGAATTATTAATGAGCGGTCGGCTTTTGATCCCGGTATACATTGGAGAGGGTGATGAGTAAAGTTAATATCGCATTGTTGCAACATTCCTGCCAGGCTCAGACTGCGGCAAATTTTGCCAAAGTCGCGGGCCTGATCGCGGTCGCCGCCCGGCAGGGGGCGCAGATCATCGCTACCCAGGAGCTTTTTAAGTCGCGTTATTTCTGCCAGCACGAAGCGTATGATCTTTTTAAACTGGCCGAGCCGGTCAACGAGAAAGCCGCTACCGTGAAGGCTTTGTCCGGGCTGGCCAGAAAACACAAAGTGGTCATTGTGGCCTCGCTTTTTGAACGGGTGGCGGGCGGGGTTTATTACAATACCGCCGTGGTTCTGGATGCCGATGGCAAGTATCTGGGCAAGTACCGCAAGATGCATATCCCCGACGATCCGCAGTTTTACGAAAAATTTTATTTTGCGCCCGGGGACCTGGGGTTCAAGGTTTTCAAGACCCGGTATGCGGATATCGGGGTTTTGATCTGCTGGGACCAATGGTATCCGGAAGCCGCGCGCCTTACCGCGCTACTGGGCGCGCAGATCATCTTTTATCCTACGGCTATTGGCTGGCTGCCGGCCGACAAGAAAGTTTACGGCGAGCGCCAGCATGCTTCCTGGGAAACTATTCAGCGGTCCCATGCCATTGCCAACGGTTGTTTCGTGGCCGCAGCCAACCGGGTGGGAAGCGAGCCCAATCCCGAGAAGGGCAAGGAAGGCATAGAGTTCTGGGGCCAGAGTTTTGTGGCCGATCCTTATGGTACGGTCATCAAACGCGCTTCGAGCAATAAGGAAGAAGCCTTTATCGTTCCGGTGGACCTGGCGGTAATCGAGACCAAAAGGGTGCAATGGCCTTTCCTGCGCGATCGCCGCATTGACAGTTACAATGGTATATTGAGCCGTTTCCATGAAGAATAAGTTCCCTTTCCATAATTTATCGTCACTGGGTTATACCATGCCGGCCGAGTGGGAGCCCCATCGCGGCACCTGGTTAACCTATCCGCATAACCCCAAGAGTTTCTTTACCAAGCTTAAAGGCTCGCAGGAGGCTTTTGCCGATATCGTTATGCATTTGGCTAAGGTCGAGGAAGTGCATGTAAATGTGAATGATGAAGCCATGGCGCGTGACCTGGCGGGCAAGCTTAAGAAGCGCCAGGTTACGAAGAATGTGTTCTGGCATCGCTTTGTTTCCAATGACGCCTGGTGCCGGGATCATGGTTGTATCGTGCTTAAACACCGCCAGACCGGAAGCCTGGTGGCTACCGACTGGATCTTTAATGCCTGGGGTGGTAAATATCCGGCGGCTAAAGATAACCGCATCGCCAAAAAGATGGCGGAGTTTTTGGGGCTTCAGTGTTTTTCTTTTCCGGTGGTGATGGAAGGCGGCTCTTTGGAAGTGAACGGCCAGGGGGTTTTGCTGACCAGTGAAAGTTGTTTGCTAAACAAGAACCGCAATCCCCAGTACAGTAAGGCCCAGATCGAGGCCTTGCTTAAAGCTGGCTTGGGAGTAAAAAAGATCTTGTGGTTGAAAGACGGCATAGTGGGGGACGATACCGACGGCCATATCGACGATATCGCGCGGTTCACCGATCCGCGCACTATTGTGACCGTTATCGAGCCCAATAAGGCGGATAAGAACCATGAGATCTGTGCGGAGAATCTGGCGCTCTTAAAGTCGTTCCGTGACCTGGATGGCCGGCCTTTTCGGATCGTTACTTTGCCGATGCCCGATCCGGTCTATTACCGTAAGGATGAGCGCCTGCCGGCGAGTTATGCCAATTTTTATATTGCTAATGGTATTGTATTGTTGCCGGTGTTCGGGTGTCCGCAGGATAAGCAGGCAATAAGTATTCTACAGAAACTTTTCAAAAGCCGCAGTATTGTTCCGGTGGACGCTTCAGACCTGATAGTGGGTTTGGGGACCTGCCATTGTTTGTCTCAGCAGATACCTGGGTAAGGAAGGTCTTGTTTGGTAATTGTTTTGATTCTCTCTCTAAATATCGAGAATCAAAACGGAATAAACAAGACCGATTTTTTGCGGAGCAAAAAATCGCCCCCTGGGGGAATCGAACCCCCATCCCAAGCTCCGGAGGCTTGTGCTCTATCCGTTGAGCTAAGGGGACAGCAGAACGGATTCTAACACAGCAATATTAAAAAGCAAACAAAAAGTCCCGACATAATCGTCGGGACTCTTTGTTTGTGCTCATGCGCATAGGCGTTATTCTTCCGCGGCTATCGGAAGCCGGGATGATCCCGGAGGCGGCAAAGGAGCCGGTTCCGGTTCAGGCACGGGCACGATCACCGGGTCTGGCGCAGGGGGAATAATCGGATCCGGCTCAGGCACGGGAATGATCACCGGGTCTGGCGCAGGTGGAACAATTGGATCCGGCTCAGGCACGGGAATGATCACCGGGTCTGGTGCAGGCGGAACGATCGGATCCGGCTCAGGCACGGGAATGATCACCGGGTCTGGTGCAGGTGGAACGATCGGATCCGGCTCAGGCACGGGAATGATCACCGGGTCTGGCGCAGGTGGAACAATTGGATCCGGCGCAGGAGTCGGTACTATTACCGGATCAGGCGTCGGCGGCACAACTGGCGCTGGCGGTGTTACTGGCGCCGGAGGCGTTACAGGCGCTGGCGGTGTTACTGGTGCCGGGGGTGTTACCGGAGCCGGCGGGTTATGGTCTTTATGCTCCTTATGTTCCTTATGCTCCCGGTGTTCACGTTTCTCAATGCGGGCTTCTTTTTTCTCCTCTTTCCTGGCGGCATGTTCTTGCTTGCGCTCGGCCCGGGCTTCTATCTTAATAATGACCGGTACGATTTTGGCGGCCTTTTCGATTCTGACCGGAGGAGGAGCTTCTTTCTTTGAAGCAAAAGCGGGAGGAGCGGCGATCAGTACTGCGAGTGAACTGGAAAGGATGATTGAGAGGACGACGCGCGGCTTCATATCCACCTCCACTGCTAAGAACGGTTCCGGTAAGATAATAACGCTCATTCTTCAAGCGCTATCCTATCGGTTGAAGCCGCGAACCCCCGTTCTCCCTATAAGTATGCCATGAGAATTAATAAAAAACAAGGGGCGGGGACCTCGCGCGGATATATAATGTAAGTGCTTGAGGGTGAAGGACTAAAGGCAACTTATAACCAGGAGCGGCTATGTTTTTTTTATTGACAAAAAAGAGGGCTTTCTTTTTCGCCATCCTTATTGCCGGTTTGACAGTGTTTTCGGCCCAACCGGTCTACGCGCAGAATGGCGAGTCCGGGGCATATCAGTCTGCTGAGAAATTGTTTTCCGAGAAGTCTTACCAGCTGGCTTTGGAACAATACCAGATCTACTCCGAACAGCCTGCCTTGACCGCTGAACAAAAACGCGAAGCCGCTTTTCGGATCGCGGATTGTTCCTGGCGGAGCGGCAATGCCGAGTTATATGCCCAGGCTTCGCTGGCGTTGAAACAACAGGTGATCGCGCCCGACCATGACCGTTGGTGGGCCGAGGCCAATCAGTCCCTGGCTGAATTCTTTATTAAGAACGACCGGTATTCACATCAGGAAAATATCAAGCTTTTGTTAATGGCTGCCCGGGATTTCTGGGGTTCCTACATCGATGCGGGGCTGGCTCGTCCGCGGTTTATCGGTATTACTTTCGAACTGGCGGAGTACGTGTCTGGTAGATGGGGTTGGCAGTTGGAGTCTCTGGCTAATAATGGTTATCCGGTGCGCAAGGAAGATGATCTGTTGCCCGTAGGCGAAAACGCCGGGCCGATGGGAATAAAAGACCTGATGCTGGATATTTTAAAAGTCGCCGATCAGGATCAGGATAAAGCCAAAGCAATTTACATGCTCATTATGGCTTACCGCAATACTTATGACGATCTGAAGCATAAGGAGGCTGATAAATATCTGGCCGACTTTCTTAAGGCTTACAGCAATACTGAATGGCTGGATGATGTTTATTACCAGGCCGGCCAGATGTATGAACAGCGCCAGGATTGTGTGAAGGCTTTGGAAATGTACCAGGCTTTACTGGCCCGGTTTAAGACCGGTGAATCGCAGTTCGTAGAGGATGCCCGGCAACGGATAAAAGACATAACCTCGCCGGTTATTCAGCCGGGGGTGGGGTATAGTTTCCTGCCCAATTCGCCGGTACGTTTTTCCTTGCGCTGGCGTAACGTTAAGGAAGCCGAATTTATTTTCTACAAAATTGATCTGGTGGATGAATTGCGTTTTGATCCGGCCAGGAAAGCGGTCGACGAAGATTATGGCGCAAAGACTTATAGCGATTTGTTGAAGACCCTGGTGGCGGGCCGGCAATTTGAACGTTTACCGGTGGCTTTGCGGTTTCATCGTGAATTAAAGGAAGAAGGCAAATATATGTGGTCCAGCGCGGACCACAGCCTTGCCGAATGGCAAAGTCCGGAGGGTAAGGAAATAAAGCCCGATAGCCGTGATGGAGTGCTGGCCCCGGGAGCGTATCTGTTGTTGGTTAAAAGCGGAACAACGTTGGGCTATGAACTGGTAATGGTGTCCGACCTGGGCCTGGTGGTAAAAGGCGCGGGTAATAGCGCGCTTTTTTATGCGTTTGATACGGCTACCGGTGCCCCGCAGGCGAACGCGCGGGTTAAGTATCATTACCGTTATTATGGCACCAGGGACTGGGTGTGGGCGGAGGGGGACGGGGTTACCGATGAGCAGGGTTTGCTCAGGGCCCGCTTTCCCGGTATTGAGCGGGTTGGCGGGGGGCGGCAATATGAGCTCTTCGCGGTGCTTTCTGCCGGCGCCCGGCAGGCGTTCTCCCAGGGCGCTCATTTTTCTTCAAATAGCGGGTCAGGTGAATATTGGCTCTATGCTTTTACCGATCGGCCGGCGTATCGGCCGAATGAGCAAGTGTCGTTTAAGGGCACTTTGCGGCGTTATGATGGCAGTGCGTTTACTACTCCGTCGGGCAAGCAGGTGAGAGTGTGTATTTACGATGCCCGCAGTACCAAGGTGTTGGACAAGGTGTACACTTTGAATTCGTTCGGTTCTTTTAATGACAGCCTGATTTTGGACGAGAATGCGGCGCTGGGTGAATATCGCCTGACGCTTACAGATGCCGAAAGGCTGGGCACTTCGGCCCAGGCCACTTTGTTCCGCCTGGAAGAATATAAATTACCGGAATTCACCGTGAATATTAAGCCGCGGCCAAAAGGTGAGGGCCAGTTTGCGGGGGCATACCTTTTGGGAGACCAGCTTAGGCTGGACCTGGATGTCCGGTATTATTTCGGCGGACCGGCAGCGAAGGCCAAGGTGGAATATCTGGTTTATGTGCGCCCGGACCAGCATTTTTACGCTCCGAAGAAAGCGTATGATTGGTATTACGGCGCCAGTGAGCGGTATCGTAATTATTATGGCGATAGCCAGTTATTGACCAAGGGTAATGCGACTACTGATGCTGAGGGGAAGGCATTGATCGAATTCGCAACGGATAAGTCCGGCGGGCAACACCTTCTTTATCGCGTGGAGGCCCGGGTGGTAGACGAAAGCCGCCGCGAGGTCCAGGCAGTGTCCGAGATCAAGGTAAGCGCCCGGTCGTTTTATATATACCAGACTCCCCGGCGTAATCTTTATCGTCCGGGAGACAAGGCGGAGATCGATGTCCAGGCTATGACCGCCAATAATGACCCGGTGGCCATGGAAGGCAAGGTAACGGTAAGCCGTAACTGGTGGCAGGATCCGTTGGCTAAAAACCGGAGCGATAGTTCGGCGGTGAGTTTGGCAAATGAGCGAGCCGGGAATGCCGATTATCAGCCCGAGGTGCTTTTTAGTAAATTTATTCAGACCGATAAGAAAGGCCAGGCGGTATTTGAATTCACACCCGAGAAGAACGGTTATTACAGCGTGGCGGTTACCGGGTTTGATGCCGAGGGTAAGCCGGTAGAATCTATTGCTAATATTTATGTTTGCGATCAGGCGGCCAACGATATCGGCTATCGTTACAGCGGTTTGCAGATCATTCCCGAACAGGACACTTATAAAGTGGGCGATACCATGCGCCTGATGCTGGTAGCCGATAAACCGGGGGCCAATGTCCTGCTTTCCCTGGAAGCCGATGAGCTCGAGGCTGTCAAGTTGGTGCATATGGACGGCACGGTCAAGCTGTTGGAGTTGCCGGTATCAGGTACGTACACACCGAATATTTTTGTCAGCGCGCTTTCGCCCGCCGACCAGCAGATCCGGATGCATCACCTGGAGCTGATCGTGCCTCCCGAAGAGCATTTCTTGAACGTCAAGTTAAGTTCCGAGAAACCGGTTTACGGCCCGGGAGAGGACGGCGAGTTTGCGGTCGAGGTCACCAACCAGAATGGCCAGCCCGTAGCGGTGGAAATGGCTTTGAGCCTGGTGGATGCGAGCGTGTTCTACATCCAGTCGGAGTTAGTTGGCGATATACGCCAGTTCTTCTTTGGCAACAAGCGCCAGCATGGCGTGCAAACAAATTCATCTTTGTACGGCCGGCCATTTTTATTGCCCTCCCCTTCTGCGCTAGGCAAGGAAGAGGAAACCGGTGCGGGCAAGCCCATGATTGCGGGCAGGTATAGGTCTTCTGGTGAGGATATAGGTAGTGTGTATGCTAAGAAAGCGGAAGCCAGCAGTTTCATTCGAAACGATCAGTTAGTGTTATCGCTCGAAGGCAAGGTCGATGCTGATAAGAAAGTCAGCTTGGAAATGGATGAGTCTTCCGGAGCGGTCGGGGAGAATTTAGCCACAGCTCAAGTGCGCCAGGATTTTCGATCCACGGTGTTCTGGGGGCCTTCAATCATAACCGACGAGCAGGGTAAAGCCCGGGTTTCGGTAAAGTTTCCGGATCCGCTTACCACCTGGCGGGCGACTGCGCGGGTTATCAGTACCGGTACCGATATCGGGAATGCTACTTACGAGGTCACCACCAAAAAAGATATCATCGTGCGCTTGCAGGCGCCCCGATTCTTTACCGAGCGCGACCGGGTTACGGTTTCGGCCAATGTGCACAATTACACCGCCGAGAAACAGCGGGTTAAGGTCAGTCTGCAAGCCGCGGGCCTTAGTCTGGAAGGAGAGCCCCAGGTGTGGGTAGATATCGAGCCGCAGGGTGAAAAGCGCGTGGATTGGCCAGTGGTCGCCTTAAAGGCCGGTGCGGCGGAGTTGACCGCCATGGCCCAGACCGCCACTGTGTCGGACGCTATGCTGAAGAAATATCCGGTTATCCCGCACGGGATCGAAAAGTTCATTGCCCGCGCTCTGGCTTTGCACACGACCGCGGGTCAAGGGGAGAACGGCGCGGCCGGAGCCGCCGGTGAGGTGGAATTTGAGGTGCCCGTGGAGCGGCTTAAGGAATCGGCGTCTTTGCGTCTTACCCTGGCGCCTTCCATGGCGGCGGCTATGCTGGATGCCCTGCCATACCTGGCGGAATATCCGTATGGTTGTGTGGAACAGACCATGAGCCGGTTCTTGCCGGCGGTAGTGGTGGCCAAGACCATGCGCGAGCTGGGCCTGGATGCCAAAGATGTGAATGATTATATGGAAAATGTCCTGGCGGCCCGTAAAGATCCCCAGGGCCATCCGCAAAGACAGGACACGGTTACTTCTACGCGTTTACCAGAGATCACCAAGGCTAGCCTGAACCGCCTGTACGATTTTCAGCACGCCGATGGCGGCTGGGGCTGGTGGAAAGAGGGTGATTCCGACCGGTTTATGACCGCGTACGTAACCTGGGGCTTGTTGCTGGCGCGGAATGCGGATCTCGACGTGCGTTCAGATGTGATATCACGTGCGGTGCAGTATCTGGACCAGAACCTGGTGCAGGAAGAAAACAATCCCGACCAGCTGGCCTGGATGTTGCACGCTTTGGCATATGCCGGGGAGCAAAGCGCGTTTCAGGAGAAACAGACTGCCCGTTTATGGGATATGCGCGAGAAGTTAAATCCATATACCCGGGCCCTTTTTGCCATCAGCCAGAAGGTGCGCGGCAAGGACGATGAGGCGGTCATCCTGGCGCGGAATGTTGTTAACGGCATGATGCAGGATAACGGGAATCAGACCGTACATTGGGGCGAAGCCGGAGTAAATTACCGCTGGAGTGAAGGCGGGGTGGAGGCTACGGCCTTCAGCCTGAAGGCTTTGCTTAGTATCGACCCGCAAAGCGATTATATTGCGCCGGCCGTCAAATGGCTGTCGCTTAACCGTCGCGGAGCAAGCTGGAAGAATACCCGGGATACGGCTATTGCCATCCTGGCGCTGGCGGATTACCTGAAGGCTTCGGGTGAGCTTAATCCGCAGTATGCTTACGAGGTTTTCTTTAATGACCGTTCGGTGGCCAAGGGCCAGGTAAGCGCGCGCAATATGTTCACCTTTGATCGTTATATCGACCTGCCCCCGGAAGCTCTTCAGGACGGTGCGAACAAGGTGCGAGTGGCAATTACCGGCAATGGTGCACTGTATCTTTCGGCATATTTGCAATACTTTACCCTGGAGGAAGGCATTACCGCCGAGGGTAATGAGGTCTTGGTGACCCGCAAGTATGCGCGGCAGGCGCAGAAAGAAACCCTGCTCAAGGGGTATGTGGACGACTGGAAGGCGCTGGCCGATGGCGATACTTTGCGCAGTGGCGAGCGCGTAAAAGTGGAGCTGGCGGTGGAGGCCCGGAATAATTATGAGTACCTGATCTTCGAGGATCCCAAGCCCGCCGGGCTGGAAGCGGTGGAATTAAAAAGCGGTTATGCGTTCGCGGAAAAGGTGGGCTCTGATGGCCAGCCTACCGGTGAGCGGACAGCCTTGTATTGTGAGTTCCGCGACCAGAAAGCGGTGTTCTTTGCGAACAAACTTAAACAGGGCCATTACCGGATCTCCTATGAATTGCGCGCCGAAGTTCCCGGAGACTTTCATGCCTTGCCCGATCAGGCGCACGCGATGTATGTCCCCGAGATCCGCGCCAACAGCGCCGAAAATCGCTTTAAAGTAACCGATTAAGCCAATTACCGGTGAGCTCGAATTGAAAGAGAATTCGATAACACTAATCAAATATGCACGCAAGTAAGCTTGACCTGCGTATCCAGGATGGCATAATGATACGCATATGAGACGGATCCTGTTGTTCTTGTTTGTCGGCCTGGCTTTCGCGGGGCGGGTGTTGGCGGCCCAGGCCACGGTCACTGACCGCCGGATCGAAGAGAAGAAACGCCGTTCGGCGGATGCCGCGCCTTCGCATACTCTTTTACGTTCACCGCCTTTCTGGGTTCAAGCGGGCGGCCAGGTTAATTACCGCTATATTTACTACCGCAACATCGATAAAGATTCTTCGCTCAAAGATTATTACAGTGCTTATCGTTCCACCGACCTGCGTTTGTGGAGCCGCCTGGTTTATCAAACCAGTGAAATGCGCCAGAGTAAGCAGATGCATTTTCTGTATGCCCGTTTCAAGTCGGCGTACATTGAGCAGGAAGGCACTGCGCCGGGCTTAAAATACGACCTGGCCGGCCCGGCGGTCGATTATGCCTATGGTTCTTTTGACTGGCGCCCCTGGAAGCTGGAAGCGGGCCGGAAATATTTCAGTGTCGGCCGCGGGTTCGCCTATGGCGCGGTGAATGACGGAGCCAGCCTGGATTATAGTTGGCAACAGGTAAAACTTGGCGTGCTGGCGGCGCGCTCACTGCCGCATCAGGCCAATATTGATACCAGCGTGCCGGGTTACGATAAGGCGAGCCAAAGATATTTTTACGGTTCGGTGTTAGGTTACAGTGGTGTCCCCGACCAAAACTTCTACGCTTTCTGGCTGGCGGAGCAGGATCACAGCCGGGAACGTCCGGCGGATCCCGAGCAGGATTATCGTTACCAGGCCCGGTTCAGCGGTTTGGGTGCGCGGGGTGATCTTGGGCAAAAGTGGTCTTACTGGAGCGAGGTGGTGCGGGAGAATGGCCGATCGTATGCGTATCCTTCCAGTGAGGGGTCGGCGGTCTCGGCCTGGGGAGCGGATAGCGGCGTGGAATACGCGGTGGGCACTCTAAAGGAATTGAAATTAAGCGCCGAATACGGTTTTGGTTCGGGCGATGGTGAACGCCGCAGCGTTACCAATACTGTATCGGGTAATGCTTCCGGCAATGACCGCGGGTTTAGGTATTTCGGGTATTTGCCCACCGGCGCCGCACTGGCTCCGGCGCTGGCTAACTTGCATATGGCGCGGGCGGGTTTTTCATTCTATCCGTTTATAACCAGTGAGCGGTTTAAAGGCCTTGAGTTGGCGGCCGACCATTATCGTTACTGGAAAGCCGAACCGGCCGGCGGTATTGACGATCCCGAGGCCCTGGGCAGCGGCCGTAATGTGGGTTACGAGAACGACCTGCGCCTGGACTGGCATGTTAACGCCCGGCTGGCCTGGTCTTTGGAGTGGGGAGTCTTTACGCCGGGGAATTCTTATTCAGCCCCGGCCGACGACCGGGAAACAGTATTTAATGCCAGTATGACATTGGTATTTTAAGTTACTTAAAACAGGAGGATTTATGCAGGAAAAGAAAAGCGAAAAGAAGCCGGTAAAAAAAGGTTTTTGGGCGGGACTGATGGACAAGATGGACCAGAAAATGGCGGACATGTCCTGTTCCGGCGGATGTTGTTCGGGCAAAGATAAAGAAAAGGGCAGTAAATGTTGTTGATTTTCCGCCTTTGGCTGGCTATTTAGTGCTGTTTCTAACCGATAGTTGCGATTAATTCCCGGAATATTCGGGAAAAATTAAAAATAATTTTTTCTGTCGACGGGAAACTGCGGCCCCGGGCCGTAATTATTTATTGCATTTCATCATAATAGATGTTAAATTTTCCTGTCGACATTAACTGTTGGCGGGAGGTTGTGGATTTTGATAGTGCGTTTGCAATAACCAGGGTTTTTTGTCGTCGTGGTTTTCAGTTATCGCCAGGCTTTGGCCTGGGCTGTTAAAAAGTCAAGATTTATATCGCATCACGGGTTGTTTTTTGTAAAAATAACCCGTGGTTGAACAAAGGGTTAGTGGTTCCATAAACAATCCGGTAAGAGGGCAGAAGAGAAATGAAACAATCCGTCGCTGTTTTGAAGGAGCCGTTGAACGCCGAAGAAGTTGTCCGGGTGGCCGAGGGCCTGCTTTCCGAGAAGCAGATCTCTTCCATTACGTTCGGCACACGGATCCCGAAGGATTATTTTGTTACCAGCGGTACAGGCGAGTGCGATATTACGGTGCACGCCGGGTCATTCCACCTGGCCTTGCGCGACGCGGGGATCGAGCGTTATAATATTATGACGTACTCTTCGATCATGCCCGGTATTTCCAACGAGATCAAGAAACCCAAGGACCTGGTCCACGGCTGTGTGGTGGAAACCATCATGGCCTGCGCCAGCATGGAAAAAGGTGTTCGGGCAACTGCCGGGATCATTTACGGCTGGCTGTTCAACCGCAAGACCAAACAGCGCTATGGCGGGCTGGTGTGTGAATATAACGGCTCTTTGCCGGAAGAAGAGGCCGGCGCCCAGTTACGGGCCAGCCTGCAAACGCTGTACACCAACGGCTTCGACGATGAGTTCGAACTGCGGAATGAGCGCCTGACCATGAAAAGCTTTGTGCCCAAAAAGAAGTACGGCACATCCCTGGTGGCGATCTGTTTTACGAATTATGTTTGTCCGGTCCTGAGTGTCCGTTGATCCTGATCTTATATCCCTGGCTTGTCCGGCGCTGTTCACTGGTTTCCGGAGAGCCAGGGATTTCATTTGCACTAAAAATCCAAAATTACGGAGAATAAAATGACCAAGAAAGAGTTGTTAAAGAACACGGTTAAGCACATTGATATCAAGTCTTTCGACTCCACCGCGATCATTAACGCTATGCGGGACATGTCTTTCACCTCGCGCGATACCGCCCGTGCGGCCGATATCCTGGTAAAAATGATCAATGAAAAAAGCTGTGCCAATATCCTCACCCTGGCGGGCAGTACTTCGGCGGGCGGTTGTATGCAGGTTTATGTGGATATGGTCAAGTCCGGCATGATCGACGCTGTGGTAGCCACCGGCGCCAGTATCGTCGATATGGATTTCTTTGAAGCGCTGGGGTTCAAGCATTACAAGGGCTCGCCTTTTGTGGATGATAAAGTTTTACGTTCTTTGTATGTCGACCGGATATACGACACTTATATCGACGAGGAAGCTCTGCAGGTTTGCGACCGTACTATTAAAGAGATCGCCGATGGCCTGGAGCCGCGTCCGTATTCCTCGCGCGAGTTCATCGCCGAGATGGGTAAATACCTGGTCAAGAAATCCAAAAAGAAAGATTCGCTGGTGCAGGTGGCCTACGAGATGAATGTGCCGATCTTTTGTCCGGCGTTCAGCGATTCTTCCGCCGGGTTCGGGCTGGTCTTACACCAGGTAAAGAATCCCGGGGCTCATATGTCGATCGATTCCGTGAAAGATTTTTACGAGCTTACGCAGATCAAGATGAAGTCGGCCACGTCCGCCTTGTTCATGATCGGCGGCGGGGTTCCCAAGAATTTTGCGCAGGATACGGTGGTGTGCGCAGAAGTGCTGGGGGTGGAAGTGCCGGTGCATAAATATGCCGTGCAGATCACCGTGGCCGATGTGCGCGACGGCGCTTGTTCCAGCTCGACCTTGAAGGAAGCGGCTTCCTGGGGTAAGGTGGACACGGCGTTCGAGCAGATGGTTTATGCGGAAGCTACCACGGTCCTGCCTTTGATCGTCAGTTATGCTTACAATAATTCAAACTGGAAGAGCCGTAAGCCGCGCCAGTTTGCCAAACTTTATTCTAGATAAAGGCGTCGATGAACCGTAAAGACTACTTAGGCGTTATCGATCATGCGGCTTTGGAAAATGGCCCGGCGCTTTTGATCGATTTTGAAAAACTGCGCAAAGTTTCCGCCTGCGGGGAACCGGTAGTACCGGTCATCGTGCAGGATGCGTCTTCCCGGGAGGTTTTGATCCTGGCTTATGCCAATGAAAAGGCTTTGCGCCATACCCTGGAGTCCGGGCTGGCCACTTTCTGGAGTACGTCGCGCAATGAATTGTGGATCAAGGGTAAAACCTCGGGTGATGAATTGAATATCGTGGAAGTGCGGGTTAATTGCGAACAGAACTCGCTTCTTTATCTGGTAAAGTTGGCCGGCCAGGGGTCCTGTCATGTCAAGGATGCAAAAGGCCGTACGCGTTTTGGCTGTTATTATCGCCGGGTAGGTCCCGGCGGGTTGGAAATGATCTAACGCAATGTGGGTGGTTTTATTGTATTTAAGTCGAAGCCCGGTTTTTTAAGCCGGGCTTCACTGTTTTCTCGGGATAGGGATTTGCATTGTGGTATTGTCAGTTCGGCGGTTCTGCATTAAACTGCTCTGGTGATGTGTTTTCAGCCTAAGCTTGGAGTGGCTTAAAGAAAGGGTTTCATTATGATAATGCGCGCTTTGATCGTTTTGTTCATCCTGGCCGGGCTCGGCGGCTGTTCTACCCGGGTGGAACAGAAACAGGAAGAATCCATTGTTATTTTATGGGCCAAATGGGCGCCCTCGGATTATCTGCAGAAACTTTCCGAGGATTTTACCAGGGAGACCGGCATCAAGGTCTCGGTCGTTCAGGTTTCGTGGGACAAGTTCTATTCGGCTTTTTTCGACCACTCCCAGGAATACGATATGGTGGGCGGCGATTCCCAGTGGCTTGGGCGCGGCGCGACGGATGGCTATTATGTGGACCTGACCAAATGGATCCTGGATAACAATGTAAATAACCGGATGACCGAAGCTTCAGTTATAGGTTACGCCGAGTATCCTAAAGGCGTGCAAAGATATTGGGCTATTCCTTTGATGGGGGATGCCATGGGGTTTGCCTATCGCAAAGACCTTTTTGAGGATCCGGCGGAAAAGAACGCGTTCCTGGAGCAGTTTGGTTATCCGCTGGCGGTGCCCAAAACCTGGCAGGAACTTAAGGACATTGCCACGTTTTTTTATCGTCCGGAGACAGGGTTTTATGGCGCCAATATCTGGGCTGCGGAAACTTATGACGGTACGACCATGGGCGTGGAATCTTTTATCTGGGCCTGGGGTGCGGACCTGGGTGATCAGAAAACCTATAAAGTAAAAGGTGTCCTGGATGTTCCGGCCAGTGCGGAAGCCCTGGAGTTCTACAAGAAACTGCATGCTTTAGGTGCTCCGGAGTGGAAACACGCCTATCTGGAGACTAATCAGGCTTTCCTTAAAGGCAAGGCGGCTATGGTCATGAGTTATTTTGCGTTCTTTCCCGATCTGCTGGATCCGGCCAAGAACCCTTATGCCGCGGCGACCGGGTTCTTTGCTAATCCGGCGGGGCCCAAGGGGCGCTTTTCTTCGCTGGGCGGCCAGGGGCTGTCGGTGGTAAGTTCTTCAAAGAAGAAAGACAAGGTTTTCCGGTTCCTGGAGTGGTTCGTGCGCCCTGGGGTCCAGCAGAAATGGGCGCGCCTGGGGGGCTATTCGTGCGACAAGTTTGTAATTAATTCGGAAGAGTTCCTGAATGCTACCCCTTATAACCGTCCTTTGCGTGATTCCATGGAGATGCTTAAAGATTTCTGGACGGTGCCGGAGTATGCCGGTTTGCTGGAGATCTCGCAGAAATACTGGAGCCAGTATCTTTTCACGGATTCTATTACCGCCCAGGACGCGATGTCCAATGTGGCGCGCGAATGGGAAGAGCTTTTTGAAGCGGCCGGGTATTATAAGGAATGATAGCGGGAACGGAATGATATTATGGCTAGAATGTTCTTAAGCATAAAATGGAAATTCCTGATGGTCGGCATCGTTTTGGTATTCCTGCCGACTTTTATTTTAGGGCTGGTGATCTATCGCACTTACCGCCAGGAGGCGGCGGACACCATCCGCCGTGACCTGCGGCTGATCGCGGCTGGTTGGTATACTGCCGCAGATATCTACTATCAGGAAGTTCAGCGCATCCTTAAGCGCGAAGAATACCTGGTGGAGAAACGCCTGGGTTCAATCGCTCTCGACGTCAAGAAGATGGTGGCGCTGGAAGCCGCGGCGCATTCTTCGGCGAGTGAAGCGAGATTGCTGGATCAGGTTTCCCGGATCAAGGTGGGCCGCAGTGGTTATGTATTTATTATTGACGGTCAGGACCGTTTCGTCTTGTCTGGCGGGCGGAAGGATGATGGTCAAAAGGTGGCGGATACATCTCCCGGAGCCAAGACTGCAGAGTATCTGGCCATAATCAGCTCCGCACGCCAGTTAAAGGAGGACGAATCCCGGACTTTTCATTTCGACTGGTCCGAGCCGGGAAGTGTTGATCTGCGTAAAAAGATGTCGGTGCTGGTTTATGTTCCGGAGCGGAACTGGGTAATAGGTGTGGGTACTTATTATTCAGATTTTAAAAGTTACGATATGGAGCGGATCGTCCAGGATGAGCTGAAAACACGCATGGCCAGCCAGAAGATCGGCGAACGCGGTTATGTCTGGGTGCTGAATACCGCGGGTTCATATGTGGTTTCCAAAGACCGTTTTCGCGACGGTGAGAATGTTATGGCGGCCCGGGACGCCCGCGGCCGGCTCTTTGTGCTCGATATTATCCAGCTGGCGCGCGGTCTGGGCGCCGAGGGCTATTTTGCGTATGAGTATCCCTGGAAAAACATCGGGGAGCAGCAGCCGCTCAACAAAATGGCGGCGGTCATGTACTATCCCAAGTGGGACTGGATCATTGGGGCCAGTGCTTACGAGACGGATTATTTGAAAGGTTTGGCGACCATAAAATGGCGGGTTTTTCAGATCTGTGCTTTGTTCATGGTGCTGGGGTCACTGGTGGCGTATGTGTTTGCTTTGTGGATATCGCGGCCTATTCGTAAACTTGAAGGGGTGGCCGCCAGCGGCAACCTTAATGCGATAATCGACCGCAAGATCCTGGATTCCAACGATGAGATCGGCAGTCTGGCCCAGGCTTTTCTGTCCATGATGCGCCATTTGAACGACAAGATCAACGAGATCGAGAAGTCCCGGATGGCCTTGATCAAAAGTAACAGCGACCTGGAAAGCGCGCACGGCCGGCTGGCGCAGTCGGAGAAACTGGCCGCGATCGGGCAGTTGGCGGCGGGCGTGGCGCACGAGGTTAATAATCCGCTGGCGTACGTGATGAGCAATCTGGGGACGCTGGAACAGTATGTGAAGACCTATGAGGAAGTCCTGGATGGCTACGACTCGCTATGCAATCAAGAGCCCGGAGCTGAGCGCCAGACGGGATCCTGCCTGCGGAGCGGGGCGGCGCTTAAACTGCGCGAACAATTGCGCCTGGACGAAGTGCGCCGCGATATGGCCGACCTGCTGGTGGAGCTTAATGACGGCCTGGAACGGGTAAAGCGTATCGTTATTGATCTGCGGGCTTTTGCCCGTAGTGAATCCGATGTAAAAGTGGCGGCGAACGTGCGGGATATCATTGAGAAAGTAATTACTATCGCGGGTAATGAGATCCGGAGCAAGGCCCATTTGGAGAAAGATTACGGCGACCTTCCGCCGATAAATTGCTTCCCTTACCGCCTGGGCCAGGTGTTCATGAATATAATCGTAAATGCGGCGCAGGCGGTCCCGCCGGGTGAGGGGGTTATCCGCATACGCACTTTTGTGGAAGGAGCTTCGGTGGTCGTGGAGGTCACGGACAATGGTTGCGGCATATTACCGGAGAACCGGGACCGGATCTTCGAGCCGTTCTTTACTACCAAGCCCGTGGGCCAGGGTACCGGACTGGGGTTGAGCGTGAGCTACGAGATCATCAAGAGTCATCATGGCGAGATCGCGGTTGCTTCCGAGCCGGGTAAAGGCTCGATTATAACTATCCGCCTGCCGATCAAGGCGGGATGATGCAAGAATAATTAAATTTAATGGTCAGCGGACCGCGAGCTTGATATATTGTACAAAAGTGAGGTTGGTGTTTATGAAGAAAGTACTTGTTATCGATGATGACCCGGTGATCGTGGCGCTTCTGGAGAAGCGACTGCAATCGGCCGGGTTTCAGATCATGGTGGCGTCCAATGGCGCGACCGGCATGGAGCGTATGTGTGCCGAGCCGCCGGACCTGGTGATCTTCGACGTAATGATGCCGGGGCTGGACGGCTACTCTTTCCTTTCCGAGGTGCGTTCCAACGAACAGGTCAGGGATATCCCGATGATAGTCATTACCGGCCGTGGCGAACTGGGCGATCTTTTTCGCACGGAAAGCGTGGCCGCGTTCTTCCAGAAACCATTTAATATGGACGATCTGGTTGGTGAAGTGCGGGCGATCCTGGGGAATTAACGCGCTGTAGCCGTGGTTTTTAACACTTACGGATTACGGCGTTTTTTATTCTTGACAAATGATACCATAGTGGTATCATTCAATTTCTTATGAATTTATTAACGCGCAATACAGATTACGCAGTACGGGCTTTGATCTACATGGCCGGCAAGGTTCCGGCGCGAGTGTCGGCGCGTGATATCGGGCGCGACCTTGGCCTGCCCGGGCCGTTCATGCGAAAAACTCTGCAGGTTTTGCAAAAAGCCGGATACCTGATCTCTACCAAGGGTAAAAGCGGCGGCTTTGAGCTGGCGCAAGATACAAAAAAGATCCGCCTGGTCGATCTGGTGACACTTTTTCAGGGCCCGGTTTCAATGGGGGATTGTTTGTTCAAGAAAAAGATCTGCTCGGGGATCAAATCTTGTCCGTTACGCCGGGAGATCCTGGATATTGAGGCTCTGGTTCTGGAGCGTTTGCAGGGAGTGACGGTTGCCTCTTTAATTAAAGGGTGACCGTTTCAGTTCGGGTGGACAGCGCCCCGGATAAGTGTTCGGGGTTTTCTTCGCAGGAATACTGATACCATGCCGGTATCATTTAACCGAGGGAGCAATAATGCAACGCAGTATTGTCAAGATCGACCAGGATAAATGTAATGGTTGCGGTTTGTGTGTGCCTTCCTGCCATGAGGGGGCTATTCGAATATTAAATGGCAAAGCGCGGCTGGAGGCCGATGCTCTGTGCGATGGATTGGGTGCTTGCCTGGGAGAATGCCCACAGGGGGCGATAACTATCGAACAGCGTGAAGCCGCGCCCTTTATTGAGGAAGTAAAGCTCAAGCCGGCCAGTGAGTTAAAGCCCTTGGCTTGCGGGTGCCCGGGCAGTATGATCCAGGACTTTCGCCAGTCAGGTGCGGTTGAGCCGATGGTTAAACCGGTGGATGTGAGTGCGGCGATGCCGACTGCTTTGTCCCAGTGGCCGGTGCAATTACGTTTGTTGAATCCCCGTGCACCATTCTTTCAGGATGCCGAGTTGGTGGTTTGCGCGGATTGTGTGCCGTTCACGTACCCGGATTTTCAGCAAAAGTTCCTGAAAGGCAGGATCCTGGCGGTGTTTTGTCCCAAGCTCGATGAAGGGCTGGAAGAATATATTGCCAAGCTGGCCGCGATATTGCAGGGCAACAATATTCGCTCGGTAACAATATTGCGGATGGAAGTGCCCTGTTGCGGTGGTACGGTAAGCATAGTTGAGGAAGCCGTGCGCCGTTCGGGCAAGGGAATGGTAATAAAAGAATTCACGATCTCCCTGAGGGGCGAGATCATTTAGTATTTATTTGCGGGCCAGGAAAAACTGTAATAACCAGGAGGCGATCAATGAGTATGTTCTGTTATCAGTGTCAAGAAGCGGCGGGCGGGACGGGTTGTAGGGTCAAGGGAGTTTGCGGCAAGACCGATGAAGTGGCTGGTTTGCAGGATCTGTTGCTCTTTGTGGTCAAGGGGATCGCGGTATGGCTGGATAAGGGACGGCAGAAAGGCCAGGCTATTGACCTTAAAGCGGGAAGATTTATGACTACGGCGATCTTTACGACTATCACTAATGCTAACTTTGATGAAGCGGCGATAATTGCCCGTATCAAGGAGGCGTTGCAGGTGCGTGAAGATTGTAAGCTCCGGGTTTCCGGCGGGTCAGCGGGCTGTGGTTGTCAGGCGGTGCTTGCGGAATGCGCGGTCTGGACCGCGGATTCTGACGCGCAGATCCGTGCCAAAGCCGGCAGTGTGGGCGTGCTAACAACGCCGAATGAAGATATACGGTCTTTACGTGAACTGATTGTTTATGGTTTGAAAGGCGTGGCGGCTTATGCTAACCATGCCGCAGACCTGGGCGCAGAGGATCCGGCGATCTACGGCCAGATGGTCGACGCGCTGGTGGCGACGGTTAAAGACCTGGGAGTCGACGAGCTGGTAGCGATGGTAATGAAGACCGGAGGTAACGCGGTGGCGGCACTGGCGCTTCTGGACAAGGCCAATACCGGGCGGTATGGCGATCCGGAGATCACCAAAGTTAATCTGGGGGTGCGGAAGAATCCCGGAATTCTCGTCTCCGGCCACGATTTGCGTGACCTGGAGGATCTGCTGGAAGAAACCAAAGGTACCGGTGTTGATGTCTACACGCACAGTGAAATGTTGCCGGCACATTATTATCCGAAGTTCAAGAAGTACGACAACTTCGTCGGGAATTATGGCAGTTCCTGGTGGCATCAGGGTGCGGACTTCGAGTCTTTCAACGGGCCTATATTAATGACGACCAATTGCATTATTCCGGTCAAGGGCGCGTACTTAAACCGCTTGTTCACAACCGGTGCGGCCGGATATCCGGGGGCCGGGCATATAGGCGAGCGTCCGGCGGACGGGCGCAAGGATTTCTCGGCGGTAATAAAGCTGGCCAGGTCTTGTCCGGCGCCGAAAGAGATCGAGACCGGTGAGCTGGTGGGTGGTTTTGCTCATAATCAGGTGCTGGCGCTGGCCGATAAAGTGGTGGCGGCGGTTAAAAGCGGAGCGATCAAGCGTTTTATTGTTATGGCTGGTTGTGATGGACGTAATAAAGACCGCCAGTATTTCACCGATGTGGCGGCCGCACTGCCCAAGGACGCGGTGATCCTTACGGCGGGTTGTGCCAAGTACCGGTATAACAAACTGAAGCTGGGCGACATTAATGGTATTCCCCGCGTTCTGGATGCCGGACAGTGCAATGATTCGTACTCGCTGGCGGTTATCGCTTTGAAGCTTAAGGAAGCTTTCGGCCTGGATGATATTAATAAATTGCCGATATCTTATGATATTGCCTGGTATGAGCAAAAAGCGGTAGCGGTGCTGTTGGCTTTACTTTTCCTGGGTGTCAAGAATATCCGCCTGGGACCGACTTTACCGGCGTTCCTTTCGCCCAATGTAGCCAAGGTGCTGGTGGAGAAGTTCAATATTAAACCGATCACAACCCCGGAAGTTGATGTTCCGGCAATGATGGCTGGCGTATAAGATGACGTAATCATCAGCCGAAGTTCCAAGGGCGGCCAGTTCGGCCGCCCTTTTGCTTTGATTTTCTTCTTGTTTCAGTATCGTAAAGATTATAAGATGTTTACCAATATAACAATGCAGTACCGGAAGGTTTTTGTATTGGCGGACAGGCGGGGATATTTCTTATGCAGGAATCGCGAGAATGGCGTAGAATAGCAGTGGATATTAGCGCGCATGGCGAAGTGCTGGCGGCGCCGATTCGACTTTTTGCCAGTAAAGTGGTCAACGTTAATCCCGACGGGATTTGTTTCACTGCCCCCGAGGGCTTGTTACCCGGGCAGGAGGTGCGCCTGGTTATGGATTTGCCGGGAGAAGGCCGGATGGAGGCGCGTTTAAAGGTCGGCTGGGCCGGTTTTTTCGAACAAGACCAAACGTTTCGGGCTGGCGGAAAATTTGAGGCTTTGCCCGAGCGGGAGAAAGAAAAATTTCAGCGTTTTTATCATTTGAAGCTTATGTCTTTATTGGGAGGGTAGTGCGGTGGCGGAAGAGAAGAAGATCCTGATCGTTGATGATGATCATGAGATGGCTAATGCCCTGCGCCGGGTATTGATCAATCAGAAGAAATATATCGTCGATACTGTTTACGACGGGTTAGCGGTCGAGCCGAAATACGCGGAGTTCAAGCCCGATCTGATATTGCTGGACTTGCGGATGCCGGGCATGGACGGGTTCGAAGTATGTGAGCGCCTCAGGAAAGATCCGTCGGCGAAAGATGTCAAGATCATGGTGGTTTCCGGCGCCCTGGACCTCGACTGTGTGGAGCGGTTCATGAAGGCGGGCGCTAACGATTATATTACCAAGCCTTTCCGTAATGAATCCCTGGCCTTCAAAGTGGAACGCTTGCTTAGCACAGCGTAATTCTTTTATCATTAATTAGGCTTTCGGGGAGTAAGGTGGTCGGGTGCTTAAAAACGGCGGCGACGGACGTTTGGTGTTTAAGCTGGATATAGGCAATATCTGCAATAATCTCTGCAACAATTGTTATCAGAAGAACTCACGAATTAAAGGCGATCTTTCATTGGTGGCGGCCAAGAATATTTTGCGTAAAGCCAGAAAAGATCGGGCGTTGTTGATCTTGTCCGGCGGTGAGCCTACCGCCTGGCCATCTTTGGCGCCAATATTGACTTATGCCCGTAAGGAACTCAATTTTCAGCATATTCAGCTGGAAACTAATGCGCGGGTGCTTTCTTATCGGCCTTATCTTGCGGCCCTGATTCGTCTGTTGCAGGATTCCCGCCCTCAGATCGAAGACCGGTTTGTTAATCTGCGGGAAGATTTTTCGTTTCGGGTCAAGATTCATTCTCATCGGGAAGAGGTGCATGATGCCGTAAGCAAAGTGCCGGGATCGTGGCGGCAAACTATGCAGGGGCTGGATTTTTTAATTGAGGCCGGGCAGGTGGTAACTGCTAATACCGTGATCCTGCCGCAGAACTACCAGGATTTACCGGTGATCTCCGATGATCTGCATAAGCGTGGTGTTCTGGCGCAAGAGTTCAGTCAATTGCATGGCGGTATGCCGGGATATGATGCGAAAATAGTGCGTTATCAGGTCTTGCAAAGTGTTTTTACAAAATTGCTGGCTCATCGGGATAAAAGGGTTATTTTTCTGGAGAATGTGCCTTATTGCTATTTGCAGGGGTGCGAGCAGGTAATGGCCGATAATTATTATGCCTCGGGAAAATCCCGCCGGATCCGTTATTATGCCTGGCCGGGAGTTTGGCGTAAGGATGAGTACAAAAGAGTCCAGTGTCTTCATCGCCGGTCCTGCCGTTATGAATTTGTCTGCCGGGGGGTTGATCCGTACTATGTTAAGAAGTTCGGGTGGGATTGTATTAAACCCGCCGCTTGCAAAGAAGAGTGCAAACTGTCGGCAGATAAAAGTTCGCAGCTTTTGGGTGAGCAAGCGGCAGATGCTTTTGTGCTCTTTAGCGGAGGAGTAGATTCCAAATGTGCCGGGGCGATCTTCGCCGGGAATAATCCGGGCAAGAAAATATTCCTGCTTACCCTGGATAATAATTGTTTGTATCCCGATAGCAAGGTCATCACCAGGACTGCCCGTGATGTTTTAAAGAAATACCCGAACATCTTCGGGCATGTTTTCTGGCAGATGCCCAGGGATCTGGCGCGAAAAGAATTTATCGGCCGGATCGCCTATTGGGAAAAGATCAAAGGGTTTAATCCGGGTTGTCATTTGTGCGTAATGACGGCGCTTTGCGGGGTTATTGGGTCGATTCGTAAATTCGACAGTAAACCCAAAGACTTGATCTATGGTTTCCGTTTGGGAAGTAATTTTCCGAGGATATTTATTCACTATTTGGAGCTATTTCTGGCGCAGTATGATTTTATTCTGCATGCTCCGGTGTTGGAATTCCGCGATAAGACCGCGGTCCTGGAACGGCTGGATAAGATGGGTTTAAGTGCAGAATCCAATCAGCCTTTGTGCCTTTTGACCGATGTGCGTTTTTCCGAAGTTAAAGGCGATGTCAACAATGCTTCCGGTTTTGACAGTTTTAATGATGCGCAATGGGAGCGGCAGATCAAAACGGCCAAGGTTTCGGCCGAAGCTTTCTTCGAGTCTTTCTCCCGGGTGCTTCTGGAGCGTTATGGTGTGGCAAAAACCAGGGAGCTCTGATCCCGGAAACTATGGTTAACTATTTGTTTTCTCGGTCGGAATAGTATATACTTCTGATAGAAAGCGGCAATAGATCATTGTTGTGCTAATTGTTGAAGAAAGGGCCTATGCGCTTCATTCTTTGTTTGATCCTGGGATTTTTCTATTTGACGGCGAATGTTCAGGCTGGCCAATCTGCTCAATGTACGGTCTCGCCTGACTGCGAGCTAGATTTGCAGGAGTCTATTAGCGATGAGACATCAGGTTTGGCGGCGTTAAAGTTGGGTGATCCAATACCCGATTATAGTTGTACAGCTACTTGTGATTGTTCGGTAACAATATATCCAGCTTCACTTAATCCAATTTGTTTGGCTTTGAGGGAAATAGGCTCAGGCACGGTTTTTAATACCATCATTGCGGCAATTGACTCAAATCCTCTTGCTTACGCTGTTGACCTAGGGGTTTTGGATAACAAAGTCAGGCCCTTGTTGGCGGCGAGTATTTCGGCCCCCACTACTGCGGCCAATGCAACTTTTATCAATGAGCAGGTGGACAAGATAAAGGGTTGGTGGGCTTTCAAAGTTTGTCGCAATCAGTCTGAATGTGGTAAAGTTGCGAATTCAACACCGATTCCGGATCCGGTCGCACCTGCCTGTAGCGCGTGCTCTGCGATAAAAGACAAGCCGGGCAGTACTCGTACTGCATGTGCCGATTTTAGTTTTGTGCCAGATTCTAGGTTCCCTGGTTTTGAGCAGGCTTGTCAGGTTTTGAGTTCGCCCGTGTATAACAAAGCCACATTTGATGTGTTTTATAGGCAGGTTTGCCCTTCCGGGAATTGTCAGAATACAGCGTCTCGGGTTGCTGTTGCGGGGACTTTTGCTTTGACGTTGGGATACAGGTTTAATGGGCTGGATACCTGCCGTCAGTACATAATTGATTATGTGGATCAGGAAGAGGGGAATGTGTGGTCGACCAGCACTTATGGCCTTTTATGGAATTGCCGGAGAGCTTTTGGCCCCAGCAATGCTCTGGCTATAATCAAGTCTGATCTGACCAAGTGGCAGAAGAAGATGTGCACTTCGGCATGTGATGTCTCCATACAGGATCCTTTGGTTCAAGAATTCTGTGCAAAGTCTCCTAGTAACAATTATCCCTGGCCAATACCAATTAAACAGGCGCAATGATATTAGGCGCGATCTTTATAAAGGCTGAATGTTGATACGGGTAAGTAAAGAGATCTATCCTCTTGAGGCGGTTTTGCAAGCCTGTTATCAGTTTCTGGAGCGGGCTTATTTTTTTATAGATATGGACCAGCCGGGTAATAAGATCCGGGTTCATATAACCGGGAAGGGCCGGTCCTTAAATCGCAGTTTCCGGAATATTTTTTTGGAAGAGTTATTGCATTCGGCTCTCAGGTATCGTTTGGCGGGCCGAAATCGCAAGTTGCGGGAGTATATTGTGGGCAGTGCTCTTTTTTCCCGGGATATGGTTAAAGGAAAAAAGTTTACCCAGCGAAAGAGTAAAGATGCCCTCAGATGAAGCAACAGCTTGGCGTTTGCTGTTTGACAAGCGTGTGTATAATCTACGCGCAGTACGTAAAGCGGTTAAAGCTTTTGGCCATTTGGCGCGTTTTCAGGTGCGCAGTTCTGGTAATTTTATTGAAGTGTCAGGTGCGGGGAAGAATGCCCGGGTATGTTCATTGCCGGATGAATTCGCGAATTATGTGCTGGGGGTGTTATGTCAGGGCGGAGGTTAAAGGAAGCGGGGGATCTTAAGTTTCCGTATGCTTTCTTTCGATTTAAGAAGTTGGGGCGCGGTTTCTTATTAACCAATGAGTCTGGCGAGTTTGTTATTTTGAGCCGGGCTGAATTTGAGGCGCTTTCCTCGGGTGATCTGAAAACTGTTTTTCCTCGTGCTTACGAGGTAATGGAGCGAAAGAATTTTATTCGGTCGGTTATTGACCGTCAGCAGTTGAGTGAGCGTTACGCGGCCAAATATTTTGTGGGCGGCGGCACCAGTTTGCATATTGTTGTTCTTACTTTGCGCTGTGATCAAGCTTGCGTTTATTGCCATGCCAGCGCGAAGTGTGGGGATGGAAAAGAACTGGATATGCTTTTGGCCACGGGTAACACAGTGGTCGATAAGATATTCGGTTCCCCGGCGCAGAGGATAAACATCGAGTTTCAGGGCGGCGAGCCTTTATTGTGTTTTGCTGGTTTGCGGAATATTGTGCTTAAGGCGCGGGAGCGGGCGAAAAGCCTGGGGCGGGTGGTAACATTCACCGTGGTTTCCAATCTGGCGCCCTTGAACGGGGAAATGTTGCGGTTCTTTGTCAGGCACCGAGTGCAGGTTTGTACTTCGCTGGATGGTCCGCGCCGTTTACATGATCGCCAGAGGCCCCGGGCAGATGGCCGCTCTTCTTACGAAATTGTGGTGCGCGGCCTTAAGCGTTTGGCTAAGCTGAAGAAGGGCCACTCGGCATCGGCTTTGTTAACCGTTACCCGGAATTCTTTATCTTGTTATCGTGGAATAATTGATGAATATTTGGCCCGGGGTTTTACCGGAATACATTTGCGGCCCTTGAACCCATTAGGGGCGGCCGAGAAAAAGATCGGTTCAATAGGTTATTCGGCCCGCGATTTCTTGCGGTTTTATGTGCAGGCGATGGAGTATATTCTGGCCATTAATCGTCAGGGTCGAAGCTTTAACGAACGAACGGCAGTGATCTTCTTAAGAAAGATCCTGGGGGTTGACGATCCGGGCTATCTGGATATACGCTCTCCGTGTGGCGCCGGGATCGGGCAGATAGTATACAACTATAACGGGGATGTTTATACTTGTGATGAAGGGCGTATGCTGGGGGCGGTGGGGGATCATTCTTTTCGCATCGGGCCTTTGGGCGCGTTCTCTTTTGCTGATCTGGCGCGTAACCCGGTAGTCAAGGCTTGTGCCACCGCATCTTGTTTGGAGGTGGTTCCGGGGTGCTCGGAATGTGTGTATAAACCTTATTGCGGGGTGTGTCCGGTGTTGAATCATGCAGTGAACGGGAATCTATTCCGCTCGGCATCTTTTGGTTGTGATATTCGCAAGGGTATATTGGATTATATTTTCAGTAAACTGGCTGAGCCCGGGGATCGGGCGATCTTGTATCAATGGATCGGATTTAAGAAAGACGCTTTTTTGGGTCGCGAGCCAAACCAAGGAGGCTTTTGATGGCAAACAAGAAAAAGGTTAAAAAGACGGGCGTAATCCCCCGTATCTCAAAAGAAGTCAAGGATTTCATGACTGATGAAGAGGGTAAGATTAAAAAGAAAGACATTGTCCGGCTGGGCGTATCTTTGGCTGCTCTGGGGATGATGATCCAGCCGGAAGCCGGGGCGGATGCGTCCTGTGGGGATGTGGTTACTGATGTTCATAGCAATGCCCTGGTTAAGGACGACAAATGTTATCAGCACGCCAATACCCACGCCAATCATTGCAGTCATAACAGTCATAGTCAGGGTGGGTGGTGTTAGCGGGTTGTCAGAACGAATTGCAAATTTCCCTGACTGATCGTTGTCAGTTGTCCTGCCGGTATTGTTATCTTGATCGTGATGTGCAGTATGATCTATCATGGCCCGCGGCTAACAAGGCGGTAAGCGACTTTCTGCAAGGTGCGGCCGCTCCCAGGACTATTTCTTTTTATGGCGGAGAGCCGCTTTTGGCTTTCCCTTTGCTTAAGAAAATAGTCAATGCCGTGCGCCGCAATTATTCTTCTTCCAGTGTTGCGCTTAATCTTGCTACTAACGGTATTTTGCTGGATCGTAAGGTCGCGGAGTTCTGTGCGGCGCGTGCGATCAGTGTTTCTTTGAGCCTTGATGGCGTTAAAGAGCGGCACGAGAGCCAGCGGGCAGGTGGCGGCTCGGGTGGCAGTTATGCCGCGGTTTTACGGGCCAGCCGGCATTTACAGGTTTGCCGGGTACCGGTAGTGGCCAACATGGTGATCCGGCCAGCGGATGCGGCTGGTTGGCTGGATGATTTTCTTCATATTATTGACCTTGGTTTTACCCGGGTCCATTTACTGCCGGATGTGACCGCGGTCTGGAGGCCGGTAGATATAAATTGTTTTCGGCGGACATTAGCTGACTTTGTGCGGTGTAACATTGACCGTTTTCAGACCGGAAACAGTAAGGTTTTTGCGCTTGAACAGGTGCGCAGGCTTTTATATCGTGATCATAAAGCGCGGACAGTAGTATGTAATAAACGTATTTTAGCGGCAGATGGCCAGTACTATGGTTGTGATAAAGTCCTGGGATGTGCCGCAAGCCGGCGGGAAGAGTACCAGTCCGGGGAGGCCTTGGTGAGATTTGATCAGCTCAAACGGCGCAAGGTTTTAAGCAAGCTCAGGCGTAAATTGCCGATGGCGGGGAGTTGCCAAAGTTGCCGTTGGCGGGGGGTCTGTTTTTGTCCGGCCGGGATCCCTTTGGTAGCGGCTTTCGCAAAAAATCCCGAGCGGTGTTGGCGTTCATTCTGCCGTATATCCGGGTTATTGCTTACGGCTTGTTCCCGGATCATTTCGGCTGTGGGTAAGGACCCCGGGTTTCGTCGGATTTATGGTTTACACTAGTGTAGAGTAGAGTGCTTCCGGGATAATTTGCACGGTGGTGGATATGGGTAATACTTTGGTGATCGATCTGGATGGCAAGTGTAATTGCCATTGCTTATTTTGCATGAAGCAGGAGGTGTTGGCTCGAGCTCCGGGTCGTTCTCTGACTGGTACAATGCACTTGATTCGTCAGGCCCTTGCGGCTGGGCAGGCAGGAGTGGATTTTTTTGGTGGTGAACCGACTATGTATCCTTTTCTGAAGAAAGCCATCTTGTTTGCCCAGGATAATGGTTTGCAGTGTTCTTTGGCTACTAATGCAATAAAGTTTTCGTCGCCCCGATATGCCTTGAACTTCTTTCAGGGTCTTTCATTGAAAGGTTTGCGTACAACTTTGCATAGCCATAAGGCTGAGGTGCATGATCGTATCACAGGTGTGCCGGGAAGTTGGCGCAAGACAGTGCTGGGTATACGTAATATCCTGGTTTATGAGCAGAAATTAACGGTCAACATAGTCATTAATCGTTGGAATTATCAAGATCTGGCTGCTTGTACGCAGGCTATCTATGATTTAAAAGTTTTGGGTATAAAGTTTTCTGCCCTGCAGAATGCAGGTGGAGCTTTGGCTCACCGGGATCTTTTTGTTAAAGACGATGAATATGGCGCTTATCTTTTGGATGCTTTGCGTCTGGCTTCTCGGCTGGGGTTTTATATGATCGAGCTGGAGCGGATGCCGAAAGATATTCTAAGTAAAGCGCGGCTAGCGAAGGTTAAGTTCAAAAGTCATTAGGTTCGGGGGACTTATGAAGGATTCAGTTTTTTCAGTGGACGGATTCGGTAAGACCGGGGCATCCAGCCGGGACATTAAATTCGTGAAGGATATTACTCAGCTATTGCAGTATTTTGATCCTTTACAGAAAACTTATTTTGAATATTCATTTAAAGTGCGGCCTTCCGGGCTTGATCCGGCTGTGCGGGTCCTTAATATTGATGGCAATGGCTATTCAAATAGCAGTCCTAATTTATTTCAGGCCCGGCTGGATATTTTCTCGGCGATTCTCAAGCGATTCTCCAATAACAAGAAAGCCGCCGGCATTGTGCGTGCTTTACGGAAAGCGGCTGCGTTTCCCATGGATTTGTATTTTGGAGTGGATTCATTGGCTGGACAGCCGACTTTTGCTTTTTGGCTGGTCTTTGGCGGTGTTAAAAGAGACGGCAAATTAAATTATGTTCGTTATGATGTCCCGGCTATTATGCGCGAGCTTTTGCAAGCGGCCGGGATGGTGGTTCCCGTGATCGGACGTGCCCGGGTCTTGAACTTTGGCTTTGATGTGGGTCCTGATGAGTGTTTTTATAAATTGTATTATTTGTGTGATAAGGCGTCTGTTAGCGCTGGATGGGGCGCGGTTATCGGCCGGATCAAGAAGGAGATGGAGGGGGTGAAGTTATTTATTTTTCGCAGTGAGTTGTTCGACCGTGAAGGGAAACTGCGGAAAGAAAAATTGTTTGTGGAGTTCCTGGAGGATATTCCGCTTTCGTCCCGGGCCGCCCTGAATGAATTAATGCCAGGGCTTTTTGCGGTGGCGGGAACGCAGGGCCATTTGCCGGCTTCGTGTCGAGCAGCGGCTATGCGAGGATTAAAGGCGATCGGCGGGCGCTTGGCGCTGGCAAGTTTTGAACAGGATGGCACCATTACATTTTATATTCGTCCGCAATAAAGGGAAGGCCTGTCGGGTGATATTAAAACGGGTAAATGATTATTTGGATACTTGTGTTATTTCCCGTAGGGATCGGGAATGGATGGCGCGCGGCATGGGCCGTTTTGTCCAGGCTGATCCGCAAGGCTTAACCAAATTCCAGTTCGGGTATGGGTCAGGCCGCGGCTTGCTTGCCTCCGGCGCGCTGGCGATGAATATAGACGGCAATGCATTTTCCTGTAAATCGCCAGAGGCTTTTGCCGGACGGATCGGGTTGTTTAGAAAAACCTGGGGCCGGCATGCCGGCGGCCAGGTCATGTCCGCCGCAGCTTTGGTGGCGAGCCGGCATCCCATGGATATCTATGGTGGGCTGGAGGTGCGGTCAGGCCGTCGGTTTATATGGTTCTGGTTGATCTATGGAGGGGCGGATAAACAGGGTCGGGTGCAATATTGTCCGGTGGACCGGTGCGCCTTGACAACCGATATTCTGCGGTCTGCCGGTTGCCGAATGCCCGCAATATGGCGCCCCAAGGCTTTTCATTTGGCTTTGTGCCATGATGGCAGGGATATAGGGTACGAGGTTTATTATGAAGGCATCCCGTCCGGCTTTAAACTGGGGAAGGAACAGCGTAAGTTGGGATCGCTTTTTACCGGCCGGCCAAGTTATTTTTGTTCCGGCGAATTATTTGATGCTCGGGGGCGGGTTCGGCAAAGAAGGATCTTCCTGTATTTTCCGGCTGGAGTATCAACGGGTTCCCGGGAAGCGCTGCGGGATCTGTTATTGCGGATAAAACGCCTGGGAACGTTGGCTTTTCCGGTGGATGATATGGCGGGGGCGTTAGCCCGGGTTCCGGGTGAACTTAATTTGTTCGGGTTCTCCGATAACGGAGATTTTGCAATGTATCTGGATACCTGGAAAGGCTATGAAAATAATTGCGCCTTTGGTTAATGCCGACGAAGTGTTGCCGCTGGCCGCCGCCGGGGCCGATGAATTTTATTTCGGGCTGGGCCTGACGCGTAACATCGACGACCGGTCCGGGTTGAACGTTATGGCAATTAACCGGGCCAATTTGCGTTCTATTCCCGAGGCGCGCAGGGCGATCGCTTTGGCGCATAAGGGTGGCCAGAAGATGGCGGTATGTTTTAACAGCGAAGTTTATTCGCCTGTGCAGATCCGCGAGATCATTCGTTTGTTGCGACTGATCCCGGCAGTTGATTCCGTGGTGGCTTGCGACATTATGTTGATCCGCCGTATTCGCCAGGCAGTGCCGGACTTGGCGATCACTGTTGGCACACGAGCTAATATAATGAATTCCGCGGCGGTTGATTATTATAAAGGGCTGGGTGCGCGCCGTTTTGTATTGCCTCGCCATCTTGACCTGCGTTCTGTGCAGATGATCCTGGCTGGGAATAAAGGGCTGTCTTTCGAGATATTTGTGAAGAATGAAGATTGTCCGTATGTTAACGGCCTTTGTACTTTAACGCATAACCTGTGGAATGATGCGCAGGGTAGTCAGATATTTTGCCGCGGTTCGGCCTGGAAGCGTGTGCATTCCTGGTGCGGCGGGCCGGCGGGTGAAGGGAAAGAGCAGGCAGTAAATGCTTTTATGCAAAGGCTGGTGCCGGGATGTGCCGCCTGTTTTCTACCGGAAATAGCGCAGGCCGGGAACCGGAGGGTGGCGTTAAAATTAACCAGCCGATTAAGGCCGCTTCCGGACAGGCTTAAGGATGTGATCTTTTTTCGGCAGATCAGTGGTCTTTTAAAGCTCAATTTGCGTTCAAATGCGTTTCGGACCCGTTGTTGTCAGGCGTACTTGACGGTGTTTGGGCGGAGTTGCAGCCGGAATTGTTATTATGAAAAATAATATGCTGGAAAAAGCCCTGGCGGTGTCGACGCTTGATGATCTATCCGTACGCACGGTAAGCGGGTATCAGCGGATATATTTTGGGGATGAATTTTGTGAGGAGCTTTTTCCCTCGGCTGGCGATATTCGCTCGGTTTTGCGTTGGTGCGCGGGAAAAGGCCTGGCCGTATCAGTAGTTACGCCTTTTTGCAGTGAGGCGCGTTTCGACCGGATCTGCCGGGCTGTTACCGGTATGCCTGCCGGGGTAGAGCTGGTTTGTAATGATCCGGGCCTTCTGGCCCGGGCTGGTCGGGAGCCGGGTCGACGTGGTTCATTGGTCTTGGGCCGTTTAATGTTGCGGAGCAAGCGGGATCCCCGTTTGGGAACGCTGGCGGCTTCTGAAGATGTTAGGCGTGCGTTGGCTGTTTCCTGTCTGGATGATCCCGCCTTTCAGCGGTTGCTTCTTTCTTATGGTGTTAAAAGAGTTGAATTGGACAATTCTTTTCAGGGTTATTTGTTTAATTTGATCCCGCAATTGCGGGCGGCCTTGCACTGGCCGTATGTTTATCTGACCGCTACCACAGAGTGCTTGTTCCGGCCGGCCTTGCGGAAGACGGGCTGTGGTCGGGAGTGCCGTTCCGGCCAGCTGGTTTCGAAAATAGCCAGTGCTGGCGTGGCTATCATCACGTCAGGCAAAGCCGAAGTATATCGCAACACCAGGATGCCTTCGTCCGCGCAGTTGCAGGCTTGGGGCGTGGATCGCCTGGTGTATGCCCGGGAGAAGAATATATGTTAGCGGTCATGCAGATCACTGAACGTTGTGATCTGCGCTGTCACTATTGTTATTTACCGCCGGCTTCCGCGCGGGATATGCCTTTGGCGCTGGCTTTGCGGACAATCGACCGTTTGGTGGATATTGCCCGGAGCCAAAAGGTGAAAGACCCGGTCTCAATTTGTTTTCATGGCGGGGAACCCACTTTGGTGCTGGCCCGGGTGGCCCGGGTGATGGCTTATGCACGAAGGCGCGGGATCAACGATTTTATTATTGCCACCAATGGCGCCGGGCTTGACCGTAAAATGGTTGATTATATTGTGGCTAACCGGATTAGTATAATTATGAGCGTGGACGGAGTGGCGCCGGCCCATGATCACCAGCGGGTCTTTCCCGATGGCCGGGGATCATGGCGGCTGGTGGATCGTGCGCTTGATCTGCTGTCGGAACATGCCGATTCCTGGGCGGCCGGTTTACGGCGTAATCCGTTCCGTTTTCGGGTTACACTTACTCCGGCCAGTAGTGTTTTCCTGGCGCGGACGGTGCGTTATTTAGCGGCCAAACCGTTAGCGCGGCATGGATATATCACCCTGGTCCCGGGCAATTATCCCGGAGCCAGGTGGCCGGAGTACAAAGAGTTATTAAAGTTGTTCAGGGGTCAGGTTGAAGAGATCAAAGGCTTATTTCGGGAATGTGATCTGGCTGGACAGCCGCGCCCCAGGGTGTGTCTGAATGAGTGTTTAGGGGCCGCCAGTACATCTTTGGGGTATTTGACTGCTACTCAGGCCGAGCCTTTTTGCGGCCCGGGAGAACAGGTCATGGGCGTAAGTATCGACGGGCGTATCTATGCTTGTCATTTACGGGCGGTTAATTGTCAGGAAAAGGATAACGACCTTTATTGTGTCGGCACGGTTCAGAAGGGCTTAAGTCAGCCGTTGCAGGACGGGCTTTTTACTGTCCTGGGTCGGAATCCAAAATGTTCCTGTTTATACTGGAATGCCCGGGAGTCGGGTTTGCCGGAAACACCGGTCCGCGCCAGCGCGGCTCTTTACGAAGCGTGGTGTTCATGAACAAGTTAACGGTCCGAAAAGTTAAACTGGCGTTGACCACGGATTGTAATCTTTCCTGCCCGTATTGTTTTGTGGAACAGGATGAAGGCGTTATGTCCTGGGGAGTGGCCCGGGATGCGGTCGACCTGTTGCTGCGATCGGCGGGCCGGGAGAAATTGTTGTCTCTTTATGGTGGTGAACCTTTGTTGTGTTTCGACCTGGTCGCACGCGTTGTGCGGTATGCCCGCGTCCAGGCTGGCAAAACGGGCAAGATCCTGACTATAAATTTGTGTACCAATCTGCTTTTGCTGGATCCGCAGATGGCTCTTTTCTTTGCTCGTGAAGATGTCAAGGTCATCGTCAGTGTGGTTGGACTGCGCCGCGATCACGACCGTATTCGGCTATCGGCCACAGGGGTTGGCTCATATTCGGGAGTTGTCAAGAACCTGCCTTTGCTTTTTGAATATTTGCCCAGGTTAAATATCGGGGCGGCTTTTTGTGTGCATCCATTAACGGTCGGGTCGCTGTTAATCAATTGGGCTCATCTGTTGGAGCTGGGGTTTAGGCATGTGAATATTGAGATCATTCGTGATCAACATGGCTGGACCGAAAGGCGTCAGAGTTTGTTCGCGGTGGCTATGAAGGCAATAGCCCGGGAAGTGCTGATTAGAGCGAGTAGTGCGGATCCGGTATATCTAAATCCGGTAAATTGGGAGATCCGTAATGGGTTATTAACTCGTCCTGGGGCGTCCTGGTGCCCTTTCGAATATTTTCTGGAAGTTTATCCGCGCGGAGGCGTGGCTTGCTCGCCTTTTTTGCATAATAGTCCTGATATCGCGCGTTATCAGGTGGCGGTTCAGCCCGCCAGGGTGGCGCGTCCGGCGTATTGTAATGGCCAGTTAAGGCCCGCTGTTTGCGCAGAATGCCGGCAAAAATATTTGTCGGCAGAATGTTCTTTCCCTGGTGCGGACCAGGTCCGTCGGGAGTATTTACGCCAGGCAGTGGCGGTGGCCCGGGCCTTGCAGTCTTCATCCCGCAGGCGCGATGTTCGGCGGTATCTGGATTCAATAAGGCAGGAGGTATGTTTCTAATGTCGGGAACTGATCGTAACTTTTGTGAAATGATAATATGTCAATAAGCCTGGAGCTTCTGTTGTTCCTGGGAATTATCGTCTTGGGGGTGGTTTCTTTTCGTCAGGATGTCCGGACCAGTCGCATATCGAATGTATGGATGTTGCTGGCTTTGGGGTATGCTCTGGTGGTGAGGTTGTATTATATTCTCCCGGGTATCGAGGGCTTGGTTTTCAGGCCGCAGAGCCTGGTTAACTGGGTGGTTAGCCTGGTGGTAGCGGTCTTTTTCTGGCGCAAGAAATGGTGGGGCGGAGGTGACGCCAAGCTTTTTGTTTGTTATGTGGCGTTGATCCCAAGCTCGCGTTATGGTTTAGTGTATTTCAGTCATTATTTCTCGGCGTTCCTGCTTTTGCTGAGCACGTTCATTCCGGCGGCGTTATGGATCATGTGGCGGGCACGTAGGGAATTGTTTCTTCCTTCGGCCGGTAATGTTGCGAGTGTACCAGCCCGGACCCGGCGTCCCTGGCAGGAAGATCTGCGGGTAATGGCTGGTTTTGCGGCGCTTTTTTTTGCTACGCATTGGTTGGCGAAAAGCCTGGGAGCTTACGTGCCGCTTTTGGGTTCTTGGGTCTGGTTGTTTTACTTCATTATTAGTAAAGGTTTGCGCCGGTTGTTTCGGGTGCACCCGTTCGCGGTTGTGGCGGTGTGGTTATTATCTGTTGTGGGCATGTTATATTCTGCGGCGGATGTGTGGGGTATTCTAAAGCCCCTGGGATTGAGCTTCTTGTCGGCGGGGGTATTCCTTTTTCTGTCTGGCCAGGTATTTAGTGCGGTGGATGAGCATCTTACGCGTGTTCGTGCGCAAAATATGGCTTTTGCCGGATGGCTGTTCCTGGGAGCCTTGTTGGTCTGGTTCTCACGCGATATATTGTTTTGGTTAAATTGGTTGCGGGGTATATTTTCCTGACAGGAAAGGTTGGATGAAAAAAGGGTTAATTAAACAGGACCATGAACTGGCTGCCGACCTGGCTTTGGTTGATCAGAAGCGTGCGGCATTAACTGCCGCGGTGCGGGTCAAAGGACGGATCGTGCGGCCTCCGTTGAAAATGGCGGTGGGTTGGAGCGGGGGTAAGGATTCCATGGCGCTGGTGCAGGCGGTGGCGGCCTTGCCAGGAGTACAAATGTTCTTGTTTAATATCCAGGATAAATTAATGCGTTATTCCATCGCGGCGCCGTTTAATCCGGCCTTGATCCGTATGCAGGCTTCTTGTTTAGGTTTGACAATCAAGTCGGCAGGTCTGGAGGGCGATTATCGGGCCGGACTGGACCGTTTGTTGCGGCGGTATGTCCGTGAAGGGGTGGATGCCCTGGGAATGGGGTATATTGCTTCCCGCGGACAAAGGGATCTGGTCCATGACTTGGCCAGCAGGCATGGCCTGTTCTGTTTTGAGCCTTTTGTCGGGCGTTCTCATGGTGCGTTGATCCGGGAAAGGCTGGCTTCAGGTATTCAGGCGATAATCGTTGGTATAGACCCTCGGGTCTTGGACGAGTCCTGGCTGGGGAGAACGGTGGATAAGGCTTTCGTAGATAATTTAAAGCTTTGCCGTGGAGCCAGCCTGTGCGGCGAGAACAACGAGTATCAAACCTTGGTGGTGGATGGGCCGCTGTTCAAGAAAAAGATCGAGATAATTTCCGGCCGGATGATCAAAGTGCGCGGCCGGGCGTATCTTTACGTGGATCGGGCTCGGGTGGTAAACAAGAAGGTTTATTCTTCACAGCCAACGATCGTGAAATAAAGATCTTTGTTATCGCAACTGAATTTCGCTGGCATTGTATTGCTGATCTGGTCCCGGTCTGCTCCGGTGGCCGGCAATATTTTGTAGCAATAAGCTTTCTGTCTTCGGCGATCTAATATCTTTCTTTCTTTATCACCGCATTGTTGATAGATATCAGCAAGCTGGCGGACGGGCTGAACATTGCTGGAATATGCCTGGTAGCAAATCTCTCCTTTAGTGTCGAAGCATATTCCAATATAACCGCAAATGTCGTTGTTCTTTCCCGGAGTGCCGGTATAGCATATTTGCGGGTCTTCTTGGGAGTCGCAGATCTTGCGCGCGGTCAATATGCCATTGGTTTCCTCGCGGAACATGCCATACCAGCAGGCGATCTGTTCACAGCTTTCATTCTCACGCAGGCTTTTTGATCCCTCAGTGTTTGGCGCATAACCTGCCGGGCAGGTCCGTTCGCAGAAACGGGTGGCGGAGCATTGTCCGGTCACTGTGCCGGAAGCATCGCGTACAACTTTTAAATATGTGTAATGATTGCGGTAAGCATTCAACTTCATTACGTCGGAGGTCTCAAAGTTCTTGGTCAGGATCCTGTATGGGGCGTGCCCGGCGGTCTTGCTGAGAGCATGGTGTTCTTCGATTTTGGCAATTTCTAATTTCTTACTGGTCAGACTGGTTGGTGGAGGTTCTTCGACCAAATAAGACTGACGGGCAATAACCTCTTTGGTAAGTTCCCGGCGTTGGGGCAGGTCGAGGCTGTCGTCGTTCTCGAGCAAAAAGTTTTCGTCGACCATATAGTTGTCGTTTTCCAGGGTGTTAGACCCGGAGGTTGTAGTGCAGGGCTTGGATCCGGGAAAAGGATACTGCCAGCAGGAGGGAAGACAATTCAGTTCGGTTTCGGCATCCGGACCTTTACAGGCGTAAATAGTGTCGGTGGCACCGGCCGCGGGTGCGGGGTTTCCGGCAGTGGCTTTTTTAGCACAGGTTTTAACATATAGCCGCGCTCCCACAGAGCAATCGAAATCGTTGGCGGTTGCTTTGCAGGTTGGTTTATAGCTGGCGGAGTCAAATCGGCTATCCAGCCCGGCCGGGTTATCCTGGCATTTCTTTTCCTCGACCGTATTGGCCGAGCTTAGTGCGAACTTGGTGCCACAGCCTACCGGCTTGTCCTGGGTACAGCATTCGCTATCGTCCAGCCAGGCTTCTTCTGCGCCGCATTTTATGGGGGAACAGGTGCGGGAGTAATAGCGCTGGGAGGCGTTGTTGTTACCTGCTCCGCAATCGCCTTTGGACCAGGTTTGCACGGCGGCGGCATATTCGGGATATTGGGTTTTAATGTTGGGCAGGACTGCTGGCCCGGGTGTGCAGACGCATTCCCTCGCTTTAAGGCCGTTCGCGCCGCCTTGCACAAAACGCTCCGAGGTCGAGTCTTGCACGCTGTCATCGGTGAGCTTGAAATAGCCCTGTACGGACTTTAGCAGTAATGGCCCGCCGATTATAATACCGACAATGATTATGGTGGCGAGCAAGACATACTCGAGAACGGACTGGCCATTATTTTTTATGCGCATAGGTCCTTTGGTTGATTTTCCTGATATCGTAATTCAAGTATAAAAGATAAAACTGGTTTTAGCAACCTTTTGATGATAAATCAAGACGTCCGCCAACGTCCGGTCAAGCTCTGAATTCTCCTTGACGAAAAAAAAGTCGTAAGATATACTATCCCACTTTGACGTTCCGGATGTGTTTTTATGCCCCGCGGGACACGCTTATATTAGTGTATGCCGGTTTTTTGTATTTATGAAAAATGACCTGAAAGTTATCATTCTGGCGGCAGGTAAGGGCACGCGCTTTAAGTCTTCGGTGCCTAAGGTTTTACATCCGTTGGCCGGCAAACCGGCTTTGCATTATGTACTGGATGTAGCAAAAGTGGTGGGTTCTTTGACAACATATGTGGTGGCCGGGTTTCAGGCCCAAATGGTGGCCGACGCTGTTGGTGAGCGTGCGGTCATAGTAGAGCAAAAAGAACAGCTGGGTACGGGCCACGCGGTTAAGATGTGTGCCCCGTATTTTAAGGATCCAAAGGGTACGGTTCTGGTTATGTGCGGGGACACGCCCTTGCTCGACTATGGCATTATACGCCGCCTGATCTCTCGCCATGAACGCGCTGGTGCGGCGGTTACGGTCTTGTCGTGCTTGCTGTCTGATCCCGGGGTGTATGGCCGGATCATTCGTGATGCCAAGGGCGGCCTGGCGGCTATTCGTGAGCATAAAGATGCTTTGCCGGAAGAAAGAAAGATTGCTGAGATAAACACCGGGGTGTATTGTTTTAATGCCCGGGAGTTGTTTAAAGCCATAGGTGACATTAAGCCTAATGCCAAAAAGAAAGAGTACTATTTAACGGACATTATCGAGCTTTTTCTGGCTCAGGGTTTGACGGTTGGAATTCAGTGCACCGAGGACTGGACCGCGAATTTAGGCCTTAATACACGCACCGACCTGGCGCTGGCGGAAAGTATTTTGCGGAAAAAGATCCTGGCTCGTTTGCTGGATAGCGGGGTTACGATAGTCGATCCGAACACAACATATGTTGAGAATGACGTTTCAATTGGACAGGATACGGTTATTTATCCGTGCTCTTATATTCATCATGACGTAAAGATTGGGCGGAATTGTTCGGTGGGGCCTTTTGCCCGTCTTCGCCCGGGAGCCCGGCTGGGCAATA
>JADFZK010000005.1:46841-55713 GCA_015232565.1 Candidatus Omnitrophota bacterium
CGGTGGGTAATTTCACGGAAGTTTCCCGCTCGGTCCTGGGCAATGATGTGAACATGAAGCATTTCAGTTTTCTGGGCGATACTACCGTGGGTAAGGGTGCCAATATCGGTTGCGGTACGGTAACGGCGAACTACGACGGCAAGAATAAGAACAAAACTTTGATCGGCCCGGGCGCTTTCATTGGTTGCGATAGTGTTTTGGTGGCTCCGGTCAAAATAGGCAAAGGCTCCAAGGTGGGCGCCGGCAGTGTGGTAACGGCGGGGCGGGATGTTCCGGCTGGCCGGCTGGCGGTGGGCATTCCGGCGCGAGTGATAAAAAGGATATGACGGCTATGAGCGGGATTTGTGTAATTTCTGGAAATGCCAATAAGGATTTGGCTGACAATATTTGTAAGTGCCTGGATATTCCGTTGGCCGAGGTTATTTGCACCCGGTTCAGCGAGGGAGAGATCCGTGTCCAGATAGTGGCGAATGTGCGCGGTAAGGACCTGTTTATCATCCAGCCGACTTGTTCGCCTACCAACGATAATCTAATGGAACTGCTGATCCTTATCGATGCCGCCAAGCGCGCGTCGGCCAAACGGATCACGGCGGTAATGCCGTTTTACGGTTACGCGCGCCAGGACCGCAAGGACCAGCCGCGGGTCCCGATTACGGCCAAGCTGGTGGCGAATCTTATTACGGCCGCCGGGGTTGACCGGGTGTTGGCTATGGACTTGCATGCCAGCCAGATCCAGGGGTTTTTCGATATTCCGGTGGACCATTTGTATGCGATCAATACGCTTTGTGAATATTTCGAAGCGATGAACATGAAAAATCTGGTGGTGGTTTCTCCTGATGTGGGCGGTATTCGGATGGCGCGTGCCTATGCCAAACGGCTGGGAGCCGGCCTGGCGATAATCGACAAGCGCCGTATGAGCCCGGAGGAGACCGAGGTAATGAATATCCTGGGTAAAGTTAAGGGCAAGACCGCGGTGCTGGTGGACGATATTGTGGCTACCGGCGGTTCTCTTACCGAGGCGATCACGGCTCTTAAGGAAGTTGGCGTGGACAAGGTTTACGCTGCGGTAAGCCATGGCGTACTGTCGGGTCCCGCGGTTGAGCGTATGGCCGAGTGCAAGGCGCTCGAAGAGCTGGTTATTACGGATAGCATTCCTTTAAGCGCCAAGGCGAAGAAAGTATCCAAGATCAAACAGCTGACGGTGGCTCCGCTCTTGGCGGAAGCGATCAAGCGTATTCATAACGAACAGTCGATCAGCTGCCTGTTCGAAGTTAACAGGTAGGCCATAAGTTGGCGGGCTCTGGCGACAGGGCTTGAATTTGCGGGTTTAGAACGGTCTTTAATAGGGTCATAGCAAAAGGCGGGAATGGGATTATGGAACAGATCAAATTGGATTTGCAGGTTAGAAACGAAGCGGGTTCCGGAGAAGTTAAGGTCCTGCGCAAGGCTGGTTTTATTCCGGGAGTTGTTTACGGCGGTGCGGATAAGCCGCAGGCAGTAAAACTTATGCGCAAGGACTTTGACAGTATTATGCGGCATCATCACGGTGAAAGTATTCTTTTCCAGGTGAATATACTGGATGGCGGCAAGAGTGTCGGCAATTGTATCGCTCTGGCCAAGGAAACGTATTATAACCCGGTCAGTGACGTGGTGGATCATATAGATTTTCAGCGGATCTCGATGGATAAAGAGATCATTTTCCGGGTGGCTATCGTGGTCAAGGGAGAGGCGATCGGTCTTAAGAAAATGGGCGCTACTTTGGAGCATGGTTTGCGCGACCTCGAAGTTATCTGTTTACCGAAGAATATTCCTCAGCATATTGAGGTGGATGTTACCAATCTGGATACTCATCACGCTATTCACGTCAGCGATCTTAACCTTCCTTCTGGTGTGCGTACCAAGATGGATCCGGGCGCGGTGGTGGTGGCGGTGGTGTTCTCCAGTCGTGAAGAAGCTCCGGCGGCAGATGCGGATGCGGCGGCGTCTCCGACTCTGGAAGTCATTAAAGAGAAGCCTAAGGATGCGGCGGCCGAAGCGGCCGGGGCCAAGCCTGGTGCGGCGGCGGCCAAGCCGGCGGCTGGTGCGGCCAAGCCTGCGGCTCCCAAGAAGTAAGGAGTCTTGTTTTGGGGTTATCAAAATTGCTTGTTGGCCTGGGGAATCCCGGCCGGCAGTATGAGTTTACCCGGCACAATATCGGGTTTATGGTTTTGATGGAATTGGCCCGGAGTGCAGGGGCCGACTGGAAAAAAAGCCGGCAGGCTTCAGCTTTAACTGCCGAATATAGTGAAGGCGGCGAAAATATAGGCTTGTTACTGCCGTTGACTTTCATGAATAATTCGGGCCAGGCGGTCCGTGATACAGTTCATTTCAATAAGATCGGCCTGGAAAATATTCTTGTTGTGGCCGATGATATAAGGCTTGATTTTGGGGTGACGCGTTTAAAGCCGGGTGGATCGGATGGCGGTCATAATGGCCTTAAGTCCGTGGCACTCGAGATGGGTTCGGTGGAATATCCGCGGTTGCGTTTGGGTGTCAGCGCTCCGCCGCCGGGAATGGATCAGGCGGATTATGTTCTTTCAGAGTTCAATATCCGGGAAAGAAATGAACTGGGGTGCTTTGTTAAGGACGCGGCGGATTGTTGCCGCCTCTGGATCAAGGGTGAAATGTCCCGGGCAATGACGCAATACAATTTAAAGAAGGGGAAAAAACACAATGAATAAGTATGAACTGGTTTTTATCGTGGATTCCCGGTTGTCCGACGCGGAAAAAAGCGATGTGAGCAAGCAGGTTACCGATCTGGTTACCAAGGTGGAAGGCAAGATCGTTAACGCCAGCGTCTGGATCGATCGTCAGCGGATGGCTTTTCCGATCGACAAGGCTATGGAAGGCACCTATTATTTGTTTAATATCGAAGTAAAAGGTTCCGAGGTTGCCCGGTTACGCCGCGAACTTTTGATCAATGAGCGTGTTATGCGTTTTCTGATCATCCGGCCTGAAGAGCAGAAGGTAAAGGCTTAGGGAAGGGCATTGGCAAGTGTAGTGAGTCTAACGCTTTTTTACATTTGAAGAGCATTGGAAAATCGAAAATTGACCGCAATGGAGCTAAATGTTTTATTATTTCTCCATTTTCGATTGCTCCATTGCTCCAGTGTGGTGATTTAAATGTAAAGAGATGTATGAATCACCACACTAGATGGAGGGTCATTCAATGGCTAGTTTGAACAAAGTCCTGTTGATCGGCAATCTGACCAAAGATCCCGAGTTGCGTTATACGCCAAATGGTACGGCGGTGGCCAACATCCGTATTGCGGTCAACCGTAAGTTCAAGGATCGTTCAGGGGAGCTAAAAGAAGACACTTGTTTTGTGACCGTGACCGCCTGGGACAAGCAAGCCGAGATCTGCAACCAATATTTGCAGAAAGGCCGCCAGGTTTTCGTGGAAGGTATTTTGCAGTCACGTTCCTGGGATGCACCCGACGGACAAAAGCGCAGTACCATTGATGTGCGCGCTGAGCGGATCCAGTTTTTGAATCCTGGCGGTCCTGCGGGAGCCGCCGCTGGCAAGGGAGCGGAAGGACAGCAAGTTGGTCCGGCTGGTGTTCAGGGAGAGGCTCCGGAGGGTCATGCTGGTGATGTGGCGGTAAGGCCTTACGAGGGTTCGCATGGTTCGGAAGATATTACCTGGGAAGAATAACGCTTAAAGAAGTTTATAATTTTTATAGGGACTCCAACCTGCCCGTCAGCCCGTAGGGCTGATGAGTGGGGTTCGCAAGGTAAAAGAAGTTTTCAATTTTTATAGGGACTCCAAACCGCCCGTCAGCCTATAGGGCTGTCGCGGCGGTTTGGAGTTGCAAAATTTTTCGTAGAAAAATTTTACAAGGAGGATAAGTTGGAAAAGAGACCGATGAAACGTGCTAATAGCAGGGACGATAAGGGCGGGAGAGAGCACGGAGCCGATAAGGGCGCAAAAGGTAAGGGCAAGGATGCACGTCCGCGCCGGGTACTGCGTACGCCCCGGATCCAGATTGATCTTCCGGAAGTTATTGACTACAAGGACATTACGCTCCTGAAGAAATTTCTTACTGACCGCGGCAAGTTAATGCCGCGTCGTTTTACCGGTGTTTCCGCCAGGAATCAGCGGTTGGTGTCGTTGGCGATCAAACGGGCAAGGTTCTTGGGATTATTATCAAGCGGATCAGCGAAAAGGAAGTAAACGATGGAAGTCATTCTCTGCCATGATATGGCCAATTTAGGTAAGACTGGTGATGTGGTGAAGGTCAAGGACGGCTATGCCCGTAATTTTCTTTTCCCCCGTAATCAGGCCCTTGTTGCGACAAAGGCGAATTTACAGCGTGTGGAAGCTCATAAAGCCAAGCTGGCCGCGATAAACCAGCAGAAAAAAGACGAAGCTTCGGCTTTAGCGGAAAAGATCGCCAAGGTCTCCTGCACTTTGACCGTCGAGGTCAATGACCAGGAAAAACTTTATGGCGCTGTTTCCGAGACCGACATACTGCGCGCGCTTGAGCAGGAAGGTTTTAAATACGAGCGCAAGGATCTTGTGATCGAGAAGCCCGTCGAGGAGTTGGGTATTTTCGAGATCGGGATTAAACTTCATCCGGAAGTCACGGCTAAGTTCCGGTTATGGGTAACGAAGAAATAAGGATCCCACCGCAGAACCTGGAAGCCGAGAAGGCAGTTCTGGGCGCGATGCTAATTGACGAAGACGCTATCGGGGCGGTCATTGAACGCCTCGATAGCTCTTTTTTTTATGGCGCGGCCCACCAGCGTATTTTCGACGGCATAAAAGGTTTGTACGCCGACCGCCGGAATGTGGATCTGATCACGCTTTCCGACCGTCTCAAGTCCGAGGGCGCGCTGGAAGTGGTGGGCGGGGCAACTTATCTTACCGAGCTCGCCGATTCGGTGCCGACTGCCGCCAACGTCCTGCATTATGCCGATATCGTCAAGGAAAAAGGTGTCCGCCGTAAACTTATCCGCAATGCTACCGAGATCGTTACGCAAAGTTTCAGTATCGAGAAAGGCGTGGAAGAGCTGGTCGACGAAGCTGAACGCCTGATCTTTGAAATAGCTTCGTCCAACGAAAAACAGCAGGCGGCTTCGGTACGCGATATCGTCAAAGATGCGATGGCCAAGATCGATCTGTTGTACCGCCGCAAAGAAACGGTTACCGGAGTGCCCACCGGATTTTACGAGCTGGACCGGATGACCTCCGGCTTACAGGCTTCCGACCTGGTCATCATTGCGGCGCGGCCGTCGATGGGGAAAAGCGCCCTAGTCAGCGCTATCGCCGAACATGCCTCGATCGTCAAGAATCTGCCGGTGGCTTTTTTCAGTCTGGAGATGTCCAAGGAACAGCTGGTCATGCGCATGCTTTGCGGCCAGGCGAGGGTGGATGCTTCCAAGGTGCGTACGGGCCAGCTTTCACCGTCGGACTGGCCTTTGTTGACCGGAGCTTCTTCCAAGCTTTCTAAAATTAAATATTTTATAGACGATACCCCGGCTATATCGCCCCTGGAATTGCGGGCCAAGGCCCGCCGGTTGAAGTCCCAGCACGATATCCGGATGATCGTAATTGACTATATGCAGTTGATGCGCGGTAATTCGAAATTCGAGAACCGCCAGCAGGAGATCTCGGAAATATCCCGTTCCCTAAAGGCGCTGGCGCGCGAATTGAGCGTGCCGGTCATCGCTTTGAGCCAGCTTAATCGCGCGGTGGAAGGCCGTACCGACCGCAAGCCCCAGCTTTCCGACTTGCGCGAGTCCGGGGCTATCGAGCAGGACGCCGACGTGGTTATCCTTTTGACCCGCGATGAAATGTACGAGGCCAAGCCCGAGAATATCGGCCTGGCTGATATCATCATTGCCAAACAGCGCAATGGCCCTACCGGCTCGTTCAAGGTGCGTTTCTCCCGGGAATATGTACGTTTCGAGAATTTGGACCTGGCGCACGCGGAATAAAAACGCTTAACGCTTTACAGCCAATAATAAGGAAAGTATAATCTCCCCTATGAAAAAAACTATCCTGCTCCCCGTTCTGGTTATCGGCTTAACTTTATTGGCTATTTCCTTTGCCCGGGCCGAGGTCTCCGGTGACGCGCCGCCTGCCAGGCAGGACGATGTGGCTGCGGCTCTGGACGCCGTGGAAATGAATTCGCAGGCAGTCGATACGGCGGCCGAAGTTGCGCCGCCGCCCGAGGAAGTGGCGGTGGATGATGCGCTTTCCGGCAAGAACGTTTCCGCTATCGATATCCAGGGGAACAAAAGTATCGGGGTGGCCACTATTTTGGCCAAGATCAAAACCCGGGTGGGACAGGAATATCGCCAGAACGTTATATCGGACGACCTCAAGCGGCTTTATAACACCGGTTATTTTTCGGATGTTCGCGTGGACCGCAAGGAAGAAGCGGCTGGGCTCAAAGTTATAATAATCCTGGAAGAAAAGCCGATCGTTGACGAGATCACTTTCTCCAAGCTTAAGTTCTTTAACAAGAAGGTTTTGCTTTCCAAGATCAAGACCCAAAGCGGCAAGTTCCTGGACAAGAAAGCTCTTAACGATGACGTGAATACTATAGAAGAGATGTATTCCAAGAAGGGGCTTACGCAGGTAAAAGTTGAGGTGGAACAGTTTTTAGATGCGGCGACCAACAAAGCTTCACTGCATTTTATCATTCGGGAAGGGTATCGGGTCAAGATCAAGCGTATCAAGATCTTGGGTAATCTGGCCTATAATGATGACAAGGTTATCAAGGCTATGAAATCCCGTTCGGCCTGGATCTTTAATTCCGGCTTCCTTAAAGAAGATGTGCTGACCGAAGATATGGAGCGGGTACAGGCTTTTTACGAGAAGAATGGGTACATAGAGGCGAAAGCCACTTATGCTACCGAACAGTTACAGCATGGTCTGGTAAATGTGGATGTGACCGTTGAAGAAGGCAAGCGTTTTTACGTTGGCGATATTCAGTTTAAGGGCAATGCGGTTTTAGCCGAGCCCGAGATCGCGGCAGTAATGAAAGATATCAAGAAAGGCAAGATTTTCTCCAAGGTAAAGTTGGCGGATGATGTGGCCAATATCAAGTCGCTTTATTTTGACCGCGGGTATATTTTTGCCAAGGTGGAAGAGTCTACTGCGTTGAATCCGGAGAGCGGGCAGGTGGACCTGAAGCTCGATGTGCAGGAAGGCGGCATTGCGTACATTAACAAGATCAATATTCAGGGCAATACGCAAACGCGGGATATTGTTATCCGGCGCGAATTGCGGATGTACCCCGGCGACCAGTTTGACGGCGTAAAACTGCGCCGCAGTAAAGAACGTCTGAATAACCTGGGTTATTTTGAGGATGTCGGTTTTGATATTGAAGATACTGACGTGGCCGACCAGAAAGACCTGGTGGTCGATGTTAAGGAAGCCAAAACCGGTTCCTTCAGTTTTGGCGGCGGTTATAGTACGGTAGACCAGTTGATCGGGTTTATCGAACTTGACCAGAAGAACTTTGATTTCTCCAATTGGCCGAGCTTTACCGGCGGCGGGCAAAGAGTTACGGCCCGGGCGGAAGTAGGGTCCAGCCGTAACAATATTTTGTTGTCGTTCACCGAGCCCTGGATGTTCGATTATCCGGTGTCCGGCGGGTTTGACCTTTACCGTTCGCAGTATAATCGTTCCAGCAGTACAGGTTATGCTTATGATCAAACTCGCGTTGGCGGCAAGTTGCGCGCGGGCAAGGAACTGTCCGAGTATGTTTCAACGGCCGGGTATTATCGTCTGGAAAGTGTTGATATCAACAATATGCAGGATGATGTGTCGGCCGACCTTAAGGCTGAGCAAGGCAAAAGTAACCTGAGCGTGATCGGCGCTTCATTGGCCAATGATCGTCGGGACAGCACCATTTCGCCAACCAAAGGCTGGTTAGCTTCTGGCGCAGTTGACCTGGCCGGCGGACCGGTGGGCGGCAGTAAGGATTTTTATCGCCTGGAAACGAACGGCGCATATTATATTCCGTTACGTTACAATTCAGTGGTAGAATTCTCTGGCCGTTTAGGTGTGGTTTCGGCCTATGGCAGTACCAGTAAAGTTCCGATCTTTGAGCGTTATTTCGCGGGTGGTGCCCGTACTATTCGTGGTTATAGCGAGCGTGCGGTAGGCCCCATCGACACCGGTAATGGCGATCCCATCGGCGGCGAAGGCATCATGTTGGGCAGTGTGGAGTATACGATACCGTTAATTGACGTTATCAAATTCGCCACGTTCTTTGATTCCGGAGCTTTATCGGCCAAGTATGGGGATATTCTTTCGGAAAAGCTTTATTCCGGAACCGGTATTGGGTTTAGGGTAAAGACGCCTATCGGACCCATGAATCTTGACTATGGTATTCCTTTGAACAAGGAGCCGGGCCAGGCTTCACGGTCTAGCGGCAAGTTTTATTTTAGTGTGAGCAGAGGGTTTTAATTACCTGAAATTTTTCGGATAATAATCAAAAGGAGGGTTTTATGAAGTTAGTAAAGATGTTTGGGTTAGCGGTGGTGTTCATGTTCGTAGCGGCTACTTTTGCGCGTGCTGAAGAATTAAAGTTCGCCTATGTTGACCTGGCGAAGTTGTTCGATCAGTATGAGCGCACCAAGGAATACGACAAGGTGTTGGAAGGCGAAAACACCAAGTTCCAGGAAGAGCGCAATAAAAAGATCGAGAAGATCCGCGACCTCCAGGGTAAGGCCGCGATGTTAAAGGACGAAGCCAAGGTTAAGAACGACAAAGAGATCGAAACTCTGAAGAACGAGATCCTGGAGTTTGATCGTACCAAGCGCACCGATCTTACCAAAGCCCGGGATGAAAAAGTACGCGAGATCCTGTTGGAGA
>JADFZK010000005.1:55780-86409 GCA_015232565.1 Candidatus Omnitrophota bacterium
CTTAATGACCGGGTCCTGATCTATGGCAAGGATACTTTGAACATTACCGAGCCGATTCTGAAGACCTTAAACGATAGTTACGCTAAACCAGCGAAGAAATAAGACTTTATGCGCCAAACCCTGAACGAAATCGCTCAGCTGGTTGGCGGCAAGATCATTGGTGATGGCGGGTTGGTCATTACCGGAATATCCGGGATCAAGGAAGCCGTTGCAGGCGACCTGACCTTTCTCGCCAATCCCAAGTACCTTCCACTGGCCTCCGTTACCAAAGCCTCGGCTATTATCGTTGGTAAAGACGTTGTTATCGAGGGGAAGTCTGTTGTGCAAACAGACAACCCCTCGCTGGCTTTTGTTCGGATCGTGGAGCTGGTTAAGGACGCTGGTGCGGTCAGGGTTAAGGGCATTCATCCGACTGCGGTAATAGCGGCGGATGTGGTCATTGGCGAGGGCGCCGGAATTGGGCCGCACGCGGTTATCGAGAGCGGCGCGCGGGTGGGCAAGAACGCCATGATCTGTGCCGGGGTTTTTATTGGCGCGCAAGCGGTTATCGGCGAAGCCACTTTGATATATCCGAACGTGACCGTGCGCGAGGGCGTATTGATCGGGTGCCGGGTAATTATTCATAGTGGTACGGTGATCGGTTCGGACGGTTTTGGTTATTTGCAGGTTAATGGCCGCCACGAGAAGATCCCGCAAATGGGTACCGTGGTGGTGGAAGATGATGTGGAGATCGGCGCTTGTGTTACTATTGACCGCGCGCGGTTTGATAAAACGATTATTGGCCGCGGTACCAAGATCGACAATCTGGTGCAGGTGGCCCATAATGTCCGGATAGGCGAGAACTGCCTGGTAATAGCTTTGGCTGGAATAGCAGGGAGTGCTACCATTGGCAATAATGCGATTATTGCCGGACAGGTGGGTGTGGCCGGGCATGTGGTGGTGGGTGAAGGGGCGGTGGTGGCGGCACAGTCGGGCATTACCAAGGATGTGGCGCCCGGGGCCATGATGTTCGGCACTCCGGCGGATGAATATGCGCGGGCCACGCGTGTGATGGCGCATGTAAAACGCTTGCCCCGTTATGCGGAAGAATTGAAAGAGCTCAAGAAAAAGGTCGCAGAATTGGAAAAGAGATCGGGGCAAAACATATAATGCTTTCTTGTCAGAGGACTATTGGTTCAAACATAAATATCAGCGGCTGTGGTTTGCATACCGGGCATATGGTACAGGTGGTCCTTAAGCCGGCTTTGGCCGATGAGGGGATCGTTTTCAGGCGCACTGACCTGCCTGGCGCTCCGTCGGTCAGGCTGGGCAGTATGGCGGTGATCTGCGGCGGGGATGCCGGGCGGTACTCGTCGCTAAAGATCGGTAACGGCCAGATCTATACCATCGAGCATATGATGAGCGCGTTGGCGGGGTTGGGTATCGATAATATCATTATCGAGATGGACGGCGACGAAGCTCCCGGCCTGGATGGCAGTGCGATGGAGTATGTGCAAGCCTTGAAGAAGGCGGGCATAGTTGACCTGGCCGCCAATAAGAAATATTTTGCGATCCAGGAACCGGTTAGTGTTTCCAGGGACGGATCATCGGTCATGATAGTGCCGGCCGAGGATTTCAAGGTTTCCTACGCCCTGGAATATCCGCATCCGCTTTTGCGTTCAGCGGTAACTTTTGCAATTGATCCGGAGACGTTCGAGCGGGATATCGCACCGTGCCGCACGTTCTGCCTTAAGACCGAGGCGGATGCTTTGCTGGCCAAGGGGTTGGGGCAGGGGGCCAGTTATGAAAACACACTGGTTTATGGGCCCGAGGGCGTGGTAAAGAACACACCGCGTTTTCCCGACGAGCCGGCCCGGCACAAGTTGATGGATTGTATTGGCGATCTGTATTTGCTGGGAGTGCCTTTAATGGGGCATGTGTTCGCGTTTAAAAGCGGGCATAATCTTAATCGTGAGCTTTTAAAGAAGATCGCCGAGCAGAAGATCAAATACGAAGCTAAAGGCGAGATCGTCAAGGCGCCTTTGCCGGGAGTTTCGGGGCTGGATGTGCGCGGGATCATGAATATCATTCCGCATCGGTATCCGTTCCTTTTGGTGGACCGTATCACCGAGATCGAGCCGGGTAAACGGGCGGTAGCGGTTAAGAATGTCACCATGAACGAAGCGTTCTTCCAGGGGCATTTTCCGGCGCGGCCGGTGATGCCGGGAGTGTTGATGGTGGAGGCGATGGCTCAGGTAGTGGGTGTAACCATGTTGAGCAATCCGGAATTGCGCGGCAAGCTGGCATTTTTTATGTCGGTCGATAAGGTTAAATTCCGCAAGGTTATTGAGCCGGGTGATCAAGTGGTAATGGAAGTGGAGATCACCAAAGCGCGTTCACGTATTGCGCAGGCCAAAGGGGTCTGTAAGGTGGACGGCCAGGTGGTCTGCGAAGCGGAAATGGGTTTTGCTTTCGGGGAGTGAACAGGTAATGTCGAATAAAATACATGCTACTGCAATTATTGGCCCGGAGGTAAAACTGGGCAAGAATATAGTAATTGGGCCTTATGCGGTGATCGACGGCGAGGTTTCCCTGGGGGATGGCACCGAGGTCGGGGCGCATGCGGTCCTGGCGGGCTGGACCAGGTTTGGCCGGGACAACCGGATCTTTCCGCACGCGGCTATCGGCTTTGACCCGCAGGACAAGAAATACAAGCGCGGCGAGAAGACTTTGCTGGAGATCGGCGAGAAGAATGTCTTCCGCGAGTTTTGCACTATCCATCGCGGTACAGTGGAGGGTTTGGGCATAACGCGCATTGGCGATAATAATCTTTTTATGGCTTATTCGCATGTGGCTCATGATTGTGTGGTCGGCAATGGTTGTGTGCTGGCTAATTCCGGTACCCTGGCGGGCCATGTAACAGTGGAGGACCATGTTATTGTGGGTGGTTTGTCGGCGGTGCATCAGTTCTGCCGGGTGGGTAAGAACGCCATGATCGGCGGCTGTTCCCGCGTGGTGCAGGATGTCCCGCCTTATTCCTTGTGCGTGGGCGGCCCGGCGCTGGTTTATAATCTTAATGCGATCGGCCTGCGGCGTGCGGGTATTACCGCGGATTCAATGAAGCATTTGAAGGAAGCTTTTCGTATCATGTTCCATTCCGGACTGGCCAAACAGACCGCTATCGAGCAGATCGAGCGTGAAGTAAGGCTTACCGACCATGTGAAGCATTTGCTGGATTTTGCCAAGGGTTCCGAGCGCGGGTTGTGTGGCTCGGTCAAGGAACCTTCCAACGGAGAATGACGGCATCTGGATCCGCTATGAAGTCAGCCCTCCCAGCTACAATAGGCCTTATCGCCGGTAATGGCCGATTCCCTTTGTTATTCGCCCAGGCGGCTCGCCGTCAGGGCATAAAAGTGGTGGTGGCTGCGTCTTTTGGGGATGCGTCTTTCCTGGTGTATTTATGCGCCGATGAAGTGCGCTGGTTCTCACCCGGGCGGTTTAAAGAGCTGTTCGGGTTCTTTCGCGCGCGGGGGGTCAAGTCGATCCTTATGGCCGGACAGATCAATCCGGATACCCTTTTTAACAAAGACCTGCAGACCGACGACGAGTACCGGGCCCTCTTTGCCGCTTTGGCCGACCGTCGCTGTGATACTATATTCGGCGCAGTGGCCGAGAGGCTGAAGCTGGAAGGCCTGGAACTGCTGGATTCCACTTTGCTGTTAAAAGGGTTCCTGGCTCCGCCCGGCACCCTTACGCGTCGGGCGCCAACGGAGATCCAGTTGGCGGATATTGACTTTGGCCTGGGCATTGCCAAGCATATTGGCAGTATTGATATTGGCCAGACGGTCGTAATAAAAGGCAAGGCTATTCTGGCGATCGAAGCGATGGAGGGGACTGACCGTTGCATACTGCGCGGGGGCGCGATCGCGAGGGAAGGGGCGGTGGTGGTAAAAGCTTCCAAGCCAGGGCAGGACAGCCGTTTTGATGTGCCGGTTATCGGCCCGCGCACTATTGCCACAATGCTACAGGCGCGAGCCGCGGTGCTGGCAATCGAGGCTGGTAAAACTCTGATCATCGACCGCGATAAAACAGTATCTTTGGCTAATCGCAAGGGTATTGTGATTGTCGCGGCGTGAAATTTCTTCCTTTGGGAGGAATCGAAAAATCGTTTGCGTATTTTGCCGCCTGTCACTATAATGCGTTTTCCCAAGTAGAAATTTGTCCGTGGATTGTCTGCGGACTATAGTCTCTTGGCAGTGGAGAATGATCAGTATGGGTAAAGTAAAGCCGGAAAATGAATGGAAGTTCAAGTGTGCTAACACTGGCAAAGCTATCAAGCGCAAGAAGCGTTACTATCGTAACGGCAAGTATTACGTTACCAAGCAGGCCTGGGCGGCGCAGATGACCAAAGAAGCTGAGGACAAGGCCAAGAAGGCCGCCGAAGCGGAAGCGGCCGCAGCCAAGTAAATTGCAGCCTGATGAACATTTATCCCGGTATTGTGTCAGGCACAGTACCGGGATTTTTGCGTATATTAAACTACGCCGTGGTATTTATGAATGATTCCCTTTGTGTGGAGTTTTACCGGATTATTTGATATAGTGGGGGCAGTGTTAATCATTAATTCGAGGTTAAGAATGAACATTGTTTTACGGCTGGTGCTGGTGAGCGCGCTGGTGTTCTGTGTGGCTTCTCCGGCTGGCGCTTTGATGAGAAAAGATATGGGCCTGGTGCGCGGGAAGGTAGTGGATTATGACCCCCGTACCAGGGTGTTAATTGTGGATGGCAATCGTGGGGAAGGCAAGGTGCAATTTGACCTTTCTTCGGCCCAGGTTACAGTTCCCACCAATCCCGGAGAAGAAGTGGTGGTGATCTACAAGTTGGAAGGCAACAAAGCTACAGTAGTAAAATCCCCGCCTAATAGATAATTCTGCGTTGTTTCTCAGGTAATTTTAAAGAAAGTTTTACAATTCATTATTGAGCTTATTCTTAAACCCATATTTCTCAGTGATTTATAGAAACACGAGAAACGTTTTCTTCTTTCCCGCCTCCAGCCCTTGTTTTCTGCCGTTTTATATTACATACTTTCCTTAGGTTGTGTGTTTTCTGGTCATAGGGGAGAGATGCAATGGGCGGTAATTTGTTAAAAAGATTTGTTTGCACGGTGACGTTGATGGCGTTTGTGGCCACGAGCGTGCCGGTGGCTTATGCCCAAACGCTGGTTTTGCCTGCACCGGGCGCCATGGTGGCGTTAAGCCCTTCTTCAACGCCGGCTGTTTTGCAAGGGCTCAAGGTTTATCCAAATAACCCTTTCCGATTAGATTTTATTCTGGATAAAGGGGATGAAGTTGCAAGCACATTGCCGGCCGCCACTTTGTTGACCACCGAAGAAACCTCCCGGCGCCTCATTAAATATTTTCTCGCTGCATTAACGACTCCTGAGAAAGACTTGTGGGTCAATTTAAGCCCCTATGAAAAAGACCGCATAATTCCGGACGCTTTTGGCCGTACCGAGATGGGCCGCGACCTGTTGGCCCAGGATTATTTTCTCAAGCAAATGACTGCATCGGTTATTTATCCCGAAGGAGAGACGGGCAAGAACTTCTGGGCCCAGGTTTACAAGCAAGTCCAAGCCAAATACGGCACCATCGACATCCCAGTAGATACCTTTAATAAAGTCTGGATCATGCCCGCCAAGGCCATAGTCTACGAAAATGCCAAAGCCGGCACAGCGTATGTAGTGGAAAGCCGCCTGAAAGTAATGCTGGAAGCCGATTATTTAGCGCAGGAGAGAAACGTCAATACGCCGGCCGGGCTGACTGAGCCCGGCACGCCGCGGCCAACTCGCTTCGCTCGCGAATTGGCCGCTTCGGGCGGAGATAAACTCCGCCCCTACGCACATGAGACAATGAATCATGAGGTCGTGTCTGAGGAGCATCGTGAATCCATGAGCGTAGGGGCCGACCTTGTGTCGGCCCGGCAATCTAACGATAATTTATACCAGGAGCGGGGCTTCGTGTCCCCCAGCCGTTTGCCAACCTCTCAACCACCGAATGTGAAAGCGACCCAGGTCTCCACCCCAACGCCAAATGAACCAAACAATCGAAACGACCCAAACGAAATCACCCGCAACGTCCTGCGTGAGATCGTGATTCCTGTGCTTGAGAAAGAAGTGAACGAAGGCGCAAACTTTGCCTTGCTCCGTCAGGTCTACCAGTCGCTGATCCTGGCCACGTGGTACAAGAAAAAGATCAAAGACTCGATCCTTGCGCAGGTGTACGTGGACCAGAACAAGGTTGATGGCGTGGATATTAAGGACGCTAAAGAATCCGAAAAGATCTGGGCGCAGTACGTGGAGGCGTTCAAGAAGGGCGCTTATAACTTGATCAAGGAAGAATACGATTCTGCAGCCCAGGAAATGATCCCGCGGAAGTATTTCTCGGGCGGGATTGCGTTTGGTTCTGATATGGCCGCCGTTATTGAAACGCCGAAATCTTTTCAGTGGTTGAGCCGTCTAAGAAATAAAGCATTGACACTGGTTGTATGCGGATTTACGGCCATTGGGGCATTTACTAATACCCAGCTTTATGCCGGAGCCTATCGGCCTCTCGAGATTCAAATAACCTTAGAGAATAAAGACTTGGAACGGGATCTTAATCGTCAGTTTAGTGAATTTAATTATAAGGATAGAGCTATTCATGATGTGTTAAAGAAGATCTATTTTGCTTCCAATTCTTCGGCATCAGATCGTCAACAGGCCGCGACCATTTTAATAATGATATTTGCAAATCATAATATTGATACAGAAGACATTGGTGAAGTGGCAGGTATTTTTAAACAGATTATTGCTGGTGAGAACGAAGATTTAAAGACGTTGACTATCAGCCAGGTGTTTCAGTATATATCGACGTTTTATGTTGATAGTAAACAATTGGAGAATGTTACGGATTATTTTGTCAAGTTTGGATTGCCGCCTGCTTCGGAATTGGTTGAGATTGTTTCACATATGTCGGTAAAGAATTATTTACAGGTTCTTTCCTCGATCGCGTTGTATTTTGATTCCAAGTTTGATACGAGACACCTTTCTTTGGCGCCGTGGGTTGATGAGGACGATGTGTATCTTATGAGAAGCTTAATGGAATATCAAAAAAGAAAGAGTGTGATGACGGTTGTTGAAGAGAAACAGGCCTGGGCCTCTTTGTCGACAATTGTGGAGCGAACTGTCATGGAGGGGCCCATTAAACCGGAATGGGTGGAGGGGATGCGGTCGTTTTTGAAAGACCCCACGATAAAGGCGTTATTCCTTGATAGGACTGCGGGGGATAAGGATCTTGGTGTGCGTCTGAATTGGGTAAGGATTCTTAACAGTCAAATAACGGGTGGAGGGCTTGATACGTCGGATTTGGATCTGATTTTGTCGAATCCAGTATATCTTCAGGCGACTCGCGCTGCTAATTTGTCTGCCGCGAACATGTTGTCGGTGGCGCGCGCTATTGTCTGGTTGTCGCAGCAATATCGCGTGCCATTGAAGCCTGCGTTGGTCGTAGAATTGGTGCCATGGGTATTGAAGGTTAATGCGCGTTATGAGGCATATCCTGTTATAGATAAAGACACGTTTGTTGTTATTCTCTTGCATGAACAACCGCATTTTCTTGCAAAAAACATTACAGATATTGTTGAAAGATATGGCGCTCAGTATAAGGTTTTCAAAGGTGTGCTTAATAAAGAAGAATTGCAAAGAATCGTTTTGGAAAATAGAAAAGTATTGCTTTGGGAAAATGGCCATGGTCTTGAGAAGGCTTTTTATCTTTCGTCGAGAGAGTTGGGTGCAGTTTACGGATCGAAGCTTGTTGAAAATGTTGTCGATGGCGAAGCTATTTTGAAAAGATTAGAGGCGGAGAGAATTCTGAGGCCGCGTGGTTTTGAACTCGACATACGGGATATTTCATCGAATTTATCTTTTGATCATGTTCGGAGGGTTGTTGGTAATAAACAGGCTTTCCAAAAGATCTGGCCGATCTTAAAGAAGGCTCACGAATCACTTGAGAGTCTGAGTGTGTCTAATGTTCTAAGTTATAAAGAATTGGCTGGGATTCAAAAGGCGCATACCACGGCATATCCGAAGGGACAGTTTGATGTTATTAATGATTCATGTTATTCCGGGATATGTGTTGCTGCGACCATAGGGGAGTTAAGAAGCTTTTCATCGGTTATGATCGCGGCGAATAGAGATTTGGCGCATCCAGGATTGGTTAGAGGGATTAGTGGGCTTAGCCGCTCAAGTGCATCCTCGGTATTAACGATTGGCGAGTTAAAAGTTGCGCGGGATTTGTGGGATCGTCATAAACAAGCCGGGATGTTTTTTTTGCCGAATTCGCCTGATGAAAGACGGGAATTAGACAAAATCATGGGACATGGACCTAAAGTGAACGCGATAGATGTTATTTCAGGGGATCTTCCGCATACTAAAGAAAAGCCTAAACAAGTTGTGCCAATTCCTTTGGCTTTGGGTATACAGCCGTCGTCGGTTTGGCTGGCTGTGCCGGATTTAGAGAGAAAAGATGCCGCCGGTTCAGCCGACGCCAGTGCGCAGGGGCATGGCAGATATATTGAAGATATTCTGGAATTATATAAAGAAGATTTGAGTCGTCATGGGTTTAGAGGATTTTCATCGCTTGAGGTGCAGGATCAAGAGCTGGTGTTTCTGAATGAATATGGATCAATGTCGGATGAGGCGTTTGGGAATGCATTGCGAAGCTTTATTAGCGAAGGCCAATCGGTATTCGCGTTGATGGCTGATTTGTTAAATGAGCCCGATGACATGAACTTGCTGGGAGATGCGATACGATTGATGATGGATCATCCGCAAGATTATCTCTTCGAACTATTGGTGAAGCCGGCTCAGAATATGGCGATGGCTAAATTGGCATTTAGTACTTTTTATCCCGAAAGGACATCGTCCGATGAAATGGCCAGGCAAATGGCTTCATATATTGAACAAGTGACAAAGAATTTGAGACAGCAAGCCTTCACGCGGGAGTTATTGCGCCGCTGGAACTCGCTTTTAGTGGTGCCGGCCATTTCAAAACGGATAGGAAGTCTGGATCAAGCGGCAAACGGAGAAAGCCGGCAAGATCCCGCCAAGAGTGGTGGTATCGACTTGACCACTAACAGTGTGGAGGTGCAGGGAGCGGATCAGGCGGGTATACAATTTTCGCTCGACCCCGCGCAAATGCGGGAATTGCAAAATGCTTCCGGCTTAACGCCAATGATCATGGGCATTAAGACTCTCAATGACCTTGCGCAGTTCCTGGGGGTATTAAATCCGGCCAATTAGGATTTCCGGTCGGCGGCGGTGATGCATTAAGGCCACAATAACGATTTCATCGGTAGCATTTATGTAATACAGCGAATAAGGAAATTGAGAAATAAGCGCTCGGTGAAAGAGTGGTTTTACAACGGGGTATTGAGCGGGATGTTGCGCGATCTTGTTGAATAGTACTTCAACATGATCCAGAAACTTTGATCCTAAAGTGGGATTTGACCCTTGTAAAAGATTGCAGCTGAGGAGATTTCTTGTTCGGCCAGAGAAAGGATACGGACAGGCTTCATAAAAGTTTTTTGCGGATGTCGCTCAGTGCGGTGGATGCCAGTCGAGAACGGACATTCCCGGTTTTGTATGCTTTGTAGCGGCGTTCTGATTCGTTAAGCCAAATTGCTTCATTTTCATCGGGCGTTAAATTGTCAAGGCTGGAGAGCAGGTGACTGGCAAGCAAAGCGCGATCTTTAGAAGGAAATTTTAAGGCTTGGGCTTCAAACTCTTTTAAGGCGGGAGACATAAGTGAGTTATCCTTTCATAGAAAAGAAAGAATTATTCTAGGACTTCAGTTGAAAAATGCTGGAGGTGGGACTCGAACCCACACGCCCGTTAAGACATCGGTTTTTGAGACCGACGCGTATACCGTTCCGCCACTCCAGCAAAAATCGATAAGGAAGCCCAAAAGGATCCGAGGTCCTGTTGGGATCTCTGGTATCCATGGGACACATGTTAAAGAATCCCTTTTAAGGAAGCCCAAAAGGATCCGAGGTCCTGTTGGGACCTTTGGTATCCCATGGGACACATGTTAAAGAATCCCTTTTAAGGAAGCCCAAAAGGATCCGAGGTCCTGTAAGGACCTCTGGTATCCTTTTGGGCACATTTTGAAGGATCCTTCAAAATGTGGAGCTGAGGGGGATCGAACCCCTGACCTCCTGAATGCCATTCAGGCGCTCTCCCAGCTGAGCTACAGCCCCATTAAATTCTTGATTTTCGAAAGAACAGGAAAACGAATATAGCATCGGCGGTATTCTTTGTCAAAGGCAAAAAGAAGTGTGTACGGTTCACTTTGGGCCTCTGTTTGCCGTATTGTGAACGCATTCCTATTATTCGGTTGACAATGCGGCTGGCCGGGGCTTAAAATGCCGGCCATGCATTTAAAAATAATTCAATATTTAAAGTCGGCCGAAGGGTTTGTTTCGGGTGAGGATATCAGCCGGGAGCTGGGCGTAAGCCGGTCGGCGGTATGGAAATGTATCGAAGACCTGCGCCAGGAAGGCTACAAGGTCGAGGCGGTGCCCCATCATGGGTATAAACTGGCGGCCTTGCCGGACCGCCTGATAGCCTGGGAGGTGCAACACAACCTGGGCACGCGCAAGTTCGGTTGTGCGGTACATCATTTTGCCGAGATCGGTTCTACCATGGACGAAGCGTTTCGCCTGGGCATGTCCGGTGCTCCGGAAGGCACCGTGGTAGCGGCGGAATTGCAGACCAAGGGCCGCGGCCGGCTGGGGCGGGCCTGGGTTTCACCTGGCGGCAGCGGCCTGTATTTCTCATTGTTGCTGAGGCCCAAACTTTCTACGGCCGAAGCGGCCAGGCTTACTTTGCTGAGTTCGGTGGCTTTGAGTGAAGCCGTAGAGAAGTGTTCCGGCGTTAGTGCGCTTATCAAATGGCCTAACGATCTTTTGTTGGGCGGAAGAAAACTGGCGGGGATACTTACCGAGTTGAGGGCCGAGGTTGACCGGGTTGATTTTGCGGTGGTGGGGATAGGCCTGAATGTTAATACGGCCCATAAGGAACTGCCTCCCGAGGCCACGTCGTTAAAGAACGAGTCCGGACAAGGCTACAGCCGGGTGGCTATTTTGCAGGAATTCTTACGGACTTTCGAACGGCGGTATCTGGTTTTGGCAAAACAGGGCTTTGGCCCTGCGCTGGAAGAATGGCGTAAACGTTCGGCCACTATCGGCCGCCGGGTACGTTTTGAAGAACGCGGGCACAAGTTTGAAGGTTTGGCCACCGGCCTGGCCGATGATGGCGGGCTGATGGTCCAGCTCGACAATAAACAGACCGTCAAGCGTATGGCCGGAGATGTTATTGTTGAATTGAAGGACAAGAAAGTATGAATAAGGCGCTGGCTTCCGGCATAGCATTGTTAAAAGACCGGGATCTGTGGCGTTCTCGCCGCACGGTGGCATCGCAGCAGGGGCGGAAGATCCTTTTGGACGGCCGTTGGGTCTTGAACTTTTGTTCCAATGATTATTTGGGGTTGGCCGCTGATCCGCGGCTGGCGGAGGCAGTTTCACGGGCAATGTCCGGACGGGGTTTTGGTGCGGGCGCTTCGCGTTTGGTTTGCGGTGATTTTGATGAGCATGCCGCGCTGGAGGCTGACATTGCTTCATTTAAAAAGACCGAAGCCGCTTTGCTGTTTTCTTCCGGGTATATGGCTAACGCCGGGATAATTCAGGCGCTGGTCGGCCGGGATGATGAGGTGTTTTCCGACCGGCTGAATCATGCCTCTATTGTGGATGGCATTATTTTAAGCCGTGCGGTAATGAAGCGTTATCCGCATAATGATATGGCCGCGCTGGAGGCTTTGCTGGCGGCCGGAACTACGGCCCGCCGGAAACTGATCGTTACCGACACTATATTTAGCATGGATGGCGATGTGGCGCCGCTGGCGGAACTGGTGGTTCTGGCCCGGCGCTATGGGGCGTGGCTGATGGTGGATGAGGCCCATGCTTTTGGTTTGTTCGGGGCTACCGGCGCCGGCTTGGCCGAGGAAACGGGCACGGCGGGGGAAATTGACGTCCAGATGGGCACTTTGTCCAAAGCAGTGGGATCCTTTGGTGCTTACGCGGCTGGTTCACAGGTTCTGGTTGATCATCTATGGAATAATGCGCGCAGTGTTATTTATACCACGGCTTTGCCTCCCGCGGTGGCCGCGGCCAGTCGGGAGGCAGTGAGGATCATGAGGGCCGAGCCACAGCGCCGGCAGCGGGTGCTGGCTTCAGCGGCATTCTTGCGTTCGGCTTTGCGTTCCCTTGGACTGGAAGTGCCCGCCGGGTGCACTCCCATTATCCCGGTCCAGCTGGGCTCGGCAAAGAGGGCCTTGACCTGGTCGAGGGCTTTATTGGATAAAGGGATCTTTGTTTCGGCGATACGTCCGCCAACGGTGCCCGCGGGTACCGCCCGGTTACGTGTTACCGTGACAGCCGCGCATACGGATGATGATTTGGCGCTTTGTGTGGAAACATTTCGAAAGGTGATGGCAAATGAGTGAGGCAATGGTTTTTATCCACGGGTTTGGCGGCGGCGCCAGTTTGTGGCAATGGCAGAAAGAACATTTTGCGCCTGGCCGGCAAGTGGTCCTGATAGACCTGCCCGGGCACGGGGCGCGCCCCTGGCAGGGAGAAAGCCTGGAAGATATGGCGCGGCTGGTTTATAAGGAATGTCAGGACCAGGGTATCTCGTCGGCAGATGTGGTGGGCAGTTCTTTCGGCGGCCTGGTGGTTATTAAACTGGCCGAGTTGTATCCGGATCTGGTAAGGCGGATAGTGTTGGCGGGCGCCTTGCCGAAGTTTACGGCTACGGAGGGTTTTCCGGCTGGCTTGAATGCCGAAAAGATCCGCAAGCTGGCCGGACAGGTAGAGGGGGATATCGGCACTATCCTGGATATATTCTTCCGTTCACTTTTCTCCCGGAAAGAAAAAGAGCGCCCGCGCTACTTTCAGGTTAAAGAATTGCGCTGTCAAAGCCCTTTACCTTCGCGCGCAGGCTTGTTGGGTGTGCTGAATTTACTGGAGAAAGAAGATTTGCGTCCTCAGTTGGCCGGGTTAAAACAGCCGGCCTTGTTTATTATGGGCGACAGCGACCCCATTTGTCCTTTGGCGCTGGTGGAACCATTACGCGCTTTGGCGTCGGCTTTACAGATAGAGGTGTTAAAAGATGTGGCACATTTCCCCTTCCTTAGTATTCCGGAAGTATTCAACCGGCGAGTGGAGCGCTTCTTGCAATGACCTCCGGCCGGAAGACTGCCTGCAATTTTTCTACTGCCGCGGCTCTTTATGACGCGCGGGCGCATATTCAACGGGCATTGGCTGTGGAGCTGACGGAGCGGGTGCGGGTAGCGGTTAATTCCCGGGTGGTAGATATCGGGACTGGTACGGGGATCTTACTCAAGGAATTAAGGCGTATTCAGCCGCAGGCCGATTATGTGGGGCTGGATGCCGCCGAGGGCATGCTGGCGCGGGGAACCGGCTGGCGAGTGCGCGCCGACCAGGCCAGCCTGCCATTTCGCCCGGAGTCATTCGATCTTTTGGTGTCGGCATCGTGCTATCATTGGTCGGTCGACCTGCGCGGCGCTTTTCGCTCCGCCGCGGCGGTGCTAAAACCAGGCGGCAAGTTTGCGGCGGTGATCTTTGGGCAGGAAACTATGCCGGAATTGTTCAGCGCCCTGGGGACGGCTGATCCGGGGTTGGCGCAGAAATTGAGCAATATGGCTCGTTTGCCTTCGTTGGAAGATGCTGGAGCCGCTTTGGGAGCGGCCGGGTTCTCGGCTTTCGATTTTGAGCGGGAAGTGCGCCGGGAAACCTTTGGTTCGCTTCGGGAAGTATTGGTGTGGCTAAAAGAAACGGGCACCAACGGCCTGGGCCGCGGGATGTTTATTGGCAAGAACGCGCTGGCTCGCGCGGAAGAGGTTTTTATGAGCGGTTTTAAAGGGCAGGTTTCTTTTGAGATCATCTGGTTACAGGCGCAGAAATAATATGGGACGAGTGATATTTATAACCGGCACCGACACCGGGGTGGGCAAAACCATGGCGGTTTACGCGCTGGCGTTATTGCTGAGGGCCCGGGGATTAGCGGTGGGAGTTATGAAGCCGGTGCAGTCCGGCAATGAGCGCGCGGGTGACGCCTGGTTCTTGAAAAAAGCTCTGGGTTTAACCGACGATATTCGCGCGATCAATCCGTATTGTGCCCGGGAGCCTTTGTCTCCGCATCTGGCTTTGCAACGCGCGGGTGTGGTGTTTAATAAAGACCTGATTCTGGCGACCGCCGCACAACTGGCCGGGAAGTACGATATCTTGCTGGTGGAAGGCGCGGGAGGATTGCTGGTGCCGATCGCCGGTGATTATTTAATGGCGGATCTGGCCCGGGATCTGGGGGCGGAGGTGGTGGTGGTGTCCCGTCCGGGATTGGGGACGATTAACCATACTTTGCTTACGGTACGGGAAGCCCGGCGCCGAGCCTTGACGGTTAGCGGCATTCTTTTTGCGGATACTACGGGCAATAAGCGCGGTCTTCCGGAAGCTACCAATCCGGAGGCTATCCGCCAATTATGCCGGGCTCCGGTCCTGGGCGAAGTGCCGTTCCTGAAGAAAAAAGACGCGGTCAGCGTACTGGCGGCCTGCCGGAAGAAGATAGATCTGCGACCTCTGGTAACTCGGCGAAAAAATATTACCAAAGAGCTGGTGGCGGCTGATAAAAAGTTCCTGTGGCACCCTTTCACTCAAATGCTCGACTGGGAGCAGGACATGCCTGGAGTGCCATTGGTAATCGACCGGGCTGCGGGATCGTATCTGTTTGATACTGACGGCCGGAAGTATCTCGACGGAGTTTCCAGCCTCTGGGTAACAGTGCATGGTCATGGCCGACCGGAAATAACCGAGGCCATTGCCGGGCAGGCCGCGCGGCTGGATCATTCCACGCTTTTGGGCCTGGCTAATACTCCGGCGGTGCGTTTGGCCGAGAAACTGGTCAATATTGCTCCGCCGGGAATGGATAAGGTCTTTTATTCGGATAATGGTTCCACTGCAGTCGAGATTGCGGTCAAGATGAGCTATCAATACTGGCAGAATATTGGCGCAAAGCAAAAGACGGTTATTTGTCATTTGCAGAATTCTTATCACGGCGATACTTTGGGCAGTGTAAGTGTGGGCGGGATCGACCTGTTCCATAAGGTATACCGCAAGCTGGTGTTTAAAACTCATCAGGTTGCTTTTCCGGATTGTTATCGCGATACTAATGCTTTTGCGGCAGTGGCGAAGTTTGAGGCCTTCCTGAAAAGAGAGCATGCCAAAATAGCGTCGCTGGTCCTGGAGCCGATAGTGCAGGGTGCGGCAGGGATGATAATGTGGCCGGCGGGAGTACTGAAGCGTTTTGCCGATGTTTGCCGGAAATATGATGTTCTGTTGATCTGTGATGAAGTGGCTACCGGTTTTGGCCGGACGGGTACGATGTTCGCTTGTGAGCAGGAAGCGGTGCGCCCGGACCTGATGTGTGTGGCCAAGGGCCTTTCCGGCGGGGTATTGCCGCTGGCGGCTACTTTAACGACCCGGCGGGTTTATGACGGGTTCAAATTTCCGTATAATGATTTGAAAACTTTCTTTCACGGCCATACCTATTCCGGGAATCCTATCGCTTGTGCAGCCGCTTTGGCGAACCTGGAATTGTTTGTTAAAGAAGAAACCCTGGCTGGTGTTAAAACCAGGGCCGCTTATCTGGCCCGCGGCCTGGAACGGTTCAGGGGGGTGGCGGTGGTTGGTGATATTCGTCAGCGCGGACTGATGGTGGGTATTGAGCTGGTGCAGGACCGGGCCAGTAAAGAGCCTTTTCCCTGGCAGGCGCGGGTGGGAGTAAAGGTTTGCCAGCGGGCGCGCGCTTTGGGCGTGATCCTGCGGCCTTTAGGAAATGTGATCGTGCTTCAGCCGCCGCTTAATATTTCCCGGGCCGAGATCGATATCCTGCTTGCGGCGCTGGAACAGGCAATTATTGATGTGTGCGTTTCGGGCCAAGGGATGCTTTCATGATTGGGAAGGACCAGAAAATATTTGTGGCTATGTCTGGCGGGGTGGATTCTTCCGTGGCCGCCGGGCTTTTGCTGGAACAAGGGGTGGCGGTTGAAGGCGTCACCATGTGTTTTGAGCTCCCGGTTTCGGGTGAGGCGCGCGTCCCGAGCTGTTGCGGTCTGGAAGCTATTGAAGATGCCCGCCGGGTGGCCAAGGCGCTGGGGATCCGTCACCATGTGTTGAATTATGGTGATGCTTTGGAAGAAGCGGTGATCCAGGATTTTATCAATGAGTACTTGCAGGGTCGTACGCCCAATCCGTGTGTAAGGTGTAATCAGCATTTAAAGTTCGTACGGCTTTTTAATGATGTATTGGCTTTGGGAGGGCAGGCTTTGGCCACGGGACATTACGCCCGCATTGAGAATGACCCCCGGCTGGGCTGGTGTTTGAAAAAGGGCCTGGATGAGCGCAAAGATCAATCCTATTTTCTGTATGGGATCCCCCGGGCCCGGCTGGCGCAGGTGTGCTTTCCGTTGGGAAGCATGACCAAGGATGAAGTGCGTAATGCGGCACGGCGGATGTCTTTGCCGACCGCCAACAAGAAAGAAAGCCAGGATATCTGTTTTATTCCCGACGGTGATTATCGCGGTTTTCTCAAGGCGCGTGCGCCAGCTTTGCTGGCACCGGGGGATATGGTGGATCCAGCAGGCAAGAAAGTCGGCCGCCACCAGGGGGTGGCCAATTACACCATTGGCCAGCGCGAAGGCCTGGGTGTCGCGCTGGGCTTTCCGGCTTTTGTTTATCGTATTGATACCGTCAGTAATATTGTTTATGTTGGACCTCGGGAAAAGCTGTTGGCGGGCGGGTTTACGGCCAGCGGGCTTAATCTGGTGAGCATGAACTTTTCCAAAGAAACCATCGAAGGCGGAGTTAAGATAAGGTATAATCACCGTGATATTGCCGCCGCGGTCACCATTGTCGACGAGGGGCATATTGAGGTAAAGTTTCGGGAGCCGCAGGGTGCCGTGACGCCCGGACAGTCGGTGGTTTTCTACCAGGACGATATTCTGTTGGGCGGAGCGTTGATAGACGCCGCATAATCAGGGTTAAGCGCAGGGGGATGATATGAGTAAGATCGCGGTTTGGTTCGTAATGTTGTTGGTGGCCGGCCTGTTCGTTACGGCGGATAGTCATGCGGCGATGCAGGATGGTGTTTATCGTACCTATTACAAGAATGGCGCTATTAAAAAAGAAGAGAACTTCAAGTTTGGCGTCCCCGACGGGGTGGTGACGGAATATTATCCTAACGGTGCGCGCAAGACGGTGGATACCTATGTGTCCGGCCAGCGGGAAGGTGAGTCCAAGTCTTATTACGAGTCCGGTATATTAAAGAGTGAGGGTGAATACCGCGCTAATAATCTGCAGGGGACCGTTAAGCAGTACGACAAGGAAGGGCTTTTGCAGAGGCAGGAAACTTACCGCAATGGCATTCTGGATGGCGAGACCCGGCTGTATTATCCTAACGGGGCGTTAAGCAAGCAGATGTTCTATGTTAAAGCCGTGCTTAACGGTTCGGCGGTGGAATATTATGAGGACGGCAAGATGAAGTCCCAGGGCACTTATAAGGATGGAGTGCTGGTGGAGTCGCTTAACTTCGAATCGGCAAATGATCTGATGTCGAAAAAAGCTCCGGTGAAGGTGGTTTTGAAACCCGCCGCTGTGGATGCTCCGGCCGTTACGCCCGCGCCAGATGCGCCGGCGCCTGATGAGCCTAAGAAGGCCGAGGCCAAATAACAATTAATTCGGGTCATTTCGTTTTTCCGCTAAATCAGAAAGGATGTTATGGGTATTTCATTGAATACAGATTTTCTTAAAAGTTATGTTAGCGACGCCGATATTAAGGCCCAGTCGCCAGCGGTCGAGAAAGCGCACAGGGATCTGCATAACAAGACGGGCGCCGGCAACGACTTTCTGGGCTGGGTGGACCTGCCTTCGCGTACTCCTAATGCATTGGTGGCTGAACTTATGACGCTGGCGCTGGAAGTTCAGGCGCATTCCGAAGCCATAATATCGATCGGGATCGGCGGATCTTATCTGGGCATTCGTTCCACTCTGGAGTTCCTTGGTGGACAGCCTAAACTTCCGGTTTATTATGCCGGGCATAATATGTCTTCGGTGGACTTAAGCCGGATAGTTGAGTTGATCGCCAGGAAGAAAGTCACAGTGGTGGTTATTTCCAAGTCGGGCGCCACTACCGAGCCGGCGCTGGCTTTCCGGGTGGTGGATGCGGCCATGAAGCAGAAATACAACGGCGCGGAGCTTAAGAAACGCGTTATTTGTGTGACCGACGAGAAAAAAGGCGCCCTGCGGCAGATCGCAGATAAGGAAGGTTACCGTTCCTATGTGATCCCCGATGATGTGGGTGGCCGGTTTTCGGTGCTTACTCCGGTGGGGCTGGTGCCTTTGGCCCTGGCGGGAGTGGATATCAAGGCTTTGGTGGACGGTTTTCGCGCCGGGGAGCAGGAATACGCCAACAGCGACCTTACCAGGAACAGCTGTTATCAGTATGCCGCTATTCGTAATATTCTTTATAAAAAAGGCAAATGTATCGAAATGATGGCGTCGTTTTATCCTAATGTGCAATATGTTACCGAGTGGTGGAAACAGCTCTATGGCGAGAGTGAAGGCAAGGGCGGGCGGGGTATTTTCCCGGCTTCAACTATCCTTTCTACCGACTTGCATTCCATGGGCCAGTTGATGCAGGACGGAATGCGCAATATTTTTGAGACCTTTGTGATGATCAATACACTGGAAGCGCAGGTGGTTATTCCAACGTTGGCCGACGACACCGACAAGTTCAATTGTGTGGCCGGCAAGGAACTGGACTGGGTTAACAAGCAGGCGTATAAGGCTACCGCGGATGCGCATTACGAGGGCGGGGTGCCGAATATGTGCCTTACGCTGGATAGAGCCGATGCTTTTCATATTGGCCAGCTGTATTATTTCTTCGAGAAAGGCGTGGCTATTTCCGGCTATATCCTGGGAGTTAATCCCTTTGACCAGCCGGGAGTAGAGGCTTATAAAAAGAAAATGTTCGCCCTGTTGGGCAAGAAGTGAACAAGTAGTTTGGTTTCTTAGTTGATATCAATCCGGGCTCGAGCCATGAATAAGGCTCGGGCCCGGATTGTTTATTTATGGATAATTCTTATTGTGTGATTACAGTGCTTTGCGAGGAGATCAAAGGCTTGGTTTTCTGCAGGAACTCTTTGGCAAATTCTTCGTTGAGGGCCACTCCCATGGCGGTGGTTTCGTTATAAGCATTCATGGCCTTGTCTATTTGGCCCATTTCAAAGTAAGAGATGACTATATTGCGGCGGATTATTTCTACGCGCGGGGAGAGCTTGTCGGCGGCCAGAAAATCGGCCAGGGCTTCTTCGCGGCGCCCCAATCTGCGGCGGGTATTGCCGCGGTTATTGTAGGCCACGGCCAGGCCGGGGTTGGCCTGGATGGTCAAGGTGTAGAATTTGTCGGCCTGGACCATGTCGTTCATGGCGGCGAAAGCTACTCCGGCGTTAAAAAGTGCCTCGGGCATTGCCGGGCGGATCTTTAAGGCCGCGAGGAACTCGGCCAGGGCTTTTTTATGGTCTTGCATGTTGGAGTAAGTGTTACCGCGGCCCAGCAGGTATTCCGGGCTGTTGCCGGGGTCGTTCTGGATCGCCGCGTTGAACAAGGCCAGGGCCTCGCTGTAGCGCCCTTTTTCATTAAGCAGGTTGCCCATATTATTGTAGGCGTCGCGCAGTTTGGGGTCGAGATTCAGCGCGGCTTTGTAGTCGGCCAGGGATTTTTCCACTTCGTTCAGTCGGGCGAATACGTCGGCCCGGTTCTTGTAAGCCATGGGAGCGAACTGGCTGACTTTAATGGCCATGTTGTAATCTTCGATCGCTTTGGTGAATTCTCCGCGCTGGCGGAACAGGTTGCCGCGATTGTTATATGGGTCGTCATATTGCGGATTGGCCGCGATAGAACGGTTAAAGTCGTTCATGGCGGCTTCCAGGTTGCCTTTCATATAATAGATCACTGCCCGGCTGTTTAAGGCTTTGTAGCCGTAAGGCATTACCGAGATAGCTTTGTCGTAGTAAGGCAGTGACTGGTCGTATTTTCCCTGCAGTTGGTAAACATTCCCCAGGTTAAGGTTGGCCCGGTATTTATTGGGCGACTTTTTTACTACATCTTCCCAAAGCGTTTGTTCGGTTTGCCAGACCGCGTTTCTTTTTACGGTCGCTATTCCCAGGATCAAAGTTAGCACTATCATTATCCAGAAGGCAAACTTCTTTAAAGCGGGCAGTTCCCAGATCAGGTAAGACGCGGCTATAAATAACCCGATAGTAACCAGATAGAATTTATGTTCAAAAACTACATGGACCCGGGGATAGAATTCCGGAGCGAAAGTGATAAAGAACCAGGCGATGCCCAGAAAAACGATAATACGTTTTTTTAGCATTTTCCAGCCCAGAAAGGCCAGGCCGGCTAGGAAGATCAGGCTGATCAGGGTGGTGGGTGGGGTCAGGAACCCGGTGGACATGGGAAAATCGTAATCCAGGTTCTGGTCGATGGGCAGAACGCAAAGGCGTAGTAACAAAGCCATTACCCGCAGTTGAGAAAGAGCAAAAGTGTAAAAAGTAAGCATGTCGCCTTCGTGCGATGAAGAAGGCATTTGGCTTGAGAATATGGAGGCGATATCAAAATGGAACAAGAACGGTACGATCAGGCTTAAGCCCGCCAAAGCCGCGATCAAAATAAAGGGGGTCCGGCTTTTTTTTACGACTAAGACTTTTTTCTTTTTGATTATCGGAGGCTGGTAAGCTATGCACAGGCGGTCGATGATAAAAATAATTGCCGGCATAGTGATGGTAATTTCTTTTGAAAGCATGCCCATTATAGCGCTGGTCCCGGCGAGAAAGTAAAAGGGCAGGCTGTGGGCCAGGCGCGTGGTCAGCCGGGCTTTAACGTAAAAGGCCAGGGTGGCGATGTAGAACATGGTCGCCATGGAGGCAAAACGCTGGGTGATGTAGGTGATCGCCTGGGTATTGGCCGGATGGCACAGAAAGAGCAGGGCCGCGCAGAAAGCGATCTTCTCTCGGTTGTCCGTAGTTACTTCGGCAGTGAATTTATTGGTGGATAGCAGAAGCCGGGTGAATTGCCATATGCCGATGGTGGTTAGAATATGGATCAAGGTGTTAAATACGTGGTAACCAAACACATCCAGTTTATGGAGATGATAGTTGAGCGCCAGTGAGTAGAAGACTACATGCCGGGCATGGGTGCCCAGGATGCTTTTCCCGATCAAAGCCAGGTCATTAATATCGCGGATGGTCGGGTTCTTAACGATGAACGGGATATCGTCCAAATGATATTCGCTGTGCAGGGTGTTGGCATAAAGCAGGAAACCCAGACCGAAGAATATCGCCAATTTGATCCAGAAATTAAACTTGAGCATGAATGTAACATTAGCGTGCTTAAGATCTTCAGGCAAGAAAATTTTGTTAAAAGGGAACGGCACATTTAGTTGAGGCGGAAATATTTTATGATATAGTGTTTTCATGCAGATTAAATTCATCTTTTTAGTCATCGCATTACTCAGCCTGTCTTCTTGCGCCAAATTGCAATATATGGATCAGGGATTGACTTTGTTGGCGTACTCTAATGAAAGTGATGAATTGGCTAAAGAAGTCGCCCATCGGGATGCCGGCTTTGATCGGTTAGCGGCTGGCGTCCGCTCGGGAGAGGCGGCGGCCCAGGTTAAAACTGCAGAAGCTCTGGAACGGCGTTTCGGTCCGCCGGTGGTAAGGCGGGCTTTAACCGGTCCGGCGGTGCCTTTCGGTGGTGAGGAATGGTTGTACCGCTATCAAGTCAAGAAACCGAGCCCCCGGGTTTATGTGACAGTGTTGTCCGGCGGAGCGATACAAGGTTTTCGTTATGAAGAATGAGTTAAAGACCATTAATGCCCTGGCTCTGGGCCTGCATGGCAGTCAAAGTGAGCTAACAGCATTCACTTTTCGATCTTTGCGCGAACATATTGCTGAAGTCGAGGCTCTTTTGGCCGTAGACGATCCGCATTGGAAAGCGGAAACCCTCGATATTATTATTCATGGGTATTTGCTTCTGGAGCGTTATGGGGTTAGTATTGAGGAAGTCCAGGCGTTGCGGCAGAAGCGCCTGGCGCGTTTTAAAGAAAAAATAACGACCGCTTTGAGCTAATTTATAACACTTTGGGAGACCTTATGGCCAAGAAGATCCTGGTAGTTGATGATGATCCGGTAGGCGTAGCTTTAATGGAAGGCCGTTTGTCCCGGGCCGGCTACGAAACTCTGCTGGCTTTTAATGGCGAACAGGGTTTAAAGTTTGCCCGGGTCGACCAGCCTGACCTTATTATTCTGGATGTTGAAATGCCGGAGATGAACGGTTACACCTTCTTGACCGAGATCAGGAAAATAGAAACGCTTAAGGATGTGCCGGTGATCGTGTTGACCGCTCATGAGGAGAACCATAAGATATTTGCCCGCAAGGGGATAGCGAATTACCTGATCAAGCCGGTTAATTTTGAAGTGTTATTCAAACAAATGGATCAGCTTTTGGGAAAGTCATAATATGCCGTTAGTGGAGATCGGCCTTTTTGTTGTAATGGGTTTTCTGGCGGTAGCGGTGTTTATTCTGCTGACCCAGAATGCCCGTTTGAGTGAGTTGATACGCTCTCAGCGTGACGAAGCCCGTGCGCGTGACACGAGTGTAGCGGTGGGTGAAGAGGCGCGCCGTGCTTCCCTGGAGGGGGCGGTGCGTTCGTTGGAAGACAAACTGCGGGTTTACGATACGCTCTTGCGGGAATGGGAAAAAGACCGCGCGCAGAAATTCGGCCAGCTGGCCAATGAACTGCAGGGCGCGAGCAAGGCTACCTTGCGTTTGCAGGAAACCACCCAGGCCCTGGCCAGCACTTTGAGCAATAATAAATTACGCGGCCAGTGGGGCGAGCGGATGGCGGAAGATATTATCCGTTATGCCGGATTGCTGGAGAATATTAATTATCGCAAACAGGTGGCCCAGGCGTCCAGCGGCACTCGGCCGGATTTTATCTTTCTTTTGCCGGACGAGCGGGTTATCAATATGGATGTTAAGTTCCCGCTTAATAATTATCTTTCCATGGTCAATGCTCCCAGCCCAGCCGAACACGATGCCGCCGAGAAAGAATTCTTTAAGAATGTGCGCGCCCGGATCAAGGAACTCAGGGGCCGGGAGTATATAAATACGGCCGAGAATACGCTGGATTTTGTTTTGTTGTTCATCCCTAATGAGCAGGTGTTCGGCTTTATTCAGGAAAAATGCCCCGAGATCATGGATGAGGCCCTGAAAGACAAAGTAGTGCTTTGTTCTCCGTTCACGCTGTACGCGGTGCTGAGCATTATCCGTCAGGCGCATGAGCATTTTCGTTTCGAGAAGGATATCAGGAAGATCCTGGGGCATATTGATATTTTTGCCAAACATTTCGATACGTTCAAGGCACGATTTATCGAGTTCGGCGAGATAATAGTGAAATTGCAGGGTAAGTATTCCGATCTCCGGGATACCAGTTTCAAGAATATCGAGACCAAGATCCGCCATATTGAAGAACATAAACGCGGGGCTCCCGGTGCGGGAGAGAACGACCTTCCGGAGGCAAGTTAATGGCTGTATTGCACTATGATATTTTTCCGGGTAAAGCGGTGGCCGCTTTTTCTTCGGATAGCAGTCTGGATTTCCTGAAAGGTGATCCAAAGGAGCCGCAACAGTTCAAGCTTTCCCTGGCCCAGCGCGCTTTGTTGAATGCGGAGGGGGTCGGTAGTGAGGTGGTCTTCCCGAAGCAAGTGCACGGGGACGTCATTTGGGAGGTAATCGGTAAGGATGTTGGCCAGGCCGGAATTTATGAAGCGGATGCCGTGGTAACCGCGGTCCCGGGGGTGGCGGTGGCAATTCGTACCGCCGATTGTTTGCCTTTGCTGTTGTATGTTCCGGCGAGTGCGGCCGGTGCCGCGCGCGGGGGCGTGGTAGCAGCGGTGCATGCCGGATGGAAAAGCACCCATCTCGACATAGCGGCCAAGACTGTGGCCTTGTTAAAGCAGAAATACGGGGTCGCGCCCAAAGATATCCTGGCGGCGATCGGCCCGTGTATTCGGCCGCAAAGTTATTCGGTTGGCGAGGAATTTAAAAGTTTCTTCCCGAAAGACGTTATTGCCCAAAAGGGGTGCTGGTATTTTGATATCGCGGCGGCGAACAAGCGGCAATTGTTAAGTGCAGGGGTGCCGGGCGGTAATATCTTTGATTGCGGGCTGGATACTTTTGCGGATCGCGCCTGGCATTCTTTTCGGCGCGATGCGGAGGCCTCGGGCCGTATGATCCACGCTGTCAGGCTGAAAGGTTAACGGGATGGAACACATTGTGGTCCTGGTAACGGCGTCGACCGATAATGAGGCGGAAACTATCGCCCGGGCCTTGCTGGAGAAAAGGCTCGTGGCGTGTTGTAATATTGTGGGCGGGGTGCGGTCGCTTTACCGTTGGCAGGGTTCTGTGGCCGACGATAAAGAAGTCCTGCTGGTCATCAAATCGCGCGCTGACATGTTTGATAAAATAAAAGAGACGGTATCTGCCTTGCACAGTTATACCGTCCCGGAAATTATCGCGCTTCCTGTTACAGCGGGGAGTGCTGCCTATCTGGCCTGGATAGACCAGAATCTTACTTCTTGATCTTGTCCAGGTAACTTTCCAATCCGGCTTTTTCTTTAATTTCCTTTATCACGCGGTTCATGGCCGCGACCCGCTGTTCTTCGTAAAGAGTATTGGAGAAGTCTTTTTTGACTTCGGTGAATTTCTTTTCGTCTATGGGTTGCAGGGCTTCCCAGTAGAGGATAGCCGGTCCTTTTGTGGTATGGACTACGTTGCTGAGCGGCTGGTCTTTGTTGAGGGCGAACGCCGCGGAGGCAAAATCTTCCGATATCCCGATCTCCGGCACATAATCGCCAAGGGCAAAGAAGGGGGTGGTTTTCTTGGTCAGATTGAGCGCGGCGATGCTGGTGTCGAAGGATGTTTTGCCGGCGACTTTCTCGGCCAAGGTTTTGTAGACTTCAACTGCCTTGTCTTTGGCCAGGGCCAGAGACCTGTCGGCAAGTAATCGGTCTTTTACTGTGGTTTTGGCCTTGGCGAATTCCGGGATAAAAGCCGGATTGCGCGCCAGGATCTTGATCACCTGGATGCCGGAAGCGGTCTCTTCGGGTTTAAGAATATCGCCGGCTTTGGCTTCAAAGATCTTCTGCATTAATTCCAGCGGCCAGTCCTGGCTCATATCGGGCTGTTCCATATTAAAGAAGCCGGTCTCTTTTATTTGCGCTCCGGCAGTTTTGGCCGCGGCGCTGAAATCATCGGAACTTTTGGTCTTCAGGTAAAAAGCCCGGGCTTTCTCGCTGATGATCTTTTTGGTATCGGCGGCGGCTTTCTCTTCGATCGGGAAAATGGCATATTGCAGTTTCACCGAATCGGGTTCCAGGAAGTCCTGACGGCGGGCATTAAAATATTCCTGCAGTTCCTGGTCGGTCACAGTTACTTTATCGATAAAATTCTTGGGGTCTATCAGCACGTAATCCACGGAGACCTTCTGGTTACGGCGTTCGTATTCCTTGCGTACGGTTTCGTCAGGAACATTGAGGCCCATGGTTTCGGCGCGGAAAAGTTTCATGATCTTTATCTGATCGCGGACCCCTTCTTCGAAGGCGCGCGCGTCGCGCTGAAAAGAATGCTTGAGCATGGTTTCATAGGTGGGGCGGTCGAATTCGCTGTCGATTTGGAACAGCGGTATGCTGGCAATATAGGCAATAACTTCCGGGTCGGTGGCCTTGATCTTGCGCTGGTCGGCTTCTTTAACCAGCAGTAAGCGGGTCCAGGCTTCATTGTCCAGGTCCATCATCGAGCTTACTTTGCTGAAGCTGTCGCCGTACATCATCATAGCCTGGTCGCGGGAGTCGAGGTACTTCTGGCGAAAATCCTTGATGCTCACCTTTTTGCCGAAGGCTTTTCCGGCGGCGTCGGTCAGGGAGAACTTGGAAGAATAGCTCGACATGCCAAAGCCGAATCCGAAAGAAATAATAATGATCCCTGATACGACCCACAGGACTTTCTTGGCAACGCCTTTATGACGCAGGACTTTTAGCATATTGAATCTCCTTTTGGTGTTAAACGAATAATTGCGGATTATAGTGAGGTCTTAAGAGCTGTGCAAGAGATTTGATCAGGAAAACGCGAAAGCTTTTTCAATTATTACGCCGCGTCCTTTTTACGGAGCGCATTGCGGATACCGCGGTTTTTCTCAACACGCCTTAAGTTTGGGCAAGCGGTTAAATTTCTCGTTAGTACATTTTTCTTTTCTATATTTCAAATTTTCGTATATAATGAGCCCCATTTCACGCTGGAACAAGTTTTGGCCTTGACAGGAGATGTTCATGAAGGAGCTAAAATTAGGTCTGCCCAAGGGCAGTTTACAGGATGCCACCGTCGCGCTTTTTGAAAAGGCGGGGTTCAAGGTGGTAGTGTCGAGCCGTTCATATTTTCCGCATATTGATGATGTGGAGATAAAGCCGGTGCTATTGCGCGCGCAGGAAATGTCCCGTTATGTAGAAGACGGCACCCTGGATTGCGGGATCACGGGCGCCGACTGGATATTGGAAAATGGCTCCAAGGTTGAGGTCATAACCGAATTGCAGTATTCCAAAGCCACGTCGAACAAGGTGCGCTGGGTGCTGGCGGTCCCGGAAGATGGTGATATCAAGTCGGTGAAGGATCTGCAGGGCAAGAAGATCGCCACCGAGGTGGTGGGTATTACCAGGAAGTACCTGGCTAAACACAAAGTTAAAGCGCAGGTGGAGTTTAGCTGGGGGGCCACCGAAGCCAAGGTTTCGTCCGGCCTGGTAGACGCTATCGTCGAGCTTACCGAGACCGGCAGTAGTTTGCGCGCTAATAAATTGCGTATCGTGGAGACCCTGTGCGAATCGTCCACGCAGTTCATCGCTAACAAAGCGTCGGCGAAAGACAGCTGGAAGATGAAGAAGATGTTGCAGGTGGTCATGTTGCTTAAAGGCGCTTTGGCGGCCAATAATATGGTAGGGCTCAAGCTTAATATTGAAGAGAAGAATTTAAAAGCGGTGCTTGGGGCTTTGCCCGCTTTGAAGAATCCGACGGTCGCTCCGCTGACCAATGCCGGCTGGGTGGCGCTGGAAACTATCATTGACGAAAGTGTTGTGCGTACGATCATTCCGGCCTTGAAAGAAGCCGGGGCGCAGGGCATAATTGAATATTCAATAAACAAGCTTATTTACTAATCCAAAAGGGAGATCCATCATGCCGTGCGGTAGAAAACGAAAGCTTCGCAAGATCAAGACCCACAAGCGCAAGAAACTGCGCAAGTCCCTGCGTCACCTCAAGAAGCGCGAGACCCGTTAAAGGATAGAGCATATGCGGCATAAGCAAGGCGTTACCGCTTTATTAGCCGCTGGAGTTATGATCCTGGCCGCTTCCGGTGGTTGGGCGGCGCAGCTGTCGGCTGCGGCCCCGCCACGCGGAGTGGCGCATTACATTATGGGTTATAGCGCGGAGCTCACGGGAGCTATAGACGAGGCGGTGGCGTATTATGAACGGGCCTTAAAAGAGGATCGTTCGTCGGACGTAATAAGAATGCGCCTCGCTTCTGCTTATGCCCAGCAGAATCGTTTTTCGGAAGCGGCGCGGGCGGCCGAGGAAGTGGTGAGCCACGACCCTCAGGACCTCTCGGCCCATTATCTGTTAGGTTTGCTTTATTCCCATCAAAAGCTGGCCGAGAAATCATCGGCTGAATACGAGTTTATCCTTAAAGCCCTGGCCGCCAGGAATCCGGCCAGCAGTGAGTTCCCGGTTACGCTGGGCCAGTTGTATTATTCCCAGGGCCAGGAAGATAAGGCTATGGAGCAGTTTGCCCTGGCGTCGCGGCTGGATCCGAATAATGTGGCTATTCTTTATGTGCTGGGTTCCTATTATTTGGAAAGTTCCAAAAGGCCGGAAGGCGTGGTGCTCATAAAGAAATGCCTGGAGATGGAACCGAAGAATGCGGAATGCCTTAACTCCCTGGCATACGCTTATGCGGAAGATAACAGTAATCTGGATGAGGCGCTCAAGCATGTGAATGCGGCGCTGGAATTGGAGCCGGACAATGCCGCGTACCTGGACACTCGCGGCTGGGTGTATTACCGCCAGGGTTTGTACGAGGGCGCGCTTAAAGAATTGTTGCTGGCCGACGGACTAGTAAAAGATCCGACCATCCTGGAACATATCGCGGCAGTTTATCTTAAGCTTGGGAAGGCCGAAGAAGCCTTGAAATACCAGCAGGAAAAAGAGCAGGCTCTGCATGTCCGCGGCCAAAAGACCCCCTAGATCGTTTACGTTATTCTCACCGGCCAAGCTCAATCTGGCTTTGCAGATTACGGGCCGGGGCGCGGACGGTTTTCATTTGTTGAACACTGTTTTCGAACGGATAAGCCTGGCTGATGGCCTGTTCTTCTCGCCGGCAGAAGACAGTGTTATTCAGCTAACCTGTACTAATCCGGCAGTGCCTTGCGACGAACGTAATCTGGTTTATAAAGCCGCAATGGCTATTCGTGAATTCACTGGAGTGGCCAAAGGCGCCAGGGTTCATATCAGCAAGAACATCCCGGTGGCGGCTGGCCTGGCGGGCGGTTCCAGTAATGCGGCAACCGCTTTGCTGGGGTTCAACCGGTTGTGGAATTTAAAGTTATCGCGTACGGTGTTGCTCAAGCTGGCGCGCCAGCTGGGCAGTGATGTGGCGTTCTTTTTATATGATACCCCTTTTGCCCTGGGAACTGGCCGCGGCGATAAGATCCGGGTTTTGGCTGTTAAGCCGAAGTTTTGGCATGTTCTTATAACCGCTAAACAACCTTTGTTAACCAAAGAAGTGTATGGTGTTTACGCGGAGAAGTTTCTGAATGCGAGGGTCTCCGGCAGGAAAGCTAATGGATGTCTTTCGGGTGTGATGCCGCCCCTTCAAAGTTACTCAACGGGGGGCTTTACAACGAAAAGGGGCGATGTTAGTATGCTCGTTCGTTCGTTGAAAGTTAATGATGTGCCGGGCGCGCAACGGTGTTTGTTTAATGATCTGGAAGGTCCGATCGGTGTTCTGCGCCCGGGCTTGCTGGCGTTAAAGGCAAGGATACAGCAACAGGCGGGAGCCGGGGTTTGTTTCTCAGGCAGTGGGCCATCGATATTTGCGCTTACTGCCGGGCAAGCGGAGGCCGAGGGGATCGCCAGCGCTTTTCGTAAGAAATATAAGCAGGTTTTCGTAGTGCATACTGCATAATCAAGATTATTGTCCTGTGGTGTAATGGTAGCACACCGCCCTTTGGAGGCGTGGGCCATGGTTCGAATCCATGCGGGACAGTTAATTTGATGAAAAAGCCCGGACTTCTGATCGGGCTTTTTTAATTAGGTCCATGCGCTGATATAATCCGAAAGAAATTAGAAGCCTTTAAGCGGGCAATTTCAGTTTGTTCCCTTAGCGGCATTTCAAGATTTCTTACTTAGAATTTTTTAGTAAATGCTGCTTTTGTGGAATCTGGATGTAGTTGATCTTGCTGACCACCTTCTGGCCTGTTTCCTGTTCCAGTTTCTTTCGGGCTACACCGGCAACGCCGCCACCGCGGAGGGCCACGGCTTTGTTAGCCACGAATCCTTCCGGGTGCTCAACTTTGGTGATCTGGGTGGTTGATGCTTCGCCCAGCATGGAGAAGATCAGTTCCAGGTCAGTCATGTGGTCGCGCAGGTTCTCACGCCTGAGCCCTTTTAGTTTTTTGTAGTCGCTTGGCGTCAGGCCAAAGGTCGCCTGGGATATTTCCGCGGTCAGGATCTCGTATTCGCGGTTTTCCTGGACCCCGTGCTTCTTCCATTGGTCGGTTAGTTCTTCCCTGATAGCGATGCCGCGCATCCGTTTTTCTATCCAGTCATCTGAATAGCCTTTGGCTTTGTAAAGCGCTCGGGTTCGCTTGGTTCCCAGTTCCGGGTTCTCGATCTCCTGGATGCGCTCATAACCGACCCGTGCCAGCCATTTCTTGAACGGTTCGGCCTTGGGAGACGGAATGGACTGGATTATGCGGAACACGCCCTCGGTGTTGGCGCAGTTGAGTTTCTGCGGTCCGCCCGGCGTTTTAATGGAAAGGGGGGTGGCAATTTGCCCCCACCCTTTGGATAACTCCGGATCGCGGCGGCGCATGTCTTTGATGTAGCCGTCAGGTCTGGCAGAATCGGTTAAAGCTGCGATCACATCCACGATCCCGAACCACCACTCATTGTTATGGATGGTCTTGCGGATCTCCTTTTTTCGGAAAATCGCGATCTTTGTTTCGGGCATGGATTCTTGAGTCATTGGACTATCTCCTGAGGATCACACCTGTCCGGTAAAAAAAGGGGAACCACATCCATCGTGTTAAAATGCGGT
>JADFZK010000041.1 GCA_015232565.1 Candidatus Omnitrophota bacterium
GGGACATTGAGCGGGACAGCTCCAAATGTGACTTATACGCCAGCGGTAAATTACAGCGGGACGGATACGTTTACGTTTAAGGTAAAAGATGTCAGCCTAGCGGAATCAGTAGCGGCGGCTGTTACGCTCACCGTAACCGGAACGAACGATGCGCCGATGGCCTTGGGCCAGACGGTTTCAGTGTTGGAAGACACGGCTAAAACTATTACGCTTACTGGTTCTGATGATGACGGCGATGTTTTAACATATGCCATTTTCGCCCAGCCAGTTCACGGAACGCTCACGGGCACGGCTCCGAATGTGATCTATACGCCTGCGGTGAATTTTAATGGTCCGGACAAGTTCTCATTTAGAGTAAGCGATGGAACGGCCGACCCTGTTGAGGCGGTTGTCACGGTTATGGTAACCCCGGTGAACGATGCGCCGATGGCATTGGGTCAGTCGGTTTCCACCGCTGAAGATACAGCCAAGACGATCACATTAACAGGAACAGATGATGACGGCGATGCATTATCCTTTGCTATTGTAACTCCGCCTAAACACGGGTCTGTTATTGTCGGTTCTAATTCGGCCAATAAATTAATCCCTGGCTGGACACTCAACGCGATTTATACGCCGGATGCTGATTTTAGCGGCGAGGATGTGTTTACCTTTAAGGCTAATGACGGCACTATTGATTCTGCCAGCGCAACAGTCAATATCGTTGTTATTCAGCAAACTTTTTCCTTGGAGGCTTCAGCCGGCAAAGGTGGATCGATCAGTCCTTCAGGTGCAATTACGGTTCTTAAAGGAGTTGCGCAGTATTTCACAGTAACACCTAATGAAGGTTATGATATTGGTCAGGTATTAGTTGATGGGGTGACTCATGAGCTGAAAGGCAACAGACTGACATTGTCCAATGTGACCGCCAGCCATGTGATTTCTGCAAGTTTTATTCCCCAAGATCGTTATATTACGGCCAGTGCCAGCGTTGGTGGAGCTATTTATCCGTCAGGCACTGTTGCTACACATTACGGTGAATCGCGTACGTTTACGATTATTCCGGATCCTGGTTATAACGTGGAGCGTGTCATTGTTGATAATGAACGTGCGACAACTATTGGGAATCAATATGTGTTTGATAATGTGACCACGGCGCATACGATCCAGGTTAATTTTGGAATCACACCTCATGTTTTGACCATAGCGTCACCTGTGAATGGATCAATTACCAATCATTCTGACCCGATTGTCAATTATTCAATGACAAGCGGGAAAGTGCTCTCAATGTCTCTTCGCAGGGGGGCGGATCCGGAACAGTCTGTTGACATTGTCCCGGCAGGGGGGAGTCTTGGTCCTTTGTCGGACGGGACGTATCGATTGAAGATTATAAGCAGTCTTGCGGGTGGGGCGCTCTCAACGGCAGAGGTGTCCTTTACTGTCGACACGATCTCACCGACCTTGACGATCGATGCGCCCGCTAATGGCGCTCTTGTTAATAAATCAACACCAACCCTTGAATATACTCTCTCCGACGGTAAGCCGTTATCCTTTGAACTGGATAGCCAGGAGATTGTTGATATTCCTTCTGGCAGTATTTTCCAGCAACTTGAAGAAGGGGCGCATACGCTTAAGATAGTGGCTATTGATCAGGCTGGTAATCAGGCCTCGATGCAAATCAGGTTCACTGTTGATACTGAGGCTCCCGAATTGACGATCATTTCTCCTCCGCTAAATACCATCATTTATAAAGCAAAACCTGAATTGCTTTATGTCAGCAACGAACGAATTACGGAAATGGCGTTGGACGGTAAACCAATAAATCCGGTGCTTATTTCTGGCTCGGAACTGCCTGAACTTGCTGATGGGGAGCATGTCTTAACTGTTGTTGCAATGGATCTGGCTGGCAATCAGGCAGTGGAACAGTCTCGTTTTACGATCGACTCCCGTGCTCCGGTTATTGAGATCTCCGCTCCGGCCGCATCTATCCCGTCTATTCCTGATCCGGTGGCCGCTAATATTCCAGCTCCCAAAATATCAAAAGAACCGGTGAAGAATGTGCCGGTTGAGATACATGGCACACCTTCCCGGGTTCAAATGGTGAATAATATCCGGAATTTATTAGTGCCTGTTGTCGTTCCCCGGGCGGCGGCTGTTGCGGCAGAGCGGACAGTGGATCCCAAGATTGCATTAAATCAAGGAAGTCCATCTTTGAAAACAAGTAGTGAGATTAAAGCCAAGATCATTCCGATGCCTGTATCAGCAGGTAATTTGCAGACAGGCGTTACTAAAAAAGCGTCACCTGCCGTATTAGTGCCTCAGCCTATAAAACCTGATACTAAGGTTGTTGTCTGGACCGATAGCGCCAAGGATAGATATCCGGCTATTAACAAACAGCCTAAAGAATTCAAGTTGCAAGAATTACTGCAAAAGCCGGAAATCAAAGTCACAAAGATGCCACTAATTAATGAATCAACAAAGGTACTGCCCCCAATTGTAGAATTCGGATCTGATCCGCAGATAGATCCTTTGCTGAATGGTCAGGAACCAGAGCAGGAAGTTATATCTGAGCCGGTCGCAATTCCGGCCCCGATCAAGGAAGAAGTGGTCGCAGATCTGCCAGAGCCAAGGGCAATCGCGGTAGAACAAAAAAGCTTGTTTGGCCTGGTTAAGGCTTTTCAATTAAGAGTTTTGAGCGGGGATGGCCAGCCGGTTACCTGGGAGATCAAGAGCAACAAAGGAACGCTATCCTGGCTAAGACTGGATAGTAAGACCGGGGTCGTACATTGTTTCGGTATAGGAAAGGTCGCAATAGAGCTGGATCTGGTCGTCAAAACACGCTCCGGTAAGAAGTGGCAGTTAAAATGTGCTCTGATATCGCGGCCTTAGGGCCCTTGATTAATATGGCGCTAAAATCCTTTGGTTGTTTCTTCTTTACATATACCCCCGTTGATCCATAATTGATTTATGAAAAAATCACTCTCGCTATGTGTGTTGTTAGTCTTTTTAATGGTTATCCCTGTGCGGGCTGAGCTGAACCCGCTTTTGCAGGCGTCTGCCCGGCGTGAGCAGGTACTTGTGGAAAGAGTACTGACGGTCGATATGCTTATCCTGGCTGGAGGGGAGAAAGTCAGCCTTATTGGCATTGAAGGCCCTAATCCGCCGAAAATGCGCGATGTTAAAAGAGATGCGAATGGCTTTATTATTCCCGATGAGGATCCTACAACGCCATTTGAGGTTGAAGCCTTGCGCTTCGTAAAGTCATTGGCCGAAGGCCAGTTGGTACGCCTGGTTTTCGATGTTGAGCGCCGCTCTTCGGATGGTATCCTCCAGGCATACGTTATTCTGCCTGATGGCAAGATCCTTAATGAAGAAGCTTTGCGTTTCGGCTATGCTCAATTGCGCCTCAGGATGCCTAATATGAAATACGCCGAGCGTTTTCGTCAGGCTTACCGGGAAGCCCGCAAAGAGATGCGGGGAATGCAGGGTAACTGGTAATGCTTTTTGCCGACCAGTTCCTCCAACACGTTAATTCCCTGAAATTGATCCAACCGGGTGCAAAATTGCTGGTGGCGGTATCCGGCGGGGCGGATTCAATGGCTTTGTTGTACGCGCTATATCATGCCCGCAGGGATTTGGGGTTGCGTTTAATAGTCGCGCATTACGATCATAGCCTGCGCGCTTCTTCGGTCCTGGACCGGTCTTTTGTTAAGCAAGTCGCCGCACGTTTGGGGTTGCCTTTTCTCACTGAGATTAATCGCCGGGCAACTCCCCGGAAGGGTTCGATCGAAGAATACGCGCGGGATCTTCGGTATGATTTTCTTTTTCGCATGGCGGTTAAGCATGAAGCGTCCGCGGTATTGACCGCGCATACCCGGGATGATCTGGCGGAAACAGTTTTGATGCGCATTTTACGCGGTACCGGTTTGGCCGGTTTGCAAGCCATCTTGCCCCGGCGTACGGTTAGCGGCTGTGAACTGGTCAGGCCAATGCTGGTTTTTAGTCGTGCCGAGGTCGAGGCTTACTTGAAAGGGCTGAAAGTAAAATTCCGGAATGATCCCACTAATCGTTCCCTCGATTTTGAGCGCAATAAGGTGCGGAAGATCCTGATCCCGTATTTGGCAAAGAATTTCAACCCCGGGGTAAAAGATAACCTGGCCCGGTTGGCTGATATTGCCGCTCTTGACCAGGCTTACATAGAAGAACAAGCCGGCCTTTTTATTAAGGCTCGGCTTAAGGTTACTGCTAGCGAGGTCTCGATCCCGTTGGAAGCCTTAAAAGGCCTGCATGGTTCCATGCGCCGGACAGTCTTGAGGGCAATGGTGATGGCTTTGCATGGCGATACCCGGCCTTTGTCTTTGGCCCACATAATTAGTATCGATCAGGCGTTATTCAGTGAAGGTTCGGGCACCGCCTTTGTTCGCCGGCCTTTACCAGCGGGCCTGGTTTTCATTAATCGTTCCGGACGGCTTATCCTAAGCCGAAAAAAACATTTATCTTACCCTTGAGATTAAACGCGGCTGAAGATACAATGTCTTATCTTTTATGACTATAAACAAGCTCGTCTTCATTACAACGATATTTTACCTGATAGTGCCGGGGCTTGCGTTCGCGCAAGTTCCGTCTGACGGGGCGATCAAGGAATTCTTTGACGACGGCAAGGTCCGTTACGAGAAAACCTATGCCTCGGGAGAATTAAACGGCCCTTTTCGGGAGTATTATCCGGACGGCAAATTACTCAGTGTGGGTAGTTACAAGGCTGGGCGTCTGGAGGGCGGGTTTAAGTCCTACTATCAGAACGGCAATCTTTTCATCGAGAAGAACTACGTGAACGGCTTGCAACACGGTATTAACAAGGAGTATTTCGAGAACGGCAATATAAAAAGTGTGGAAGGGTACAAGTACGACTCTTTCGACGGCTTGTGCAAATATTATGCCGAGGACGGCACCATAAAATATTCGCTGGAGTTCGTGGCCGGACAGCTCAATGGTGAAAGCCGCGAATATAATGAATTGGGGGTCCTTACCAGTAAAGTTTATTACCGTGATAATGTCCTGAACGGTGAGGCGCGGGAATTCAACGACCAGGGGACCTTACACGCTATTTGGAATTATCGTAATGGCTTGAAAGAGGGCGAGTCCAGGATATTCTATGATAATGGCAAGGAAGAGTGGATCCTGAATTTCAAGGAAGGCGAGATCAACGGCCAGGGTCGAAAATATTCGCGCAATAATGTTTTGATCCTGAATGCTGAATACAAAAATAACCAGTACAACGGTTTGGTGCGTGAATATTCCGATAATGCCCGTCCCCGTTCGGAATGTTCGTATAAAGACGGGGTTAAGGACGGGGTTTGCCGCGAGTTTTACGCGGACGGTGCGCTTAAGATCGAGTGGAATTATGTGGCGGGAGAGAAACAGGGCCTGGCCCGTGAATACGCCGCCCGCAATGTTTTGTGGATGGAGGTTTCCTACGACAAAGGCAAGCAGAATGGGGTAATGCGCGAGTTTTATCCCAACGGCAAGATCAAAAAACAATGGGAGATTTTGTCCGGTGTCCAGCAAGGCGCCGGTAAGGCTTTTTATGAGACCGGAGAGTTAATGAGCGAAGAGTTTTACCAGGACGGGAAGCTTCAGGGTGAAGTGCGTTTGTTCAACAGGGATAACAATCTTGCTTACATCGACACTTACGATCGCGGCGTCAAGATCAAGCGCAAGGGATTTGACGGCCGGGGTAAGCTGGATTTTGAGCAGAACTATTAACGGAGTGGATATGTCACCAGAAATACCAAAGAAGAACGTTCAACCAAAGAAGACCGACCCCCGCAAGGCGGCTCGTACGCCCAACCCCGGCCAGGACAGCGGAGTGTGGATCTTTTGGGCTATTCTATTTGTGATCTTTATTATTATCGCCAACCCGTCGAATACTACCAGCCCCAATATTCAGAAGATGTCTTATGGTGATTTCTATGCCCTGGTTAAGGACAATGACCTTACGCCCCGGATAAAGAAATTGACGTTCAGTGAGGGCCCCGAGAATGTGTTGAAGGGCAAACTGATGGATGGCAAGGAATTCCGGGTGAACATCCCGCAGGATGACAAAGATCTGCTCAAGTTGATCCGCGAGAATGTTAAGGATTTCGCGATCGTCCCGGCGGAAACATTCTGGACGCAATTCTTTTTCTCGTTCGTACCGGTACTTTTGATAATTTTCTTTATCTGGTTCCTCGGCCGCCGGGGAGCGGAGATGGGGAATAAAATATGGTCTTTTGGTAAATCCCGGGCCAAGGTCAGCGACAAGGGGCAGAACAAGATCACCTTCGCCGATGTGGCGGGAGTCGACGAGGCCAAGGAGGAGTTGCAGGAGATCATTGAGTTCCTGAAAGAACCCAAGAAATTTGAGCGTCTGGGTGGCAAGATCCCGCGCGGTGTGCTTTTAGTAGGACCTCCCGGTACCGGTAAAACTCTGTTGGCCAAGGCGGTGGCGGGAGAGGCGGATGTGCCGTTCTTTTCTTTGAGCGGTTCGGATTTCGTGGAAATGTTTGTGGGTGTTGGCGCTTCGCGGGTACGGGACCTGTTCGATCAGGCGCGCAAGGCGGCTAAAGCTTCCGGCGGTAAGGGGTGCATAATATTTATTGATGAGATCGATGCAGTGGGACGCCAGCGTTTTGCCGGGATCGGCGGCGGCAACGATGAGCGCGAACAAACCCTTAATGCTCTGTTGGTTGAGATGGACGGTTTTAATTCACCCAGTGGCTTTATCCTGATGGCGGCTACCAATCGTCCGGATACTCTTGATCCGGCTTTATTGCGCCCTGGCCGTTTTGACCGCCGGGTTATGGTCGGCTTACCTGATATTAATGGCCGTGAAGGCATCCTTAAGGTGCATTGCCGCAATATAAAGCTGGACGTGGATGTTGACCTGCGCAAGATATCCCAGCAAACTGTTTATTTCTCGGGGGCTGACCTGGCTAATGTATGTAACGAAGCTGCTTTGCTGGCGGCGCGCCGCAATAAAGAAACCGTGGGACAGCAGGAATTCCTGAACGCGGTTGAGCGGGTAACGTTGGGGCCGGAGAAGAAATCACATATAACCTCCCGGCGCGAAAAAGAAATGACCGCTTATCATGAGGCCGGTCACGCGTTGTTAAGCCTGATGATCGACGAAGTAGACACTTTCACCAAGGTTTCCATTATCCCGCGCGGGATGGCCGGCGGTTATACGCTTACTCCGCCCACGGAAGACAAGCATTATTACACCCGTAAGGAGCTTTTTGGCCAGATGACCGTTTTGTTGGGCGGGTTGGTAGGTGAAGAAGTCTTTATGAACGATACTACGACCGGTGTTTCCAATGACCTGGAGCGGGTGCGCGAACTGGCCCGCAGTATGATCTGTTCTTTCGGGATGAATACCGACCTGGGCAAGCTGGCTTTTGGTAAAGGGCATCAGCCTTCTTTCCTGGGACGCGACCTTTTTCAGGAAAAAGATTATTCCGAGGAAACTGCCCGGCAAATAGACGAGGAAGTGCGTAAACTGGTGGCTTCCGCTTACGGGCGCGCCAAGGATATACTTACCACTAATCGTAATAAGCTCGACCTGATCGCCAATCGTTTGATCGAGAAAGAAGTGACCGATATTGACGAAATGCGTTTATTGTTGGGCCTGCCGATCCCGGTAAAGAAAGAAGAGACCGTTTAAGCATGACTGAGCGTCAAAGTTATTGTTTTCAGGCCAGGGGCAGGTTGTTGGCTCTGGGATCGTTAACCCGGATCATGGGGATAATCAACGTTACGCCGGATTCTTTCAGCGGGGATGGGCAGTTAAAGGGGCGGGATCTGGCCGGACGAGTACTGCGTCTGGCGGGTAAGATGGCGGCCGATGGCGCGGATATTATTGATATAGGTGGGGTGTCGACCCGACCTGGCGCGGTGAGAGTTTCGGCGGCAGAAGAGTGCCGCAGGGTCGTGCCGGTTATTGAAGCCTTGACGGCGGCCAGGTGCAACGCCATGATCTCGGTGGATACGTCAAGTTCTCTGGTGGCCCGGTCCGCTTTGCAGGCCGGGGCGCATTTGATAAATGTTGTACAAGGCAATCATATAAATCGCGCTTTACTAAGCGCAGTTCACCGGTATGACGCTGGGATCGTGCTGATGCATATGCGTGGTACTCCGCGTACTATGCAAAATAAAGTTTGTTATAAAAACTTTATTCCGGATGTGATACGGGAGTTGGGTCAAGCCTTGCAACTAACGCTTGATTCGGGAATAAACCGGGCTCGGGTGATAGTGGATCCGGGTATCGGCTTTGCCAAGACGGCAGAACAGAACTTTTTGTTGCTTAAACATCTGGGTTGTTTTAATAAGTTTGGTTTACCGATCCTGGTGGGCCCATCGCGCAAATCTTTTATTGGCAGTATTTTGGGGAGTGGTCCTTCCGACCGGCTTTTTGGTACGGTGGCGGCGGTAGTGGCCGGAGTGATGCACGGAGCGCATATTGTTCGGGTGCACGATGTTTTACAGGTAAAGCAGGCGGTTAGTGTAGCGGATGCCATAATAGCTGTTCGGGAAACCAGTTCCGGCAAGCTGTCTGGCCTTAAGGGCATAAAATGAATCTTTCAGTGTGGGAATCCATAAAAGCTGTTCTTGAGATCGCGGCCTTGTCATTTATTTTTTATCGGGTGCTGGTTTTCTTTCAGGGTACCCGGGCGTTCCAGGTCCTTAAGGGGATGACCTATTTGCTGGTGCTTTTCCTGATCGCTCATTTGCTGGGCCTGAAGACTTTGGTCTGGTTATTGACCAAGTTCTTTACGATCTGGATATTGGCTTTGGTGGTTATTTTCCAGCAGGAGATCAAACAGGGGCTGGCGCGCCTTGGCCAGGGCAATATATTTAATATCTCCCTGGAAGAATCCGAAGTTGCCGCGATCATCGACGAGTTGGTGGATGTGTGTTTTACTCTTTCCGAGAGAAAGACCGGAGCTCTCATCGCTATAGAACGGGAAGCCAAACTTAAAATGTATATTGATAGCGGCATAGCCATTGACGGGCTGGTTTCATCGGAACTGATCCAGACTATTTTTAAGCATGATTCTCCTATGCATGATGGCGGGTTGATCGTCAGGGGGCAAAGGATAATTGCGGCTTCCTGTTTATTCCCGCTTTCCGAGAACCAGAATCTAAGCAAGATCATTGGCACGCGCCATCGGGCGGCGCTGGGGCTGACGGAGCAAACTGACGCTCTAACCTTGCTGGTCTCCGAGGAGACCGGGGATGTTTCAGTGGCTTGCGATGGCAAGTTTATTCCGGTTACCGGGCAGGAGCGCCTGAGGGATATCTTAAAAGACCTGCTTATCAGCCATCCGGCTGTGGAGAAATCATGAGACATTTATTTCTGCATAATATTTCACTTAAGATCATTGCGATCGGCCTGGCCATTATCGGCTGGATCTATGTAAACAAGGAGTTCATAAGATAATATGCCTTTGCTTGGTGTTAACATTGACCATATAGCTACCATTCGCCAACAGCGCCGGGAGTTCGACCCTGATCCGCTGAAAGGCGCCTTGATCTGCCAGGAGGCGGGGGCTGACAGTATTGTGGCCCATTTACGGGAAGACCGCCGGCATATCAATGACCGCGATGTTATTGCTTTAAAGAAAGCTTTAAAGATCCGTTTTAATCTGGAGATGTCCGCGGCACCGGGGGTGGTGAAAGTGGCGTGCCAGGTACGGCCAGATCAGGCTACGCTCGTGCCGGAACGCCGCCAGGAGCTTACCACTGAGGGCGGGCTGGATGTGGTGCGGCATTTCAGGCAGTTAAAGGGTGTTTGTGCCCGGCTGGCGGATAAAGGGATAGCAGTGAGCCTTTTTATTGATGCCAATTTTGTGCAGATCGACAGCGCCAAAAAGCTGGGGGTTTCAATTATCGAGCTTCATACCGGGCCTTATGCTGAGGCTCTTAACGCCAAGGCGCGGAAGGCTGAATTAAAGAAGCTGGCTTTGGCTACGCAGTATGCCCGCAGTCTGGGGATCACGGTGAATGCCGGGCATGGTTTGAAATATCACAATACCGTTGATGTTGCGCGGATCCCCGGCATGTACGAACTTAATATCGGCCATTCCATAATCGCCAGCGCGGTATTCCTAGGATTACATCAGGCAGTCCGGGAAATGAAGGAATTGGCACGCTAAATCCGGGTGCTTTCTTGGTGAAATTATGGTTACAGGTACAGGCATCGACATTATTGAGATCTCCCGTATCCGCACGGCCGTTAGCAAATGGGGTGACCGTTTTCTGGAGCGGGTATTTAATCCTCAGGAAATAAGTTACGCCCAGGAGCACATCATCCCTTTTCAGCATTATGCCGGGCGTTTCGCCGCGAAAGAGGCTATTTACAAAGCCCTGGGCGATCGTGCGGTGACCTGGAAAGATATTACGATTTGCAATGATCCTGCAGGTAAACCTTCTTGTATTGTCAGGGGCTTGGCGGATAATAAGGCCATTCATATCTCCATATCCCACTGTCGTTACTACGCGGTGGCCAGTGCCGTTGTGGAGGAGGTGCTACCCACGCACGCCAAGGCAGTCCCCCGGGTCGTATGAAAGTTCCCGCCGTTTTATTAAGAAAGCGCCAAAGAGTGCATAAAGGCAGTTTTGGGCATTTACTGGTAGTAGCGGGTTCGCCGTCAATGCTCGGGGCGGCTTGCCTGGTGGCCTTGGCCTCCATGCGTTCCGGTGTCGGAATGGTGACCGCGGCTATTCCCGCCCGGCTAAATCTTGGGCTTCAGAAAAAGATCGCCCATGTGATCATGACGCTTGCTCTGCCGGGGCTTAAGGGTGAGTTCTTTGCGGTGGGCGACTTAAAGGTGCTGGCTAAACAGTGGCCCCGGTTTACGGCCGTGGCTATTGGGCCAGGGATCGGAACCCAGCCTTCCACCGCGGCTTTTGTGCGGGGGATGTTGGCGCAGTGTCCTTTGCCCATGGTTGTTGATGCCGATGCTTTGAATGCTCTGGCTTTATCTAGTGGCTTCAGGCGAGGTGCTGGCCTTTCCTCTTTATCATTCTCCGGGGCTCCCAGGATATTTACGCCTCATCCGGGCGAGTTCTTTCGTTTAACCGGATTTAAACCCTCTTCAGATCGCGACCGGGCCAGTGCAGCAAAAGCTTATGCTAAAGCTAACCGGGTGGTCATTGCTTTGAAAGGTCATCATACCGTGGTAGCTTCGCCCGAAGGCCGGGTGTTTGTTAATGACACCGGGGATCCCGGTATGGCTAAAGCCGGCATGGGCGATGTGTTGACCGGGATAATCGGTGCGTTACTGGCGCAGGGAGTCCCGGCATTTGAGGCCGTCAGATATGCTGTTCACTGGCATGGCGCTCTGGGTTCGGCTTGCGTAAAACGCCAGAAGGTGTTTTCCTTGACGGCCAGTGACTTGATAGATCAATTAACTGTTCGTTAAACAAAGCGGTACGTGACCAGTAACGGTTTTTTTGAAAATATTATGCACATTGAGAACGAACGTCCGGCAAGTAAATATTCTTTGGCTTTTTTGGTGGTGGTCTATATTGCCTTTTTTTCGGCCTATTGTTTTATGAGTTTCCGGGCTTTTGGTTATTACGATTGGGACCTCGCGGTGTATGACCAGATCATCTGGAATATTACCCGCGGCGATCTTTTTTCTTCTCTCCTGGGGGTCAATTTTCTCGGCCATCATGTGCATTTTCTGGCTTTCCCAATAGCGTTTATCTATAAATTGTTCCCGCATCCGTATACTTTGTTGTTTTTGCAGACCGCCGCCCTAGGCGGTGCGGCGGTGCCTTTGTATTATCTGGCCCGTCAGTTCCTGGACTTGCGCTGGTCGTTTCTGGTTTGTTGTTTTTACCTTTTGCATCAGGGGGTATGGCAGGCTAACATTTACGAATTCCACTTTACGGCGTTTGCGCCATTAATATTCTTCTCCATGTTCAGTTTTTATTTCAGCAATAACTATTTCCGGTTCGTATTCACTGCGGTGGCGGCTTTATTATGCCAGGAGAACTTCGCTTTGTTTACGTTCTTCTTTGGTGTCCTGGCTTTGGTACAACATCGGTCGGTTCGTTGGTGGCTGCCAGTATTGACTGGCAGTCTTTTGTATATCCTTCTTTGTTTTAAATTCTTGATACCGTTTCTGAACCCCGGGATAATACAGTTTGTATCGATCTACCGGCAATGGGGGGCTGATTACCGCCAGATCGCGGGTAATTTGTTGGCACATCCGCTTCAGGCTTTGCAGTTTATGTTCCTTCCAGCCAAATTATCCTGGCTGGGGAGTATTTTTATGCCTTTGTCTTTTGTGCCGCTATTGTCACCAGGTTTTTTATTGCTGGCTTTACCGGTCTTTTTACAGAGGCTTTTGTCCAGCCGTCCACAGGAAACTGCTTTGATGTATCATTATCAAGCCGAGCTCCTGCCGTTCATATTTCTGGCTTTGATATTCGGGTTGCGCCGATTGATGCGGGTGCCCTTTCTTTCGACTACCAGGGCCTTTTGGGGTTATCTTATGTTGGCGGTGGTTTTGTTCCATTCGTACTCGGCGGTGGTGAATATTTGCTCTAAAAATATCGATCGGACAGTGGTAACCGGGGCCGATAATGTGAAGGCCCAATGGGTAAAAGATGTTCCGTCTAAGGCCTCGGTAGTGGCTTCTTTTGAGTTTCTTTCGCATTTGTCCAACCGGAAAGATTTGTATTCTTTTCAGTATATTTATAACGGACGTTATATCCTGTCGAATACAAAATATGCGCTGAACAAGCTGGTTGATATGGCATTGATCGATTTTGATGACCCGTTTCTGGTGCGGGCTTTCTATTATCCTTTGGGCTACAAGAATATCCGTGAGTTCCTGGATCGGCAAAAGTTCGCGGTGGCGGATGTGGCAAATAATATGGTCTTTTTTCGTAGGGGCGGCAAAGATCAGATGGCGCTTTATGATGTGTCTGGTTCAGCGCCGAAGATCGCCCATGCTTTGGATATCCGGATCGACGACGTCCTGAGGCTGGCCGGGTATGATACAGCCTGGCGTACCGGCCGTCTTGAAGTCACACTATATTGGCAGGTCCTGAAGAAGCCGACTTTCGATCTGGCGGCGGTATTTGTTCTACGTTCCGCCAAAACCGGGCAAAGCACGATAATAAACAGCCCGGCTGGTTACAGAATATTCCCAACCCAGGCCTGGGATAGCGGTACCTGGATCACGGAGTATAAATATCTCTTGGCTCCGGAACAGGTATTGCGCGATGAGCTGGGCCTGGCATTTGTTAAGGCGGGTGTTTCGGCTACTTTGCCTTTGCTTAGGCTGGCTGTCCCTAAAGGAGAACATTAAGGGCTTGCAATGAAATAAATGTGCCATTTGGCCGAGTGAATTTTGGCCCATGGCGAGGCGCGAAGAGAGAGCATCCTCGATGAGGATGTAAACGATGAGCAACGAAGCCATGGGGCAAAAGGCACCGGCCAAATTGATACAGTTATTTCATTGCGAGCCCTTTATGATACTTGAACAAAGATGTCATCTGTGTGGCAGTGATTCGTTCCAGGTTATGTACGAACCTGGCAAGAGTGAACCTCGGAAGGACCCTGCCTGCCGTATAACCGATCATGAGCCGGACAGTTCTTTGCGAGTGGTAACTTGTCGGCGCTGTGGGCTTTCTTTCTTAAATCCGCATACCGAAGATTGTTCTGTTAAAGATGGCTATGTAAATATGGCGGACGATAAATATGTGCGTGAGGCGGCAGGCCGTCGCAAAGCCGCCCGGCTGGTTTTACGCCGTCTTCGCAAGTATAAGTCTGGAGGAAGACTGCTGGATATCGGCTGCGCAACGGGTTTCCTTATGGATGAAGCGGCCAAGTTGGGTTGGGAGGTGCAGGGGGTTGAATTATCGCAATGGGGAGTGGATTATGCCCGCCACCAGCTGGGCTTAAAGAATGTATTCCAGGGCAGTTTGTCAGATGCCAATTTCCCCCGGGCATATTTTGATGCGGTGATCATGACGGATGTAATAGAACATTTGCCGGATCCCAAGGCGGTATTGCGCGATGTGCGCCTGATATTGAAACCCGATGGAGTTTTTTGTTGTACTACTCCGGACATTGACAGCACTGTCAGTAAGTTGTTAAAAGCCAAATGGTGGGGAATAAAAAGACTGCATTATTATTACTTCAATAGAAAGACATTGGGGAAATTGTTTGCGGCCAGCGGGTTTACATCGTTAGCCATGGGCTCTCACGCGCGCACTTTCTCATTAGGATATTGGTTTACTAATCTGGCCGATTATATGCCCGCCATGAAACGGGTGGCGGCTTTCATTGCCCGGCAGCGTGGTTTAGCCGCTTTTTCGATCTGTTTTGACCTGGGCGACCAGCTGGTGGCGTTTGCCCGCCGGAGCCGCGAAATGAAGTACCTTCCGGAACTGGAGTATGAGCCGCAAGAAAAGAGCCCGGTTTTAAAGAAGAAAGTTATCGTAGTGTTGCCGGCTTACAATGCGGCCAAGACGCTGGCAGTTACGGTAAAAGATATTCCGCGCGCTATTGTGGATGATATTATTCTGGTTGACGATCACAGCACCGACAATACTGCCGAGGTAGCGCGTCAGTTGGGGGTCAAGGTGATCCGGCATGAGCGCAATAAAGGTTACGGTGGTAATCAAAAGACTTGTTATCACCATGCACTGGAGCTGGGGGCGGAGGTGGTGGTAATGGTCCATCCTGATTATCAATACGATCCTACCGAGATCCCCCGGCTGGTGGAACCCATAATCAAGGGCAAGGCCGACGCGGTATTCGGTTCCCGGATGATGAAAGGCGGAGCTTTGGTGGGCGGGATGCCCAACTGGAAATATAACGCCAACATTTTGCTTACCGCGTTGGAAAATGTGGTTTTGGGGATTTATTTAACTGAATATCACTCGGGTTTCCGGGCGTATAGCCGGGCATATCTGAACCGGGTTAATTTTGCGGCCAATTCAGATGGTTTCGTGTTCGACACCGAGATCATTGTGCAGGGTGTGCTTAAGTTCATGCGTTTTGAGGAGGTTCCTATCCGCACTCGATATTTTGATGAAGCTTCGTCCATAAAATTGTGGCCGTCGATCGTTTATGGGCTTAATATCCTTAAAACGCTGATCAAGTTTCAGGTTTATAAATTGGGCTGGAGATTCCGGCAGTTCGATTAATCCCGGGTTTAAAAAAATAACCCCGGGTTTTTACCGGGGTTATTTGATCGCCAAGCTTGCAATTGATCACAGATGACGCGTAATGCGTCCTTCCATTTGTTCGAACTTCGGAGTAAAGGCCTGTGCCGGCCGGCCAAAACAGGTGCCCATAGCTTCGTAGATAGCTACCTGGTTAAGGTCAACATGGCGCTGGACAATGGCTTTCTTGGATTCCATATAACGCACCTTGTCGCCGTCTATGCCCACCACCGTAACGCCTACAGTGCCCTGGTTTAACAACATGACCGCTGCCGCGCCGGCTTCCTTGCCAAAACATACGTCGTAAGCCGAGGAGTGTCCGCAACGCACCAGGTGGCCGGGGACGACCGAGCGGACTTCCGGGATCTCGTTCATTTTATCGACGAACATTTTAGCTTGTTTCATTAAACCTTTGATCTCGGGATCGGCTTTTAACCTTTTGCTGAGTTCCTGACAGGCGAATTTACCCGCGCCAGCCAGTTTCTTGTGGCCGAAAGAGTCTACTCCGGCTGATTCATCGTAGATCTCGGTGCCGTCAGCGTTTTTCAGGCCCTCGGCGACAACGATGATATAACTGCCTGCCAGCACATCGCTGTTAAGGATGCGGCCGAAGAAGCGTTCTTTCATATGTTTGTAGAGGACATCAAAATCGGTCGGGATCTCGGGGATCAGAATAGCGTCGGCATCAGCGGCTACACCACCACGGAAAGCGGTGTGTCCGGCATAGCGGCCGAATACTTCCAGGACCAGGATGCGGTTGTGGGTGTTGGCGGTGGTCTTGAGCTCTTCTACATAGTTGGCGATCTTGTTGATGGTGGAGTCGCCGCCGACAGAATAGGTTTGCAGGTCGAGGTCCATGGTCTTGGGGGCGTGGACGCATTTAATGCCCTGTTCGAAAAGATCCACCATAACCGACCCCGAATCATCGCCGCCAGAAATAACCAGGCCGTCGATGTTAAACTTTTTCATGCCGGCTTTAATGCGGTCGTATTTGTTGGCGTCTTCTATTTTGCGAACTTTAACCCGGGAATGCCCGGCATCGGAACCCGCCAGATTGGAATCGATCTTGTCGGCCCGTTCGGGGGTCAGGGCGGTCAATTTGTCGAAATCCACCAGGTTGTAAAGCCCGGCATAGCCGTTGGTAATAACATAGGGCGTGATGCCCAGAGAGTTGGCCATCTGGGCCGCGCCTTTAACCACGCCGTTCAAGCCGCCACAGTCACCGCCGGAAGTTAGTATGCCGATCTTCTTCATGCTGAAACTCCTTATTTTGTGGGCCAGGGCCCGTTGATCACGAAATTTACGCGAACGTAAGTTATCACGAGGTCAACTACCGGGCAAGTGAATTTTCGGAATGCTGGGCTTCTTTAAGCATGTCTTTGGCATGTTTAATGGAGAGGGTGCTCATTTTATCGCCGCTCATCATATGGGCCAGTTCGTTGATGCGTTCGTTGCCTTTTAAAGTGCTTACGATGGTGTTAGTGCGCCCTTTTTCCACAGCTTTGGCGATCTTAAAATGAGTGTCGGCGAAGGCCGCTATTTGCGGTAAATGCGTGATCAGGATCACCTGGCGGTGCCGGGAGATCTCTTTGAGTTTCTCACCGATGACCGTGCCCAAACGGCCGCCGATCTGGGCGTCGACTTCATCGAAGATCAGCACCGGGACCGGGTCAACTTTCATTAAGGCGCGTTTGATGGCCAGCATTAAGCGGGCGGCTTCTCCGGAGGAAACGATTTCGGCCAGCGGTTTCATTTCTTCACCGGTGTTGGTGCTGATGAAGAATACCACTTTATCCGCACCGTTGGCAGATAGCGGAGCTTTATCAATATGGGCCTTAAAAGAGATGCTCTTAAAAGCCAGGTCCTTGAGTTCTTTCTCGATGGTCTTTTTGAGCAGTTCGGCGGTTTTCTGCCTTTGCAAGGTTATGGTTCTGGCCAGTTTGGTGAGGTTGTCTTCCTTGCTTTTCAGGTCGGAGAGCAGGCCTTCTTCATTCTGTTCGAAATCATTAAGTAAAGCAAATTTAACCTTGGCTTCAGTGTAGAATTTCCGGGCGTCGTCCAGGGTGGGGCCGTATTTGCGTTTGATATCAATATAGGCGTCGTAACGGCTGTTGACCGACAAGGCAAAGCCGGGGTCGAAGCTGAGGGAGTCGGCATAATCGCGCAGGTCGCTGAGCAAGGTGTCGGCGTTCTCCTGAAGGGCGGAAAGATTGTCCAGGTAAGAGCAGGCTTTCTCGTCTATTTCCGCGAGGTGTTGTAAAGGTTTGAAAGCCCGCGATAGTAAAGAGCCAAAACTGATCTCGTCGTTTTCCAGAATAGCCAGGGCCTGGGTTATGTGCGTGTAAAGCTTTTCGGAATTATTGATCCTTACCCGGTCGCGTTCGATCTCGGCCAGGTCTTCATCAGTTAAGGGAACCTGCTCCAGTTCTTTGATCTGATGGGCCAGAAGGTTGATGTCTCTCTCGCGGGATTGAGCCAGAGCTTGCAAGGCCGCCAGTTCTTTCTTTAGCGTTGTATATTGGGTAAAAACATCAATGTAAGATTTGGCAACAGCGCTCGCTCCGGTCAGGGCGTCGATAATTGTCAGGTGTTGATCGGTGGCCAGTAATTGCTGATGGTCGTTGGGGCCGTGGAAATCTATCAGGCGGTCGCCCAGGTCTTTGAGTTGGGCGATACTGATGGCCAAGCCGTTCAATTTGGCTTTATTACGTCCATCGGCGGAGACCGAGCGCTGGATGATCAGGGTATGGTCAGCGTTTTGATGGTCGTTCCAGTCCGGCAACGTTTTAAGGAATTCCGGCTTTAGTGCGAATATCGCCTCAACCGTGCAGATATCCGCGCCGGCGCGCAGGCAAGAGGCCTGGAACCGTTCTCCCAGGGCGAAGCGCAGGGCGTCGATAAGGATGGATTTACCGGCGCCTGTTTCACCGGTAAGAGTGTTAAGGCCTTTGGTGAAATCTAAAGCGGCATGTTCGATGATACCGAAATTCTTGATGGTCAGGCTTTCAAGCATGCAGCTATAATAGCAATTTCCGGGTTTTTGCGCGAAAAATAATTTTGCTTTTGTGTGCGGAATGAAGAGAGTGTTATTTTCATCGACGTATTCTGATGGCGCGGTGGGCATTATTTAATGAAGTGCTCTATACTATTGTGACTATGTTGAGGTAAATATAGTTTGTACCCGCCAGCCTAAAGCGGACATAGCACTGTTTAACGACACATTTCAAAAAACATTCTCGACAGTGTTGGATCAGTGTGGTATAAATGCCTTCCGTTTAGAAGACTAAAATGCTTTGAGTTCTTTTAAGTGCGTTTCTGGAATACAGATTCGATGCCCTTGAGGCCTTGTTGGGGCCTTTGGTATGCTGTTAGATAATGATCTTTGAAACTACTTGGAATATAGCTCCCGATGCCCCCGAGGCTTTGTAAGGGTTTCTGGTAAGCGGTGAGATAATGATTTTTGAAATTACTTGGAATACAGCTCCGATGCCCCCGAGGCCCTGTAAGGGCCTCGGGTGGGCATCGGAGCAAATATCCAAGAATTCTTGGATATTTGCCGATGTAGCTCAGTTGGTAGAGCAGCGGTTTTGTAAACCGCGGGTCGGGGGTTCAATTCCTCTCGTCGGCTTTTTCTTCTCTTCCGTTAAGGTTACCTAAAGATAAGAGAAGAAAAAAGCTTCAGCCGTTATCGGCTGGAGCAGAAGAAATAGACAGTTACAAGTAATGATCGTTGCCCCTGTAAGGGGCTTTTGGTGAGTATTAGTGATTCTTTGAAATAGTGATACGTGTGGCTCTAATGGCTCCGAGCCCCTGTAAGGGGCTCTGGTAGCCATTAGAGCATTTGTTCAAGAATTCTTGAACAAATGGGTAGATACCCAAGTGGCCAAAGGGGACAGACTGTAAATCTGTTGCATCCGTGCTTCGAAGGTTCGAATCCTTCTCTGCCCACCATATCAAAAAGCCTTCCGGTTTCCGGAAGGCTTTTTGCTTGAATTGGGCAGAGAAGGATTCGAACTTGAGCCCCGTTGGATGCGACGAATAGGAGCATCCAAATAAGCGGGGCGAATGGCCGACCCGAAGGGAGCGGCGGGAGGCAACGCCTCCCGGGAAGCGACCGGAGGGCGCTCGAATCCTTCTCTGCCTATTTTTTCCAAATAAAAACAAAAACCTCGTTCCCTTTGGGCGAGGTTTCTTGCTGCGTAGGAATAAATATTTGTATTCTTGCAGGCAAGGAATCTTCGTTAGATGCGACATATACTAGCCAGAATTGCGTATTCCGGTCAACTTCGCTCACCCATTCCGATGAACCTCGCTCACCCAT
>JADFZK010000076.1 GCA_015232565.1 Candidatus Omnitrophota bacterium
ATTACTATAGCTGTAATGGTCCGGGGCGGAAGCCTTCTAGATGATTATCAACCTGGCGGCGGCGCAAAAGATGGGGGTAAAAGAAGATATCCGGGAGGTGGTTATCCCGCTGGGCGCTACCATTCATATGGAAGGTTCCTGCCTGGCGGCTATTGTGAAGATCGCTTTTCTTTTCGGGCTTTTTCAAATGCCTTTCACCGGCTGGCAGGTTTGGCTGACCGCGGCCGGCATCGCGGTATTGTCGGGTACGGTGATCAGCGGCATTCCGGCGGGTGGCATGCTGGGCGAGCTTTTAATAGTTACTCTGTACGGTTTCCCGATCGAAGCGCTTCCGCTTATAACCATGATCGGCACCATAGTGGACGCTCCGGCCACCATGCTTAACGCGGTGGGCGATAATGTGACGTGTATGCTGGTGTCCCGCCGCTTGCAGGGCCGTGGCTGGCTGATTGCGCAAACAAATACAGGGGGAGGATAGCATGTCCAGGATAACGCTTCAGAGGGAGCGCCCGCGTATAAAAACAAATTATCCGGCTTTTGTCGTTCTTCTTGGTCTTGCCATTGTCGTGTTTGGTATAAGTATGATTTTTCAGGCATGGACTGCAGGCTATAGCGGGCGGGTATCTGCAGTTACGTTTGCTTTATTTGGGATAGATCTTGTTTTGGTTGGAATGATCTTTTCTCTAGGCGCTTTTAGAGGGATATTATTGCGACATAGGAAAGAAACATTTAGCGGGAAAGAGACGTGGAGATTTGATAATCGTTGGAATCCTAAATGGGCAAAAGATAGTACCGGAAGCCGGATTTTAGGTAATATTTCTGGTCTGGTGATTGTTGTGATATTTATTCTCCCGTTTCATTCTATGGCTTCGCAACTGGATGTCCCTTCGGATATGAGAGTTGCAATTCTTATATTCATAGGAATGTTGGATCTGTTTTTATTGGCGATGTTTGGGGTTACTGTTTATCTGGTATTGCGCCGGGTTGTTTTTGGGCGGTCGCAACTTATTTTTTATCAGTTCCCCTATTTTACCGGTCAAAAAGCACAGTTTACATTTAATGGTGGTAAACGAATGGTTGATCGTGAGGGGATAAAAGGGATTCTTCATTGTATTAATGAGTATTATGAATGGAGAACGTGCGGGGGCAAGCAAGTTGGCAGTATGATTATTGAGTCTCTTTGGAGTAAAGAGTGTGTATTCTCGACAAACAACCTCGGGTGTGCGGAATTGTTTATTGATTTGCCGAATGATCTGCCAGGCACTGATCTAATAGGTGACCCGGGAAAGCAGTCGGCGTATTATTGGGAATTGGAAGTGGTAGCCAGTATGCCAGGGATTGATTATAACGAAATCTTTCTGGTGCCGATTTATAAGAAGTAGAGGTTCTTGATATTTTAAACAGGGTCCAGAATGACTATTATTCGAATTATTCCGTTATTAATATTTGTATTCAGTATGTCTTCTTGTGCAATTTTCTCTCAGCGCGACTGGCGGGTGCCGCCAGATTTGTTGGGTTCAGCGGTTAGCCAGGCGGTTGTGGTGCGTCCTTTGGGCGCGGGGTTTCGCGCGGGCTTGACTTTATGGAGCAAGGACCGGGTGTCTGGTGAATGGCGACGGACCTTGGGCCCTTGGCCGGTAACGGTGGGCCGTAACGGTTTTGCTTCGGTGGACGAAAAGCATGAAGGCGATGGCCGGACTCCTTCGGGGATATTCCCGCTGGGGCCGGCGTTCGGGCGCGAGGCATCGATAGCGACGGGCCTGGGGTACCGGCAGGCCGGGCTCGAGGACCGCTGGGTGGACGATCCTTCGTCGGCACAATACAATCAATGGGTCAAGGGCGAGGTGGCGGCGAATTCTTTTGAGAACATGCTGCGCGCGGACGGCTTGTACGATGCCGGCATAGTGGTGCAATATAATACCCGGCCGGTTATTCCCGGGCGGGGCAGTGCGATCTTTGTGCATATCTGGCGCGCCAAGGGGCAAAGCCCCACCGCCGGGTGTGTGGCTTTGGAAAAACAGCGCTTGCTGGAATTGCTAAAATCTCTGGACGAAGCCCAGTCGCCGGTAATAATTATGGGAAAATGATGTTTATAAAAGAGGGGGCAGAAATAAGGCTTTTAATTTGGATTTGACTTTCCAGAGTTATTATATAAAATAGCGTTCTGTTTAGCCGGAAAATTTTGTGTAGTGAATGTCGTCCTGCCCGACACGAACGATAGTGAGTGTCTGGCTGCAGGATAGAGCGATAGATCTAAGTTTTTGCCGAGATAGCTCAGCTGGTAGAGCGAAGGACTGAAAATCCTTGCGTCCCCGGTTCAATCCCGGGTCTCGGCATTTTTTTCGACTACGTCGAAAAAAATGTCCCTATGGCCCGCAGCCCCTATTGGGGCTGCGGGCCATAGGGACATTCCATTTAAAGAAGCATACTTTTGGAAAGTGTCGCTGGTCAGAGGCCCCAATAGGGCCTCGGGGCTATCGGGACATTCCATATAGGAAGAGGGGGGTGTCATAGCCTCTCCTGACTTCGTCACTTTTTGAGAATTCCGTTCTTTGAAAAGCTTTGTCGTCG